>CAINGU010000036.1 GCA_903848645.1 uncultured cyanobacterium | reverse complement strand
TTTGGTTCTTTCGAGTTTGTTGGCTCCGAAATTAGTTAAAATCTCGAATCCTCTTTCAATTATCTTGACGACGAGGATTGGTTTAATCTATTCTTTCAAAGTATTATTTTTTCTCGGTTCAGTTGCCGGGAGTCGTTTCTTTACTCGGCACTTAATCAATATAGCAATCCTTCCTTTTCCTGTCAAGGGGTTTGGGAAATATTTTTGGGGACGGGGGAAATTTTGATTCTATTTTTAGCTATAAGCTTTATCTGGCAAGGATTGGAAGGATTTCGATAATCATCAAATATCTACAGGATGTTGTCCATAATAAGGAATAGCCTCGGACCAATGGGGATTTTTTCCTTGCTGCCAATCTAAATAAGCTAATTCTAAAATACTGTTAACAGTGGCTGCTAACTGAGATGTGGCTGAAATTAATTGGTAATTGCTATGCCCAGAAGATTGGACTGCTAGGGTTTCTTGCCATGCAGACGGGGTAAATACTGTATCTGGTAATAGAGCAGTAATGCCAGAATTATCAGAGTTGGGTTGATAAATAGCACCAAAAACTTGTCCTCGCTGTGCTGGCATTTCTACGGCAATTACTGGATATTGGCAATTTTTTTGGGCTTTATGAGCTTGCCAAGCTACTGCGGCTAGGGTGGAAACTGTAAAGGCGGGAATTTTTAGCTGTTGTGCTAGTGTCCGAGCGGTGACAACACCAATGCGAGTTCCTGTAAAACCACCAGGACCTTTGGCTACGGCGATAAATTCTAGGTCTGCCCAGGTTCGTGGTTTAATTACTTCAACTAGATATTGATGGATATGACTGGATAAGTCACGTCCTAAGTTCCAAACTTGAGATTGGGGATAATCTGTAAAGTTGCTAATTGCTAAACCAAGTTCCGGTGTGGTGGTATGCAATGCTAAAGCGTATTTATCTGGTAAGAGATGTTTAATTATGCTTTTCAAAGTAAACGCAAATATATTTTTCTGATAGATAATACAGCATAATTAAGGGTTGGAGGGTAGAACAGCTTTGATTTTAGGCTTTTAATTTAAAGTTAATGGAGTTCGCGATAATTGGTGTTGCTGATTTCGAGTGTGAATATTCAGCAACATTTCAGAAGCTACTCTCATTATGTGGGGACTAATTCACCTGGACGTAATTTAGACCATTTACCTATTTCCGATTTGAAGCTGAGACAACCAACAACGTCCCATTCCATTTCAATGATTTCGCCTTGTGTGCGAATATTGACGTTGATGGAAGGTTCGTTGGGATCAAAATCTGGTGTTTCTGTCAGGTTTGGCTGTTGGTGCTGGGTTTCTACGGCGTTGTAGGTGACGCAGCGGTCTACATAGTGGCAATTCACACAAATACACATAATAGAACCAACTCTAAGAAGCTTTATAGTTAATGTAGCTTAAGTCAAAATAATCAGCATTAGTTACTAGGTTGATTTTTATTACAATGTCTGAATTAGTTACTTCTCGTCTAGCTGCCAAAAATTGGCCTTTTAGTTTGGAATATTTGCCACAACCTGTTTATATCGTGGGTGGTGCGGTGCGTGATGCGATTTTGGGAAGAGTTCGGGAATATGTGGATTTAGATTTTATTGTCCCAGAGGATGCCGTGAAGGTAGCGCGAAAGATTGCTCAACGTTATCAAGCTGGTTTTGTATTACTTGACGCTGAAAGACAAATTGCTCGTGTGGTGTTTCCTAATGCTACGGCTGATTTTGCCCAACAGGAGGGAAAAAGTTTAATTACAGATTTGCATAGAAGGGATTTTACTATTAATGCGATCGCTTATAATCCCCATACTCAAGAAATCATTGATCCTCTTGAAGGCTATAAAGATATAGAATCTGGTCTATTACGGATGATATCACCTGTAAATCTGCAAAATGATCCTTTGCGGTTAATGCGGGCTTATCGTCAAGCTGCCCAACTGGGTTTTACTATTGAACCAGTTACTCAAGAGACAATTCGCAGTTTAGCAAAAAGTATCAATCAGGTAGCAGCGGAAAGAGTACGGGTAGAAATTGGTTATTTGTTGGCAAACTCTCAGGGAACATCTTGGCTAAATACTGCTTGGAAAGATGGTGTTTTGACTAGTTTCTTTAAGAATGCGACTGATAAAAGTTTTATTAAGTTAAATGCTATTGAACAAGCTTATACTTTAATTAGCCAAAGTTGGCAACAATTAGGAGAAGAATTAGCAAATTATGTGCGGGAGACTGTGAAAACTTCTTGGTTAGCTACTGCTAAACTTGCTTGTCTGGTTGACTCGAAACCGGAAATCGCGGAAATCGAATTACAGGAACTTACCTATAGTCGGGCAGAAATTCGGGCTGTGACAACGGGGTTAAGACTGTTTTTAGAAATGAAAGCGGTACATAAGCCTTTGCGGAAACAGTATTTTCTGTTTCGGGAAATGGGAATTTTATTTCCGGTTGTGTTGGTATTAGCTTTAGCAAATGATATTGTAGCTAAGGGAATGTTTGAAGAAAGTATGTTTGTTACTTATGAACCTTTAATCAAGCGTTATCTTGACAAAAACGATGTGGTGGCACATCCTATTCCTTTACTCAATGGTAAAGACATGATGAGGGCGTTAAACATTCCGGCTTCACCACTGATAGGTGAGTTATTAATGGAGATTGGTGTTGCTCAAGCTGAGGGAAAAATTTCTACAGTAGAAGCAGCGATAGAATTTGCCAGAAATTTAGTTAAAACGTAAACTTGCTAAATTCACTTTTGAGTTATTTAATTTTTATGGAGTAGGGAATGAGTCTGATTTGGCAGGCTGATTTTTATCGTAGTCCACTACAAAATGTTGAAGGGCAAATATTATGGGAATTATTGCTTTGTGATCCAACTCGCAGTTTTGAGTTTACAGCAAGTTGTCCCCAATCACAGGCTAATTCTACTTGGGTTTCCCAACAATTACAATTAGCTGGTCAGAAAAAGTTACCAGATGTAATCCAAGTATTTCGTCCTCAGTCTTTAAGTTTAATCACAACTGCGGGAAATAATTTAGGTATTAAGGTTGAAGCTACTCGGAGAACTTTGGCACTAAAACAGTGGTTAGCAGCTAAACAATATCCTGTAACTGTGGATAAATTACCTCCATTACCATTACCAGAAAATCTCTGGGGGGAAGAATGGCGATTTGGAACGATTCCATCTGGTGATATTGTGGATGAATTTACAGAACGGCCAATTCCTTTTTTGCAAATACCAGATTTCCTCAAACCAATTAATCTAGGTTTAGCTTCAACAGTACCTATCCCAGGTGTAGTAATTTACGGTGGGAGGCAATCTATGCGTTTAGCGCAGTGGTTAAATCAAAGTAACCCTGTGTCATTAAACTACATTGCAGGTACACCTGATGGTTTGATTTTAGAAGCTGATTTAGTAGATAGGTGGGTTTTGGCGACTTTTACAGATGAGGAAGTTACTGCTGCTGGGAAGTTATATCAGCAGCGCAAACAGCTAAGTCAGGGATTGCATTTTTTGTTGGTGCAACCCGATGATTCAGGAATGACTTATAGTGGTTTGTGGTTGTTGCAAGATGAAAATTAAAAGTTTGCGCTTGAGAGCAATCTTATATTAAGCAGGAAAATTAATGTATAATGGTAAACATAGGCCTCCGTTAATAAATGATAGAACTTAGTACAAACTGTTACTGCTTACTCATGTATCTGTAATTATTTGTAATATAGCAACCGCTAAGATGGCTAAGAAATAGACTGATGATAAAACTTAGACACTAAAAGACTTTTATCGCTGTTACCTGTCACTTATCACCTGCTATCAGAACTTGGCTAATTAACGAAATGCCTATACAAGTATTAAATAAATCATAACTTAGTCAAGTTTTCTTGATCTTTTTTAACGTAAAGTAGACAAACAAAAGTGTAGTTAAAATATTTAGCTAATTCATTCAAGCTAGAAGCAAATGAGCGAAATTAGTCAGCGTAGGGTTGTCATTGGAGATGTACATGGCCACTATGAAGGTTTGATGTTGCTGTTGGAGAAAATAGCTCCTGCATCAAATGATCAAGTCTATTTTTTAGGAGATTTAATTGATCGTGGTCCACAAAGCGCTCAGGTAGTGGAGTTTGTTAAACAAAATAATTACTCTTGTTTGCTAGGTAATCATGAGCAGATGTTATTAAACATCCTGACTGGCAACGATGCTGGATCAGCAAATATGCAAGCATGGTTATATAGTGGAGGACAGGCAACGGTTGCTAGTTACCAACCTGGAACAATTTCCAAGGAACATCTAGATTGGTTTGAGAGTTTACCCACTTATTTAGATTTGGGAGATTTTTGGTTAACTCATGCAGGTGTTGATCCTAATAAAACAGTTGAACAACAAACAACCTACGACTTGTGTTGGATCAGAGAGGAGTTTCATAGTATCAATCAACCATATTTCCCAGATAAGTTGATTATAGTTGGTCATACTATAACTTTTACTTTACCTGGTGTTGCTCCTGGTAATTTAGCACAGGGGCAGGGATGGATAGATATTGATACTGGCGCTTATCATCCCCGTAGTGGTTGGTTAACGGGGTTAGATATTACAAATAAGTTGGTTTATCAGGCTAATGTTTTTAGCCATATAGTGCGGACTCTGACTTGGGAGGAGGCAGTTACAATGATTGAGCCAGAGGAATTTATCAGTAACCGTCGCTATAAGCAACGAGCCTAATTACTGCAAAAATGCTCTCATTTTTGCTTGATACGTCGGATTATCTAAACCATGATTTTGATTACTTGGTTGAGCGTGAATCTGACGTTGAAGAGAGATAATGCGATCACCTGTGCCAGGATGTGTACTCAAAAATGCAGGTACAGAACTGCTTCCTTGTAGCTTTTTCATGAAAGAAACCATTGCTGACGGAGAATAACCTGTGCGTGTTATGTTTTTCAATCCTCTTTTATCAGCATCGTATTCATCTTGACGACTGCGGGGAAGATTCAGGGCTAGTTGCACACCCATACCTACAGCTTGATTCTTGTCTAATCCTGCTGCGGTAGCTAAACCACTAGCTATAGATTGTTGTCGCATTTGTTTTAGTAAATGTTTACCACCAATGTGACCCATTTCATGACCTAATACACTAGCTAGTTCTGCTTCATTTTCTGCTGTTTTCAACAAGCCTGAATTTACATAAATAAAACCACCAGCAGTTGCAAAAGCATTTACAGCGGGATCTTCAACTACTTGAAAAGTATAAGGAATATTTGGGCGATCGCTATTAGGTATTAAACGTCTACCCACTTCGCTGATATAGTGATTTAGCTCTGAGTTATGAGAAATTTTTACTTGTTGCTGTAACTCCTGATTCATCTGTTTGCCAAGATCAATTTCTTGACGATCAGATATATTGGATAGGTTATATACTTTCACGACTTGTGGCAAGCCTTGGAATAAAAGCGGTAATAAATCTATAGCTTTACTTGACAAGGGTGTACTCAGGCATAGAGTCAAAGCAACGCTTAGAGAAATTAACGGATACAAACAGCGTCGCTGCCATAAACGGTAATTTGGGCAAAATCCTTTGAGGTTAATCATAATTTCGGGAAATAAGATTTGTGTAAGAACTTAAAATGAGAAGACGGATTTTCAGTTTACTAAGTTGCATTTTCAACTCAACCTAGATAGTTAAATACTATCACTCGAAACTGCTGCAATTATGATAAACTGTCGCGTAACATTAATACCTAGCTGTTGTCTGGTTTAAACCAATTGTCAAGATTGCCCATGATCTTAAAAAACTCGTTGGTACAATCAATTACATAGCTTAAAAATTAACTGCAACTTATCCAAACCTGGTTATGGCTATTTTAGATTCCAAAGGTCGCTTGTTCGGTAAAATTAATCTACTAGACTTAGGTGCTACACTAGTAATTTTGCTAGTGATAGTAGGTATCTTTATTTTCCCTGGTACTTCCGGTTCTGTTGCTCAAATAGGTGCAAAAACAGTACCAATTGAGGTAGACTTGCTGGTGCGTGGACTCAATGTTCGTGATCCTCAACAGTTATTTAAACAAGGATTCACAAAGGGTGGTAAAACCAATATTATTATCCGCAATCAAGCCTATGGACAGATGGGTATTAAATCCATTCAACAATTAGATAGGATGCTGACTATTGGTCAACCAGATGGTTCTGTGAAAGAATTGCCAGATCCCAGAAAGAACAACTTTAGTACAGATTTTATTTTGACTTTAGAAGACAACGCAAAAATAACTAAAGATGGACCAGTTCTAGGATCTGGTAATAACAAAGTTAAAATTGGGATGCCTTTTGAATTAGAAGGTTTTAACTATAACTTTAATGCATCTGTAATTGATATCCGGTTACAGAATAAATAGGATTTTGCTCAGGGGTGAAATTTTCTGGATTTCATCCTCAAAATTAGTAAAAACTATCCATTTATAATTTTGTAATCAAGTAGGTAAATACTGTGACACAGGCTTCGTCTTCTTGGCGACAACTCATCAATAAAATTTCAGAAATTAAGACAGGAAGCCAAAAAAAGCGCATTTTTAAACATTTCGCTGAACCTGGTATTTTGCTAGGGTTATTAACAATAATTGTGGCTATGCTGCTGTGGAGTTGGCAACTGCTGCTAGCCCTTGTCATTGGCATTGGGATAATGGTATTTACTTACTCAATCCAAAAATGGAATTGGCAATTACGCTGGTTAGAAATACAGAGGTTGATCAGCAGCACTAACAGTCGTTTAGCTTGTGCTGTTGCTAGTGGTGGTATTGCCACTGTGATAACTTACATGGCTTCGGCAATTTGGGTTGATTCCCCAAGTCCTTGGTTAGCTGCTGGTGCTATTGTTCAAGGGATGGGAACACTATTAACTTTAATTTTATTAGTGTGGCAAATCGTTAGTTTTCATGGAAATCAAGAGGAAAATTATCTTGATCAATTATTAAATAACTTAACAGAAAAAGAGCCTTTAAAACGGTTGATTGCGCTGCGACAACTAAATAGACTGATTAACCGTGAGCGAGTTGACACAGCAATACAAAAAGATGTTGTGGAATGTTTGCAAGTTTTGCTAAGTCAAGAAAAAGAAGTCATGATTCGGGAAGCAGCTTTAGATTGCTTGCAAAAGTTAGATGGGTTGCAAGTTCTCAAACCAATTAACGCAAAAGTGTTTATTCCTCTATCAGAAAAAGTGAATAGCAAAATCCTTGTAGATTAATCTCATGTTTTATTGTGTACTTCTAAATTCTTTCTTCTGCCTTAATTCTTCCTGTAATATTTGCTCGTAAATCTTGGTTAAGGAACGACTAACAGAATTAGTTTCTATACCGTATCCTAAACTTGTCCAAGTAGGAGAAAGTTTTCGTAAAACGTCATTTAATTTTTGCTGACGTAATAGCTTAGGGATATCTACACCCCAAACTCGTGAATCACTTAACCAACGGTAAACTACAGCATCTTGATACTCGGCTTCAAAACTATAATTAGTCCAAAGCATTTTCTGTATGGGTTTTGGATGATAGCGAGGAGCAATTTCATCCCAAGTAGTATTAATAATTTGATATCGACCGGCGGCTGTGGAACAATTACCTGTATTCGGTCCTGTGATGATCGTGACGCATTTTTGAGGATGATGGGTGAGATCATTAACTTGCTCACCACCATACAAGAGAGAGTAGGGACGATTACCACTGGCTTCACTGGCAGAAATGGTTCGCATTAATGCCCGCAGGTAAGGATCTCCACCTTGCATGACTAGAGGAGGCTGTTTTCTGGTAAATACAGGTTCAGGAGATGATTGTATATCTCCAAAAACATACCACTGAAACAGGTACACAAAGCCCAAAACTGAGGCTATGGGAGCAATAAGTTTTTCGACACCTTTAAGTTCAAAGCTTTTCAGAATTCAACTCCTTTCAATTCTTTCTCTAAACTAATAACAAAAACTTGCCTGTTCATTTCGGAAAATTTATCACTTCAGTAATCTTACAAAAAACAAGACAATTTCGGTGATTTTGAGTTATTTTATCAAATCTATCCTGATCATCTTTATAAAATTTTCTCATGTTTCTAAACCCCAATTGTAAGTAAGGCTTGCTGATAGCGGAGCGTGGAGTAAGCCATAAAAGTCTTTTCCTCAGAACAGGGAACAGTTTAACGTCTTGGGATGCTTTTTGATCAGATATTTATTGAATCTTTTCAATCCCAATTTGCAAATTCATCACCGATATTCCGAAGTAAGGCAGTTATTTGGGTGCGTCGGGTTTCAAAGTTAGCAGCAATGTAAATTAATACAATACCAACTAATAAGCCGACAATCCATTTTAAGAAAGAATAACTCAAGCTAAAAATTACTAATTGATAAATGCTGGTAATTAAAAAAGTAGCTGTACCAATATAGAGAAAAGCACGGATTTTTAAACCTAAGCCCGCGAAAATAGTAATGAGACTAAAAACACCGGGGATAAAAGGCAGGTTTTGATAAAACAGAATTGTCCAACTACAAATTAAACCACTTCCTAACATTCGCAAACTGTGACGCAGAGGTTTGGTTGTGGATAATTTGAGTTGTTCATCTACTTGGGCAATATATAGTAAAGATAAACCAATGGGTGTAATATACCAAAGAGAATCTCTGAAGTTTAAATCATGAAACCAAGTAAATAATGCCCAATCAATTAATATTAAACTGATATATGTAAACCGCATTTGTGTGGCAGCTTTTGCCAGAAAGACATAGTAAGCAGCAACGATAACTAAGGTAATGGGATAAGTTTGTAATCCCGTTGTTCCTAAAATGATTAATGGGAGAATGTATGCTATACGTTGCCAAGGTGTTTTAGACCAACCTAATCTTTGCCAAGGTAGGATATAAAGGAAGTAGGCAAATAGGCAAGATATCGCCCCATTCCAAGGGAGTAATTGTGCAGATAGTAATTTTCCTATTGGTAAATTTTGTAAATAAATACCAATCATTCCTGCTCCTATTAAACCTAAATAAACCCAGATTTCCTGATTTGTTTCTTGAGAATTTTCTCTTCCTTGCCAAATCGCATAGCGAACTAAAAATAATCCAGTTCCTAATACGATAGAAAAGTTAAATTGGATAGAAAAAGTAATAGCCCAGAGGAATAAAAGACTACTCCAAACCCAATGAATATGGGCAATATTTTTTAATTCTCTCGGAGTTAAACACAGGTAACTAATCAACCAAGGGGTGAGGATACGGTAAGCATACATAATGCTAGTACCCAGGGCTGACATAGCAATTAAGCCATCACCTAAAGCCCCTCCTGTGGATTTGGACATTTGATAAAATAGGAGTTCGTAGGCGGAAATTGATACGCCGATAATGCCAAAATAAAGCAAGGTTTTAAATGCTTCCTTTCGTCTTCCTACCCCAATTAGAATTAAGGCTACACCCAAGGAACAAAAACCTGTAAAATCTGTAA
The DNA here is from genome assembly GCA_903848645.1 of uncultured cyanobacterium. Taxonomy (GTDB): domain Bacteria; phylum Cyanobacteriota; class Cyanobacteriia; order Cyanobacteriales; family Nostocaceae; genus Dolichospermum. The sequence continues at coordinate 46,400 of CAINGU010000036.1, read as the reverse complement.
AAGTATTTAACCGGAAAATGATGCTAAATGCACCATAAATGAGAGGAAGAATGTGAAAACTATTGGGTAATGATTGTAATTGATGTTTGCGTCGCCACCATTCGCCAAATAACTGAGTTGTTAAGCCTAAAATGATATTAGCTATGGCGATTCTAATTACTGAATGTTCCCCAAATCCTAAAATTTCGGCTGTTAATAATTCTAAACACCAACCAATTCCATAAAATGCCGATTCTTGCGATTGTCCCCAACTACGATAAACAATTGATCCTAAAATTATCGCTGTGGTAATAACATAGAAATATTCTGTTTTGATAATGCCTTGATAAATTAAGCTAGAGTGCAGAGTTAGGGCTGATAATTCTATTGTACATAATGCGATCGCCCATTTATCACTAGCTGCTGCATAAATCCTAGCTAATTCTGTATCTTTGCGTAAAAGTACACCACGCCATAGCCATAAACTCAGTATTGTTAATGCAGTAACAATAAACCAACCTGATATTGTTAATTTGATTAAACCAAATACACCTTCTCCTAATAATGCAGTCAGAAAACTCAGCCCAAAACCAATAATTGTTCCTGCATATATTTGGTTTCTTAAATAGCGAGTATTGACTAACATTACCGCTACACCCACACCCAAAGCAATTAATCTAATTCCTGGTAGGGGTAGAGTTAATAATTGAGAAACACCCACAGCGAAGACACTCAAAAAACTGTTGGTAGTGCGATTTGGTTCAGTGCTACGAATAGCTAAACCTGTTAATGCTAAAGGGGTAATTAACCAAATTATGCCTAAAGAGTTTTGATTTTGCCAATTACCAGCCCAATAATTTTGAGCATTTACCCATAATAAAGAAAAACTGAGTGCAGCCAATACTAAACCAATATACCATGCACTCCGTCGCCAGATACCTTCACCCAGACTAAATCCCCATTCAGCTATCATGATAGCTAATAAAATACCAGCCCAAATTTCTTGATTTAAACTGGGTAAAAACCAATTAATGCTAGAAATCAGTGTCAATACTCCCATGCTATGAGTCAAGTATATCAAGGGAGAATAAAAAGTTGCCCGGCGTTGGATAAATGTGGATAGAGTAATGGTAGATAATAAAAGATTGATTGTTCTTAAGGTCGGATTTATTAAACTAATGATTGTTAATAAAATTCCTAAAAGTAGAGTTAGCTGTTCTCCAAAATTCGCCAAGTCTTTATTTTCTTGATGATGGATTTTCTCTGTTATCCATAACATCAATATAAGGTAAGGGAATAAACCAATACTCAATAATGCCCCAGGTTCATTTTGACAGTTAGTTAAAGTAGTAGCTGTACTAATTACTAATGTTTGTAATTCATTAGGTACTAACCTCCAACTTAGCCAAATTGTCTGTAAACCAATTAAGAAAATAGCTAAAAAATCAAGTTTTAAATTATATTTTTGTAACCGACGGCTAAAAAACCATAAACTTAAACCACTGACTATAGTTGCTTGGACTGGTTGCGTTGTTACTGCAACTAACCAACCTAATAAAAGTAAACTTCCTCCTAATTTTTCCCAAAGTACAGAAGGATTTGTAGAGGAATTTTTTTCTGATAACCAAATTACTAAACCACCGCAAATACCAATTGCTAAACCTAATTGAGTGATATTAACTCCAGCTATAAAAATAGCCCTTATCAGTAAAGTTAATAAAGCATAAATTAGGAAAGTAAAATATAAACTAATTCCCCATTGTGGAGTTTCTGTATTTGTAGTTTCTTCTGATTGGGTTAATTGATTGTAAGCAGTAATAGCTGTTGTTCCCACCATTGCTAAATAAACAGCAATTAAAGGAAAACCAGATAACTTCCAACCCCAATGTAAATAACTCAAACCGATAATATTAACTAAAGGTAATTTACCAGTGGGGAAATTAGTAATAATACTACGATTTTGGCAAAGTTGATTAGTAATAAAGGTGAGAGTCAGAGATGCAATTCCCATCACAATTAAGTTTAATGGATTTTGCCACAAACTGAAGCTATCCATTGCCCAAAAATTCACAGGAACTAATAACAATGTGACGATTAATAATGTTTGTGCAGTTAACCTTAAATTGCTTTGTTTACCTGCCCAAAATGTAAAACCGCAAAAACTCAAGGTATAGGCAAATAAAACTCCATACTGTCCAACTGCGGGAAATCTTTCCCACTGACTTGCAGCGAGAACACCGGAGGAAAGGACTACTAAAAATACTCCTAAAAACAACAACCACCGCACACTTAATTCTTCACCCAAAGATTGCAACATGGAATTAACAAAACTGGGTTTTACAGGTGCTTTTGCTATGGGGGGTAAAGTTGCAATTAAGGCTCTTTGTGGGGCTATACGAGGGGTTGAAATTACTTCTGGTTCAGATTCAGTCTGAGGTGTAAATACTATAGTACAAACGAGATATTGACGGGCTAATTGTTTAACTTGATCATCGGATATTAAACCAAGTTGTAGTAAGTCATCTAGTCCTAATAATAAGCCAGGATGATCTGATGGTAGTTTAATAGGGATTCTCTGAGATGGTTCAAAAGGTGATGTCATAACCTGCAACCCTGTAAATATATATCAGAAATAGTGCTTTCAAGATGACTGAATAATTTACTAAATTACTCAAATAGAACTCTCAATCAAATGTATTTTTAACAATTAGATTTACTATTTAAAAAACAACGTTTTAATCCCAAAGATAATGTTTGAATAAAGAATCTCGCTTCAGGTAAATCATTGAAAATATAGTCTATACTCTCTGGAGTGATATAATCTAGAGCCTGTGTTTCTATTTCTTCATCTTGAGGATATTCGGTTTTGTACAATAAAACTTTCCACTCGCGGGGATTTTTACCATAATTTTTATTTAATTCTCCTCTCGCAGCAGCAACAAGAACTTCTATTGAGGGAAATGTTGTTAAAGGCATGATTATGGGTAAATATTTTCTAGGATATCCATTTATAGCTTGAAAATCATAAAATTTTTCAATTGCTTCTCTCAAAATATGCGATAAACTAATTGCCCAAGTATCAAAATATTGATTTTTATATTTAAGAATATGTTCTGTATCAGTAGTTATTAAGAGAATATCGCTATAGGAAACTTCTACATTATCTTTAAACTCCTCAAAAGCTTGAATAATTGTACCACATATACTATCTCTTAGTTCGACTGCTATTTTATTGGGTAAGTAATACCCTTCAGGATTTTTGCGACAGGCATTTTTGTATTTTTGAACATGATCAAAAATATTTTTTCTAATCAGTGGAATAATATCAAGTTTGACATTTTCTGATATTTCTTCTAATAAAATACATTCAACAATTTTTCCAAAAACTTTATAGTCAGTTAGCCCGTCTCCAACAATTCCCACATTGATATTATTCATGATATTTTACCCAATTGTCCCTGTGTACCAAAGTTCTGCTAACTGATATTTTGGAATTTTTATTAACTGTTTACCTGTATTTTCTTCAGTTTCATATTCTACCTCATCATCTTTAATCGCTCCAATTCCCACAAGGGTATCAAGTGCAGTATTTAAGTTTCTCACATCACTTTGACGACTACGTTTATCTAAACGGACTGTATAAACATGATCAGGATGTTGATTAAATTCTCTCAAAACCGAGGGGCTATGAGAAGTCAAGATAAATTGTGATGTTGCAAAACCATCTTGACTCGGTGATGTTGCTTGCCAAATCCAATTCATCAATTGTTGTATGTTCCCTGGATTAATACCATTTTCTATTTCTTCCAGCATAATAATAGCAGGTGGTCTTCTCAATGATGCAAGCAAACTTATTGCAGCAATTTTCATAAAGCCATCTGATACAACATCTGGCATAAATTCTTCTACAGAACCTTTACGTCCTAAATCGAATTCCCAGATTAAACTGGAACGATTTGGATCATAACGAACTCCTTGAAAACTTGTATCAACTGTTCTCATTTTGGCAATAAATAATGAGAATATGCGTTGCTCATTTTCTTTAATATGCCGAAGTATTGTTTGAAAATTACTGCCAGTTTCACCCAAATCTGCTGGTATTCTAACTTCCTGGTTTTCATTTGTCTTATTTTCCTGTTTTTCATCTATATCTTTAGCTATTCCCTTGAGGAAAGAGGGTTGAAAATGATAACTAAAGGTACTAGCAAAATCAGCAAAAAAAGATTCACATATTGCATATTCTAAATCATCTAGAGATGATTTTTCTTGTATTTTTTGTCTTAGTTGTAGAATATCTGTAGGTTGATCATAGCCACTATTAATTTCTGTACTTCTTTGATTATTAGCTAATTTAACAATTATTTTTTCCCGACAACTGGCATTATCTCTAAATTGATCATTTTTATATATATCTATTTTATAATTAATTTCTCCACGTTGATCATGCCATAGTATGGAACAAGAAATGGGTTCATCATCTTGAGCAAGTCTGTATCTATGTGGATATAAATCTCTGGCAGCACTCACTCCTCGATAATTATTACCTGGTTTTCCTCGTCTGACAAGACGACAAAAATGTTGTATTCCTGCTAAAAGATTTGTTTTACCAGAATTGTTATTACCAATTAACAAAGTTACTGGATATAATTCTATAGTTGTTGATTTGTGAGTTCTAAAATTCTCTAAAGTAACTTGTTTAAACATCGTAACCTCCCAAAAATAGAATTATTTTTACCTTACCCGTTATGTTAATACTTTACACTATATTTTCGGAAATAGATAAAAAATGGTGGGCAATGCCCACCCTACACTTAAGTCGTTTCAGGAATTGCCCCTTGCATTTTCATAAAAGTATCAATTAAAGTTTGCAATTGTTGATCTGCTTTAAACACTCCTAAACCTCTTGCTGTTACCTTCCCAGGAGAATAAACAAAACGTGCTTTCATAGTTGGAGTTAAATTTTCTGCTAATAGATTCCAAGCTGGTTCTTCCATAGGAGTTTCTAAAACAATATGCTGTTTATTCTCTGGTTTAATGCGGCTAAATCCCAGATTTTTAGCTAATTGTTTGAGTTCCATAACTCGCAGTAATTGACTGGCTGGAACTGGTATAGTCCCATATCTATCTGTCCATTCAGCAGCAATTTGTTTTAATTCATATTTTGATTTTACCGTAGCTACAGCGCGATAAGCACTCATTTTTTGATCAAGGTCGGTAATGTAAGTTGCAGGAATAAATGCGGTGAGATTAAGGTCAATTTGCGTATCTTCAACTTTGGGGATTTCTTGACCTCTAATTTCTCGAATTGCTTCTTCTAACATTTCCATATACAAATCAAAGCCAATGACATCCATTTGACCAGATTGTTCTGCACCTAGCAAGTTTCCCACACCGCGAATTTCCATATCTCGCATTGCTAATTGATATCCAGAACCGAGTTGAGTAAATTCTTGAATTGCTCTTAATCTTTGTCTGGCTGCATCGGATAATTCTCGTTGTTTGGGGTAAAATAACCATGCGTGAGCTTGTATTCCTGCCCGTCCTACCCGACCCCGTAATTGATATAATTGAGATAAACCAAAACGGTGAGCATCTTCAATTAAAATTGTATTAACTCGCGGAATATCTAAACCAGATTCAATAATTGTGGTACAAACTAGAATATCAGCATCATTATTTCCAAAAGTCAGCATAGTTGATTCTAACTCGCTTTCGTCCATTTGACCATGTGCGATCGCAAATCTTCCTCCTGGTATCATCTCTCGTAATTTTGTTGTAGTTTCTTCAATTCCTTCGACTCTGGGAACTACATAAAATACCTGTCCACCTCGATCTAATTCTTGCCGAATTGCACTTCTCACAATATCAGAATTTAAAGGTGCGAGATGGGTTTGAATTGGTCTTCTGGTTGGAGGTGGAGTGGTAATTAAACTCATTTCCCGAATTCCCGATAAAGACATATATAAGGTTCTAGGAATAGGAGTTGCAGAAAGAGTTAAAACATCAACTTGAGTTTTGAGGCTTTTGATTTTTTCCTTTTGATTAACTCCAAATCTTTGTTCTTCGTCAATTACTAAAAGTCCTAAATCTTTAAATTGGACACTTTTACCTAATAACTGATGTGTGCCGACAACTATATCTAATTCTCCAGTAGCCAGACGTTTTTGAATATTGCGTTTTTCTTCCGCACTACGAAAACGATTGAGTAAACCGACATTTACAGGATAGGGTGCAAAACGTTCTTTAATTGTGTGATAATGTTGTTGGGTTAAAATTGTCGTTGGTGCTAAAAGTGCAACTTGCTTTCCTGCGGTGACAGCTTTAAAAATCGCCCGAATTGCCACTTCTGTTTTGCCAAAACCCACATCTCCACATACTAACCTATCCATTGGTCTTTCACTTTCCATATCCCGTTTCACATCTTGTACCGCTTTTAGCTGATCTGTGGTAGGTTGATAGGGAAAAGAATCTTCCATTTCTTCTTGCCAAGGCATATCAGGAGGATAGGAAAAACCTTCTTGTTGTGTTCGTGCTGCATACAACTTTAACAAATCTACCGCTAATTTCTTAATCGCTTTGCGGACTTTATTTTTAGTATTTTCCCAAGCTTTTCCGGTCATTTTATGTAATTCTGGAGCTTTATCTCCACTGGTGCGGAAACGAGATAAAGAACCCACTTGATCAGCCGCAACTCTTAATAAACCATCCGCATATTGCACAACTAAATAATCACGGGTTTCATCATTAATTGTCAAACTTTCTAACTTGACAAATTTACCAATGCCATGACTACGATGAACAACATAATCTCCCTGACGTAATTTGTTAGGATCAACTTGTTTAGATGTCGCTTGACGACGTTTACGGACATAGCCAAAATTAGCTAAAGAATGTTGTCCATAAAATTCTCTATCGGTGACAATAACTAAGCGATAAGAAGGTAAAATAAACCCTTCTAATTCTGCTAAACCGGAATATTTAAGAGCAATCGGGATATGATTAATTTGCAGTTTATCAATAGCTTGATAATCACGAGGATTGGGGATAAACTGCGCGGGACAATCGTGTTCTTGCAGGAGAGAAACAGAACGGGAAGGTTGAGCCGAAATTATCCAAACTGCAAAATTACGATGGCGTTCTTGTCTAATTGTCTCTGCTAACTTCGCAAATTGATGAGGTGTGACAGGTAAAGGTCTACTCGCTAAATTCAGACCACTATTTTCTTCTGATAATTCCGATAAATATAACTTTCTAAAATTCCCAATTTCCGCTATACATTCATCAAAGTTTCGATGAATTTTAGTTAATTCAACCGACAACTGACCACTGACAACTGACCACTGACTTTGAGCATTTTCCACCCAGCGATCGCTATGAGCATAACATTGTTCTGGTTCATCAATGGCGACAATAGTATTTTCCGATAAATAATCTAATAATGAAGCCGGTTTTGCAAAAGCTAACCCCAAAAACCGCCGACTTCCTTCAGGATTACCCCCCTTAGTCCCCCCTTGTAAAGGGAGGAAAGTGTCGGAATTTAATTCAGAAGAATCCTTTAGTGCATCTAAAATAATCGGTGCGAAACTTGTAGGGGTAAGAGTAATTTTTTCCACCTTATCCAGGGCAGAACGTTGAGTAGATGGGTCAAATTCCCGAATTTGTTCAATTTCGTCGCCAAACCATTCCAAGCGCACAGGTAACTCCGAGGACACCGGAAATACATCCACAATATCCCCCCGTCTACTCCATTGGCCTTCTGTTTCTACCAGGGGAACTCGTTCATATCCTAAAATCGTGATTTTTTCGCTAAATCCATCTAAATCAAACTCCATCCCCTTTTCTAAAGTCACACAAAATGATTTAAACGCTTCCGGAGGTGGCAAATGTGGCTGTAACGCCCCCACAGTAGCAATTATCGCCGTTTTTTGCTTTTGCTGTACGGGCGGGGTCTCCCCGACCCTTGTCTCCCCGACCCTTGTCTCCCCGACCCTTGTTTGATCACCCCTCGCAACCAAATCAGCTAAAACCTGCATTTGACCCCAACTTAACTCATTTTCAGGGTCAAAGGGTTCATAGGGAGAAGCTTCGGACGTGGGGTAAAAATGCACAGTTTTCCATCCCATTGCTTCCATTTGGGCAAAAACCCGCCCAGCCTCCTCTAGAGTGGCACACACCACACACAAATCCTGATCTTCGTAGTTTGCTAGTGCTGAAGCTACCAGTCCCTTGGGGAGACGAGAAATCCCATTTAACCGCAGTTCCTGTTGTTTGTTGAGTTTGATAATTAGTTCTGCGGTAAGAGGCGATCGCGCCAAAGCACGCACAATAGAAGAAAAGGCCATAAGTTTTACGCTAAATTGGAAGTCACTGCCGATGTCAAAATCTCAAAGCAGTTTATATCCACTATTTTAAAAGTTTTAATTACACTCTAGCCGCACAGAACCCCAGTCATTAAGATTTATTTACTTAAACAACATAAATATTGTTTAAATTAGCAGCCATAACCCAGTCAGCGACCAAGTTTTACCACCTCCCACACCAAATAACCTCGCAACAAACCTTATTTTTTCATAGCGGTTAGGTTTGAGAAAATCAGAAGCGATTTAATAATCAAGCACTTATAGTTATTTGACTTGTCAAGGGAGAACACAGGATGAAATTGGCTTACTGGATGTATTCAGGCCCCGCCCACATTGGCACATTGCGGATTGCTAGTTCCTTTAAAAACGTTCATGCGATTATGCACGCACCCCTCGGTGATGACTATTTCAACGTCATGCGTTCCATGCTATCGCGGGAAAGAAACTTTACCCCGGTTACAACCAGCGTCGTTGATAGAAACGTTTTAGCGCGAGGTTCTCAAGAAAAGGTGGTAGACAATATCACCCGCAAAGATGCTGAAGAACACCCCGATTTAATTGTGTTAACTCCTACCTGCACTTCCAGTATTTTGCAAGAAGACTTACACAACTTTGTAGAAAGGGCGCAGTTGGAAGCAAAAGGGGATGTAATGCTGGCGGACGTGAACCATTACCGCTACAACGAATTACAAGCCGCAGATCGAACTTTACAACAAATCGTCCAATATTACATTGAGAAAGCCCGCAAGAAAGGGGAATTACCCGCAGGAAAAACTGCAAAACCCTCAGTTAACATCATCGGGGTTTCTACTCTGGGTTTCCACAATAACCACGATGTCACTGAATTGAAGCGGTTAATGACTGATTTGGGAATTCAGGTAAATACTGTCATTCCTGAAGGTGCGTCTGTTCACGAGTTAAAAACTATGCCTCAAGCTTGGTTTAACCTCACTCCTTACCGAGAATTGGGGTTAACTACAGCTAAGTATTTAGAAGAACAATTCGGGACTCCTTATGTAGATATTACGCCGATGGGTGTGGTGGAAACGGCTAGATGTATCCGTAAAATTCAGCAGGTAATTAACGCTCAAGGTGGTGAGGTTAATTACGAAGATTTCATTAATGAACAAACTCTGCATGTATCCCAAGCGGCTTGGTTTTCCCGTTCTATTGACTGTCAGAACTTGACTGGGAAAAAAGCGGTGGTATTTGGTGATAATACCCATGCTGCGGCTTTAACAAAGATTTTATCGCGGGAAATGGGGATTCATGTGGTGTGGGCTGGTACTTATTGCAAATATGATGCTGACTGGTTTAGAGAACAGGTGAGCGAATATTGCGATGAAGTATTAATTACAGATGATCATGGGGAAATTGGGGATGCGATCGCTCGCGTTGAACCTTCTGCTATATTTGGTACACAGATGGAACGTCACGTAGGTAAACGTTTGGATATTCCTTGCGGTGTGATTGCAGCACCAATTCACGTGCAGAATTTCCCCATTGGTTACAAACCATTTATGGGTTATGAAGGTACAAATCAAATCACTGATTTAATCTACAATTCCTTCACTTTGGGAATGGAAGATCACCTTTTAGAAATCTTTGGTGGACACGATACAAAGGAAGTAATTACCAAAGGAATTTCCGCAGAATCTGGTTTGAATTGGACAAAAGATGGCCAAGCAGAATTGAATAAGATTCCTGGTTTTGTGCGCGGAAAAGTGAAGCGAAATACTGAAAAGTTTGCCCGTGAACGTGGGTTTAAGGATATCTCGGCTGAGGTGTTGTATGCGGCTAAGGAATCTGTAGGTGCGTAAATTCACTGTTAACAATTAGCCACACACATATTATGATGTAAGAGCAATTCTTTTCAGGATAGCTCTTACTCTATTTTTTTAACCTAGGGAGCTACAAAGGATAATTTATGGACAGTAGTAAAGAAAAATCTATCAATCTAATTTTACTAGGACTTACTTTAAAATTTGCTCCCTTAGTTGTATTGGGAATGTTTTCGGGATATTTAAAGAATGTATTTCCGATTTTTAATCTGTTAATAGTTTTGTCAATTTTAGTAATTTTTGTGATAGGTTATAAATATTTCCTTAAAGGATGTTTTCTTTATACTGAAAGTAAAGGATATTCCTCTATAACGCTTCCTAGTTTACCAAGGTACACCCACATTTTACTGCTTAAGATTTGCGGCTTTAAAGATGAAGAGTTACCTCAGCAAATAGAGAAACGCTATAATTTGGGAAGATTAGGATTATTAAGTTTAGTTGGGTTATCAATTTTATTACTTATTCCCTCAAAGAATAATTTAGCCTCTTTACAAAATGAAAGTTGCTCACATCATCCATTGGAAAAAATTAATATTCCAGAGTTATTATTAACTTTTTTGATTGCCATACCAATTGCAATAATAGTTTTGTGTACATCCATATTAGCAATTTTTAGGATATGGAATAATTTTAGTCTTTCTATTTTGTTCAAAAACAAGACTTTTCTAGAAGTTCTTAATATAATTTCTTATGTTTTTGGAACGTTTATCTTATTAAGACCATTTCAATCAAAAGAAATAATTGTTAATAAAATAATTGGATATAAAAATAAATATCATTGGAAAATGCTTTCAATGGCTATTTTTATAAAATGTGCTTTTTCTATCAGCTTTTCTTCTCTAATTTTATATAGTTTGTCATTCATTTTACCACATTATGTAGAACAACACATTAATGATAATAATATTAAAAATATTGGAGAACTTATATTTCACAGTTTTTCAGCTATGTTCTTAGCTCCTCTAACAGAAGAATTTCTTTTTCGGGGAATAATTTTACAAAAATGGTCAACTAAATGGGGAGTAAAATCAGGAATTTTAAGTTCATCTTTATTATTTGCAATTCTTCATTTTCGATTTGATGTTATTAGTTTATTCCTTTCGGGTATTCTCTATTCAATTTTGTATTTTAAAACCCGTAACTTAATGACTCCATTTCTTTGCCACTTTTTTTATAATACTTTCGTTACAATTTTGAATATAATAGAATATTTCAGTGTATCAGCCATCCAAAGAAATGCATCTATTTCAGTGAAAGATTATCAAAATTTAGTCCAACCATTATTAGGTCAACGAGTTTTTCTACTAGCTATATCTGTTGCATTATTAATTTATTTCGTGTATAAAAATTTTCCTAAGAATGATGCAATTATTCCTTATTATTTTAATGATGAGAAAACCCGATAATATTGAAAAATATCAACGAACTACGTCAGGAGTTGGGAATTAACGAAAAAGAAGAAGGATAAATCAAAACCCTCAGAAATTAAAATTCGGGATGCTGTATTTCATCCAGAATTTCGGGAAGACCTCGCTTTTTCGTTAAAACGGACTTCGGCTATGAGACTCAAAATTTATTCCCAGACGGGTGAGAAAGCTAACTGCAATAATCATGTTATAATCGTTAGGTTTTATTCTTAGCCAACAATAATAACGGAAATGGGTCAACTAACCCAATTTTATTACACAGCACAGCACAAGCCCAACCAGTTAATTTATGGTAGTGGCCAAACCGCAGTAATTACAGGCTGGATGGTGAAGCAAGCGATCGCTAAACATCTACAATCAAATGAGTATGCTGTAATTGGACAATTATACTCTCCTACCAGGGGCATAAACTTACTAATTCGCAATTTATTACTAAATCCTCATGTGCGGTATTTAGTCATTGTCAACGCCACCAAAGAAGATAAAAACGCCGGTGCTTGTCAATGTTTAGGCGATTTTTTCCGTCATGGTGTAGAAGAAAATATTAGTGATGCTGGGCGAAAATCTTGGGTAATTCGTTCCCAAGTCTCTGGTTATATTGATATTGATATTGATATAAACGCCTTGGAAAAATTACGCCATTCTGTAGAAATTCAAGACGCTACATCAATTTCTGATGCAGTGCAAAAAATTCAATATTATGCCCAAAAAGAAATAGTTGTACCTTGGGGAATACCTGAAGAATTTCCCATGACTACAGTTGAACCGACGGTTTTACCAGGAACACGCTATGGGCATAGAATTGAAGGCAAAACCATCGCGGAAACTTGGGTAAAAATCATTCATAGAATTAAAACTACAGGGACAATTAGACCAACTGGTTATGATGGTAAATGGCAAGAATTAATAGATTTAATGGCAGTTGTCACCGACGAACCTGATGATTTTTATTTTCCCGAACCCAATTATTTACCCATAGATAGAAGCTTTTTAGCAGAATATATTTCGCAAATTTTAGATGATGCCAAGAATCAAGAAGGTGTAAAATACACCTATGGGCAACGTTTACGTTCTTGGTTTGGACGAGATCAAATTGAAAAAGTAATTGAAAAATTAGCCAATGATATTGATTCCGCTAGGGCTGTGATGTCCTTATGGGATGCTAGTCAAGATGATAATGATAATCCACCTTGTTTAAATCATATTTGGATAAGAATAGTTGATAATGAACTATCTTTAACCGCAACTTTTCGCAGTAATGATATGTTTTCAGCTTGGCCAGCTAATGCAATGGGATTAAGGGCTTTACAAAAATATATTTATGATTCTTTAATTCAAAAAACTGATCATGTCTTGAAAATGGGGGCATTAATTACCATTAGTCAAAGCGCCCATATTTATGATGATTGTTTTGAAAATGTTGCCAATGTAATTTCATCTCAATATCCTAAAATATCTCAGCAAAAAGACTATTTTGATCCTGCTGGTAGTTTTATTATTACTATCCAGAATCATCAAATTATTGTCGAACATACAACTCCTGGTTCTGGAGAAGTAGTTAATTGTTATTCTGGTAAAACTGCACATAAACTTTCCCAGCAAGTATTCACAGATTGTCCTGGTTTACAGGTATCTCATGCCATGTATTTAGGTGTAGAATTACAAAAAGCCGAAATGGCTTTGTTAATGAAAGAAAAGTTTATTTATGAACAAGATAAACCTTTAAAATTGATGTCCTAACCGCCTTCTTGCTATAATTGACAATAATTATTTGTAATTTACTATTCACAAATAAAAACTTATAACTTAAACCCCTCTCCACAACTGGAAAGGGGTTAATTGTCACTACTGAAAATTCAATTTCAGCAATACTTAATAAGCATTTTGTAACTCGTAAAAATCGGGTGAGATATAATCCTTGCGTAAAGGCCAACCTACCCAATCTTCTGGCATCAAAATCCGCTTCAAGTTAGGATGACCTTCATAGATGATGCCATACATATCATAGCTTTCCCGTTCTTGCCAGTCTGCTGTTTTCCAAATCCAGTAAACAGAAGGAACAGAGGGATTTTCTCTGGGTAAAAACACTTTCACCCTGATTTCTTCAGGACGGTCAGCATTATCACTGACTTTGAGTAAATGATAAACACTTACCAACTCTTCTCCTGCACCTAAATCAATACCTCCCTGAAATTGGAGATAATTGAACCCATAAGCATACAAAGCTGTAGAAATGGGAAGTAAAAAGTTTGCAGGGACTTTAATTATTTCTACTCCGTTAGCGTCAAGTTCTAAAAACTCATGGAAAAAGCCATTTTCCGCTAACCATTGGGAAACTTTACCGGGTTTAACTAAAGCTGCTTCCGCTACGGGAACTGGTTTCGATTCTTCTTCAGCCACGTGCTTGTTCCTCCTTCTGTGTCTTTGCTGTCAACAATCCTGGGGGTACAGCCATACCAATTGCTTCTGTCAATTCTTTAGGAGGATTGAAGCGAGTTTCTGACTGCATATATTTACCAGTTAAGATTTCGGGAACTGGTTTCATATTATGAGTGGTACTGTAGTAACGGTGAACTTGCTTGATGTTATCCCGTTCCTGCATAGACTCGTTGGCAATTTTTTTCCGCAGTTTGATAATTGCGTCAATAATCGCTTCGGGACGGGGAGGACAACCAGGCAAATATACATCTACAGGAATTAGCTTATCAACTCCGCGCACTGCGGTAGGTGAGTCAACGCTAAACATTCCCCCAGTAATTGTACAAGCACCCATAGCAATTACATACTTCGGTTCAGGCATTTGTTCATAAAGACGCACCAATTGGGGAGCCATCTTCATGGTAATTGTTCCCGCAGTGATGATTAAATCGGCTTGGCGGGGGCTACAACGAGGAATTAACCCAAAACGGTCAAAGTCGAAGCGAGAGCCAATTAAAGCCGCAAATTCAATGAAGCAGCAAGCTGTACCAAACAGTAAAGGCCACAAACTAGAAAGCCGCGCCCAGTTGTAAAGGTCATCAACGGTGGTTAAAATCACGTTTTCTGACAGTTCATGGGTGACTGTCGGCCGTTGAATCGGGTTGATGATTTGTTCTGTTTCTTGGGTGATGATATTAGAATTTAAGACCATTCCAAAGCTCCTTTGCGCCATGCGTAAACTAAGGCGATGATAAGAATCGAAATAAAGACTAGGGCTTCGATAAATGCCAATAAACCCAAACGGTTAAATGCCACTGCCCAAGGATACAAAAATACTGTTTCTACGTCAAAAACAACGAAGACCAGAGCAAACATATAGTAACGAATGTTGAACTGAATCCAAGCTCCACCAATGGGTTCTAGTCCGCATTCGTAGGTAGTGCGTCTTTCTAGACTGTTACCACTGGGTCTAAGAATTTTTGATGCTGACAGTGCTAGGACTGGAACTAGGCTACACACGATGAAGAAGCCTAGAAGGTACTCGTAACCGTTAAGAACAAACACAATGGTTTTCTACTGCTAATGGTGTAAGGAAATAAGCTATCAGTTATCAGATTTATAGCTTGATAGGTGTTTGCTGACAACTATTCACTGAAATATATGGATAATGTTCTTTTACATTATATCTTTTAGGGCTTTCTGAAATCTGGGCAACAGAAGAGATCGGTGTATTTGAATCCTTTAGATCAGTGATAGAAAAGTCCAGCAATTATGTCATAATTTGTAACGTATATTTAATAATTCCCCTCTGCGAGACTACGAGCCATGAGTGAACAAGCTGAACAAGCTCTGGAAACTCCAGTGTTAGACCGCTATGAGTGTCGCTCTTGCGGTTACGTTTATGAACCTGAGAAGGGAGACGATAAGAGTGCTGTTCCCGCAGGAACACTTTTTGCCGAACTACCCACAAATTGGCGCTGTCCAGTTTGTGTATCTAAGAAAACTGCTTTTGCGAATATTGGACCAGCGGGTACAGCCTCTGGTTTCAAGGAAAACTTAGGTTACGGTTTAGGTGTGAATACCCTAACACCAACCCAAAAGAACATTTTGATTTTTGGGGCTTTAGCTCTAGGATTCTTGTTTTTCATTAGTCTCTACGGACTACAGTAAAAACCGCTATCTTTATTTACCGCAATTCGGCAAAAATCTCATTAAACCTGAACTGGAAAACCCCAGTAATACTGATGCAATCAATTTTGAAAAAGTGGCAAAGTTTTGTTGCCGCGTTAATAATAGTTATCGCCTGTATCGGATGTAGTAGTGTTCCTTCTATTAGCTACAATCCTTGGCAGGTGATCAATGTCCCCACAAAAGCAAAATTACTAGATATTGGCTTCGCTAATAACTCTCAACATGGCTATTTAGTGGGTGGTAATGCCACTATTTTGGAAACTAATGATGGTGGTGAGACTTGGCAACCGCTAAAGTTAGAATTAGATGACCCCAGATATCGGTTTAACTCTGTCAGTTTTTCTGGACAGGAAGGTTGGATTGCCGGAGAGCCTTCTCTGCTACTCCATACTACTGATGAGGGTCACTCTTGGTCACGGATTGCTTTAAGCGAAAAGTTACCTGGTAGCCCTATTGCAATTACAGCAACAGGTGCGAATGCAGCAGAAATGGCTACCGATGTGGGCGCAATTTACCAAACCACAGATGGTGGTCAAAACTGGAAAGCTAGTTTAGAAGCCGCAGTTGGTGTGGTCAGGAACTTGGAGCGATCGCCTGATGGCAAGTATATCGCTGTTTCTGCCAAAGGTAGTTTTTACTCCACTTGGGAACCTGGTCAAAATGCTTGGCAACCCCATAACCGCAATAGTTCCCGACGTTTGGAAAATATGGGTTTTACTAACGATGGCCAAATGTGGTTATTAGCACGAGGTGGCCAAGTTCAGTTTAGTGATCCTACTAAACCGGAAGAGTGGTTAGAGGTAGAATATCCAGAGTTATCCACAAGTTGGGGTTTACTGGATTTAGCTTATCGCACACCTGATGAAATTTGGATCGGTGGTGGTAGCGGTAATTTACTTCGCAGCGCTGATGGTGGTAAAACTTGGGAAAAGGACCGTGATGTGGAGACAGTTGCAGCTAATCTTTACAAAATTGTATTTTTTAGCCCTGATCAAGGTTTTATTATCGGCGATCGCGGCGTTTTACTCAAATATAACCCCAAAACAGCAGCAACAGCAGCCCCAGCAGCGTAATTACACCCAACTATGGATGTATTGATCCCGAATTTACCAGAAGAAATTTGCAAGTTGTAACTCTGTCTAAACTTTGTAGGATAATAAACTCAATAATAGTTTTTGATAAGGGAGTGAAATAAATGGCAGGTACTACTGGAGAACGTCCGTTTTCTGACATTGTTACCAGTATTCGTTACTGGGTAATTCACAGCATCACCATTCCAGCACTATTTGTTGCAGGTTGGTTATTTGTCAGCACTGGTCTGGCTTATGATGTATTTGGTACACCTCGTCCTAATGAGTATTTTACTCAAGTTCGTCAAGAAGTGCCAATTGTCAGCAATCGTTTTAATGCGAAAAACCAAGTAGAAACATTTATTGGAAAATAATTTGAGATCATGACTAGCGGTAATAACATCAATCAACCAGTTACCTATCCCATTTTTACAGTCAGATGGATTGCGGTTCATACCTTAGCTGTCCCTACTGTATTCTTTTTGGGCGCGATCGCCTCAATGCAGTTTATTCAACGCTAGGAGTTAATCATGGAAAGAACGCCTAATCCTAATCAACAACCGGTTGAATTAAACCGTACCTCTCTCTATCTAGGACTACTATTAGTCTTCGTTCTCGGAATTCTATTTTCCAGTTACTTCTTTAACTAACTGGGCTTTTTAATGTCAGTTGCTAGTTAGGTGATAGGTGACAAGTTACAGAGAAAAGATTTTCAACTGACAACTGACAACTAACAACTAACAACTGACCAATCTGTTGATTTATTTTTAAGTGAGGAAAAAGCTGTGTCTGGAAGTGGAAGAATTCCCCTGTGGGTCGTCGCTACGATTGCAGGACTAGGTGTAATTACTGTTGTAGGTATTTTCTTTTATGGATCTTACGCAGGAATTGGTTCTTCAATGTAATGCTACGAGAAGAAGATAGCAATTAGAAATATAAAAGACTAGATTTTTGCTTGATTATCTTTTCTAAACTCCTTCTTCAAAAATCGCCATAAAAACCGCCTATCTCATAGAGTTAGGCGGTTTTGTTGGTTTTCAAATAGGTAATTGGTGAAAAAATTAAGTAACCAATTACCCATTCCCTAATTAAGCAATATCTTCGCGTTCAATGTATGAAAACAAAAACGCGAAAATCACTGCTGGTAAAACCAAACCAGTCAGGGGAACGAAAACGGAAGGCAAAAAGGAAGAATAAGCCAAAATAGTAGGCAAAAATGAACTTGACATAAGATAAAGTCCTGTAAAGTCTTACTACAATTCAAATTGAGCTTACTGCAAAATCCTCCCTAATTTGCTAAATTATCAAGATTTTTAACACAGCTTTTTACATTCCCAGCATTTCATCCAATTCTATCGTTGGTAAATCAGGGGGAATCACTGTCTTAATAACAGTAAATTTGTTACTTTCCTGCTGGGTAGTCTGATTTAGAGCGATCGCTGCTAAACGAATTTCTAAGCAGCCAAAAGGAATTTTGATAGAAATTGCCGTTTCCCCACCGCCCCAGGCATTAGAGCGCAAATCTGACAGGATATGTGGACCATCTAGTAAACTGCGAGTTTGGTAATCTTCCACCCATAACTTGACTGCGATTGAAGATGAAATTTCCGATAATTCCACACGCACAAGTACAGATGTACCAGCTAAAAGTTCACCCTCTGGTAAATACAATTGGGGAGTTGCTAAAGACTCAATCATCACAGGAGAGAAATCTGGCGTAGTTTCATCCTCCTGGGGCGGTAAATAATGGTCATCTTCCATAAACTCCCTACTCAAGCTATGAGAATTCAGTTCAATAACAAGATCATCCATAACTATTTCTTCAGATAACCATGTAGGTTGAGTTGGTATTGGATTGATCAGAGTGACTATTTCCGGTTGATGATTTTCTAAAGCCAAGTTGTCAATAACAGGATCTTCCTGGGTTTCTATTTCCTGATTTAACAGCAATTCAATATCTACAGGCTGAGTTTCTTCCCCAGTATCATTGCCAGTATCATTGTCTGATGATTCTTCACCAACAGATTCAGTTAATAAGTATCCTTGGCTTTCCATCCATTTTTGCAAAAGAGGGGAATTAGTCTGAGTATCAACCACATCTACTAAGACTTCTACTAAGGCTTCATCATTGAGAATTAAGGAATTTTCCTGGGTATCAATCACATCTAAGCCTTCACCCTGGATACTTCCCGCTACAATCTCCGCTATTAATTCTGCATAGGATGTGTCATCAATTACAGACTCATCGCTCTGTGGGAGATTATCTCCTGGTAATTCTGGTATTTTTGCTAATGAGGATAGTAAGGTTGGTAACTCTAGGGATTTATCCAAAGTTCCTAATTCCGAAGTATCTAACTTAATATTGACTGTTTCTTCCCTAGCTGGCTTAACTTTTAACCGTTTTAAATAGGGTAAAGTAGAGTTGATTGGCTTAATTACCAACTTCTTCAAATCAATTGGCTGAATAATCAGAGTCTTATGTAGGGAATTTTTTCCCTCATCAGTAATAATCTCAGGTGTGGGATTGCGAGGTAAATTTGGCAGTTTTGGTGAAAAACCTTTCCAGGATACCAGAGGCTTAATTTGGGGTGGTAAAGGTTGACTTGAGGATGGTTTTAAAATGTGAAACTGCGCTAATTTAGGAGTCTTGGACACATTAAAAAGTTCTAAACCCAGATTTACAAGGGGCTTTGGCTTCTTTGGTTGAGTAGTTTCTGGTAAAAAATCACGAGAATCTGATTGGAAAGTTTGCAGTGCTAGTAAATCAGTGACATCGGCTGTAATTTTGAAAGTATGGTTGGCTAAAAGTACGACTTCACCAACATCAGCTAATGCACCATATAAATTAATATCTGCTAAAAGTAATTTAGATTCGCAATTAGAGGGAATATCAATCAGGGTACTAAAGGTGAACGGCAAAGCTTGATCTATTAATTGCTGTTGGATTTGATTGAGGATGATTGACTCTAAAGGCGATCGCAGAGCAATTTCTAGTTTTAGCTGAGAAAGAACATTAGTAGAAAATCTCTCATCTTCCTGATTCTCTATTTCATTCACTTCCACATAGCCATGAATGATAAAATTGTCCCCCCAACGAGCAACATAAGTATCTTGATCTAAACTCAAATTCAGTGGTAGAGGTGGCGGTAAAGTAGGGGCATTTTCAATAGTTTCCTCATCTAGTAAAGGTTCATCTTGAGGTAAAGCTAAATCTAATAAATTTTGTAAAATCTGCTCGGTTGTTTCTCCCTTAAACCAGATGGAAGCACCATGATTCATCACTATATTTACTTCAGTATCAGCATCTGAAGCAATGTCATAATCATCAACCAGTTGAGTGGGAGGCTCTAGACTAGTTTCTTGGGGTGATACTTGAATGACGAGGGTTTGTTGCCAAGATTTACCTAGCATCTCTGACATCACATCACCAGAGCATTGTAATTCCCAAATTCCTGGTTTGAAGTTGGTAAAAGGAATTACCGCCATCATGCCTTCGGCATTAGTGCGGCGCGATCGCTTGAGAATTCGCCGTTTAGGTGGAACTTCATGAGTTGATATATGAGTCACCCGCACCTCTACATCCGTATTATTCAGATAAGAGCGAGCCAAAATTCGGTAATTACCCGCTAAAACTTGCAGATTTGGCGACTCTAGAGTGCGCCAAGTATGATCTCCCTGTTTTTGTATCAGAAATTGCCAGTTTTCCATTATAAGTAACGCCTAAACCGAAGAGCAGCCAATTAATATTTTGCATTAACTTGCTTGTCAGTTTAACCTAGCTATTTTCTATTAACTCAGTTGTTCGTTATCGGTTGTCTTTTGTCGCCTAACTAGCAACTTACCTGATTAAATTTTTGGCTATAGATTACCCCCGTCCATAGCGGTTTTTATAATAAGCCACTATCTGCTTGAATTTTTCTCTGCTTTCCACATTAGCATTTGGTGTCCAAGAAACCGATAAGCTAGAAATTTGACTTTGGTTGTAATCAAAATCTGAGGATGTTTGGGGTATTAATTCCACTTCTACCCCTCCCACCTGACGTAAATGCGCCGCTATCTCCCGATATACAGCCAAAGGTACACCAGCAAATTCTATTTTCTCCTGTGTCACCATATCTATGAAGCTGCTCCCATAAGACTTGCAATAGGCTTAACCACTGAAATACCATTAACCATAGAAACTGTAGTTGATGGTTTAGATTCTTTAGTCGGTTTTTCCCCTACTTGTTTAGCAACCTCAATACCGTATTGTTCCAGAATTACAGTAGGACTAACTCCTTGATTCATTTCAATTCGTTTTACTAACACGCCATTTATCAGTCTTTGTCCCGGTTGTACATATCTACTGGTTGGCTCATCCGGTACTTTGATAATTGCTTGAGGTACTTTACCAATCAAAACGACACCACTCACAATAACTGCTCTGGCATTTTCCGGTTGTGGTGCTGGTGGTAGTAAAGTTTTCAAATTGGGAGAGGGAACAGATCCAGGTAAAACTATAGGCAAAACGGGTTTTAGTTGAGGTTTTTGTGCTATCTGCGGTGGTTTTTTGGAATTCCCCAATAAATTTACTGGTTTAGTCCCCAATGAATTTGCTGGCTTAGTTGCTGGGTTAGTTGCTGTGTTAGTTACTGGTTTAGTTGTTTGTTTCTGTTGGATTGGCGTAGGTAAAGGCGGTAATTTTGGCACTGCAATTTTGCTATCTGCGGGCTTAGAAAATGTTGAACCTATTGGCTCTACAATTTGCCCAAAGGGGTCTGTTCGTCCTTTTTGCACTACAATCAATCGCTCTGTGCTATTAGTCGGTTGAATCAAGCTGGCAACATCCCCAGAAGGCGTTGTCGGTGTGATAGGAACAACAGGATTATTAAAAGGTTGTGGCTTTATCGCTTGCGGGGCATTTGGTTGGGGACTAGCAGTTCCTTGAGGACTAGTAGTTGCTTGAGGACTGGCAGTATTAGTAGCTGTTGGCGTTTCACCGACCGTACATCCAGTGAGCGCCAAGGTTGTTAAAATAGCTGCGGCTGTAATATGTAAATTTGTACCCATTAGCTGTCTCAAAAGCTATAGGAAAGCTTGTTTATAAAAGTACACTGTTTTTGACATACCCATGTTTTTGATCACAGGCTCAATCTCTTTCCTTTATAACCTAAATTTTGGCATTTCGAAAATTACTCGTAAGATTACTCACTTAAATATCAACAATTAATTTTCCGCTACACCCATGATATTTTTCAACAAATTTAATCCCTTCTTAACTCGTCTAGAAACTGTAACCACACTAATGCCCAAAAGTTCTGCTACTTGTTTTTGGGTTAGATCTTGCAGAAATACACACTCAACAACTTCACGAGTCCGTTGTTCTAACTGAACTAGAGCCTGTTGCAAGCGAATTTGGTCTTCTTGGGCTAATTGAAAACTCCGGTAGTTGGTATCTGGAACTAATTCACCCAAACAGGTAGTACCTTCTTCTCCTCCTTGTATCGGTACATCTAGACTCAAGGGGGCGCGGTTAATCCATGCTAATTTAATTTCTTGCCATTCATTTACAGAAATTTCTAATGCGGTGGCTAATTCCCTATCTGTAGGTTGACGATGATATTGCTCGCGTAGAGAACGAGAAACCCCGATAGCTTGTTGTTGGAGTGCTAACCAACGTCTGGGTATCCTCACAGTCACACCTTTATCTCGCAGATAGTGTTGAATTTCACCACGAATATAGGGCATCGCATAGGAACTAAAAGCATTTCCCTTAGAAAGTTCAAATTTCTCAATTGCCCTAATTAATCCCATACAGCCTACTTGAAGTAGATCCTCATAGCTCTCATGACACTGATTAATCCAATAATGCGCTTCTTTTCTGACTAGTCCAAAATTGAGTTGTACCAGTTGATTACGAACTCTTTCCGAGCGGGATTGCTGGTACTCTCGCAACAACTGTGAAATTTCATGTTTTAGTTCGTTGGTGGCTATAGTAGACATAAAAATTTAGTTTTTAAATAAGTAGATTTGGACTGTAATCGCTTTTTAATCTAGCTGGGATAGCTTCTCTTCTCTTTTCTTCACTTGTCTACGAGATACTCTGTGTAGCTTGCTTCCCCGAATTGGAAAGGCTCACCGTAGTCATCAGAACTATATTCAGATAGATATTGAAATACAGAATTTATAAAACCCTATATCAAACAAAAGTCTTGACTATACAAACTTGCTGTATGTAGTTTGAATAGTAAAACTAGTACGAGCAAGTTTATTGTGACGTTTTTTACTAAACTAAATTGAGTGCGTCTTGTAGTTTATCAAACAACTGTCATAGAATTAAAATATACAATTAGCGATCCAATATTAAACCGAGATTGTACCTATATTTAACTAATTAACTATGAGATTTGCTTATAGGTCTGGGAAATCTCAACAAAGTTGATGATTAGGAAGGTTTCCGCTGCGATTGGGTTGTTTATCTGCACTCTTCTTTTTTTGCGTTCTGCTATTGAATAAGTAAGATTACATAGTTAACTAAGGAAATTCATCTCAGCTTTTTAAATTAAAAAATAAAATTTTAGGTCAATAAATTCACATAGATAAAAATCCCTGTTTTTCTCAAAAAAAACCAGATGCATTTTCTAAGTAATGTGCATCTGGGTTAAGGGAATACCAAGAAAAAATTCTTTCGTAGGCAGACATCTTGCCTTTTATACAATCAAGCTGCGTAACAGCTTACTCTCCCATGAGTTTGTATAAATATTTAAGAACGATCTAAGCGCGAGGCTCAATACGACCGTAGAACAAACCACGAATCTTCACTTCTTTAGGTTCACCGGCACCCAAGTCTGTATCAGAAGGTTGTTCACTTTCAAAAGTCCCAGCTATTTCACCAGAACTACTATCCACTTTGGCTACTTGTAAGGAAATTTTACCATCGAGGATTTCAGCCCGCTTGACGTTAGTACGGGTTAAGTCTTCAGCATCAGATTGGGCTGGTAAAGCCACAGCATTGTCATAGCCACTCACAACACCACGACCTTTAGGATCTAAGAAAGCAGCACCACGATAGGAAGGTACTTTAAAAGTTCCTTTAAAGTCTGTGGAAGTGTTAATGCTATTTAAATCAGGTTGTGTTTGTGCAACTAAGCTTTTGATTGTAAACAAGAAAGGTACTAATTCACCACCAGGAAGCTTCACAGTAATAGCTTGAAAATCCAGACCATCTTCTTCTGCAAAGGTAAAACTATTATCTGGATTGATACTTACCTTACCTTGTACTTGGTCAATAGTAGAAGTATACCTAGTCATAATTTTACCAGGAACAAATTCTGCTTTTTGACGTTTGTTAGCAGGTTCTTCTTTAACAAAGAAATTGGTTGGTTCTAAACAAAGGTCTTTAATAGAGTATGTCTGGTTTGGATCAATCGCTATCGAACCCCGACTAGTTTCTGCCAGTTGGGGACATTTGTTAGCCAATCCAGTACCACGAATTTGTTCGTAAGTGAGGACATCATTTACGCTCGTAGAGGGTGCATCGCTGCACGCGGTGATTAGCCCTAAGCATAGAGCCAAGAAAGCAACAATTAAAGCGCGATACCTCATGATTAACCTCAGTGTCGAAAATTAATATCTTAGTTGTCAAACTGCTTTACTAAATGTACTTAAACGCATTGCGTTTTTGAGTCTGGAATCCAAACCATAGACTAAGCAGTGAACCGCATCCATTTTTGATTATGTATGTGTTGCCAGTACATACAACCTACTGTTTGGATAGGGAAATTAGCCAGATCATACGATTTTTTTTAACTCAAAATCAAACCAGTCTAGTATTTAAATCTTGCTGTTATACAGTACAGATTATGGAAAAGCCTTCTCTAGCTTACCACCAAGGATTCTTGTTACCTGAGAATAGCCATAAAGTTATATATCTTGATCAATTTAGGGACTTTTCCAGTATCGTATTAGTTTTATGGAGTAAAACGTTCCATGAACCATGATCAAAATTGGGCATCTAGGGATTTATCCTGGCAGTTACAGGCAATTTCCAGTGCGGTTAAAGATGTAGCTCAAGCCTGTGAGGGAGATGTCATTGCTATATTGGCTGTGTTACGTCATTTAGAACAATTACACAGAGAAATTCGAGATGGAATATTTCAGGAAAATTTGCCCGATAATCGCCAAAGATTATACTCACTCCTCAAAGATATTGAGTCTGAGGGTGGCTGGCCTTATATCTCCCGGATGCGAATACAAGCTTTGTTAGTGAATTTGTCGGAGGAAGTTAGTGATCAGGATACTCTTCCCAACTACACTCATGATATTTTCGGGATTGATAATTCCTCAGAATAGTGGAATATTTAAAATCAACAAATTAAATATTTCTAGATTTGATGGTGAGGGCATCACCATCAAAAGTAACTAGATTGTATCATTAATGAATGTCATAACCGCCTTCTCTGCTGCTATAAGTGCATCTAAATATAGAAAATAAAATAAATTAAACTGATACTCATAACATAAGAGGTTTAAATGGCTGGGATATTATCAGTTTCGCGGGCAAATTTAGCTCAACGTCGCCAAAAATTACGACGGCAGCGACAAATTAAAATTATTCAAGCTATTTGGAGAACAATAGCTGTGACTGGATTTGCCTCGGCTTTGTTCTGGGTGGCAATCCAACCAATGTGGGTATTAAAAGATTCAGAGCAAATAGTGATCAAATCTGGTAATCAACTTTTGACACAAAAGGATATTTATTCATTGTTGGGGTTATCCTCTCCCCAGTCTTTATGGCGGATTGAACCTTCTCTGATTGCTGAATCCTTAAAGAAACAACCAAATATTGCCCAAGCTACCGTTAGTCGCCGCTTATTACCACCTGGTTTAATTATTGACATTCAGGAACGAGTACCAGTGGCCATAGCTCAAATACGTAAGAATCAAGCAGTAACTAGTTGCCTTATTACCTCTTCATCTCCAGGTAAATCTAGTAATATTAAGTCTTGTTTCCAAAATAGTAATCCAGCTAATAAACAAGATGAAGTAGGTTTACTCGATGCTAGTGGGGTGTGGATGCCAATAACTAGATATATGTCAATTAATCCCAAAGCAAAATTACCCAAACTAATAGTGATTGGCTTAACTGCCCAATCCAGGCCATTTTGGACTCAGCTTTATCAAGCTCTCAGTCAAACTTCTCTCAAGGTGACGGAAATTGATTTTCAAGATCCTAGAAATTTAATTTTGAAAACTGAATTAGGAAATGTGCATTTAGGTAGCCCTAGTGATAAATTACCTCAACAAATTCAGGCAATTGTGCAAATGCGCCATTTAGCGACTAAAGTTAATCCTAGTAATATAGATTATATTGATATAAAAAATCTTACCATTCCATTAGTACAAATGAATCAAAAAAATCTAGGCTTAGATATCAAAAAATCGGCACAACTGAACAAAACACTG
Source organism: uncultured cyanobacterium (assembly GCA_903848645.1). Taxonomy (GTDB): domain Bacteria; phylum Cyanobacteriota; class Cyanobacteriia; order Cyanobacteriales; family Nostocaceae; genus Dolichospermum. Next base: position 20,169 of record CAINGU010000036.1, on the reverse strand, counting down.
ATACATTGAAGAACCGGATCGCACTATTTCTCCTTATCTATAAATCTAAATGCCTGAATAGATAATTTTCATATAGCAGTGGACAAGGAGATTTGGTAAATGGGTATATATTATACCTATAGATATATGATTTTTCAGCCATTAGTTAAAAAATAATACTAAGGGGTGTAAAATTAGTAACAACTGCTTTTCGCTTAGTTATAGATTTTTTATACTGCTGTCTACGGAGGAGTTTAGTTAACGCTATTATCTAAGTGATGGACTGCCAACAAAGACGATGAGATAAATACAGCAGATTGCAGGTACATGAAGTCCAAAATTTTAACCGAAAAATGGCTAACGCTATGCTGTGCTATCAAGTATCAAGAGAGTTTTATTCCTAACTCCTGACGCGATGACTCCTAACTCGTGAATTTTGCTGTAAATGTCTATGCTTTTTGGAACTATACTTTTTAAGAATAGGGGGGAGTCAGCAACATTAGCGGCTGATATCATAAAATATACAGCTAATCATCTTAACAATTGCATCAATAAAAGAGTCAGAAGGTAAACAGGCTTTATATCTGGCTTTGTAACTTAGGTTTTATACCTGACTTAGTAACAACTTGGCATATCTCACCTGCCATCATGTAGGCTGGGAAATACTAAAAACAATAAAACAAAGTGCCAAAAATAAATTCTGGCAATTAGTTGACTCTTAGGTGAATTACACCGTAAAAACTCGTTTATCTACCTTTCACAAATCCAATGACACTTGATAACAACCAAGGGCTTACCCATAACTCTCAATCTGCGGGACAACCAGGGTTCTCTCTGGCAGTTAACTCCACCAATCCCTTTAATAATTCTGGGCTGAACTTTGCTCAAGCTAAAGATAGCAAAAGAATTGCTCCTGAAAATAGTGGTATTGGTGAAATTGTTCCCGGTCGTGTTGCCAACATCAAAGTGATTGGTGTGGGTGGTGGCGGAGGTAATGCTGTCAACCGCATGATTGAATCTGATGTATCTGGAGTAGAGTTTTGGTCAATTAATACTGATGCTCAAGCTTTGACTTTAGCGGGCGCTCCTAGCCGATTGCAAATTGGGCAGAAACTAACTAGAGGATTGGGTGCGGGGGGAAATCCTGCTATTGGTCAAAAGGCCGCAGAGGAATCTCGTGATGAGATTGCTACGGCTTTAGAAGGTGCTGACCTGGTATTTATTACTGCTGGTATGGGCGGTGGTACAGGTACAGGTGCAGCCCCAATTGTGGCAGAAATAGCCAAGGAAATGGGCGCTCTCACCGTTGGTGTAGTGACTCGACCATTTATTTTTGAGGGACGCAGACGCACCAGCCAAGCAGAACAAGGGATTGAAGGTTTAAAAAGTCGAGTTGATACCTTGATTATTATTCCCAATAACAAGCTGTTGGAAGTAATTCCTGAGCAAACTCCTGTGCAAGAAGCTTTTCGCTATGCTGATGATGTATTGCGTCAAGGTGTCCAAGGAATTTCCGATATTATTACCATTCCCGGATTAGTTAACGTTGACTTTGCTGATGTGCGGGCTGTCATGGCAGATGCAGGATCAGCTTTAATGGGCATTGGTGTAAGTTCGGGTAAATCTAGAGCTAGAGAAGCTGCAATTGCCGCCATTTCTTCGCCTTTATTGGAATGTTCCATTGAAGGCGCTAGAGGAGTTGTCTTTAATATTACTGGTGGTAGTGATCTGACCCTCCATGAAGTTAATGCTGCCGCAGAAACAATCTATGAAGTGGTTGATCCTAATGCCAATATTATTTTTGGAGCGGTAATTGATGACAGACTCCAAGGAGAAGTCAGAATTACTGTGATTGCTACTGGGTTTACTGGTGAAATTCAACCACCATCAGCACAAACTACTGTTACTCCTAGAGTCGTCACTCCCATTCCCACTACTACTACCACTAGAAGACCTACACCACTACAACAACCTGTTAATAACCCCACTCCATCTGTAGAACAACCCAAAGAAAAACCCTCATTGGATATTCCTGATTTTCTGCAAAGACGACGCACACCACCAAGAAATTAAATGATTGTGGATATGAGATTTTAGATTAAATTCACAGTCTCAGTTGAGGCTGAGTGCTGTATACAAGTTGTTAGTTGTCAGTTGTCAGTTGTCAGTTGTCAGGAGTACGGAGGACAAAAATTAATTTATCCCCTGCTCCCTGCTCCCTGCCTATTTATTGGCTTCTACCCACTTAATAACCTGATGAGCAAGATGAGTACCATCGAGACGGTCAATTTCACGGATACCTGTGGGGCTTGTGACATTGACTTCGGTTAAGTAGCCACCAATTACGTCAATACCCACGAAAATTAAGCCATCTTGCCGGAGTTTTGCCGCTAAATGGCTGCAAATTTCCTGTTCCCTTGGGGTAATAGTGGTTTGAGCGACCGTACCCCCGGTTGCCATATTATTCCGAAAATCACTACCGCTAGAAAGGCGATTTAGCGCACCTATGGGTTCACCATTAAGTAAGATAATCCGTTTATCGCCCTCCTTGGCTTGAGGTAAATAATTTTGTACCATGACCGGAACTTGACCTTGGAGCGTGCTAAGTTCGACAATGGAATTAAAATTGCGATCGCCTGATTGTAAAAATAAAATGCCTTCCCCAGCTTTATTCCCCAGTGGTTTGAGAATTGTTGCGTCCTTAGCTTCTACAAATTGGCGAATTACTTGCTTATCAGCACTGACAATGGTTTCGGGAATACATTCGCTAAACTGAAGGGCATACATTTTTTCATTAGCACTACGAATCCCCGCCGGATTATTTATCACCAAAGTTTTGTTTTGGTCAATATAATCCAGAATATAAGTAGCATAGAGATAAGCATCATTAACAGGTGGATCTGTCCGCATAAATACGGCATCCATCGTTTCTAAAGGAGTAAAGGCGCTAGGACTTAATTTAAACCAAGAATTAACAGCTAACCAACGTCCCTCTACGAACTCCACGGGAACAAGTTCTACCTGCTGTAAGATAGCCCAAGCTTTGCCATCAATAACACTCAGCAAATTTGCTTGAGTTATCCAAATTTCGTGTCCCAGAATTTGCGCTGCTTCCATCAAAGCAACACTGGTATCATGACATGGATCAAGCTGATGGATAGGATCAATAATAAAAGCCAGTTTCACCCTTTATACCTCTTTTCACTAGGAATTTTCATATTAAATATCCCCGACTTCTTGGGCTAAAATGTTCTCTAATATAGTAATCATAAATGATATTTGAAAACTTTTAAGTAGTGTAGGGTGGGCATTGCCCACCCTACGTATATTTCAGAAATCAAATATTAGTCCTATATGACTAAATTAATTTCAGAAGTCGGGGATATCATAGACAATATTTTAAGAAACTAGCATCTGATCTAATTTACCTTGACGTTCTAAAGTATGGATATCATCACAACCACCAATGTGAGCATCATTAATAAAAATTTGTGGTAAAGAGCGTTTTCCATTGGCTCTTTTCGACATTTCATTTCTTGCTATTTCATCTCCATCAATGTTGTATTCAATAAAATCAACACTTTTATTTTTGAGTAGATTTTTGGCACGCACACAAAATGGGCAGGTAGTCCAAGTGTAAATTTCTACTTTCGCACTCATAATATTCTCAAAGAAATGTAATACTTCTTAATTTTAGACTGAAGTTTAGTAATAATGGGTAATGGGTAATGGGTAATGGGTAATGGGTAATGGGTAATGGGTAATGGGTAATGGGTAATGGGTAATGGGTAATGGGTAGTGGTAAAAAATTCTTCCCAATCACCAATCACCAATCACCAATTACCTATTCCCACTCAATAGTTCCAGGTGGCTTGGAGGTAATGTCATAAACCACACGGTTTACACCTTTCACCTCATTGACAATGCGAGTAGAAATTGCTTCTAGTACATCGTAAGGAATCCGCGCCCAGTCTGCCGTCATGCCATCTTCACTAGTAACAATCCGCAAAACAATGGGGTAAGCATAGGTGCGTTTATCACCCATCACCCCCACGCTGCGAATAGGTAATAACACAGCAAAGGCTTGCCAAACCTGATTATATAAACCACGTTGGTTAATTTCTTGACGGACAATTAAATCAGCGTCTCGCAAAATATTTAACCGTTCAGAAGTGACTTCACCTAAAATACGAATTGCTAAACCAGGACCTGGGAAAGGTTGACGTTGGACAATTTCTTCTGGTAAACCAATGGAACGCCCAACTTTGCGAACTTCATCTTTAAATAGTTTCCGCAGTGGTTCTACCAGTTTAAATCTCAAGTCCTTTGGTAAACCACCCACATTGTGATGACTTTTAATTTTCACTGCTACCCGTTCACCACTTTTTGGATCAACATTGGTATCAGCAGATTCAATCACATCTGGATAAAGTGTACCTTGAGCTAAGTAGTCAAAATGACCAAGTTCCTTTGATGTCTCCTCAAAAACACTGATAAATTCATGTCCAATGCGGCGACGTTTTTCCTCTGGATCTGTTACTCCATCTATCGCTGAGATAAATCGTTCGCGGGCATTGACATATTCTACAGGAATATGAAATTGTTCTTTAAATAACTTCACTAATCTTTCGGGTTCTAATTTCCGCATGAAACCCTGATCAATAAATACACAGGTTAGCTGCTCACCAATGGCCTTATAAAGAAGAAAAGCCAGGGTAGAAGAATCTACACCGCCAGATAATGCTAATAATACCCGTTTATCTCCGACTTTGGCGCGAATTTCCTGAATTGATTCTTCGACAAAAGCCGCTGTTGTCCAAGTTGGTTCACAGTCACAGATATGGTAAACAAAGTTACGAATTAAGGCTAAACCACCCTGAGAATGGACGACTTCGGGGTGAAACTGGACACCATAGAGCTTTTTGTCATGGTGAGCGATCGCTGCACAGGGAGTATTATCAGTATGTGCCAGCAATTCAAAGCCTGGAGGCATGGTTGTGACTGAATCTCCATGACTCATCCACATGGTTGTACCCTCTTCGACGTTAGTTAATAAGTCTGTGGGGTCATCTATGTATAGGGATGCTTTACCATATTCACCTCTTTCCGCTTTGATAACTTCCCCACCCAGTTGATTAACCATGAGTTGCATTCCATAGCAAACACCGAGAACGGGTATTCCCAATTTCCAAATTTCTGGGTCACAATGGGGAGCGTAGTCGCTATATACGGAATTTGGTCCACCGGAAAGGATAATACCTTTGGGGTTAATTTGACGTAACTGTTCGGCTGTGGTGCGATAGGAAAGAACCTCTGAATATACTTGAGTTTCGCGGATACGACGAGCGATTAATTCAGAATATTGTGAGCCAAAATCTAAAATTACAATTATTTGTTGTTTAAGTGTCCTCAAATTTTCCTGTGTTTGAGGTACTTGTTCTGTTGGTAGAGTCACCGCTGTATTCATGGTATGGAGGGTGTGTTGTTAAGGATAAGAAGTTTGAACTATGATTTTTATGATTTTTGTGATTTTTATGATTAGTAGTGATCACAGATCAATTAATCATCTCAATCAAATTAATCATGCAAATCATAGTTGTGATTTTTGTGATTAATGGTGATAACAGATCAATTAATCATTTAAATCCAATTAATCATATAAATCATAGTTAAAATTAATCATGCAAATCATAGTTAAAAATATTTATTGGAGATACTGACGATAATTCATCTTAAGTTAACATAATTTTTCCACTAACATACAACCAGTTTTACTTTTAACCAGGATTTGGCGATCGCGGTCAAAAAGCACAGAACCGCAAGCTATGATGGTTTTGCCTTGTTCATTGTGGCTATTCATATATTCTTGGCAACGGGTATCAATTGTTTCCGCAATGGCACTATATACTTGATTTACCCAATTACTACCAGTATTACTGTCGAGAATTCTCAGGTGTTTTAGTGCTGCTTCTGCTGTAGGACTATCAAAAATGGTTTGAATATCTGGAGACTTTAATCCTAGCATGGAACAATGGGCTGTTAAAATTTCCCGCCGACCATCAGCTAAATGATGATGAGTGTGAAAGATTCCCCCCGCTAGTTTCATCAATTTACCGTGATAACCAAATAATAAAATTTCTTTTACACCTAAGACATCAGCAGCGACTAACATTGGTCCTAACCAGTTAGCGGTTTTTACCATTTGTGCGGGGTTGATACCGAGTTTCTGAGCTAAATCTAGGCCATTTTCCCCAATACAAAAGACCAAAGTTGGAAATTGACTAGCTTTATCTGCTAAATCAGCACGGAACGCTGCTAATTGATCTGGTGTACTTAAAGGTTGAGAAATCCCTGTTGTTCCTAACAAAGACAGTCCTTCCACTACCCCAAAAGCAGAGTTAGAAGTCCGCACTGCGAGCGATCGCCCTTCTGGTAAAATAATCGTTACCTTGATTTTTTCCGTCGGTTTTAATAATCGCTGTAAATTTTCCTTTAATAACTTTTCAGCATAACAGTAAATTGCGGCTTTCCCCTCACCATTGAGTTGTTTACCAATCCCTTCTCCACCCTCAATAATTACCGCTTCTCCATCTCCCTTGTACCATGCTACCATCGCCCAAATTGGTGTATTCTTGGTTAAATCTAGGTTATCACCAGGATCACTGCGAGTAATAGCTAAAGCCTGATTTTCGGATATTCCTGCGACTTGTTCAATGGATATTTCAGCAATTTCAGCAGGTGCAATCAAGTCTATAAAAGTCACAGTCAGGGGTTGATGATGGCGTAACCAATGCAAAGCCGCAACAGCAGCAGCACAAGCAAAAACCGGCAAAGTGTATCCAGAACGGGACATAGTGACAATTAACAATTAACAATTCAAGAAAAATATTAGCAATTAGCAATTAGCAATTACTAATTCTAAACGCCAACTTCTGATAATAAAACTTGCATATCTTCCCAAGAAATATCTTTTTGAAGATAACGGGGTGAATCAGGATTATAGGGACTTGCTATTCTGTCAATAGTGATAATTGTAGCTGTATCTGGTAAGACAGGAATATCTGGATTATAAGCAGTTGGACGCATTAAAGAACTAGAAAAGCCTTTAAACACAGCGATTTTATCTGGTTCATCATCAATTTCGACAGTGATGATGAGAACTTCTTGAGATTTTTTGACTGTATATTGTTCCAGTCTTTTACCAACAGAGTTATTCATTAATTCAGAAGTCAGAACTATGATTTATATGATGATTTTGATTTAGATGATTTATTGATCAGAAAAATTAAGTCGGAATTATGATTTGTGATGATTTATTAATTCGAATAATCACAGTTCAGAATTTTTTCTAACTTTTAAATTGTTTAGTGTGTAGCAGAACGTCCATGTTTACCCAATTTAACCGCAACAAAATAACTTAAGTAAACTACGTAAAATCCTAAAGCAACTATACCCAGAAAACCGAGAAAAGCAGGTTTGCTATTGTGGTGGAAGTAGTCTTTAAAAAGTAATGGTGCTTCTAACCAAACGCTACAATAAGGAGTTTTGAGAGCAGTTCCTGAAAAAGCACAACCCAAAAAAGGTAAAAGAGCTATTGCTCCTAAACTACAATAAACTGTTGTCGCCCAACGCCAAGAAGTGAAAATCAGTTTCAATGGACTACTAGGATGATACTCAATTTCATCATTGATATCTACCCAAAACCATAGCGCAATAGGGATAAAAATCTGTGCTATTAAAGCAGATACAAAACTCACTCCAAAGTTACCAATCATTAAGTACATACTAATAACTAATAAACTAGCTACTCGCCAGTAAATCATTAATAAGCGCTGCATTACTTCCGCTTTTTGCACAAATGCCCAAATTAAAAGAATTAAAGGAATAATCAGCGTAAATAATAACGCTAGTCTATAGTCAATCCAAACATAGGGGCGAAACCATACTTGTGTCATAAAGTCAATAAAAAAGTAGAAAAATTTGTGACTGGATATTTGATGTGCAAAAGTGAAAAACGGGGAATAAACTCCCCGTCTGGTTCAAATCTATCTACCAATGGAGCTTAAAACCATTGATATTCCAGTAAATTGTCACATAAGAAATGTACAACTGCTGGTTTTAGTGCAGCGCGGCAAAAATAACTAACCGTTAAAAATCTCTAAAAAGCTCATGGAATCTACTTTTTTAATTTTTAATTGTCAATTTTTAATTCCGTTCTGTGGTTCTAGTCTTCGTACAGACGGCACTCAACAGCTTCTGGATTATCATCACAGTATTGCTCTAGGGAGTTTTTGGGCTTGGTTTGACGTTGGTGAGAAGCTTCAGCTTGCAATTCTTCTACAGCATCCCAAGCAGCAGCACACTCAGCGGAGTTGCTACCTGAGATATCGCATACAGTGCGAGCTTGTTCCACTTCTTCTTGAATTTTTTCTTGGATATCACTACTGGTTTTTTCTTGGATATTAGTCATGATTTTGTCTCTTTATGCTTTGTTTATACTAGTATAGAAAAACTTTGAAAATTGCGGTTTTCTTTCTCTGAGATAACTAGTTTTACACTTTTGGTGATAATTCCCGTGGGTATTATCTTCCAAATAGGCTTTTTGCTCATTGAGTGAGATATGGCCAAGATATTATCCCATGAATATGATAAGCCGTTATACCTATAACCGGGATTTATTTTAAATATGCAAATTATTTGGGGATAGGTTGCTGAAATTCAACAACCGGATCATCTTAGTCAGTCATGGTAATATGCTGTTATTACTTCCACTGACAATTCCCGACCATTGCACCTTTTTCTCCCTTTCTCGACGATAAGAAAAGAAATGTTCGGGAGTTTGGAAAGTACAATAGGGAGCGATCGCAATTTGTTCTAAACTAATTCCCAATTGCTCTAACTGTAAAGCATTTACCCGACGTACATCTAAACGGACTTTTCCCGGTTCTATATCTCTGAGTAAAGGTGAGTTGGGTAAATCATACAAAGCAGAAACAATTGTTTCTGGTTCATGATGTGGTATAATGGTACTGCCAATTTCCGCAGCCACTTCTATAGAAACTTGGTAAACTTCCCCAGTAATAGCCGGACCCATGGCCACGCGCAAATCTGCTAAATTGCTACCGTGAGACTGCATTCTCATAATAGCTTCAGGAACAATTTTCGCCGCTGTACCCCGCCAACCAGCGTGTAAAGCCGCCACCTGTCCAGTTTTGACATCTCCAATTAACACAGGTGTACAATCAGCAGAAGCCACCCATACAGATTGTAAAGGTTGTTGACTAATTAAACCATCGGCCAATGCCAAATCATCATCACTGGTATTGACATGATTATCAACCTCTTGGGGAGTTAAAACAGTATTGCCATGTACCTGTTTTAAGCGATAAGCTAAAGCCTGTGGTTGTAGTGCCTGAGTTAGCTCATGAGGTAGACGTGGCCAAAACTGCTGGGTAAAGAAACCATGAGACCAGGGTTTTAGAAGATTACAAGTTAGATAAGGTAGACCTTCCCAATTGTGCCAGTGCCAAGTGTGCATCTTTAACCAAACCTCAACAGAAAATTAACAATCTTCAATCAATGCTAACTTGAACAATAGCCAAAAAAGATTTATCCAAAAGCAAAAAAATCTGGAATTGAACTATGGGGAACTGCGGTGGAATTTAATCGGCAACTTTTGGTAGATAGCTTACAAGCAGAATACAAGCATCAAAATTTACCATTTTCTCTACATATTTTTGACAATGTATCTTCCACAAATCAAACCCTGTGGCAACTAATTGACCAAGGAGAAAAACCAGGCTGTGTAGTTATTGCCACCCAGCAAACCGCCGGCAGAGGGCAATGGGGTCGTCAATGGCAGTCTCCTACTGGTGGTCTATATCTTTCGATGGCAATAGCTCCTAAACTAGAAGCTACCAGCAGTTATCAACTCACCTTGGCCACTGCTTGGGGAATTACAGCACAATTGCGAAAATGTGGGATACCAGTCGGCATAAAATGGCCAAATGATTTAATATTAGATGGTCGCAAGTTAGGCGGCATTTTAACCGAAACTAAGGTTAATCAAGGACAAATCACTCAAGCCGTTATTGGTGTGGGGATTAACTGGGCAAACCAAGTTCCAGAAACGGGAATTAATCTGCAATTATGGCAAAATTCCCATAATTCTCAGATGTTTCATCATCTAGAAATCCTAACCTCACAGGTTTTACTAGGAATTAAATCCGGTATAGAGTGTCTACAGGTAGAAGGAATAAATATACTTTTGTCTCGTTACCTTGATCTACTCACAAATATGGGTGATCAGGTTTATGTCAATAATTTTTTAGGTACAGTAGTTGGAGTAACTCAAGAGGGTAATCTCCGGTTAAGAATAACAACTTATGATTCAAAAGCAGCGGTAACACCAGAAATTTCGGTTTCACCAGGTACAATCAGTTTGGGTTATCGTCAAACTCCTGTTTAATAATTAAGTTTGTGCAAAATTTAGTTATTCAGGCAAAACACACGACTGAGTGCAGCAACTTTAGATTTGAGACATGAGATTAGGGTTAATCCAAAATCAAAAATTGACTCTTTAGGCTTTATTACAAACAACTGAGAAAACAAATGACGCAGCGCCATAAATCTACTCATAAAAATTTTTACTACAGTGGTATGAGTAAACGCTTTGCTTCTAGACTACCGGCACAAAGCCTCTGTTTGTTAAGTAGCTTTAGTCTTCTAGGCAGCGGGTTCGTAACTGCTCAAACGGAAACTTCATCAATAGACAACATTGTCCCCACTATTGAGAATTCCCAACCAACAGCAGTTACAAATCCAGTTCAGAAAGAAACTATTGTTCCAGAAATAGTCAAGCCACAACTAGATTTTTCTGCACGCCAAGCTAATCTGAAAAAGAGGCTAAATAGCAAAAGTGTTTCTAAAGGTGAAAATGCTCAACCTGCTGCTAGTGTGAGAATTTCTAAATCTAAAGATGAAAATACTCAACCTACTGCTAGTGTGAGAATTTCTAAATCTAAAGATGAAAATGCTCAACCTGCTGCTAGTGTGAGAATTTCTAAATCTAAAGGTGAAAATGCTCAACCTGCTGCTAGTGTGAGAATTTCTAAATCTAAAGATGAAAATGCTCAACCTGCTGCTAGTGTGAGAATTTCTAAATCTAAAGATGAAAATACTCAACCTACGGCTAGTGTTAGTGAAGCTGAGTCGGCAGCAAAAAAACTTCCAGAAGTCTCGCAACCAGCCAATAATTCTCAAAATACTGCCAAGGATACAGAAAGTAAACCCAAGGATTATAACAACGCTTACATTGATCCTACTGACTACAAAAATGCAAATACAGGTAACTATGAAGCACCTAGTTCTGTTGTCGTGACAGAACGCTCCAAGAATTGTAGTACATCTATAGTATCAAATAATTGTGCTAAAGCTACCCAAACTCCCCGTGTAGCTAAGTCTAAAGAATCATCACCGACTTGGCTGAAAAAAAGTGAAACTGCTAACTTACCTTCAGTCTCCTCCCACAGGAAAATAGACTCCCCAGCTATGACAGCAAATAGCAATCAGCAGGAGAATGTGACTGAGGCAGTTGCTAGTAGTGTCAGCAAAATTAGTCAACCCCAAAATCAAAATAATTGGCGGATTTCCGGCACTAATACTAGCAGTCATACAAAGGCTGCCTATAATCCTCATCGCTTTATCCCCAGTCCCAGCGAATTTAGCACAACAACTGTGAGTGCTAATCCTATCGCTCCCCAAGTAGGTAGTTTACCAGCACCGATGATTGAGGGTAATCTTGCCCCTCGTCCCAGTATGGTGTCTTATAACTTTTCCTTAGCATCAGTATTACCTGAAGTTCCTTATACTAATACCCTGGCCTATCGTGGTGGTGGTGGTTCAGGAATGATCTTCCCTCTATCTATAGCCGCACCAATTACTTCTTTATTTGGTTGGCGAGTTCATCCTATCACGGGCGATCGCCGTTTCCACGCAGGTACAGATTTAGGTGCGCCCACGGGAACACCAATTTTAGCAGCAGCCAAAGGTCAAGTAGAATCAGCTAGCTGGTTAGGTGGTTATGGTTTAGCTGTAATTATTAATCACAGTTCGGCTCAACAAAGTCTCTACGGTCATATGTCAGAAATCTTTGTTCAACCCGGTCAATGGGTAGAACCGGGAACTGTCATTGGCCGAGTTGGTAGCACTGGTAACTCTACTGGACCTCATCTGCACTTTGAAATCCGTCACCTCACCCAAGATGGATGGGTTGCTGTTGACCCAGGTGTGCAATTACAAGGTGGACTCAGCCAGTTAATGGAAGGAACAAGGACAGCCCAAGCTCGGTAATTAGGTCGTAGGGGTGTAGGGGAAAATCATTTTCCCCAGTCCCTAGTCCCTCTACAAATATCCGTTTTCTGCTAAGAATGCAGTTGTAATTTCCGCTTGTTGATGGTGATTATTACCAGGAGTGAGGAATTTTTCCACGTATTTACCCAAGATGTCTCCTTCTAGATTTACCCAACTACCCGCTACTAAATGACTTAGATTGGTTTCACTATATGTTAAGGGTATGACTGCGACTGTAAATTGAGATGATTCTGATTTATATTCAGCTACGGTTAAGCTGATACCATTTATAGCTATGCTACCTTTGGGGACGATATAGCGAGCGATTTCTTTCGGTGCAACAAAGGTCATTTCCCAAGAAGTAGAAGTTTGCTCAGATGTAATTAACTGACCAATTCCATCTACATGACCCATAACAAAATGACCGCCGACTTTACCACCTACCCGCAGCGACGTTTCTAAGTTAACATATCTTTGCTGGGTTTCTTCTTTACCTAATGTTGTGCGGCGAAGGGTTTCCGGTGAAGCGGTGGCAATAAACCCATCTTGTAAGATTTCTTCAACTGTCAGACAGACTCCATCTACCGCCACACTATCACCATAGGCCAAATCTTGAATTATTGTCTCTGGTTGACTAAGACAAATAATCTGCCACGAATCTCCCGAACGGGGTTTTATCGTTCCTAAACCTTGAATTAATCCTGTAAACACGGCTTTTGCGAAACTAAATCTATTTATTACCTAATTTTGGCGGAAATCAACTAATAATTCTAGGAAAAAATGTAAAGTCTCTAAAGTTTAATTTATTGCCTTATTTTGGTAAATGAATATTAACACATTAGCATCAATCCCAAGGCATACTTAAATCACAAGCTTAAAGAAGAATGAAGGATAAAATATGAAGGATAAATAAACTAGTTGTAAAAGTCGGTGCAAAATTGGTTCGTTTATACCTAATTAGTAGATAGGTAGATAAACTGCAAACTTCATTCAGCCTTGAGTTAACTTAATTCTGCCATTAATTAACAGTATAGCTTACACTAACCTACGTCATCGGAGTTTAATAGAAGCATTATAGACAAGAAAAGCCCTATGTTTATTTCTGTCCTAGAAAAACTGAAAATGTATTATCTGCTACATAGTTCTAAGCGATTAAAAGATTTTAGAGGCTGAACCAAATGATAGAAATGAAAGTCGCTGGTATAGCATTAGATGCGAGCAACCGCAGCCCGATTGTACTGCTGAAAGATGGTTCAGATCGTCGCGCTTTGCCCATCTACATAGGTCAGGAGCAAGCTAGAGCAATTATGGGGGCGATGGAAAATCAAAAGCCTCCTAGACCGTTAACCCATGACTTAATTGTGAATATGCTGGAAGCATGGAATATGACTTTAGATCGGGTCATTATCCATACCCTCCAAAAGGATACCTTTTATGCGGCGTTGATTCTTCAGCAAGGGGATATCAAAAAAGAAATTGATGCTCGTCCTAGTGATGCGATCGCCATTGCCCTCCGTACAAATACACCCATTTGGGTGATGGAGGAAGTAGTGGCTAATGCTTCTATTCCCGTAGATCGTGATGCTGATGAAGCTGAACAGGAAGCCTTCCGCGAATTTATTTCCAATCTCCGTCCCGAGGATTTGATTAAGCGGTTTGGAAATGGTGACAGCTAGAAAGTGGTGAGTAATGATCACTAAATTTGTGAATGCTGAGGATTGAGAAAAAATCAGAAAGTAGCGCAAAGCCACATTTTATGGATTTTTCATCAAACTCAGCAATCATGATTATTTGGGATTCTATATCTAAGATAATCTATCAGTCCTCACCTTCCTGGCAACTGCTATATATATTACACTAATTGGTTTATGATTAAAATTTGTTGTGATCCTAATTAAATGCAAAAATGACACAAGTATTCAAGGTCATTGAAGACGTAATTAATAACCCACCAATTCCCCATGAACCCCATAAGCAATCATTAAAAAATTGGGCAATATATTGCTTGCGTGATAGAGGGTTTATTGTGATTTATGCCCAGAATTTTGATTTTGCCGTGCAATTTAAAAGCGGAGAAAAATTATATTTTAAAGTTTCTAATAGTGCTGATGATTTGGATAATCAGATTAATTGGGTAGTTTGGGATGGTGTCACGCAAAAAGCTAGTTTTGTGAAACAAATTTAGATGAAGCTGCATAGAATAAAAAACCTTGATACCATGAAAAATCAAGCACTTTTTGAAGTTCTACATGATTCTTCCTTTTTTCTTGCTCCTGACTCGGTGACTGCTAATTCCCACGAAAAAATTTTTTTAGCAAACCCTGCTTAGTACCAATTAGCCATTTTTCGGTACGATTAAATCCAATATCATTAAAAACCCGAACAATGGATTTTACTATTTGGGCTAATTTACTCAAACAATTATTAGAACGTGAATCATTATCTCGCACTCAAGCAGCAGAATTGATGCAGGGATGGATAAACGAAGCTATTCCCCCAGAATTATCAGGGGCGATTTTAATGGCCTTGAACTTTAAAGGCGTTTGTGCTGAAGAATTGGCGGGAATGGCAGAAGTTTTAAAATCTTTGTCTTCCCTACCCATAAACAAGGGCGGGGATACCCCGTCCCTACCGTTAATTGATACTTGTGGTACAGGTGGTGATGGGGCATCAACATTTAATATTTCCACCGCAGTGGCTTTTGTGGTAGCGGCTGCTGGTATACCTGTAGCTAAACATGGTAGTCGTTCTGCCTCTAGTCTCACGGGAAGTGCCGATGTGTTAGAAGCATTGGGAGTTAATTTGACTGCTACCAGTGAAAAAGTCCAAGCAGCAGTCCAAGAGGTAGGAATTACATTTTTATTTGCGGCTGGTTGGCATCCAGCACTCAAAGCAGTTGCGTCATTACGGCGAAATCTCAAAGTGCGGACAGTGTTTAATTTACTTGGACCGTTGGTAAATCCTCTCAATCCCACCGGTCAGGTAATTGGTGTATTTGATCCCAAATTGATAGAAACCATGGCCGAAGCCTTAAATCTCTTGGGGACACAAACAGCCATTGTTCTCCATGGGAGAGAAAAATTAGATGAAGCTGGTTTAGGAAATATTACCGATTTGGCAATATTAAACGATGGTAAAGTATACTTAACTATTGTTGATCCTCAAGAAGTAGGTGTGACACCTGCTCCCATTACTGCTGTTAAAGGTGGTAATGTCCAAGAAAATGCCATCATTCTCAAAGAAGTTTTGCAAGGGAAAGGAACACAAGCGCAACAGGATATAGTGGCGTTAAATGCTTCCTTAGCATTACAAGTAGCAGGTGCAGTTCCCTGGCTAAATCATGCTCAAGGGGTAACTTTAGCTAAAGAAATTTTACAAAGCGGTAGCCCCTGGACAAAGTTGGAACATTTAATTGAATTCCTGGAAAATTAGCTTCCGAGTTGGTTTGGGGACGAAATTCGACAACGTTGCGTTTGATAGTTACGTCGTAGTTACCAAAAAAATCATGTCCTAAAAGTCCTGTTTCTAATTCTGTACCAGCGATCGCTACTGGGACTTTATTTACCATCATCCCTCCGGCTTCAATTGAATCAAGATACCCAATGGGAAATTCCACAGCTTTAGCACTAGCCGTATTAGCTTTAGCTTTTCCTACTGTGACTACTCCCAAAGCGTTTGCTATCTTTTGGGTGATTACTGTCCCACTTGCCCCCGTATCTACAATCATCTCAAAGCGTTGTGTACCATTGAAAGTAACTTCAATAATTGGTGTACCACCTATTCGCCGCTTAATGGGGGCAATAAATACCTCATTATTGCGAGGAAGCATTGCTAATGGAGGATAACTGGGCTTAGATAACGATGGTTTTAGGGCTTTGACAGTGGAACGGGGGGGAACTATCACAGGATTCTGTGATTTGGGAACATCAATTACCACTGGTTGCGACTGAGTTAAGGAAGATACTAAATTTCTGGGGTGAGCTTTTTGGCGAGCTAATGCAATTTGACGGCGATATTCAACGATTTGGCGTTGAGCAAAGGAAAAATTGCCACTATCACGGCGGACTTGTTTCATTAAAGCGATCGCATCTTGGAACTGACGTACCACCAACTGCCAATCATCCGTAGATACAGCCGATTGGCTGATACTTGTAGCACCAGCAGCCTTATTGAGTGCCATTTCAAAAGCACTTAATTGAGTGGAATCAGGTTCTAGTGGCGTTGATCTGGGACTAGTTGACGGTAATTGAGGTTGACTGGGAGAATGTATTGCGGCCAAACTCCCAGTTGATAAAGATGGCTTAGATCCACTAGTTGTGATTGTCTGTTGATCTTGATTACAGGCAACAGTCAAAACCGCTAAACTAACGGAACAAGAAATGAGGGCTGTGCGGGACAAAAAAGACTGAAGCATAGTGAATGTTTTAACCGCCCTGGCTGCTCTTACCAAGTGTACTCCTCCTACCGAATTAAAAATGCTTGACTGTTTAATCATTTAATTTTTAATTCATGGGATAATAAACAGTCGCAGTCAGAGACTGGGAAAAAATTAATTCAAAATTCAAAATTCAAAATTTAAAAAAACTGCCCCCTGTTACCTATGCCCTTATCTGACGCAATACCTGCTCTCCTTGTTTTAGCAGATGGCTCTACTTATCGCGGTTGGTCTTTTGGTGCTACGGGAACTGCCATTGGAGAAATCGTGTTTAACACTGGCATGACCGGATATCAAGAAGTGTTAACCGATCCTAGTTACTGCGGTCAAATTGTCATTTTTACCTATCCCGAACTAGGCAATACTGGCATTAATTCCGAAGATGAAGAATCAGTCAAACCCCATGCAAAGGGAGCGATCGCTCGTAATATCTGTCACAAACCTAGTAACTGGCGTTCCACCCAATCCCTACCTAACTACCTGCAACAGCACCAAATTCCAGCTATTTACGGCATAGATACCCGCGCCCTGACTCGGAAAATTCGCACCTTTGGAGCGATGAATGGCGGCATTTCCACAGCAATTCTCGATGAAACAGAATTGTTAGAAATGGTACAAGCTGCTCCCAACATGACAGGCTTAAACCTAGTCAAAGAAGTAACTACACCAACCGTTTATGAATGGGTTGAAGCCACAACTGCCCCTTGGGAATTCAACCCCGAAGCAGTAGCTAAAATTCAGGAAACTTTCACCGTTGTAGCCTTAGACTTTGGTGTGAAGCGGAATATCTTGCGTCGTTTAGCCAGTTATGGTTGTCGCGTTATAGTTGTTCCTGCCGATACACAACCAGAAGAAATTCTCAAATACAATCCAGATGGTATTTTCCTCTCCAACGGACCAGGAGACCCCGCAGCAGTCACAGAGGGTATCAACACCACTAGAGCCTTGCTAGAAAGCCAAAAACCCATGTTTGGCATTTGCATGGGACACCAAATTTTAGGTCATGCTCTTGGAGCAGAAACTTTTAAACTAAAATTTGGACATCGGGGTTTAAATCAACCTGCTGGCTTACAAGAAAGAGTAGAAATTACCAGCCAAAACCACAGTTTTGCCCTTGACCCAGACTCCTTACCCACAGCCACAGTCGAAGTCAGCCATTTAAACCTCAATGATCTGACAGTAGCTGGAGTCCGTCACAAGTCTCTACCTGTGTTTTCTGTCCAGTATCATCCAGAGGCCAGTCCTGGCCCCCACGATGCTGATTACTTGTTTGAGCAGTTTGTACTAAAAATGCAAGCAGCACGGCAATAAATTTGGGATTTTGGATTGCCGATTTTAGATTGACAACTTTGGATTTATTGCAGCAGCGGTAAGGCATAAACCCAAAAAAATCTACAATCTAAAATCTAAAATTCATCGCCTAACCTGAGTAAAGAGAACTCCACAAAAAAGATGATCCAATCTTGTGGGATGGGCATCTTGCCCGTCCTTGTATTATTAGCAGGCAAGATGCCTGCACCACAAGAAATTTTGGGATATTTTTTTAATTGGAAGTCTCAAAATAAAAATGTCATGATGATGATTGGTAATTAGTAAAAATCTTTGCTAATAACCAACATAGACAACTTGCTCACAAACCATCTATACTGGAACGTTTACTTTTAGTAAAAAGAATGAGGAGGAAATCATAGCTGAACCACTAAATCTAACCGTGAGCCTGAGAGGTGCACGCGAAGTCCGCGAGAACTGTCAGCTATTCCGTCTCACAGGCTTATTAGACGCTTTTTCTGAGCCGACATTTCGTAAAGTCCTCGGTGGTAAAATTGATGAAGGTCCAAAAAACATAATCTTGGATCTTTCACAGATTGACTTTGTGGATAGTTCTGGTTTAGGTGCGTTGGTACAGCTTGCTAAACAAGCGCAAACCGCTGGAGGCAGGTTGCAGATTGTCACGAATGCCCGCGTCACCCAAACTGTTAAGCTTGTTCGCTTAGAAAACTTTCTTTCTCTACAAATTTCAGTTGAAGCAGCCCTAGAAAATATCGAAGCATCTTGATTGCTTGACTGAAAAATCTGAATTAAGCTATCCGATGTTACGTCTGGATAGCTTAATTTTTAGCTATAGCAAAAATCTATCTGTTGGCGATAAAGTAACAACACCTAATTTAATGTATTATCTTAAAAGTTGAATATAGTTGAATATAATTGAAATTATTAATTAAAAACAGTCTTTCTATTTTAGCCGAAAATACTAGGCAGGATAATCCTGAATCATACGGACAACCCACCCAATGAGTTGAAAGGTTGTTTTGTCAAGCTGACGGACAAAAATAACTCCCAAAGGTCAGAAAAAAATATCCGTAACTTTTGGTAATTATTGCCAGTTTAGAATATGCTAGGTAGGCGAACATTCCTTTGGCAATTAGAGTAGTGTTCGCAAAAATTGTCTCCCGATGTAGTGCTTTTTTAAGGAATGATTAATCTGTGAAGTCGAAGGAGGAAACAGGCCAACACGAAGAAGATGAAACTGCTACACAGCATTCATCCGGTATTAACCAATGGTTGGTAAATACGACGCAACTACCCCAGCAAATATCCCCAGATCAAATAAAACAGATAACTCCTTCGGCCTTAGCCTACTTGGGGGATGCAATTTATGAATTATATGTTAGAATGTTTTATCTGTGGCCACAACAGCGATTGGAAAATTACCATCGTTCCGTAGTGGATCAGGTAAGAGCAGAAACACAAGCGCTACATTTGCGAATGTTAACTCCTTACTTGAGGAGTAACGAATTAGAAATTGTTCGCAGAGGTCGTAACTCTGCCACAAGTCGTCATAAACGACTGAATCCCGAAATTTATCAACAGGCAACTAGTTTAGAAACCTTAGTTGGCTACTTATATCTTACTGATTACCCCCGTTTAACCGAGTTATTACAAAAACTTCCTCTAGAGAAATAGTGAGAAGCTACATCTGGCGATTGTTACTGATTTGTAATGGTTCATTAAATTGATGTCATCGGGCTGTTCACTCATTTAAATCAAACCTCAATACTGTTATGACAAGTCAAGCAAAAAAAAATAATTCTGGCGGACAACCAAAACGTGGGCAACCCGTGAAAATCAAGGGCAAGCGTGTTGTTCCTCAGCCTACCCGTAATCAAGGCAAAAGTGACGGTAAACCAATTTCGGTAAAACCTCGCTCCTCTCGCTACTCGTCTGAGCAATCCCCAGAAGTGAGAGTAGACAGAGAAGGTAAATCCTATACTCCTAAACCCCGGACATCTCGCTACTCTTCCGAGCAATCCCCAGAAGTGAGAGTAGACAGAGAAGGTAAATCCTATACTCCTAAACCCCGGACATCTCGCTACTCTTCCGAGCAATCCCCAGAAGTGAGAGTA
>CAINGU010000035.1 GCA_903848645.1 uncultured cyanobacterium | reverse complement strand
TGCCTTGGGGAGTATAGGCAAGGAATCGAAAGCTGCTGTTCCTGCTTTGATAGAAGCTTTGAAAGATAATTATAAAGATGTTCGGAGTTATGCTGCTCTTGCATTGGGGAATATAGGAGTAGAAGCGAAATCTGCTGTTCCTGCTTTGATAGTAGCTTTAAAAGATAATTATCAACTTGTTCGCTTTCGTGCTGCTGATGCTTTGGGAAAAATAGGAGTATAAGCGAAAGCTGCTGTTCCTGCTTTGATAGTAGCTTTAAAGGATAATGATCGACTTGTTCGCTCTCGTGCTGCTCGATCATTGGGAAAAATAGGAGTAGAAGCGAAAGCTGCTGTTCCTGCTTTGATAGTAGCTTTGAAAGATAATGATGGACACGTTCGCTACTCTGCTGTAGTTGCTTTAGTGAATATGGGAGAGGAAAAGGAAATTAAAGGTATGATTCCTCTCTTAATAAAAGACTTAAAGTATTATTATGGTGAATCATTCGATATGTATACTCCACACCTTATTCTAGGAGTTGTTTTGGCTCTCCAGGCAATAGGTAAAAACTCTGAAAATAAAGCTGCCACCATGCCTATTGCAGATTTAGATCCAGTCATATCAAATTTAGAAATAGCACTCCCAGTTTTAAAAGGTATTCAGAATAAATATAAAAATATCATGTATTTAAAATTAGATTCTGAAACAGCCTTAGATTCTGAAATAGCCTCTATAAATCGCTCTCTTGCTCATCTGAAAAAAATCAGACAATCTCGTAATTAGATAGAATATTAGCATAGACGGCAAAAAATTTATTATCCCACCGCAAAACCTGTAAATTGCCGTTTATAAGGAGCATGAAATCCTAAAATAATATCTTCTTTAGGGACACCAGCAGCCATTAATTCATTAGCAATACCAATTTCTGTACCATCTCTTTGTATCCAGATTTTATCATCTTTAATATCAACATGAATAATCACCCCATAGGTTCTAATTTGTTGTTTCCAACCAATATTTAATACTTGATAATGATGACGTTGCGTATCAAACAGCAATTGAATTTCTGTACCATTAGCTATATCATTTCTGGAATGATTGCTTAAAATATCTTGAATAATTTGCGAGTAATTTATTCTTTCCATAAAACAATCTTCTGGGTTAAAGAATCAAAAATTAAAACCTATTTATCTTTTTCCCCTAGATAGTTTCTTGATGTTTCTTAATATCTGCTAATATTTCATCCATTGTTACATTATCTAACCATTGATGACGTTCTTCTGTATAGTCTCCACTACCATTGTCAAATTGACGAATAAACCTAATAGCATCAACATATCCTAAAGCATTTACAAGAGCTTTAAATCCTTTTCTGTATAATTCAATTGGGGTCATTTTCTCCTCCTTGTACAATATTATTAGTAGCTTCTGCTAACCAAATCATTGGATTAGCAACTATTATATTTATATTATCCTTATAGCTTAATGATTTTGACAATAGACGACTATCAGTAGTTAGGAAAATATCAGCGTTATTTTCAGCACAAGCCAGATGAAAAGCATCAAATTTTTTAATATTAAAGGTTGTTAATTCTATTGCTCGTTGAGTAATTTCTTCTGTGACTAAAATCTTATCATGAGCCATTGTTAAGACCTTTTGTACTTGTTCTCTCCTGTTTACATCTGGAGTTCTGGCAATTTCTAATTCTAAAGCCGTACTACTGACTAATTGCCATTTTCCAGATAAACAATGATTGATAATTTCTAAAATTGCTTCAGTTTCTAACCTAATTCGCCATTGAGTTTGGTCGTCAAAAGGACGATTAAGGCAACAAACATCTAAATATATTCTATATTGTTTATTCATATTTTTAGAACATTGTTTTACAAATATTATCATTAATTATTAGCATCTATAACTAGTTTAACTAACATGAAAACATCAACCGACAGACAACGCACCCTAGAAATGGCTTGTATTTCTCAACTCGCTTACGTAGCCTATAAACAAGAAAATGATATAGTTAGCGATATCCTGAAAACAGGTTCTTCATCATTTTTTCCACCATATCAAACCATAGAATTTATCTCAGCACCACGTCCTTTAAGTGATACAGATGAATTAGTTTGTTGTGGTTTACTCCTATCCACAGAAAATGATATTGTCATTGCTATTAGAGGTACAGAAAGATTAGATGATTACTTCTTTAACTTACTTGCATTCCCCAATTCAGAAGCAATTCACTCCGGTTTTAATCTTTATGTTAAAAGTTTCTGGCAACAATTACAAGACTTTATCCAAAGAGAAGAAAACGCCAACAAAAATATTTTCGTCACTGGACATAGTTTAGGCGGTGCTGCGGCTACATTAATTACTAAACGAATTAGTGAAAGCGAATTAAAACCTATTGCACCTTATACCTTAGAAACTTATACATTTGGCGCACCACCAGTTAGCACAATAGAATTAATTCTGGATACTCCTATCTATAGATTTAGAAATATCGGTGATTTCATTCCTAACTTACCAAAAATCATCGCTGTTTTATTAAATAGAATCCCAGGAATTAAACAAGTAATTATTAATTGGAAACCAGAACTATTACAAACACTGGCTGATTATTCTCATGTGGGTAATGAATATTGTCTTAATAAAAAATATGAAATCATTGAACAAACGGAAGCTAAATTACCTAATATTAAATTGATATTGCAAATTTCCAGTTTATTAGCTGCACAATTAAAATCACCATCTCAAGGAGATGTTAATAAATTTCGGTTGTTAATAAATACCTTAATTCAAACATCATTAGAGGAACATCGCGCCATTAAATATGTAGAAAGAATTAATTTTGGGAAACTTCCGGCTTATATTTCTAATTTAAACGATGATGAGGAGTAAAATAAAGATTATGAAATTGGAGGAAGAATAATGCGTTATACAGTAGTAATTGAAAATGTCCAACCATTAGATCATGTAGACATTCCCACGATAGAAGAAAATTTACCTAAACATAATGCTTGGGGAAAAATTACTACTAACAAATCAATTCAAGACGCAATTAGTAGAATGCAACAACTAAGGAAAGAAATAGGTTTAGATAAAAACTTAATTCGTGAAATGATGGAAGAATGAAGAAGATTTTAATGCAGTTTGTTTTACCATCAGAAACTGCAAAAAGTGGAGTTTAATACTTAACCCCACTAATTGCATTCTGATTTTTGCTTTTTTGCTGTCTCAATGTCCAAACTATTCAGCACAACAGCTTAGTGCATTTCGTCGTATTCTGCCGTTTCCACCCTTCTAGAATCCATCCGAGAAGAGGGTAAAAACTCAGCCCGACGCACAGGATTTAAAGACGGTGTTTGTCCATTGTAAGGATGTATCACCTGCACAGTCCGGGTAGCCCGCTGTTTGGGTGCAAACAAGGAAAGAACACCAGCCACCACAACACCCCCACCAATAGTCAACGTAGCACCACCCACAGCCCAAAGCATGGGTGAAGACCACCAATTATTTTGTTCAGGTTGTTGTAATGATGTGGCCATTTTTTGTTGATTAGCTTGTTGTGCTAATTGCCACTCCCGTTGCGTAAAGCTTTGAGCTTGTACCTGGAATTGTTGGTTTTGTAACTTGAGTTGTTCATTATCAGCTTTCAACTTCTCTAGCTGCATATTCATTTTCAGCTTTTCCATTTCTAGACGCTGATCAGAATTAGGAGCAGTTGGAGGCTGATTAGAATACACAGGTTGCCCGTAATTAGGAGGATACTGCATCACCTGGGGTGCCATGACTGTTCCTGGCATTTGGGGGCTAACAGCAAAGTTTGATGATATAGGAGTATTTGTTCCTTTGAGTAAGACTAAAGCCGCTAACCCTGCCACCGCGACTCCGCCAATAAATGCCATACTTTCGCTCATTGCTGTTACCCCTCAAATCCTACAGAACAGTAACTCAGTTGTGACTGATGCACTCTCACACGCATAGTTTTTTGCCTACTTCGATATTATATTAAGACTCAAGTTTTCACCCAGTGTATCAGTTAGTTTTTTGTTTATCCTAATATATGCTGTTATTATTTAAGACGATCACAGTCAAATTGTCCACTAGAAAATCACAAAAAAATACACTGTTTGGCAATTTCTCTCTTTGCTTAAGAGGGATTTTTGATGGCTGTTTTGAGACTTTGGCAAAATTGAGCGATCGCCTCTAATCCCTGCTCTGGTGTACCTTCTGCCAGTCGCTTCACAATGGCACTACCCACAATTGCGGCATCTGCCCCCCATGCTTTCACTTGTCGCGCTTGCTCAGGTTCAGAAATTCCAAACCCCACACCAATAGGTTTATCTGTGACATTACGAATTTGTTGAAGTAAATCACCAACTCGCGTTTGCATTTCGGTTCGCATACCCGTGACACCAGTAACACTGACCAAATAAATAAATCCTTGAGAAGCGCGAGCGATCGCTTCAATCCGTTCAGGAGAACTCGTAGGAGCTACCAATAAGGTTAAATCTATTCCCATCTCCGCCGCAGGTTTGATGAGTCCTGCTGACTCTTCCAAAGGCAAATCAGGCACAACTAAACCCGCTACCCCAGCATCTTTAATTTGCCCCAAAAACTTATCAACGCCCCGATGTAAAATCGGATTGTAATAGGTAAATAAAATAATCGGCGATCGCAAACTCGGACTAACACCCTTGAGCATCTCTAACACCTGCTCCAACGTCGTCCCCCGTGCCAAAGCGCGAGTAGCCGCAGCCTGAATCACCGGACCATCAGCCAAAGGATCAGAATAGGGGACACCCAACTCAATAATATCAGCCCCAGAATTATCGAGAACCTGCAAAGCCTTAGCAGTAGTTTCCAAATCTGGATCACCAGCCGTAATAAAGGGAATCAACGCGCACTCTTGATTCCGTCTTAAAGTTTCAAAGCAACGAGAAATAGCAGTCATTTCATCTAGTCAGTAGTCAGTGGTCAGTGGTCAGTGGTTAGTTGTTTATAGCGGTATGTACTTAAGTGAGATACAGTCAGCCAATCACAAAGCCTGTAGGGGCGCAGGGTCTGCGCCCTCGATTGTATTGTATCAAGCGCGATAACCGCTATATTGACCACTGAACAATAATAACCCTAAACCTGAGATTCTTTTTCCTGTTCAATGTTCGCTTGCAGTTTAGCTAATTCTTCAGGAGAGAGTTCATCAAGCCGCTTTTGCAAAAAAGCCGTTTCATAAGCTTCCCGTTGTTGATGGTAGGTCATTTTATTCCCCATCGCGCGGAAAAGATAGGTACATAACCAGCCAATTAAGCCAGCAATCAAGAAAACTTGACTCCAGATACCAGCATTCTGACCATCTAAACCCACCAACTGCAAACCCACATAAACCAAGCCACCGGCGACAAAAACGCCGAAGCCAATACCAATCGCGTCAATACGTCGCATGAGAATAATGACCTACCAATCTTAATTTAAGCAATTTTTCGCGGACGGGGGTTCAAATTCACAAACGGGGAGAGAACTAGCAACCCCGGAAAGAAAAAGAACACTAAAAAGTACATAAACACCCGTTCCACAGAACCACAGGTGTACCATCTTAAACTCAAGTAGAAAAAGACAGCAATGGGGATTACCAGCAAATAAGCGCCAGCCAAACTCAGATACAGTAGTGCTACAACCATATTCCTTACCGCAATTTGAGAAAACTATATTTGGTGCATTCACTTCTCATGATATGCCCAATGGCTAGTTTGAGGAAATCGGTAATTGTGTTATTGGACTAATATTTGATTTTGGAACTACACGTAGGGTGGGCAATGCCCACCAAAACCAGCCAACGGTGGGCATTGCCCACCCTACACCACTTAAAATCATTGATGATTCCTACATTTTTCATCTCCCCAAAAATAAATTGCCCAAAAATCGAAACTTATGATATAATGGTTCCCAGGCATTAAGCGTAAGCTAAGTGGCTAACCTAAGATTTTGTTTCGGTGCTAAATGTCAAATATCAGCCTTAGCAAATAAAATTTTAAAATCTACTTGCCAAAAAAAAGCAATTAGTGGTATAACAGACAAGCGGGTGAATACTGCATCAAAAACAGTAGATAACCTTACGGGAGTGTGGCGGAATGGTAGACGCTACGGACTTAAAGGAATTGAGCCTTGATTGAGAAATCTTTCAAGTGGCAGCTCTCAAACTCAGGGAAACCTAAATCTACTCGTAGATATGGCAATCCTGAGCCAAGCCCAGAGAAATTTTTCCTGGGAAGGTGCAGAGACTCGACGGGAGCTACCCTAACGTTAAGCCGAGGGTAAAGGGAGAGTCCAATTCTCAAAACTTAGAATTGCTTTAGCAACTGAGTAGTAGTGAAAACTGCAAGAGAATGAAAATCCGTTGACCTTAAACGGTCGTGGGGGTTCGAGCCCCCCCACTCCCATTTAAACAATTAATTAAAAATCTGTTGTGAATGTTAGTTTTGTCTTTCACTTTGAAAACTGTACAAAACTATCAATCCTATGATTAGGGAAAGATATTTTGACTGTGAAGTTTAATTAACGTGTCTAAAATCTAGTATTCAACTAACAGATAACCTAAAATCACTGTTTACTCTAAACTCCTAAAATCTGGACTATTTTAAATATCTGGAATCTGAGATTCAACCAGCTACCTAATTTTTCTTTATTTTCAAAATTAGCTGTTGCCATACAAGTAGGTATTGCTACCTTAAAATTAGCAAAACTAGTACCGCAGGGCGGAATTAAAAATTAAAAAAGCAGATTGTATAAGCTTTTTAGGTATTTTTAATGGTTGGTTGATTTACGCCGTTGTGTACTAGTATATTATTTAGAGCATAAACATTCATGGCTAATCAACTTCCAAAACCGCTCAATTAAGTTTAGCTGTGGCGCATAAGAAGGTGAATAACATGAGTATTTTGTAAACCAACTTGATTAATTTATGCTACTTTATGGAGACTATAATGAATAAGGGTGTAATCACTATCACTGATGCTGAGTTTGAAACAGAAGTGTTAAAAGCCGAGCAGCCTGTATTAGTATATTTTTGGGCTTCCTGGTGTGGTCCTTGTCAATTGATGTCACCAGTGATTAACTTAGCTGCGACAACTTATGGCGATCGCCTAAAAATTGTTAAAATAGAAGCTGACCCTAATCCACTCACCGTCAAGGAATATCGAGTAGAAGGTCTTCCCGCTCTTAGATTACTAAGAGGAGACACAGTATTAGAATCTACCGAAGGAGTAATTGGTAAAGATAAATTACTCAGTTTTTTGGAAAAGCATTTAAATAATAATTAGTTACCCGTCAGTGATCAAAACTCCATAGTTTATGATCACTTACTCATGACTAATGACCAATGAATAATAATTAAAATGCAATTTGCCACCCGGTTACAACCCTTAAAATCTAACGTATTTGCGGATATGGACACAGCCAAGACCATTGCTTTGGCTGCTGGAAGAGAATTAATTGATTTATCTTTAGGTTCTTCAGATTTACCGGCTCAGAATCACGTTATAGAAGCGATCGCTCAATCTCTCCATGATCCTAGCACTCATGGCTACTTATTATTTCGTGGTACACAAGATTTCCGTAAAGCCGCAGCCCAATGGTATGAGCAAAAATTCGGTATCCCAGTTGACCCAGAAACAGAAGTTTTACCCCTCATTGGTTCTCAAGAAGGAACAGCCCATTTACCTTTAGCCGTGCTTAATCCTGGCGATTTTGCTCTATTATTAGATCCTGGTTATCCTTCCCATGCGGGTGGAGTATACTTGGCTAGTGGTCAAATTTACCCAATGCCAATAAAACCAGAAAATAATTTTTTACCAGTTTTTAGTGATATTCCCGTCACAGTTTTAGCTCAGTCGCGGTTAATGGTATTAAGCTATCCTCATAATCCTACCAGTGCGATCGCCCCTTTATCTTTTTTTAAAGAAGCCGTGGCTTTTTGTCAACAACATAATATAGTTCTCGTTCACGATTTCCCCTACGTGGATTTAGTTTTCACAGAAGAAACCCAAAATCCAAAATCCAAAATCCAAAATCTAAAATCCCCTGTTCCCTCAATTTTGCAAGCAGATCCCGAAAAAAGCGTCTCGATTGAATTCTTTACCCTTTCCAAGTCCTATAATATGGGTGGCTTCCGCATTGGTTATGCAATTGGGAATCCGCAATTAATTCAAGCCCTCAAGCAAATCAAAGCCACCGTTGATTTTAACCAATATTTAGGAATTTTAAACGGAGCGATCGCCGCCCTCACCGGACCCCAAGATGGTGTAAAATCTGCCGTTGATATTTTTCGTCAACGCCGGGACACCTTCATCAAAGCCTTACACAGCATAGGCTGGAACGTTCCCACACCAGAAGCCACAATGTACATTTGGGCAAAATTACCCACACAATGGAGTCATAATTCCATAGAATTTTGCACCGAACTAGTGAAAAAAACAGGAGTAGCAGCTTCCCCAGGAGTCGGCTTTGGCAAATTTGGCGAAGGATACGTTCGCTTTGCATTAGTACAAAAACCAGAAATCTTAGAAACTGCTGTTGAGAGAATTTCCGAGTTTCTACACACAAGTCCAAAATCAGCCAAATAAACCCCTAAAATTCTGCCTATTTAAACCATATAAACATAAAAAGTCTCAATCTTGTGGGGTGGGCTTCTAGCCCGCCCAAATCTATAAATTAGATCATATTTTAGCTTATTAAACCATTCTCATACTTAAATCTAACCATTTAGACTGAGTAATGGGCGCACTAGTAGAAATATAATCAACACCAGTTTCCGCAACAGCGCGAACAGTCTCTAAAGTTACATTTCCCGAAGCCTCAATCTTCACCCGACTATCTTCTTCACGAATCAATAATACAGCCTCACTCATCATAGACAAAGGCATATTATCCAACATAATAATATCAACTTTGTACTGTAACGCTTCCCGCACCTGTGCTAAATTTTCCGTTTCCACCTCAATTGTCAGAGGATAAGGAACATGAGAACGAATGCGGGTAATAGCTTCCCCAATACCCCCAGCCGCGACAATATGATTATCCTTAATCATCACCGCATCATCTAAACCCATGCGGTGATTCATCGCACCACCTAACGCAGTGGCGTATTTTTCCAAAATTCTCAACCCTGGTGTAGTTTTACGCGTATCCACCAATTGAGCAGGTAAATCAGCTATTTTTTCCACATATATATTAGTCAAACTCGCAATTCCACTTAAGCGCATCACCAAATTCAACGCCACCCGTTCCCCCATTAACAGCGTATCCAGTGAACCATTAATTTCTGCTATTACCTGTCCTGGTTCACATTTTGCCCCCTCAGCGGTGACATTCACAAAATCAACTTGATTATTCAAAAGTTGAAACACCCTAGCCGCAACAGGTAAACCCGCAATTATCCCTGGTGCTTTCGCTATCCACTTAGCTTGTCCTCTGGCGGAATTTGGGGATAATAAAGATTGAGTAGTGCGATCTCCCCTACCAATATCCTCCAACAACCAACTTTGCAACAATTGATCCAGCACCAAAAATGGTGGTAGTACAGCCACTGAACTCTTCATATCATCTTTAATATCTATACCCACTCAACACTATCAATAATTGTCTTTCTTTCTCTAATGACTCAAAAAATTGCTGAAAGTGGAATTCCACAAACTCAGCCAAATCAAAAACACCACTCAATAGGGCAGAAATCTCAGAAATTTTACCGCTCACAACCCTTGTCTCACAAGGATTTTAGATAAAACGAAAAACAAATTCAAAAATAGTTCAAAAAAATAGTTGACAAACCAAAGCAGATTCGATATATTAAATAAGTGCCTGAAGCGAAGCGAAACAAACGCCCCGCCGAAAGTCGCACCGAACCTTGAAAATATTATAGTTTGAAAGCCAGAATACAACAAGTACCCTGCGTCAGAAAAAGAAAATAACCTGACCGTGGTTGTAAAAACGGTTAAGAAAGAGCTTATAACAGACGAACCAAAATGGAGAGTTTGAT
>CAINGU010000034.1 GCA_903848645.1 uncultured cyanobacterium | reverse complement strand
GGGACTATTTGTGAACCTGTTTATTTAGTCACAGGTGGTCATGCTTTGAATCTGAGTTTATTAGGTGTACCGTTACCAGCACCTAAGTAGGTGAGCGTTAAAAATTGTCGTTGGGATAAGGCAGGGGAGCAGGGAGCAGGGAGCAGGGGGAAAGAGTTTGAGCTTGCTTTGCTTTTCTTCACATACCTTGAATTTTTTCTGTCAACCTACTTAAGTCTTAATTCAAGTTTCAAGAAATCATCAAAATTAAACCCCCTGCAAAAAGCAGAGGGAATAATCAAAGCTTATACCTTCGGTTTAAAAGTCGAAGCAACGTGTAACTCTTTCAATTGTTTTGCGTCTACATTTGCAGGAGCATCTGTTAACAAACAACGAGCTTGTTGAGTCTTCGGAAAAGCAATCACATCACGAATTGATTCTTCTCCAGATAACAACATTACCAAACGATCTACACCGTAAGCAATACCACCATGGGGAGGAGTACCATATTCAAAAGCTTCTAACAAAAAGCCAAATTTGCTTTGTGCTTCTTCCGTTGATAAACCAATAGCTGAAAACACCTGTTCTTGAACTTCTCGCTGATAAATTCGCAGACTTCCACCACCAACTTCAAACCCATTTAAAACTAAATCATAAGCTTGAGCGCGGGCGGTTTTTAAATCGCTGATATCATCAGGATGAGGGGCTGTAAATGGGTGATGTAATGCTTCTAGCCGGTTTTCACCTGCATTCCATTCAAACATGGGGAATTCTGTCACCCACAGGAAGTTAATTTTATCTTCAGGAATTAACTTAAATTCCTTAGCCACAAACTGACGAATTCTATCTAAAGTTTTATTGACAGTACCAGAATCAGCCGCCGCAAATAATAACAAATGTCCAGCTTTTGCACCTGTTCTTGTTAAGATTTCCTGCTTTTGTTCCGGTGTCAAATTATCTTTAATTGCGCCAATGGTGTCAATTTCACCATTTTCGCGGACGCGAATATATGCTAAACCTTTCGCACCAGCTTCTGCGGCTTCTCGGAAAATATCACCACCTGGTTTAATGCGAACATTAGAAATTGCATCGTTACCGTTAGGAATGGGGAGAATTTTAACAATACCACCGTTAGCAACAGCTTCTCGAAAAACTTTAAAACCCGAATCTTTTAAAACGTCAGAAACATCAATTAATTCTAAATCGTAGCGGGTATCTGGTTTATCGCTTCCGTAACGGTTCATAGCTTCCGCGTAGGGAAGACGAGGAAAAGGACGAGGTAAATCAATTCCTTTGACTGTTTTGAAAATATGACAAACTAACTTTTCATTGAGTTCAATAATTTCATCTTCAGACATGAAACTCATTTCCATGTCTAATTGGGTAAACTCCGGTTGTCTATCGGCGCGTAGATCTTCATCCCGGAAACATCGCGCCACTTGATAGTATCTATCCATTCCCGATACCATCAATAATTGTTTGAAGAGTTGGGGAGATTGCGGTAAAGCAAACCATTCACCTTCATTGACGCGACTGGGAAGAATATAATCTCGCGCCCCTTCGGGAGTGGAACGGGTAAGAATGGGGGTTTCGATTTCGATAAAACCTTCCAAGTCTTCCAGGTAGCGACGCATGGCTTTGATGACTTGGTGACGCAATTGCATATTTTGCGCCATGCGTTCCCGTCGTAGGTCTAAATAACGATATTTTAACCGCAAATCTTCCCGAACTGTTTCCGTGTCTGCGGTGGAAACTTGGAAAGGTAATTGTTTGCGGACGGCGTTGAGGAGTTCTATTTTATCAGCATAGATTTCGACTTCGCCTGTGGGTAGCCGGGGATTTAGGGATTCTGGAGGACGTTGGCTAACTGTACCGGTGATTGCTACAACGTATTCATTTCGTAATTTTTCAAATTGTTGATAAGCCAGTACACGCATCTCTTTGAGTACGGATTGTCCTTTGTCCCAGTCCTCTTTCCTATTTTGTTCGTCCTGGTTTTGCGGACTACCTTTCTTTTTCCAAAAATGTTCAGCGTATGACTTAGTCTCTTCGTTGGTTGGGGTGCGCTGGGGGTCGCTGACGATTTGGACAATACCAGAGCGATCGCGCAAATCTAAGAATATCACACCACCGTGATCGCGGCGACGGTCTACCCATCCGTAAAAGGTAACAGTTTCACCAATATGCTCTTTTCGGAGTTCGCCGCAATAGTGAGTTCGCATAGTTGTTAGTTCTTTGGTTCCGGGCTAGGTTGGGTAAATGTCAAGGCTTTCCCATTATCTAGCATCAACAGTCATTGTAGTAGTTTTAGTTCCAAAAAAATCAGCAAAAATGGCAAACTGGTCATTTTCAGGCGGTTAGAAACCGCAGCTACACAGACGAAACCCACCTTCGTGGGTTGAAAATCCTTGATTTTTCTTTAGTCCACGCAGGTGGACTTTGCTTGTGTAGTAGCGACTTCTAGTCGCCGTTTTGCTTTTCCCTGTCAGAGACAGGGAAAAAATAATTAAGAAACTTCCGTTTTTTTATGACCTGCATTCAAAGTTACAACATCTTGCAACCTCGAAATTACAAAAGACTTCTCTAAATAAGATAACAAACCGCCAGCTTTTGGACCCTTTTCTTTATTTAAAAAAGATAAGTACAAAGCCTTAAAAGCAATTGCTTGTTGAATCCCTAACTCCTTAGTAGTTGAGAAAATCAGAGTTTGTAATTCCTCAGATTCCCAATTCGGAATATTTTGCAAATTCTCCATCAATTTTTGCAAATAAGCAACTTGTTCGGAGTTCAAATCATTAGCTTTTTCGGGAACTTGTTCCAAATAAAGAACTAACTTTTCTTCCTCATCTGCATAATCTTGTAACCACAATTGAGCCGCAGCAATCCTTTGATTAATAATTTGCTGATCATACTCATTTAAAGGCTGTGAACTACGTTGGACAACTTCTTCTTGAATATTTAAACGCGGAACTTGCAAAAGAGAAATCAACGTACTAAAATCAAAAGGTTGGAAAGTTTTAACTTCATCCCCTAATTGGGCGTAAAATAACGGCATTAATTCCTCCGTTAATTCAGGAGAATTAGAATACTTGTTAATTAAAGTATCGTAATCTCTAAATAACCGAGTAGTAGTTTCATAATTTGGTGCAAAATTAATTACTGTTCTTGGTTGAGTTCTTAACATTAAAAACCGCAATAATTCAGCAGGTAATAAATCAGCAATTTCCCTAGCACTAGAACCCACACCCTTAGAAGAACTCATTTTTGTACCATTCACAAGAATAAATTCGTATGGAGAATGGAAAGGAGGTTGCTTGTGTAAAACCTTGCGACTAATAGCATTAGCAACATCACGAGAACCACCTTTTTGCGAGTGATCCTTCCCAGCCATTTCGATAGTTACACCGCATACATCCCACTTAGCCACCCATTCAACTTTCCAAGGTAATTTACCATTACCATTAAAAGGAGAAACCCAACCAGAATGTCCACAACCTTTTACATAGTCAGTTGCATCTGGTTTACAAGTGTAAAATACTTCTGAACCGTTATAATCTGTGGTGACAGTTGTGGCAATTTTACCGCAATTTTCACAAACAACTTGAAAAGGATACCAGTTATTTGGACGGTCAGCCTTGCTTACTTCTTTATAAGCTTCTCTCACCAAATGGGCGTTTTTTAGAAAAATATCAATATGGGAATTAAGTTTTCCCGAACGATATAAATCACGTAAAAAATACGTTTCTGGTTTAATTCCTAAATATTCAAAAATTTCAAAAAACTCACCAATAAAATACTTAGCATAATCTTCCGCACCATCACCAGGAGACGGAACATTACACAAAGGAAAACCCAAATAAGGCTTGAATTTTTCCTGATCCAAGTATTTAGGAACAGTATCTAGTGCGTCGTAGTCATCCACACCGTACAGGAACTTGACAGGTTTACCCGCGTGTTTCAAGGCACGATAAATTACATCATGGATAACAACACCACGCAATGACCCAACGTGTACCCGTCCTGATGGAGTCTTAGAATCATTAACTACTTGGTAGCCTACTGCATCAGCAGCGATTTTATCAGCCCAAAACATTTGCTATTTACTTTTTCACAATCTATCTATTTTAACTTTTGTCATGGATAATAACATCACTGTTGACTAAATTCCATAATATTTCTATCTGGATCTTTAATCAAAATTGCCACCAGTCCTGATATTGCCTTTTCTTGCTTTTTCAGCAAAACCTAGATAGAAAAGTTATGTCCAACTTGCTAACCGGGGAACTTTCATCAATTCTTGACTGAGACTATCGTGAAGATAACCATTGGTAGCAAGAATTCTCCCCGACTCAATTTTAATCGGAGTTCCATCATAAGCGGTGACATTACCTCCCGCTTCCTGAACCAATATTATCCCAGCCGCAACATCCCAAGGCGCAATTCCCCGTTCCCAATAACCATCAACTCGGCCACAGGCCACATAAGCTAAATCCAAAGCCGCAGCACCATCACGGCGCACACCTTGGGTAAGATGGGTAAGATGACAAAACTCTGCATAATTGTTATCAGGCGTTTCCCTGCGGTCATAAGCGAATCCACTGACTAACAGGCTTTTACTTAATTCGGCTGTTTGGGAAACCTGAATAGGGCGACGGTTACGGGTTGCACCTAAACCAGCAGCAGCCCGAAATAATTCATCACGAAAAGGGTCATAAATTACCCCCACCTTGGGTACACCTTGAATCATTAAGCCAATGGAAACCGCAAAACAAGGATATTGATGGGCGTAATTAGTTGTACCATCGAGAGGGTCAATTGCCCAGAGAAATTCATTATCTTGATTTCCCAGTTTTCCCGACTCTTCAGCCAGGATAGAATGCTGGGGAAAATGGCGACGCAAGACTTCTAAAATTACCTGTTCAGAAGCCTTATCAGCAGCGGTAACTAAATCACCAGGACGGCCTTTTTCGGTGATTGCGTCTTCTAATTTACCTAAATAATCTTGTAAAACTACTCCTGCGGCTAAAGCTGCTTCTGTAGCAATATCTAGAAAAATTTGCATATTTGTTTAGTTGTCAGTGGTCAGTTGTCAGTTGTTAAGTAACTTGGCACAATTAAATATAAAACCTCTCTCCAAACCTCTCCCCTACAAGGGGAGAGGCTTTGACTCCCCCTTCCCTGGTAGGGAAGGGGGTTGGGGGGTTAGGTTTATATTATATTTTTTAACGCATTGTTCAGTTTTCGTCTTTTAACGAGAGATCCGGCGAAATTCTCCAGGAGTCATCCGCATGGGTTTATCGGTGTTCCAGATGCCTTTTCCCATGATTCTCGCCCATTGTTGGGCGCGTTCTAGGCGTTGGTCGTATTTGTGATTAGGCGATCGCGCTACAAATAAAGCATATCCTTGTTTGACTATTTCTTCATTTAACAACAGTTTATCTTTCCATACATAGGCTAAGGTTCGGTTAAATTTATCCTTAGCTTCTAAGTCAAATTCGAGATTGACAGCTTGATTTGCACTCCCAATTAAACTTTCTACTAACTGTTTAGCATCATCACCCCAAGGAATTTGGCGCATATCTGGTGCATCTAAACCAATTAACCGGACTTGGGAAATTAAATTGGGTTCTGCTTCCATTCCCAATACTTCCAAGCTTTGTCCATTCACAACCCGTGCTACCTTTACATTAGCGGGAATGACTGAGGAGTTGTTTTGGCTTTGACAACTCACCAACAGTAACAAACTAGCTAATATAATTATTTTCGGTACAAAAACGCGAAGATGAACTACTATAGTAGCCATCCTCGCTATCAAATTCATTAACCTGAACACACGAAAATTCTTAGTCGTCATCTAAGGGTAAACCCGCTTTAACTTTGCCCTTACCAAAAAACCGCCCAAACTGAAGTTCATAAACCTCATCTTCGTCTTGTGTTTCCACTTCCAAATCGGAACGGGCGTAACTTACACATAATAAAGCGTAACCTTGGCGGCGTAAATCTGGAGACAGGCCAATGGCTTCCGGTTGGTGAATTTCTCCTGACACAACTCTGACAGCGCAAGTTGTACAAGCCCCATTTCGGCAAGAAAAGGGCAATTCTGTGCCGTTGTGTTCAGCGGTGTGGAGGATATAACGGTCTTCAGGAACTTCGAGAGTATGTGATGTCCCAGTTTGGCGATTGTAAACTTTAATTGTGTGGGTTTGAACCATCTTGATTTTTAGATTTGCGGATTTGGCGTTTCAAACTTTATTATAAGAAAGTAGGCTGAAAACCCCGCACTTTCAGTCCAGGGAGTGGTGAAAAAAAGTTCTTTTTTAAAATGGTTGCTTTTTTTTCAATCCTATTGTAATATAACAAAGCGAGACACCTGGAGAGATGGCCGAGTGGTTGAAGGCGCAGACCTGGAAAGTCTGTTATGCAGAAATGTATACGAGGGTTCGAATCCCTCTCTCTCCATTACTTAGTGATAATAAAGTTTGATTTAACGATTTCTGGCTAAGGCTATATTAGTAACTGGCAGACTGGATTATTATTTGTTTTTCAGTTAAAATGGTTTTAGGGAAACGCATAATATCAGCAGACAGGTACGTAAAAAATGGTATACAGCTTTATACTCCCAGAAGAGACTATTGCCAACTTTCAGGAAAAGATAGAATTCCTGGAAAAGTGCCTGAATAATGCTAACCCGCAAGATGAAATATTTGCAGAAATAATTGAGTTGGAGAATAGCGGACGAATATCTCTCAATAAACTTATAGAGAAAGTGAAAAATTTACAGTACAAACTTAATAAACTTATTAAGTTTGTTAAGGCATTAAAGGAAAAAGTTGAATTGGATCAATCATCAGTTATACTTTTTGTTAGATACAATTTTCTGATTAAGGAAATTTTAGAACAATGCTGTGAGTTTAGTTTTATCGAACATAGTAAAGGAGTTTTTATGGACATGATTAGGTCTACTCTATTACTATATCAGAAAATTAAGGAGGAAGCTTCTTCTGTAACCTATTCGCAGCATGAAAGATACATTCTTACAGAAACAAGAAAACACGTAATACAATCAATCATTAAGGCTAGTGTACAATTTAAAGTATTTCCTGAAGATTTTTTTAAATCACTAGAATTGGAAGATGATATCACACCTCAAGAATCGGAAACCACACTAACGTTTTTGGCATCTATAAAAAAATGGGATTATGTGTATAGAAAACTTGCATAATCCTAAATTTATTGAGGATAAAAAAGAGATTTTAAGAATACACAGTGAGCTTCTCATTCAATATGGTGGAGAACCAGGTATCCGTGATGAAGGCTTGCTAGAATCTGCTATTAACCAGCCTCAAGCAAGTTTTGGGGGAGAGTTTTTACATCCTACTATTGTTGAACAAGCAGCAGCATATTTGTTTCATATTACTAAAAATCATGCTTTTGTAGATGGTAACAAGCGAACTGGATATGGTGTTATGGTGACATTCTTGAACTTGAATGATTATGAACTGAACATGACACCAGAAGAAGGAGAGAAATTAACGATACAGGTTGCTGATAATAAAGTGAGTAAAGAAGAATTGATTGAGATATTGAGAGATTGTATTATAGAACTATTTTAAAATATGAGTTGAGATGTGGTGCGTTACGCTGCGGCTAACGCACCCTACAATTAAACTGTGACTCCTTCCAATTGTTGATCAGTTAAATCATACAACTTCCGCAATTTATCCAACTTATCTCCATCAGCTTGCCATAAACCGCGTCCCGATGCTTCCAACATTCTCCCCACGATATTTCTAAAAGCTTCAGGATTGGCTTTGCGTAATTTTTCCGCCATTTCTGGATCTAAAGCATAAGTTTCTGCGGCTTGATCATAAACCCAATCATCTTGAAAATCAGCAGTACCACCCCAACCAATTAAAGCCGTCATGCGTTGAGAAATTTCAAAAGCACCACCAGAACCTTGATTAGCCATTGCGTCAGCCCATTTAGGATTTAATAACTTAGTTCTGTATTCCATTCGCAATAAATCATCTAAATTGCGGGGTGTAGTGTCCTTAGAAAAACTTTCGACAAAACTAGCTGTAACTTTTTTCCCGCTTTGTTTTTCTGCGGCTTTTTTCAAACCTCCGGTATTGGCATAATATTCCTGAATATCAGTCAAACCATATTCTACCGAATCTATTTCTTGAACAATGCGATCGCTAGTTTTCAATAAAGTCTGCAATACTTCCGGCCTAGCTTGTCCTTTATCACTTCTACCATAACTAAAGACATTGCGACTTTCCCAAGTATTCCCCAACTCTTCCCCAGATTCCCAATTACCATCAACAACTCTATCATTAACCAAAGAACCGAAATCACCAGAAGGATTAGAAAACAATCTTGCGGAAGAATTTTCCACACCTTTAGCTTTCAAAATCAAAGCGTGTTTTCTAATAAAATTCATTTCCTCCGGTTCATCAATTTCCGCAGCCCGTTGAAATAAATCATCCAATAATTCAATGATATTTACAAAACTGTCCCGAAAAATACCCGATAGATTTGCTAACACATCAATCCGCGGATGTCCCACATCAGATAAAGGTTTTAAATCATATCTAACAATTCTGCCAGTTCCCTCCTTCACAGGTTCAGCACCCACCAATTCTAAGAGAATCCCCAAAGATTCACCCTTAGTTTTGATAGCATCCAAACCCCATAATAAAACCGCCACAGTTTCAGGATATTTCTTATTTTCCTCCAAAGACTGAGAAATAATTTTCTTAGCAATTTCCTTACCCCGTGCAAAAGCCGCAGGAGAAGGCATACGATAAGGATCTAAAGCATGAATATTCCTACCCGTAGGTAATACTCCAGCACCATCACGCAACAAATCCCCACCAGGTGCAGGAGGAATAAACTCACCATTTAAACCCCTTAAAAGATTAGTTAACTCATCAGTTGACTGATTTAATAACCTTGTAATTTCCTTTCTTTCTTCTTCTTTTCTTCCTTCGTGTTCTTCGCTCCTTCGTGGTTCATTCTCTTCCCCAAAATAAGCATTTAAATAACCAGTTAACTCCTCCTGATTCGGTGCTTCACCTAAAGTATGTAACCCAGAAGAAAAAAGACGATTTTCGAGAACTTGGAGATACTCATACAACTTCACCAAATAATGATCAAAAGCGTGATTACTAAACATCCTCACATTTTCCGGTGTGAAGGGAATACCTAACCTTTTCGCATCATCAAAAGGACAATCTACCTCCAAACCAGTATCAACAATCTTTTTACAAATTCCTTCTTTTAACAGATAATTTTTTTCTGTATCTTCCCGATACTCAGCAATTAAATCGCGGATATTTACCAATTCCTTATATAAACCAGCGCGGCCATAGGGAGGGACATTGTGAGAAATTAACACCCCATAACCGCGACGTTTAGCTAAAATTGATTCTGAAGGATTATTTGCTGCATAGATATATAAATTTGGTAGATTTCCTAGAAGAATATCAGACCAAGAATAACCCGTATTTCCTAATGGTGAACCGGGCAACCATTCAACAGTTCCGTGCATTCCAAAATGAACAATTGCATCAGCTTGAAAATCATTTTGTAACCATTTATAATAAGCTGCATATTGAGGATGGGGTGTTAAATCTCGTTCAAACATTAACCGCATCGGATCACCTTGAATTCCCAAAGGTGGCTGCACACCTATCCACACATTTCCTAATTGCACACCACCAATATTAAATTCATCACCATAAGTTTTAATCCCGCTACCAGTGAGATATTTCCATTGTTTTTCAATGCGAGATGTGAAAAGATAGCCTAACCATTTTTCTAGGGTTTTTGCCTTAACAGTTGTAATATCTTTTTTGTTATTTTCTACTAGGGGATTAATTTCATCGGCTGCTTTAATTTGGCGAATTAATTCCTCACCATCTTCGGGAATATCACCAACTGTATAACCTTGTTCTTTGAGTGCATGAAGTAATTTAATTAAACTGCGAGGAACGTTTAATAATGCAGCAGTTCCTACCGCACCATAACCAGGAGGAAAACCATATAAAATAATGGCAATTTTGCGTTGGGAAATAGGTTTTTGGCGGAGGGAAACCCAGCTTTTAACTCTATT
Organism: uncultured cyanobacterium; assembly: GCA_903848645.1. Taxonomy (GTDB): domain Bacteria; phylum Cyanobacteriota; class Cyanobacteriia; order Cyanobacteriales; family Nostocaceae; genus Dolichospermum. The sequence continues at coordinate 29,965 of CAINGU010000034.1, read as the reverse complement.
AGTTAATCGCTGCATTCGTTCAGGAACTAAATAAATTTGTTCCCCGACTAAACCACCAAGGGGAATTGTATCAATTGCGCCATCTAATTCTGGCAAAGCGTACAATACAACACTTTGTAAACCGCCTACGCCTTGCCTTGTCCAAGAATGAATATCTTGAATTAATAAAGGTGCAGCAACTATATAAGGAACATTTTTAGCTGTAAGAATGCGTTTAGCAACTTCCACCTGTCTTCCGGCTTCCATTGAACCAGCCGGACCACCAACAAGGGGAAAACCAATAGTAGAAACTATGGCATCAATTTTTACCGCTTCTGAGGAAAGTGAGGGAGTTTCAATATTACCTATTTGACGTTGTTGGGTTTCGTAGTCACTTGTCATCCAATCTCTGACGGCTACGTGACCTTCTACACCGTTGATAAAGATGGGTAAGGGAATTAAACCCGCTTTTTCAAAATAGCGGATTAGTTGGGGAATATAGGGCAATTTGGTGATGACGTGCTTTCGGTAAATTAGGATACCTATGACTGGCTTTGTGGGGTGGGCATCTTGCCCGCCCTTATTATCTGACAGGTGAAACACTCGCCCCACACGATACCATTGTAAATACTCACGGGGTGATGTAAAAAATCCTTGATAGTCGGGATGTAATAACCCCATGTCAGGGGTTTCGATGGGTGGCGGTATATCTCCGACTTTTAAATCTAAGTATTTTTCCGCAATTGTCCAAAATAGGGAAGCGACGTTTTCTGAACCGCCGGCGTTCCAGTAACCATAGATAATTAACCAGTTACGTAGGTCTTGGACTTTTTGGACTGGGATGAATTTTAATAATTTTGGTCCAATTTTTAGGAAACTGATATAACCAGCAAGTTTGTCTTCTTCTTTACCGTTACTGAATTTATCAAGGATGAATTTAATCGGTTTGGGCATTCCTGCGGGTTTGTCACCAATGGCAAATGCACCAATTTTGGTTAAACTCATTAATTCCAGTGCTGACTCGAAAATGAGACGAATGGGGATATTAGCGACACGCTCGCGCAACCACATAACTTGGTCATAATCAAAGAGTAAGCTGCCAAAGAATACATCTGCGTCTTTGAGTGCTGCTTCTACTTCCGTGCTATTGGTGGTAATATTGCGATCGCTAAATACGCGAATATCCAACTCTGGACACCGAGAATTAGCCAAATCAGCCGCTTTTCGGTACAAGTCCGCGTTAAATGATTCAAACCCAGCAATCAAGACAATGCGTTTCATGCGCTTTTGTTACGAAATATTTCTTTACCTTGATCTTAAACATTGTTGGGGATTTATGGGGGAATCTCTACCTAGAGATTAAAATAATGTCTATGCTTTTTGGAACTATATTAACCAGTAGCAGACTTTGGGAATACTGAGAAACTCAATTAAGGAGATACAAATGAAATACGGCATTGATATGGGACATAATTGCCCTCCCGATACAGGAGCTAATGGCATCAAATTTGAAGATAATTTAACTGTAGAGGTGGGTAAAAAGGTTATAGCTAAATTAGAAAGTTTAGGACATACAGTCATTTCATGTAAACCGAATAGTGCCAGTACAGTAAATCAATCTTTAGGTAGCCGCTGTGAGAAAGCCAATAATAACGGAGTAGATTTTTTTGTATCTATTCATTTTAATTGCTTTAACGGACAAGCTAATGGCACAGAAGTATTTGCTATTAGTGATGCTGGCAAAAAAGTTGCCCAAAATGTATTAGATGAAATTGTCAAATTAGGCTTTTTTAATCGTGGTGTTAAAAGTGGTTCACACTTGTATGTTCTTAGAAGAACAAATATGCCGGGAATTCTTGTAGAAGGTTGCTTCATTGATTCTGCCAAAGATATGCAAATATATGATGGTGAAGCAATGGCCAATGCCATAGTTGCCGGTTTAACGGGTAAAGTAGCAACCACAACCACTCCTATAAATCCTGCTCCTAATGTACCTGTAAATCCTGTTCCTAATGCTCCTGCAAATCCTGTTATAGATGAAGAACAGAATAAAGATAAGAGCATTCTGAGACTACAACAGGCTTTAAATCGTCTGAAAATTACTGATAAAAATAATAAGCCCCTTGTAGAAGATAATGGCATGGGAGCGGCTACATCTTCGGCAACGGAAAAATTTCAGAGAATTGTGGGAATTTTACCAACGGGAATAGTAGGTAATACTACTTGGGATGCTATCAATCAAATATTAGCTAAACGAGTTGTTCAAGGAACTCATGCTAGTGGTGTGATTATCAGATATTTACAATTTCGTATAGGTGCTAATCCTGATGGTATCTATGGTTCGCAAACGGAAGCAGCAATGAAGAAATTTCAACAGCAAAATGGTTTAACGGCTGATGGTATTATTGGGGCGATGACTTGGCAGAAATTGATAGGTTAGTATCAATTTTTGATAGATACCCGACTTTTTTAAGAAGTCGGATATCTGAATTAATGTCTGATAGCATGGCGTAGCTATATCAGGGATGCTTAAACTTTTACTTTGCGGTGATTTGTAACTCAATTCGTTGTCCGAGTACCGCTAGAGTCCGTTCCATTGTAGATAATTTTGTGGCGTGGTGGGGATCTAGAATACGTCTGACTTCCTTTTCATGGATATTGAGAGTAGAAGCAAGCTGGACTTTACTAATACCTTTTTCACGCATTACTAGATATAGTGCGGCTTTTATGGCTGTCTGTGCTGGTACGGCTACTAAATACTCTTGATTTTTGGGTTGTGATGGTTGCGGTATTTCTAGCTTATCATCAATCCGAAGAGCGATAGCTTCTTCTAAACAATCAGCAGCTTCATTAAGTGCTTCTTCCCAGGAATTACCTTGAGTAATGGCTTCTGGTAAATCAGGAAATGTCATCACGAATCCACCATCTTTTTCATCAGCAGTCAGCAGGGCTGGATATACAAATTGAGTCATAATAATCCCAGTGTTAAATTTCATGATCTTCAATTCCAAGCTGATTTAACATTGCTTTGAAAGTGCCAGTTTTTAGTTCATCTTTGGGGTTGCGGACTATGGTGAAGCGATCATTATTTGAGAGTATCAGTCTTTCATGGGAATCTATTTCTCATCGAGAGATGGGAAAATGATACATTGGGGATGCGGATGCGATCGCTATTCTTGGAATAATAAAATACTATGTGACATACTAAACAGGCTAGACTGAATCCAGATAATATCTACTGTTAATAAGCTCATGGAATTTAAGCCAGAATTTCCTATTATTTTTGTCGTCCAAGAGTATTATGAACTTTCCCATGATGAGGTAATAGGGACTAATACAAAATTTTGGTTTAAGCATAAAGAACTTGACTATTGTTTATATAAACAGATAAAATCACAATATATCGGACAGGACTGGGCAGAAAAAGTTGCATCTGAATTGTGTGAGCTTTTAGGATTACCCCATGCTATTTATTATCTAGCAGAAACTTGGGAAGGAAATCTTGGTGTAGTTTCCCCTTCATTTTTATCAAAAGGCGAGACACTAATTCATGGCAATGAAATTCTCACTCCAATTATGCCGAACTATCCCACATTTGAAAAATATGGCGTTTCACAACATACAATAGATATTGTGCTAAAAGTGCTAGAAGCAGATCATATTAATCTCCCTATTGGTTGGACAGCACCAAGTAGTATTCAGAAAGCTGTAGAAGTGTTTGTTGGCTACCTCATGTTAGATGCTTGGATTGGTAATGGAGATCGTCACCATCACAATTGGGGTTTAGTAAGAAGTAAATTGACACCCAATATAACAGAAACTATACACTTAGCACCAACTTATGATCATGCCTCTTCTTTGGGACGGGAACTATATGACGAAAAGAGACAAAAATGCTCGGTGGATTCATATATCAACAAGTGCAAATCTGCTTTTTATGGTAGTGCAGAAGATAAAAAGCCCCTGAAAACTTTTGATGTATTTTACCAGGCTGCGCTTCGTTATCCCCAAGCCGCTATGATTTGGCTAGAGCATCTTGAACGCATATCTAAAGTAGATACCCTCTTAATTTTAAACCGGATTCCACAAAAGCGGATATCAAATATAGCAGTCGAATTTGCACAAAAGATTCTGGAATTGAACCAAAATAAACTACTTAATTTAAAGGAATTATTACAGTGAAAACACCTCAAACACTATTTCTAGCTTGGCAAGATACCCATAGTCGCTCTTGGTTTACAATTGGTAGATTGACTTATGATGGCACAAAGTACAAATTTGTTTATACCCAAAGTGTCAAAGAGGCACAAAATACTTGTGGTTTTGAACCTTTATATTCATTTCCTGATTTAGAAAAAGTATATACATCAATCCATTTATTTCCAGTTTTCTCTAATCGTTTGATGTCTCGTTCACGTCCTGATTATGCTAATTTTCTGCAATGGTTAAATATTTCAGAACCAGAAGATGATCCCCTCGCAATTTTAGCCCGAAGTGGTGGACAACGAGAAACAGATAGTCTTGCTGTTTTCCCATGTCCAAAAGCAGATGAAAAAGGAGAATATCAATTACACTTTTTTGCTCACGGACTGCGACACCTACCTAAATGTGCCATTGAAAGAATTAATCATTTTGTGTCAACAGAAAAGTTATGGTTAGCTCATGAATTTCAAAACCCTTATGATACTAAAGCATTAACTTTAAACACAGAAGATCATCATATTGTAGGTTATTGTCCGCGTTACTTACGAAGTGAAGTTTTTGATCTGATTTGGAAAGACCCTAGTTCAGTCAGACTGGAAGTAGAGCGTGTAAATCTACCACCTACACCACTTCAGTTTCGCCTATTGTGTCACATAACTACTTTGTGTAAAGATGACTTTCGCCCCTTTTCTAGTCCAGAATATCAACCACTAGTGGTTGATAATATCGTAACAGCAACCGGTTATTAAATTAGATTATAATTATCCCAAAACTTTTGCCCAAGGATAACGCACTATCTCAATTGCGCTCACCCCCAATTCTCTCCCTAAATATTAATACTATTAGGAATCTGCAAGAGCTTATTTAACATTTTCCAACGTCGGTTGTAATACAACTAAATGCAAATTATATCTAGTATCTGCTTGCAAATAACGTTGTTGTAGTGGTTGCCATTCCTGCCATAATTGATAACGATTTGCAGCTAATAGCGTCGTTAAACCACGTAATTGAGTATCCAGTTGTGATTTAAAAATATTCTCTAACCACTCATGTAAAACCATATTATCTTGCATCATTCCCAAGATTTCTTGGATACTTTTAATATCATGAAGATGTGCAGCAAAAGACTCACCATATAATTCAGTAAATAATTCCATTTGGTAGCGGATACGTTTGGCTTGTTTCCGTAAACTATGCAGAGTTTCACCTTCTGTTTTCAGATGTTCTTCTAATTGGCTGGGTGTCCATTCTGTTTGGACTACTATTTCTGATTTAACAATTTTAGTCCCAATTAACCATCCTGGATGTAAGCAAAATTCACTAACTTCCGGTGAGAGTAAATCTGGTAATACGTGATAAATTGGTACAGATGAGAAAGTTTGATAACTGGGATTTTTTAACCAATTTTCACATTCATTTTTAAAGGATTTATAAATTTCATCTTTAAATGTTTTTTGGACATGAGAAACTGCAATATCTCGTTGTTTATGTAATTCTGTAAAAGCTGTTTCTAGAGATTTTTGTTCTTTTTCAAGTAAATGCGGTTTGTAATTCTTTTCCAGAATTTCTTTTAGTACATCTAAATCTCGGAGACTACCTAAAATTCGGGCAAGTTTACCAATATTTTTATCACTAACTGATTTTGGTAAAAATAAATATCTTTCAAATCTACTAACAGCAGTTCGTAACCGTCGCATTCCCACACGCATTTGGTGTACGGCTTCTATATCTTCGTCTTTTTTAACTGCTTTTTCCCATTTTATAGTTTTTGCAAAATGTTTTTCAATGGCTTGGTGTGCAGTTTCACCGAGGGTTTTGATTGATGTTTCTGAGGGAATTTTCATGGTCAGAATCAGGTGGTTATCGAGCGAAGTCGAGATAATGTCCAGGATGAAAGGATGAACATTGTCAGAATCAGGATGAAAGGATGAACAGGATGAAACCAGGAATTTTATTACCAATTACCAGCCTCAAGTAGATAATTAGCAATGTTGTTTAAAGATTTGTGGAAATAGCTTGTACGGGACAAGTAGGAATACATTGCTCACAAACAATACAGCGCGATCGCACAAAAGTAAGTTTATATGTTTCTGGATTAATAGCCAAAGCTTCCGTCGGACAAACCCCCGTACATAAACCACAGTGAACGCATACATCCTCATCAATGATAATTTCACCTAAACCCAGGGAAACATGAATATGTTGCGATCGCATCCATTCAATTGCTGCATCTAACTGATCAATATCTCCCAATAATTCTACTACCAGTTTACCAATTTGATTCGGGGCAACTTGAGCGCGGATAATATTCGCAGCGACATTAAAATCCTTTGCTAGTCTGTAGGTAACTGGCATTTGAATCGCACGTTTGGGAAAAGTCAGGGTAACTCTTTTTTTCATGAGGTGGGAAAACAGTAAACTAGATGATGAACTAAGTTAAAAAGTCTTAATAAATTGATTATGAGTACAGAACCACCTGTAAATTCTAGTAACCGCATCAAAAACTTCTTAATTGCCATTGTAGCGATCGCTTTGGGAGTTGCCCTCTTCCTGGGACTTAAAACTGATTCTACCTCAGTTTCCCTGGCGGAATTAGGTAAAACTGCCATTCCCTTAGAAGTAGCTGTCAGCAACGGAAAACCCTCCCTCGTCGAGTTTTACGCCGATTGGTGTACAGTGTGTCAAAAAATGACTCCCGACATGGCCAAACTCAGAGAAAAGTATGATAACAACCTGAATTTTGTGATGTTGAATGTTGATAATACCAAATGGTTGCCAGAAATGCTCAAATATCGAGTAGACGGGATTCCCCACTTTGTATTTTTGGGTAAACAGGGAGAAACCATAGCCGAAACCATTGGTGATATTCCCCGCACCATTATGGCTAGTAATTTAGAAGCCTTAATTGCCGGTTCAACTCTTCCCCACATTCAAGGTAATGGTAAAACTTCCCAATTTTCCGCACCAGTTGCCACAGAAGGAAATCAAAATGATCCTCGCAGTCACGGTAGCCAAGTTGTAAATTAGATGATTGGGAATTGGTACTATACCACGTCTATTTTGAGAGCCATATTTATTGAAAGTAGTGGGAGCATCTTGCTCCCTGGTAATGAGTAGTGAGCAAGATACTCACATTACTCCATGTTTCAAATTGGACAGGGTTTATTTAATTATGGGATAAAAAACATCAAATATTTTCATGTCTTCCATAAATATTTGATGATACAGCACTTCCCGATGTTATGAGGTACACCATTAGCGGGCAAGATGCCCGCACTACAAGAGTTTCATGATTCAACTTTGTACCTCATAAGAGCGGAAACCGCTGTAATTCTTGCGTGCTAAAAGTTTGTTTGAAAAGCGATGAGAAAGATGCTTCCAGCACGCTACACAAACAAAGTCCACCTAGGTGGACTAACGAAGGGTAAGGGCTTGAAACCTATGAAGATGGTTTTTGTCTGTTTAGCCGCGATTTCTAGTCGCCAAGGCAAGTTATTCTATTCTATCCTGAAAATCCTTTCCACCTATTTAATAGTGATTTTCCCTTCGGCAAATTCGACTAAAGCAGTGAGTTCCTCTGCTGATCCTACCACTAACAAGCGATCGCCTAAAAGTAATGTAGTTTGACTATTAGGATAATCAATTTCTTCCCCATCAGTCCGACGAATAGCCATTAAACTCACCCCAGTTAAATAACGCATATTCACTTCTTCCAAAGTCATGCCAATAAAAGGTGAATCTGCTGGTAAATCATACCAACGACGATTTAGATCACGGGTAACTTTTCGTAAATATTGAGAAACTTCAGCAGCGGAACGTTCAGGGCGTAAATCTAAATAATGATCTTGGCGAATTTGTTGCATTTTTTGTTGGACAACTTCTGCTAACAAACCCACACCAATTAATAGATGAGTTGCCATTTCTAAACTAGCTTCAAATTCTGGTTGGACTACTTCCTTTGCACCTAATTGATAAAGAACTTCAATATTTTTATCTTGGGTAGCACGGACAACTGTATCTAATTCTGGACATACTTCCAAAGCCCGTTTTAAACATAGCCGAATACTGGCAGGATCTGGAAGAGAGATCGCCATACCTTGAGCCTGATTTACCCCCGCAGTTTCTAATACATGAAGACTCACAGCATTACCATAAACATAGGGGATTCCTGCTTCCCGTAACTGCTGAATGCGACTTTCTGATTGGTCAATCACTACCACAGGTAATTGATATTGCTGTAACAACTTGACCAAATTTTTACCAAGCCGTCCATAACCACAAACTACTATATGATTTTTCTGTGGCAAATCTTCGGAAAAATCGCGGGCTTGATCATCTACCAAGTAGGGTTTCAGCCAAGGCATAGATTCAGCAAAATCGAATAAAAATGGGACTAACCGCAAGACAAAAGGAGTCAGCATCAAAGTAACGGCAGTAGTTCCTAAAATTAGTAAATATATCCGCCGAGAAACCAAACCCAAAGCTTGCCCTTCACTAGCAAGAACAAAGGAAAATTCCCCAATTTGTGCCAGTCCCAAACCGACAATTAAAGCCGTTTTTAAAGGATAGCGAAATAACTTGACTAAAGGAGTAATAATTAAAAACTTACCCACAAAAACCAAAGCCACTAATCCCAGAATTAATTCCAAATTTTGCCACAAAAATACTGGATCAATTAACATCCCAATAGCGGCAAAAAATAAACTAGCAAATATATCCCGTAAAGGTTCAACAATAGTTAAAGTTTCATCAGCGTATTCCACCTCAGAAATCATTAAACCGGCGACAAATGCCCCCATTTCAATGGATAGTCCTAAATATTCTGTGAGCAGGGCAATTCCTAAACAGATAGTGACTATACCTAATAAAAATAATTCCTTGCTTTCCGTGCTGGCTAATAATCTCAGTAAAGGGGGAATTAACCAAATACCCGCCACAACCGCACCAGCGGCGAATAAGCCGATTTTAATCAATGCCATAACCACAGCGATGCCAATGGCTTCTCCTGGTTGATGGAGGGCAGGTAATACGGCTAACATTAATCCCAGAGCCAAGTCCTGGACGACCAAAATCCCCAGCATTACCTGTCCCTGGGGTGTTTCCGTCTCATTGCGTTCCATCAGGCATTTGAGAACCACAGCGGTGGAAGACAAAGACAAAATCGCCCCCAAAAATACACCTTTAGCGGGTAAAGTTCCCCAAGCACCTGTGACACCACAGACCAAAACAGTGATGAGAATAGTGAGAGTAATTTGTAATGCACCTCCTCCCAGGGCAATAGCTTTAACCTTCTTGAGTTCCGTTAAAGAAAACTCCACACCCAAAGCAAACAACAAAAACGCCACCCCAAACTGAGCCAAGGTTTCTACCTGGACAAGTTCCTTAATTAATCCCAATCCACTGGGACCCACAACCATACCACCGATGATATATCCCAGCAAAACAGGTTGCTGTAACAGTGCTGCTAGTAGTCCACCGCAAGCAGCGACAGCAAACACCGCAACTAAATCAACAATTAACCGAAAATCTTCTTGCACCGGTTTTAATTAAGAACTATAAAGAACTATATAAATTCAGGATACAAAGTTTTATCTATTTGCGGTGAGGGTTGGGATACAAGAAGGAGAAATTATGATTAGTCAAAAATGTAGAGACGTTCCATAGAACATCTCTACTCGTCTATTTTAAAACCCGATAACCAATATCTCGGCGATAATACATCTGCTCAAATTGAATGTGTTCCATACCTGCATAAGCTTGAGCAATCGCTTCCTGGAAATCCGCACCTAACCCAGTCACATTTAGCACCCTACCGCCATCTGTAACAATTTCTTGGGCTGCATTTAACCTTGTCCCGGCATGAAACACCGTCGCCCCCGCTGTTTCCGCTGCCTCAAAGCCAGTAATTACCTTACCCTTGGCATACTCTCCCGGATAACCACCAGAAGCAGCCACCACCGTCGCCGCAGCCCCCTGTTTCCAAGCAATCGGCGGCATATCTGCCAACCGCTGTTCTACACAAGCCAAGATCAAATCTTCCAAGGGAGTTTCCATCATCGGTAAAATCACTTGGGTTTCGGGATCACCAAAGCGACAGTTAAATTCTAAAACCCGAAAATCACCATCTGGTGTAATCATTAACCCCGCATACAAAATGCCTCGGTAGTCAATTCCCCTGCCTCGTAAGGCTGTGATAGTTCTTTCTAATACCTCTGTCTGTACCCGTGCCATTAGCTCTGGTGTGGCAATAGGTGCGGGAGCATAAGCACCCATACCTCCGGTATTTTCTCCGGTATCACCTTCGCCGACGCGCTTATGATCTTGAGCAGGTAATAATGGGCGAATGGTTAAACCATCAGTTAAAGCTAAAACTGATACCTCTTGTCCTACTAAACATTCTTCAATGACCACGGAACTACCAGCACTGCCAAACTGTCCTTGAAAAATTGCCTCAATAGCTTCTTCAGCTTGGGCAATGGTTTCGGCAACTGTAACACCTTTACCAGCAGCTAAACCATCGGCTTTAATGACAATGGGTACTCCCTCGGCTTGGATGTAGGCTTTTGCTGGTGCTGCTTCCGTAAATACCGCAGCTTTGGCGGTGGGAACTCCTGCTTCTACCATTAATGCTTTAGCCCAAGCCTTACTTGCTTCTATTTGCGCCCCTTCTTTGTTTGGACCAAATACCATTAAGCCTTGATTTTGCAGATAATCGGTAATTCCCTCAGCTAAAGGCACTTCTGGACCGACAACTACAAGAGAAATATTATTAGCTGCTGCATATTGGCTGATACCTGCAAAGTCATTGACTGCTAAGGGCAAGTTTTGACAACCCGGCATACTTGCAGTACCCCCATTACCTGGTACACAGACTAGCTTGTTGATTTTCTTAGATTGCAGCAGTTTCCACGCTAGAGCGTGTTCTCGTCCCCCATTACCGATAACTAAAACTTTCACTTATTTCCTCATGCGTAATAAAGCAAAACGAGAACACCTAATACCATTTTGAATTTTGAAAGCTAGAAAAGATTTCCTCAATTATTTTGCAAATTGGTATTCAAAATCTGAATATTAGGATTACTCGCAGATCAATTTTTTACTATACATCTTTTAGGGAATTAAACAAAGATACAGCACTTTCCGGTGTTATGAAGTACATATATAGCGGGCAAGATGCCCGCACTACAGGAGTTTCATAATTCAAGTTTGTACCTCATTAGAGCGAAATCTGCTGTAAGTTATTATTTAATTTGATTTAACGGAATCGTAATCATAAATTCTGTTCCTAATCCTGGTGCGGAAATACATTGCAAACTACCATGATGCTTTTCAGTAATAATTTGATAACTAATAGATAAGCCTAACCCTGTTCCCTTACCTACAGGTTTAGTCGTGAAAAATGGTTCAAATAAACGGTTTTGAATATGTTCAGGAATCCCGATACCATTGTCTTGAATCCGAATCATTACTTCTTGCTTATTTGTGAGTTCAGTATAAATTTCAATTTGAGCATTGTCTATGATTTTGCCATTGATTAATGATTCTTCTAAAGCATCAATCGCATTTGCTAAAATATTCATAAATACTTGATTGAGTTGTCCAGCATAACATTCAACTTTGGGTAATTGACTATATTTTTGGATGACTGCAATTGCTGGACGTTCTGGAGAAGCTTTTAAACGACTTTTTAAAATCATTAATGCACCATCAATACCTTCATGAATATTGACAGCTTTCATTTCTGCTTCATCTAATCGGGAAAAATTCCGTAAAGAGAGGACAATATCTTTAATTCTTTCCGCCCCAAATTCCATGGAAATAAGTAATTTTGGTAAGTCTGTAATGACAAAATCTAAGTCCATATTTGCTATTTGGTTGGTAATTTCTGGAACTGCTTTGGGGTAGTGCTGCTGATATAGTTGAATCAGCTTAATTAGGTCTTCGATATATTGATTTGCGGGGGTGATATTACCATAAATAAAGCTAACGGGATTATTAATTTCATGGGCTACACCTGCTACTAATTGTCCCAAACTTGACATTTTTTCGCTTTGCACCAATTGAGCCGCAAGTTGTTGTGCTTCCTGGCGTAATTGGGCTTCAGACTGTCGTAATATTTCTTCAGCTTGTTTGCGCTGGGTGATATCGTGGACAATAACGACGTATTCTTGAAAATCTTGATGAAGTCGATCTGAAATAGACACTTCTAAAGTTCTAATTTTATAATCATCATGTAAAGTGTGTTCCCCACGTTTATCCCATTCTTCTGGATATTCTGTTAATTCGGGCAGCCATTGTTGCAGGTGATTTCTTAATAATTGTGCTGGGTTAACACCAAAAAAAGATTCCGTTGCGGGATTTGCTTGGCGAATAATTCCCTGTTCATCTACTACTAAAATACCATCTTGGGCAACAGTAAATAAATGTTCAGCGGATTCCCTCGCTTCTGCTAGAGCAATTACTTGGGGTAAACTTGTCCAACAGGCGATCGCTACTCCCACAAATGCTACAGTTATCAATAAAATCACAACTAAATTTTTGGTAGTAGTAATAAAAGCTAAATTCAATTGCCACACAAATAAGCAACCTACCAAAACCGCACCACATAACAGAAACATCAGCATTCCTACTTGGATAACGAGGGGATCTTTAACTGATGTGATTAATTGTGATTTATACAGCTTTATCCACCAATGGGAACGGAAAATAGGCAAGGGAATATAACGGACTAAAGCATCAATTATCAACACTACAAAGGGTGCTAAAAATCCTGCTAGAAAATTTTGCCAACCCCAAGTGTATGCCGTTACGAACAGAATTACAGTCTCTAATATAAACAATCCTAAAGACAATTTTGGCCACAATATGTTTGGTTGATAGCGTTTTCGACTCAATCCTAAGTGCATGAGCATGAATGCAACAAACCAAGCTACATTGCCGACAATCACAATTTGAGATACATCTCCCCAAATGAAGTAGATCATGCTGATACACAAACTCAGAACTAGAGATGAACCAAATACTCCACGAGAAGAAACTAGAGAAAATATTGGTGCTAAGTGTTTATCTATCGCTAATTGGTAGATAATTCGGGGACAGTTAGAAACAGCAGTTGTCGAACCTAACAAACAACAACTAGCTAGTAAAAATGTGATGGTTGTTGGGGCAAAATCTCCCCAAAAAGATCCAGAGGCTACTGCTAAATTTAGATAAGCATTATCTTCTAAACCTTCAATCGTAGATAACCGAATAATTACCCAAGAACCTCCAATAAAAATTGGCAGCATTAACCAAGCAGCAATGTCAAGAAACCTTAAGGTTTGTTGGGGGTGACGACTATCAGCAACAAAGGAGGAAACAGTTTCACAACTATAAGCCGTATAGCTGATAAAGAAGAACCACTTAGCCCAATCTATAAAACTTAATGATGGCCAATCCTGGGGAAAAAAGCCGGGACTATTAGGAGAAAAAGCTAAAAAACCCAGTCCTTGCAAACAAAATAATAAGAGTAAAATTAAAGCTGGAAATGAAAATAATAAATGTATTATATTTAAAGCCCGACTACCACTAAAAGCCACAATAAAAGGTAATAAGGTAAAGCCAAGTTTGAGCATTAGTTCTGGACAGGTAATACCTACTACATCCAAATTGGCTTTAATCATCTCTGTTAGCACAACAGAATTGAGGGGTATAACTGAAAGCCATGATATCAGATATCCAATTGCTGCATAGCGGGCGATTATCGGGTATCTTGTCCACAAGCGAGTTATGTAGTTAGGAGTGCCTCCAGATACATCTAATAAATTTCTACCTAGATTTTTGACTTGATAGTTGATTAGTATTCCCACAATGACAGCGGGAACCCAGACAAAAATAGCTGCTGTTCCCAACTCCGCATGAACAGTGGGGACTAAGGTTATCCAACTGAGATGATTTGTGATCCCAAAAGTCCAGGTTTCCAAGGTACTCATATTTCTTGGTAAGCTTTGGAATGCAATCTGATGGTTGACTGGACTATGGGAATGTGACATAAGTATTTGTTATAGCAGGAAGAAGGAGGAATAAACTATTTGTACCAATGGTGAATTATATAGGGGTAAAATATTACGCCTTTACAGGCGATCCAGAATTAAGTATGGTTTTAGACGTGAGAAAGTAAGTCAAAAAAATCGGTAGTAGCAAAAGTTTAAAATATGAGTGGTAAGTTAATTGTATTTGAAGGGGTGGAAGGTTGTGGTAAAACTACTCAGATGCAACTGTGTTTTCAGTGGTTAGAAAGTTTAAATATATCCGTAATACTGACTCGTGAACCGGGGGGAACAGAGTTAGGAAAGGATTTGCGGACTTTATTATTAGAAAAGTCACCTAGCAAGCCAGTGGGGGAAGTGACGGAACTGTTATTGTATGCTGCGGATAGGGCGCAACATATTGAAGAGGAATTAAAACCTAATTTAGCCACAGGTAAGTATATTTTATGCGATCGCTATATTGATTCTACTATTGCTTATCAAGGTTATGGTAGGGGTTTAAATATGAGTATAATTAATCAACTTAATCAAATTGCTACTGGAGGTTTAGCCAGTGATTTAACTATTTGGTTAGATGTGGATGTGGAGGTAGGGCTATCGCGCAAACGTGGACAAGCTAAATTAGACAGAATTGAACAGGAAACAATTGCTTTTCATCGGCGGGTACAGCGGGGATATACGGAGTTAGCTGCATCCAATCCATCCCGAATTGTGCGGATAGATGGTAGTGGTAGTCAAGATTTTGTGCAACAAAGTATACAGGAAATTTTACAGCAACGCCTGTTTTCATAATTATGTTTTCGCCATTAATCGGACAACAGCAAGCGGTAGAATTATTAACTCAGTCTGTGAAACAACACCGAGTTGCACCAGCTTATATGTTTGTGGGTGCAGAAGGTGTGGGCAGAAGTTTAGCAGCACAGTGTTTTATTGAATTACTTTTTTCTAGTTCTGTAAAACCTGAGCAAATTCCCATTTTACACAATCGCATTCAGCAAAGAAATCATCCGGCTTTATTGTGGGTAGAACCAACTTATCAATATCAAGGACAAAGACTCACCCCAGCGGAAGCAACAGAAAAGGGAGTTAAACGCAAAGCCCCACCAGTAATTCGTTTAGAACAAATTCGAGAAATTACACAATTTCTTTCTCGTCCACCCTTGGAAGCAGCGCGAAATGTCATAGTTTTAGAACAAGCAGAAACTATGGCGGAATCTGCGGCAAATGCCTTATTAAAAACTTTGGAAGAACCAGGAAAAGCGACGTTAATTTTAATTGCCCCTTCCCCAGAATCTGTGTTACCAACTTTAGTATCTCGTTGTCAGAAAATCCCTTTTTATCGGTTGGATACTGATGCTATGACTCAGGTATTAACTCAAACAGGAAATGCGGATATTTTGCAACATCCAGAAGTTTTAAATATAGCCGCAGGGAGTCCAGGAAATGCAATTTCATCTTATCAACAATTGCAAACTATTCCTAGCGAGTTTATTGCACAGGTGAAAAAAACACCAACATCTTATCGTCATGCTTTAGAATTAGGCAAGAAAATTGATAAGGAATTAGATACAGAAGCGCAATTATGGTTAATTGATTATTTACAACAATATTATTGGCAACAAATACATGAACCGAAAATTATCCAACAGTTAGAAAAAACTCGGAAACATTTACTTTGTTATGCCCAACCTCGTTTGGTTTGGGAATGTACATTTTTAGCTTTATTTCAAATATCGCAAATATAGTTAAATAGGTTGGGGTTAAAAATTGTCGTTATGACAAGGCAAAATGTCAGGTAATTGATCACAGGAGAATAATATTATGCTGCACAACAAACTTTTTCAACTACTTTTTGAGCATATCCATTATGTTCCCATGCGCCTGTTACTGCTCCAGCAATACCGACAATCAGAAAACCGAGAACGGGAATGTTTTGCAACTTTTTGAACTCAGCAATCTGGTAGCATCTACAGTCTCCCGTTGATACAACTCGCGCCCAATGTTCGCAATTGAAGCGATAAAGTTCATAGTGCCAGTTTTCGTGAAACTCTTTCACAGAAATATGCAAAGCCTGATGTATCTGTTCCCTGTGCCAACTTCGTGCTTGGTCAGGTTGAAAATGATTCCAATCAATAGGCCAAATTGCCAGCCTTCCAGTATCTTTTTCTCTACCAGCATGAATTGGTTCCCACGCTAGAGAATCCCAATCATTAAGTTGTATGGAGTAGTGTAAAATACTCGGATTGCGATGATCACGATGCTGTAGTAATCGTCCGTAGTGTGGATGATGGAAATTACTGTCAATTAGTTCGTGAAGATTTGGCATAATTCAATTAATTTTAGATGGTAATAAACCTTTTAACCTGTGGTCTGAGAGATAAAATCTACTATAATAACTTTTCTGTTTTTATGCAGAATATTTGCTTGTAAAGCCCCGTCATGCAGCATAGGCAAGAGCTTCATAGATATCTGCTTCTTCAAGGTAGGGGTAAGCCTTAAGGATATCATTGGCACTGTGTCCAGATGCCATTAAGCCAACGATAGTACCAACTGTAACAGCAATAAGTTTCTACTGGTTTTTTGGGATTGTTTTTGAATTGCTTTATTCAATCTCATCACTCGCTTTTAGAGTAGATAGTTTTTCTATTGACTCCTGAAGCAATTGATCATCAGCAACAACAAAGTCTGCTCTAAACTCATTACTAAATAAACTTACTTCGGGCTTATAAAAAGCTGGTTCTAGCCCAAAATGCCAATATCCAAGTAAAAGAATTAAGTTTGGTCGCTCTGAGAAAAACTTCTGTAGTCCATTTTCTCCAGTTTCTGAAATTGCTAAATTAGTTGTTAGGAAATGTTGCAGTTCTTGGATCTGTTGATCACATTTGTTGATATCAAACTTATAAGGAAAAAGTGTGATCACTAATAATGTTCATTTTTGCGGTCAATAATATCAATTATCAAAAAACCCTGATCTGTTTTTTTAAATAGTAGCCGTACTGTGGGATCTACTTTGACTACCCACGTATCTGTATCCTCAAGTTTATCAGACTTTAATTGCTGTGATTTATCGACATCTAGCTGCTTTATTACTTTAGAAACCCTATTTTTCTGACTTGATGGCATGGTTTCATAAGCCATCAACGCTTTTTCTCTGAACTGTACAGTCATATTCATATCTCCATAAAGTAGCAGGAGGACGCAAAGTCGAGTTTTATTCTCACATCATAGCCCTTATTGGAGCAAGTTGATTTGCGGAGATGAACCCAGTGCATTGAAAAGAAAAAGCTTTCTTGACAAATGGTCACGTGATGATATTATGGTCATGTGACCTTTATTCGGAAATGTATGTCAGAGCAACCTATTCAACCTGAAGTTATTGATACTGATTACCCTGTCTTTGAAGCTACACATAGGGGTTATCTTAATATTGTCGGTGCTAAAATCCCTTGTGCTGTATTGAAGAACGGTAAACGTATTATTTCCCAGCAAGGACTTTTTCGTGCTTTTGACCGCCCTACAAAAGGTGAGAAAAGGCAAGAAGGTTTACCTTCTATCATTGGTGCAGCAAATCTATTACCTTATGTTACTAATGAATTAAGAGAGAAGTGTAAGGTTATTCACTATTTTCATACTAATGGGACTATTGCTTCTGGACATAATGCAGAACTTATTCCTCTCATTTGTGATCTCTACTTAGAAGCGAACAAAGCCAATCCTTCAGTTCTTGTTGCTTCACAAATGAAAATTGTTGATCATTCCCAGATATTGCTTCGTGCTTTAGCTAAAGTTGGTATAACAGGATTAATTGATGAGGCAACAGGGTATCAATATGATCGTGAAAAAGATGCCTTACAGGCTTTATTGTCGCAATATATAGCTGAAGAGTTCCTGCCTTGGACTTCACGTTTTCCAAGGGAATACTATCAAGAAATTTTTAGACTGTATGGCTGGAAGTATGATCCCCTATCTCTGAAAAGAACACCATTTATTGGCAAATTCACTAAAGATTTTGTTTACAACGAGATGTCCCCTGAGATTTTGAAAGAACTTGAAAGTAGAAATCCTACTTTAGAAAGTGGTAACAGAAGACGTAAACACCATCAACATCTCACCGAAAATATTGGAGTTCCTCACTTAGAGCGTCATCTCACAAAGTTGATCACTGTAATGCAGTTATCAGATAGTATTGAAGAGTTCAAGGATAATTTTAAGAGAGCTTTTAAAAAAATCAATCAATTGGAAATCAACTTGGCAAAGGAAAGCAAATCTTAGATTTTTGCTAATTATTGATAATTTCCTGAGCAGAGACATTAGCAAGATTTTCAGCAACTTGTCCTTGACCTTTGAAATAATAAATTAGGGTGTTGGTATCCAAAACTTACATCTAAAGGCTCTCCCGCAAGATGTCTTGTCCTGAGTCGGTGCGAATTTCTTCTAAAGTGGGAAAGTCATCTTTCCAAGTTCCTGCAAGTGAATAAACAAATTCTGACCAAGGTAACTGATCAATATTTTTAACAGTTTGGTTAGCGTTTAGATGTTTAGCACGGATAAATTCAGCAAAAGTCAAAATCTCATCAGCTTGATCTTGGGGAAGGGTTTTAGCGATCGCATAAATCTGTTCAGCAATAGTCATAATAGAGTTTTAGATAAAATCAGGTCGGTGAAATTATTTTATCGTAGATGCAACTACTGAGACAAAAATCCACCATGCAAACACTAGCCGTTACTGAAACTATCACCACCATCGCTGAAGCAGAAAAACGATTTGGCTTGAGTCGCAATGAATCTCAGGATTTTTTTACAGAATGGCATGATCAATTACCTGAAATTAACTCTAATGACCGCACCAACCTAGAAATCTTATGGAAACGTTATATTTATCATCGTTCAGATGGGCATTTATTAGAAAGTACAGTAATGCTATTACTCGTTTCTCCATTGCTGACCGTTGCAGGTTTATATGATCCACCTTTTCGCATCAAAGCTGAAGAATCTGTGCAAATAACAATAGCTGATAGCGAAGAAACTCTCCAGGGTCGAATAGATTTACTGGTATTGCAAGACCGCTTATGGGTAATTGTTTTAGAATCAAAAAAAACCATGTTATCAGTGTGGTCAGCATTGCCACAAACCCTGGCTTACTTAATGGCTAGTCCCAACACTGATTTACCTAACTTTGGAATGTTAACCAATGGTGACGATATTGTGTTTGTCAAAATAGAAAATCAACACTATGCCATATTACGAGTATTTGCCCCACTGGCTACCCAAAGCGAATTAGAATCTGCCTGTCGAGTTCTCCGCAAAATTGCCGAAATAGTAAAATAATCAAAAAAAGCTCAGTAACACCTTCACAACTCAGCTTTTCCTGTCAACGTAGCAAACCACGAATCACGTTATGATAGTAGATAGTCTGCTTGTAAATTATGATTGAGTGAATTATTCCGACTTTGCTAATGAAATTGACCTTGGGTCAATATTCCCCTTTGAATTAGATCAATTCCAGAAAGAAGCGATCGCCTCCCTCAATGCTGACCGTTCAGTAGTTGTCTGTGCGCCCACAGGTTCAGGAAAGACCCTCATCGGGGAATATGCTATCTATCGCGCCTTATCTCGCGGGAAACGGGTATTTTACACCACTCCCTTGAAGGCGTTATCTAATCAAAAACTTCGAGACTTCCGCGAAAAATTTGGGTTTGATCAAGTGGGACTCCTCACCGGAGATGCTTCCATTCACAGGGATGCACCCATTTTGGTCATGACCACAGAAATTTTCCGCAATATGCTCTATGGTACACCCATAGGTCAAATCGGCATCTCCTTAACCGACGTTGAGGCTGTGGTGCTAGATGAGTGCCACTACATGAATGATCGCCAACGGGGTACAGTGTGGGAAGAATCAATCATCTACTGTCCCCGTGCCGTCCAACTTGTAGCCCTTTCTGCCACCGTTGCCAACAGTGATCAACTTACCAGTTGGTTAAATCACGTTCATGGTCCCACAGACCTGATTTACTCCGATTTTCGCCCCGTTCCCTTAGAATTTAACTTTTGTAATCCCAAAGGGTTATTTCCCTTATTAAATGAAACTAATACCAAAATTAACCCCCGCTTAGTCAAAAAGGCTAAAAAAGGATATTGGGAAAAAGGCAAAGCTGGTAGACCAGAACCGCCAGGTATTATTTATACCCTCAGCCAACTGCAAGAACGGGATATGCTCCCTGCGATTTACTTTATTTTCAGTCGTCGGGGCTGTGATAAAGCTGTCGAAGAAGTTGGTGATTTATGGTTAGTTAATAATGATGAGTCCCAAATCCTGCGGCAACAAATTGATGAATTTTTACGCAAAAATCCCGATGCTGGCAGGGCTGGACAAGTTGCTCCACTGTATCGAGGCATAGCTGCCCACCATGCCGGGATTTTACCAGCTTGGAAAGGATTCGTCGAAGAACTGTTTCAACAGGGATTAATTAAAGTCGTATTCGCCACCGAAACCTTAGCAGCGGGAATTAATATGCCCGCCCGGACAACAGTAATTTCTACTTTGTCTAAGCGGACTGACAATGGACACCGCTTGCTCAATGCTTCGGAATTCTTGCAAATGGCAGGTCGTGCTGGTCGTCGGGGCATGGATCTCCAAGGTTATGTAGTGACATTGCAGACACCCTTTGAAGGTGCAAAAGAAGCATCCTATTTAGCTACATCTAAAGCTGATCCTTTAGTTAGTCAGTTTACACCCAGTTACGGCATGGTATTAAACCTGCTGCAAACTCACACCATAGAAAAAGCCAGAGAACTGATAGAACGCAGTTTTGGACAATATATGTCTAACTTGCATCTGCAACCAGATTTTGAAGAACTGGCGCAAGTTCAAGGGGAATTATCGCAAATTCAGTCACAACTGGCGGCCGTTGATGAAAATGAATTGATGGTATATGAAAAATTGCGTCAACGGCTGAAAGTAGAACGCCAAATTTTCAAAACCTTGCAAGAACAAGCACAGGAAGATAGACAGGCACAATTAGCAATGATGCTGGATTTTGCCATATCTGGAACTATGTTGAGTCTCAACGACAGAAACGCCATGTCACCCCTACCGATAACAGTAGTGTTGGTTGACAAAGCCGTGAGTGTTGGTGAAACATCTTACTTTGTCTGCCTAGGGCAAAATAATCGTTGGTATGTGGCAACTTCAGCAGATATATTAGATATGTATGCAGAAATGCCACGGGTAGAAGTTCCAGCGGAGCTAATACCACCTTCAGAATTGAGCTTGAAACGAGGACAATCAATCCGTGGTGATGAAAGCACCATTGCGATCGCTCAAAGTATACCCAATCCTGAAGAATTTAATCATCTACCTACAGAAGTACGGGAGCAACTCAGTCGTTTAACTGCTGTCCAAGAACAGTTAGAAAACCATCCCATTTACAAATCGGGGAATATTGCCAAAATATTTAAAAATAGGGCGCGTTGTGTAGAATTAGAAGCAGAAATTGAACATTTACAAGAGCAAGTATCATTACAATCTCAAAGATATTGGGAAGAGTTTCTCTGTTTAATTGAAATCTTGCAATCTTTTGAATGTTTAGATAATTTAGTCCCCACCAAATTAGGACAAATTGCGGCGGCTATTCGCGGTGAAAATGAGTTGTGGTTAGGTTTAGTTTTGTCCAGTGGTGAATTAGATAATATTGGTCCCCATAACTTAGCAGCAGTCATAGCCGCTTTAGTGACTGAAAGCCCGCGTCCAGATACGAAAGTTGACTTTAATCTATCTCCAGAAGCGGATGCAGCTTGGTTAACATTGCAACCCATTCGCCGTGCTGTGTTAAAGGTGCAGTATCGTCATGGTGTAGCCTTACCTGTCGGCTTGGAAACTCGTTTTATCGGCTTGATTTCCTTGGTGGAACAGTGGGCGCTAGGGGTAGAGTGGAAAGTATTATGTGAAAAAACCACTTTAGATGAAGGGGACGTAGTGCGAATTTTACGCCGTACACTGGATTTATTATCTCAGATTCCTCATGTTCCTAATTTACCAGATATGTTGCGGCGGAATGCTCAACGGGCTATGCAGTTAATTGATAGATTCCCTGTGAATGAAGCAATGGAGTAATCGGCGAAAAATCCCAGAGATATTATTGAATAAACCGCTTTAGTTCTCATACTAAACCCATCTTTAAATGCAGTAAGGGTGAGGATTTCCCACCCCACTTTGCACCTTGGCGTGAGAGTATGTTCCTACAGAGTTTGGAAATACTTCTCTAAAGCCTCATGTACTAAATCAGTCATCGGCCGTTCTTGCTTTTCAGCCGTTTCCTTGAGTTGCGCGTAAAAATCATCCCGCAGACTGACGCGGTGACGGGACTTACCGCTGCTGGTAGGTTCTCCTGGGGTGTAGTTATCCACAAATTCCCTAATCGCATCAAAACCTAATCTGTCGCAAAAATCCCCAAAACTTTCTTTTGGTGTGCGTGACTTTTTAAAGAAGACAAAAATCGGTTCTAGGAAACTTTCAAGATCATCGTGGTGCAGTTTTTCCACAAAAGGTTGTGCTAACCGGGTTTGATTTGGTGAACCACCCAACCAGACTTGATAAGATTCCGCAGCACTACCTACTAAACCCAATTCTGCCATATAGGGACGAGCGCAACCGTTAGGGCAACCTGTCATCCTTACCACAAAATGTTGATTTTGTAACCCCAATTTATCTAACAAAGCCCGAATTCTTTCTAAAATTCCAGGAATGGCTCGTTCTGATTCTGTGATTGCTAAACCACAGGTAGGTAAAGCCGGACAAGCCATAGCGTAGCGGGTTAATGCTGCTATTTGCTCAGGGTCAGCAACAACGCCACATTTATCGAGAATCTCTTGAATTGCCTCTTTGTCTTCCGGTGCAATATCGTAAAATAGCAGGTTTTGATTACCTGTGAGGCGAATGGGGAGGTTAAATTGTTCAACAATTGTCCGCAAAGCAGTTTTTAGTTGGAATGTTTCGTCATCTTTGACACGACCATTATCAATGGAAATACCCAAGAAAAGTTTACCATCGCCTTGTTCGTTCCAGCCCAGGAAGTCTTTGTATTTAAACTGAATTAGGGGTTTAAAGGGTTCGAGCTTTTTGCCCAGGTATTCTTCGACTTGGGTGCGGAATTTGTCTACACCCCAATCATTAATTAAGTATTTTAATCTCGCGTGTCGTCTGTCGGTGCGATCGCCATAATCTCGTTGTGTCGCAACTATAGCTTTTACAAGATTATATACATCATCTTTGGCTACATAACCAATAGGATCAGCGGCTCTAGCAAAGGTTTCTTCTTTATTATGGGTTCTACCCAAACCCCCACCAGCAAAAATATTAAATCCTGCTAATGCGCCTTTTTTATTGGTAATTACTACCAAAGTTAGATCCTGGGAATACAAATCAACGGAATTATCACCGGGAACTGTGACGCAAATTTTAAATTTGCGGGGCATATAGTGAGTTCCATAGATGGGTTCTACGGAATCATGAATAATAGTACCATTACCGTTAGTTTGTCGGGCTGCTTTGACATCTGGATGTTCTTGGGCGCTAATAGCTTTTTCCCCATCTAACCAAATTTCATAATAAGCACCGGTTTGGGGAGAAAGTAAATCAGCAATATTTTGGGCATATTCCCAAGCATACTGATATTCTGAGCGATTTTTAAAGGGGGCTGGGGGAGCCATGACGTTGCGGTTAATGTCACCACAAGCACCCAAGGTTGAACCGAGATTTTGAACAATTGTAGCGATCGCTGCTTTGAGGTTCTTTTTCAGGATACCATGTAGCTGAAAGCCTTGGCGAGTAGTAGCTCTGAGGGTATGATTACCATATTCATCAGCCAGTTTATCCAAAGCCAAATAAAGCTCAGGGGGTACTAACCCACCGGGATTTTTTGTCCGCAGCATCATTTGGTAATCTTTTTCCTGTCCCTTGACGCGGTTATCACGGTTATCCTGTTGATAAGACCCGTGAAACTTGAGAATCTGAATTGCGTCTTCACTAAAATGGGTGGTGTTCTGAAGGATTTCCGTGGCTACAGGTTCACGCAAAAAATTACTATTTTCTTTGATACCTTCGACTTTGGAAGGCTTACGATTGGTCGCGGGGGAAGTAGCAGAGTTAACCATTACGGTAGATACGTTTCTGAATAAGACGGTAGATGAAACTGAAATTAGGCAATTAATAGCACTGACTCGGCTAGTTAAACTACTTAAAATCGGTCGGAATTATGAATATTATTGCAATTCTAGCATGGCGAGAGGCCATTTTTTGTAGGTTGGGTTGAGCAAAGCAAAACCCAACGCATTTTTTTAGTAAGTACCTGGGCAGAATTAATTTATAGTGATTTTTATGTATTTAAACCAATAGACATCTCCAGAAATGAGGTTTTCCTCTAGACAGATTAAGGGTTTCAGATTCTTTTTCGGAGATGTCTAATGTAAAAGTTGCGTAAGTCATGTTTATATATTTATAATGGAGGGTGTAAATACATAACACTCTTCCTAACTAAGTATAGTCTAGGATTCCACGTTATTATTGTTAACGGAAAATCAAGATTTAAACTCATGTTAACGATAAACTCAGCTTCTTCATTTTTTTTTATAATCCATAGATTCCATCGAGTGTAAAATCCTGCCTTTTTGAACACACAACTGTAGATTTAAAGGAATGTTAGATATGATTAATAAAAAAATCAGCCATTCTATTTCTTTTCTCCTAATTTTTTCTATAAGCAATTTATCATTAATTGGTACTACCTTTGCAAATCCATCAATTAAAACAGTAATGAGCATTGGGGAACAATTGAATACTCTTGTTAAAAAAGTGAATCCCGATGATACTAAGAATCTTGCTAAACTTTTAGAAAGATATCCAGAACAACATCTACCAAGTTCTTTGAAGAGAGACATATATAACTTTTCAAAAAAGGAGAAAGGATATGAAACAGTAGGATATGGGACATTCGTCACCATACCGTCAGGTGGTGGTATTTATTTGTGTCTTGCAACTCAATGTTTAGTTAACAAAGGATACAATAAATGTGACAAATCCTCACCATTGCTCACTCAATGCTTATCAAAGCCATTAAAGTTATCAAAGCCATTAAAGCCATTAGCGTTGTCAAAGCCATTAAAGCCATTAACATTGTCAAAGCCATTAATGTTGTCAAAGCCATTAACGTTGAGGAACGGAACATTAATTAATCAGAATCCCATTTTAAAATGATCAAAGCACTTGATGTATAAGCTGTTACGCAGCTAAATTTGATAACCATAATTTACTTGAACCTTGTGGTGCGGGCATCTTGCCCGCTAGAACTATACCAACTAAATGCACAACAGCTTAGTTAAAAATTAAAGGAGATATCAAAATTTAAGAGTTTTTATTTGAGGTAATAAAGCATTTTTTGTGAAAACTATTTTCTTGTAAACGTAAAATGTCAGAATATATAGATATTGAAGAAAAACTAAAAGAATTTGTTGCTGATTTAGAATCTGATGTCCCCAGAAGCGGATTTATTAAGCCCGAATACCTTGATTATTTAAGAAAAACTTTTGATAAGAGATGGAGAACTTTGATTTTGGTCAATTTAGGAGTGATGAAATTAGACAAAGACCAACCCGATGCTGCTGCAAATATTTTTAGAACTGCAATCGGTTATGATGATGATGACCCACGTTTACATTTTCTTCTGGGAAGGGCTTTATGTGAATTAGGTCAATTAAACGACTTGAAGGATGCTAAAAAAGAATTTCTGAAAGCTAAAGAACTTCTAAACAAGGAAGAAACGTCCGATTATAGAAAACAAAATTTAGCTATAATTGACAGTTATTTACGCTGTTTTGATGTCTCTGTTTTTAGCGCTATTGGTCAAATGCTTTGCGAGTTACCTAAAGGTTTAATTATGATTAATCAGAATGGAAATATGGGCATCGGTGTTAATTATGGTCCAATCGGGAAAGGGGCAAAAGTTGCTGGAGTGATATACGAAGCAGCACAAGACATTCAAGAATTGTTAAACCAATTAAGTCAGTCTTATCCTACTGGTACAGAGTCAGAGAAAAAGGCACTTGCGGCAAAAGCCACACAAGACATCGAAAATAACCCAACTTTATTACAGAAAACAATGAGCGCATTAAAAGCTGGTGGTACGGCTGCTCTAGAACAAGCACTTAGTCATCCAGCAGCTAGTTTTGTGATTGCTGCTTTAGATGATTTAAACAAAAACAAAAAACAATAAATAATTAGGGTTTGCTGAAAAATTCTTTTCGTGATGACTCCTGACTCCTAGCCTTCACAGACAACTTTTTCAGCAAGCCCTACTTAGCAATGATTAAGGTGGTTAGAGTAGTGAACTACTCCAACCAGCAAATATCCGCATTGCCTTTAGACTAAAGACAAAGAGTAGACTTGACCATCAATTAACAGTCGCGTAATGCCTTTAGCTTGTAAATGGCTACTAGCTTTATGGAGCATTTGACTATCGGGAACTTTGATGACGCGATCGCGCTTGGTAGAAAAGCGTTTAGCTACACGATGGTTATCAAAAATCGGCAGCGTTTTCTGTTGATTTTCCAGACTAGGAATGAGACCTAAATCGCCAAAATCCTTGAGTGGCCTGGTAATTAACTCCGCAGAGCGATCAATTACCAAGTAACAAGTTTTCGGTAAATGAGCGACTGACAATGGTAAAACTTGAACTGATGCTTCCCCATTTCCCCGTCTAGTAACTAGGGGTTTGGGTGCTTCATAGTCTTCGTCCTCAAAGTCTTCCTCATCTTCATACAAATCATCATCCAAATCGTCATCATCTAAATCATCAGGTTCATCCAACAAATCTTCATCCAAGATTTCCGCAAACAAACTCGGCTGTGAATGTCGAGTTTCTACCTCTAACTTGGGTTTGGGAATAATTGGCGTTTCTGTTGGCTTGTGTCTGACAATTTCTAGTTCTTTGACAACCGGAACTTCTTTAACAACCGGAGTTTCTTTGACTACGGGAAGCTTGGGTTGTTCCACGGCTGAGGAGCGTGTTTTCACCCGTCTATTAGCCGGAATCGGTTGGGCAAAATCAGGCTCATACTCTGGTTCTGCTGCTATCTCTGGCTGTTCTGGTTCTGGTTGTGATAACTCCCCACCACTGCTGACACGAGTGGAAACTTCTACTGCCAATAGTGGTTGATTCAACAGCGGTAATTGCTCATAGCTTACCTGCGCTCTGCCTTCAGGGGTTCTGGCAGCGCGTTTTAAAGAGACGAGAAATTCATACTCTTCTTCTGGTAAGGTACTTTTGAGCAGTCGGCTAATGGTGGAATTGCTCACACCATAGCGTTCTGCTAAAGTCGAGGTTGTTTGGGCAGTTTCTCGATATAACTTGAGAATTTCTTGTTTGTCAGAATCTGTTAATTTTCTCACGGTAGACACCAAAATTTGTTAAGTTCGTTTGCGTCCACGGTCTCGGCGTTTCAGGCTTAAGGATGCGTCGTATTCTAAAACAGCACCCATACCGAATAACACTCCACTAAACACCCAGAATACTTCTAGTATGTCTCCACTTTTGTAATTGGGAAGATAGTTAGTGGCATATTTAAACCACATATCTGCAATGTAGAGGGAAAATGCCGCAGCAGCAATCATTCGCCAAGAGAGAGAAACTTTTCCTCCCCAAAAAGCCAGCAGCATCATTGTGGCAATGATTAACAGCAATACGTCACTTATTATGTAAAATAAGTCTAAAACGATTTTTACCTGCTGTAAAATTGGGGCTAGTTCAGCCGAAGGACCTTTATTTTGTTGAGAAATCAACCAGGCGAGAAAACTGCCTAATCCGCCAATTCCTACCACAATTAGCCACTGCCACGCTTCTAAGTTAATGCGTCGGGAGAACAAAGCTAAAGCCATGCCTGTACCCAGGCATAAATAAGTAATTACAAAAAACACATCAGCAATAGATATGTCTGGTTCTTGTCCTAAACCTATTTCTATGTAGCCAAAAATTAGTCCACCTATAAAATAGGCAAACATTCCTAAGCCAATTGAGAGCCAAACTTTTCGACTACTAACCATTTGGGTACTGCGCCAGTTCCTTAAGCATAAGAGACTTGCACCCAAATAAGCTACAGCTTCAAAAATATTTGTGCCGATTATATACCATTTAGCGCGGACTTCTTCCCCATTAACAGGGATTTTGGCACTGAACAACAAAAAGAATAACAATGCTAAAATAGCCCAACTAAAACAAGCCAAAATCAAGTTTTGAGTCGTTAGTAGGGACTTAGAAGGAGATGAATTGTCTATTGATTTACTCATAGGGATTAATTAAGTAAATGCTCTGAAAGTAATATTTTTTGGAATTTTGTGACACAGAATCGCCAATAAACAGTGGTTTGGGCAAATTAATATCCACCCTACTGCCAAAGCTTATGAAGTGGAGATTTTTTTAACCAACTGATAAATAGTTCTTGCTCTTCTTCTGGCATATCTTCTAATCGCTCAACTAGTTGATGAGCAAAGTCGGTATCACCAAAATATTTTTTTCCTAATTTGTGCAGTTCTTCTAAAAGAATAATCACATGAGTGTCTTGCCAAGCTGGCATTTTACTCATTTGCGACAAATCATCGTTTAGAAAAGATTTTACTGCATCTGCGGAGGATATATCGGGAAATTGTTTTTGCTGTAATATCCCTGTTATGTCTTTGGCAAATAAACCAGCTTGACGATTGCCTAATAAATCTTCAATATCCAGATAAACGGCTTGTAATAGCGTAATAGCACCTAATGTTAAAACATCAGATTTACTATGACCGCCAGTATCTCCACTGATCTGATCTAGCTTAACCTTTCCCCAGATAGTATAACGTTCTGGTTCTTCTAATAAGACACAAGCTTTACCTCGGTTATCGGTGAGCGACTTCCAAAAGGTCTTAGCTTCTTCTTCTTCACTGGCTTTAAAAACCATAATCAATCGAAAAGTCTGCCCCTGATAATAGAGGATCGGCACTTGCTGATCTTCTTTTTTTGGGTGCTGAATCGTCGAAATTTCAACATCCTGCCGTTTGAGAATAAACATAGCACTAGCAAATAACTCCTCTCAGGGGCTTTGTTGATAAAGAATATGTAATGGTCTTGATTCGCATTACGATAGAGTATAATTACTTAGTTAGTTTGGCAAGGGCATTTGGCATTGACTGGATACTTGACGAGGATAGGATTCTTGGTAGATATCCATATTCATGGGCAATTACTCCTTGACATCACAATATATCTGAATATCCTATCTATTTTGTTTCTTAGTGTACCTCGACTCACCAATCACTTGAACTTTATTACTGAAATTTAGGAGATTTTAAATTTTCTCTTGTATATTCGGAAAATATTAGATATAATGGGAAAGGCTTCTTGGGTACGTAGCTCAGTTGGATAGAGCATCCGCCTTCTAAGCGGACGGTCACAGGTTCGAGTCCTGTCGTACCCATTTTCCTGACTCTCACCTGCAACCATCCGCTCCACAGGCTTTTGCTCTACATGGTCACAGGCAAGAACTGATAAATAACGCTTCTATTACTCAATATTTACTCATTGACCAAATGTAGCACGGGTAAAATGAGTAAGCAACCAATACATACATACTACCAATAAACATAAACATAGTTACTAATTCGTTTAAGCGTACCTTGATATGTATAGCTACTTGAGTTGAAAAGGTGCAACTTTTAATTTTTGAGT
>CAINGU010000033.1 GCA_903848645.1 uncultured cyanobacterium | reverse complement strand
GTAAAGATAGTAGAGATAGTAGAGATAGTAGAGATAGTAGAGATAGTAGAGATAGTAGAGATAGTAGAGATAGTAAAGATAGTAGAGATAGTAGAGATAGTAGAGATAGTAAAGATAGTAGAGATAGTAAAGATAGTAGAGATAGTAGAGATAGTAGAGATAGTAAAGATAGTAGAGATAGTAGAGATAGTAGAGATAGTAGAGATGATAACAAAGGCGATTATAGGAGTAGAAAGTAATATGGCGGAATGTGGGTTAAATGAGATACTAATTTTAATCTCAGAGGCTTACACCAAGAGGTTTTTACTCCTAACTGCTGAAGGCTGAAAGCTACTATAGGACAATTTTCAACTAGA
The DNA here is from genome assembly GCA_903848645.1 of uncultured cyanobacterium. GTDB lineage: Bacteria > Cyanobacteriota > Cyanobacteriia > Cyanobacteriales > Nostocaceae > Dolichospermum. The sequence goes on along the minus strand of CAINGU010000033.1, from coordinate 19,860 downwards.
ATTAAGACATATTCATAAATCTCTGCGGATAAATTCCTATCGAAAATTTAAAAATAATGGGAAAAGTATTTTTTCCTATTATCTATTACCAATTACTAAATTAATGCCATGAAAAGTGACTTCCCTGAATCAAAAAAAACCTTAACTCCAGAAATGGAATTTTCCGAAAATTTAAAGTTTCGGGATTATCTTATGGCTACAGAACAGAAGGCTAATAAACCTTTACCGATTTGGCGATTAATTGCCCCTTTATTGGTGCAAGTCGGTTTAATTCTGGCTGTACCTTCCCAAGCCATGTATACAGATATGACTGGTAAGACAGTAATTTTGCAAACTGTACCGATAAATCCTAATGATGTTGTCCGGGGTTCTTCATTAAACTTGGATTATAATATTTCCCGTCCCGAAACTTTAAGAAGATTACCGGGTTGGAATGATTGGTTACGAAGAAATTCTCGCAGAGGTAGACAAATTTCCCAAGGAAGTATCTTATATTTAATTTTGCAAGAACGACAATCTTTTAATCGGAATGAACTTCAATCTTGGCAACCTGTACGAATAAGTAGTAATCGTCCTGTTTCTTTAGCTAATAATCAGGTAGCTTTAAAGGGTAATTATCAAGACGGCTTGGTTAATTATGGTTTGGAAAACTATTTCATTCCTGAAGAACAAAGACAGCAAATTAATGAGGATATTTCCCAAGTTCAGGAAAATAGAAATGGTGGACAACAACCAATATTAGTTAGGGTAAAAGTAGATCCTCAAGGTAATGCTGTTCCTACGGGTTTATCCATAAGAGATTCCTCTGGTGAACGTGGCTATCGCAATTATCGTTTTCAGTAGTATCAAGTTAAGGTGGGCAATGCCCACCCTACAAAGATCAAGAAAAATATTCCCTATTCAATCTTGAAGTTAACAGGTAAGCGGGTATAAATCCCTTGGGGATCATTCATTTTTTCTAAAACATTGATTTCCTGTTGGAATTTTCCTAACTCATTGATGAGGGGATTGGGGTTTTTTATTTGAGTTTTTTCTATTCCTAATTTTACTTTTGTTTCCTCTAATTTCTTCCCAAATAACCGTTCTCCCAAGGTACTAATTTGGGGATATTCTTGTAATTCCCAATTGTCACCTAATTTTGCTTGTTTAACAGCATATTCAATAGCTACATTTAAACCACCAATTTCATCAACTAAACCGATTTGTTTAGCTGCTGTCCCTGACCAAACTCGTCCTTGGGCAATTTCTGCGACTTTTCCAGTTGGTAATTTACGTCCTTGGGAAACTTTTTGCAAAAATAGATTATAAATGTGGTCAACACTGCGTTGGTACAATGCTAATTCTTGAGGTGATTTAGGACGAGCAATGGTTTGTTGATCTGCATATTGAGCCGTTTTCACTGTATCCCAAGTTATGCCATTATTATTGCCCAATTTTTGACCATTAAATAATACCCCAAAGACACCAATAGAACCGGTAATCGTATTAGGTTGAGCAAAAATGCGGTTGGAATCACTAGCAATCCAATAACCACCGGAAGCAGCTACATCTCCCATGGAAACAATCACGGGTTTAACTTGACGAGTTAATTTAATTTCTCGCTGCATAATTTCTGCTGCGGTAGCACTTCCACCAGGGCTATTAATTCTTAAAACTACGGCTTTTACCTGGTCATTTTGCCTGATTTTTGAGAATATTTTAGCAAACTTATCGCCTCCGACTTCGCCACTATCACCGCTACCATTGACTATTTCCCCTTCTGCATAAACAATGGCAATTTTATTGTCTGAATCTAGAGATTTTCCAGGAACTTCTGCATAATCACCGAGACTAATTTTTGTGAATGTTTTATCTTTTTCATTCTTACCAGTTAATTTTTTCAAGTCGGTGAATACTTGATCTTGGTAAGCAATTGTATCTAATAAACCATTATTTCTAGCTTCTGTGGCTTCTAAAATCGGTTGAGTATTAGCGATAACTTGTAACTTTTGCGGTTGAATATTTCGGCTTTTACCTACAGATGTCCGCCATTCTCCCCAAACATCATCTAATAATTTCTGTGTTTGTTGCCGGTTCTCTGGGCTGAGTTTATTCAGAATTAAGGGTTCTACTGCTCCCTTAAATTTACCCACTCGCACAATCTGCACACCAACGCCGTATTTTTCAAATGCTCCCGCTAAGAACATTGGTTGTGAACTTAAACCGTTCATTTCCATTGCTCCCATAGGATTAACAACAATTTGATTCGCTACGGAACTTAGATAATATTCTTTTTCACTCCAATCTGTACTATAGGCAATAATCTTCTTCCCAGTTTTGCGAAATTTTTCCAATGCTTGACGGATTTCCTTCAAGGAAGCATAGCCAACTGCACTATTAGCATTAGTTCCATCTAGATAAATACCTACAATCTTTTGATCACGCCCAGCTTTATCTAAAGTTTCTACAACTTGACGAAGTGTAATACTATTTTCATCAATACCGCTCAAAGTTTTTTGCAATAATTGACTAGAATTAGGTTCACTATCGGTAATTTTCATAGACAAGTCGAAAACTAACACTGATTTATCTTTGACTGTTGGGGCTGAATTTTGGGAACTAGCAACCGCAATCAATAGTAATAATAATCCCAGTGTACTGACTCCAGAAAAGATAGTCAGTCCCAGTAAACTACCAATTAAACTTGCAAATGTTTGTTTAAGAAAATTAGTCATTAGTTATTAGTCATTGGTTATTAGTTATTAGTCATTAGTACAAAACCAATGACTAAAAGGCTGTCTTTTTCTATTGTATGCGTTGTAAACTCTGTGATTGCTTCAATTTATACAAGTTGCTGTTAGCAGTACAAAATAATACGGTGGTGATTTCGGCAATTAATATCTCTGTTAATTCTACTATAGCCGCTTCCGATACTGCCGCTGCCTTGAGGTAGGGCATTGCTAAACCAGCAATATCAGCCCCTAGAGCGATCGCTTTGGCTACATCTAACCCATTGCGTAAGCCACCAGAAGCAATTAACGGAATATGGGGATCATGCTCCCGAATACTGGTAATACAGTCGGCTGTAGGTATACCCCAATCCCCAAATGTTTGCCCCAAACGCCGCTGTAAGGCAGTTTCCGCCCGTTCGCTTTCCACCATTGCCCAAGACGTACCCCCCGCACCAGCTACATCAATGGCTTGTACACCAGCGGCTATCAGTTTTTCTGCCATTGTCGCCGAAATGCCATTACCTACTTCCTTGGCAATGACGGGAACTGGTAATTGATTGCATAAATCAGAGATTTTGTCAAGCAATCTGCTAAAATTAGTATCACCTCTGGGTTGAATAAACTCTTGCAAAGGATTAATATGTAAAATTAGGGCATCAGCTTCGAGCAGATCAATAATATGCAAACATTCATCAAGTCCATATTCATAATTAAGCTGCACCGCGCCTAAGTTAGCAAAGAGGAGAATGTCAGGTGCATATTTACGCACAGCGAAAGTATCCGCAACTTCAGGTTTTTCCACTGCTACTCTTACAGATCCTACACCCATTGCTAATTTGTATTCTTGGGCAACTTCTGCTAACCGACGGTTAATGATTCCTGCTGGTTCTGTACCTCCCGTCATGGAGGAAATTAGCAAAGGTGCATTTAGATGTTTTCCCAAAAAAGTCGTACTCACATCAATATCTTTACCATCAATTTCTGGTAAACAAGTATGAGTAAAACGATATTTTTCTAAGCCAGTAGTAATGGCTGGAGATTGAACATTATCTTCTAAACAGATGCGGATATGATCTGCTTTGCGATTTTGGGTTTGGGCCGGGGTATTAGTCGGAAGGTTCACTGCTTATTATATAGAATTATGTGAATACTGATATTTTGCACTAAGCCCTGGCGAATATAATATCGCTTCGCCATGCTACGCGAACGCGGCTACACAAATAAAGTCATTCTATTCCTTCTGTCCCGTAAGGGATACAAGGACTAATAAATTTTAACCCACGCAGGTGGGTTTTGCCTGTGTAGACGCGGTTTCTAACCGCCTGGTATAAGATGTATAAATATCTATTGTTGCAAATATTTTTCATATCCAAGCTGATCTAGTTTAGCTTGCTTTTCCATGACCATATTACAAAGACTTTGGCGATAAGCTTGAACTTTTTCCAGTAATTCTGGTTGACCAGTAGCGAGAATTTGCACAGCCAAAAGTCCAGCATTTTTAGCATTACCAATGGCAACAGTAGCTACAGGTATTCCCCCTGGCATTTGTACTATAGAATATAAAGAATCTACACCTTGTAAATTCCGGGTAGCGACGGGAACACCAATAACGGGTAAAGGGGTTAAAGATGCTACCATACCAGGAAGATGAGCCGCACCACCAGCCCCGGCGATAATTACCTTAATACCGCGTTGATGTGCAGTTTTAGCATACTCAAACATCCGTTCTGGGGTACGATGGGCAGAGACGATGGCAACTTCAACTACAATACCGAATTCTTCGCAAATAGCGATCGCATCTTTCATAGTAGGCAAATCGGAATCGCTACCCATGATAATACCAATTTCGAGACTCATATAATTTTAGATTTTAGATTTTAGATTTTGGATTTTAGATTAACAACGGACAACGGACAACTGACAACTGACAACTGACAACTGACAAAAATAACACCCATGCTGGCAAATGTAGATATTATCAATGCAAAAGTACCCGGTTATCAAGATTTACAAAGAATCTTAGTTAACCAAAAAGGCATAATTGAGCAAATTATGTCCATGAATACAGCATGGGAAAAAGTTACACCACAAGACTTACAAGTTTTAGATGTGGCTGGGGACTGGATTTCTTTAGGTGGTGTGGACTTACAAATCAATGGTGGACTAGGTTTGGCTTTTCCGGAACTAACATCAGAAAATGCCTCTATGCTACCAAAAATCTCTTCATTCCTTTGGGAAGCCGGAGTTGATGGTTATTTACCAACCCTAGTTACAACCTCTATCGAAAATATTCAGCGATCGCTTGCCATTCTCGCCAATTATACCCCCAGTTCTCAAAACTCTGCACAAATTCTCGGAGTCCATTTAGAAGGCCCATTTTTAAACTACTACAAACGCGGCGCACATCCAGCCGAATATCTTTTCCCTCTCACCATTGATCAAGTTAAACGGGTATTAGGAGATTATGCCCATTTTGTCAAACTTATCACCCTCGCGCCAGAATTAGACACCACAGGGAAAGTAATCCCCTATTTGCGTTCTTTGGGAATTACTGTGAGTTTAGGACATTCTCAAGCCACCGCAGCCGAAGCCCAACAAGCCTTTGCTCAAGGTGCTACAATGATCACCCACGCCTTCAACGCCATGCCACCCTTACACCACCGAGAACCAGGCTTATTAGGCGCAGCAATGAATGATCCTGATGTGTTTTGTGCTTTTATTGCCGATGGTCAGCACGTTGCCCCGATGATTCTCAAAATTCTTCTGCGTGCCAGTGAAGGGTTATTTATTGTCAGTGATGCCCTTGCACCATTAGGATTACCTGATGGGATTTATCCTTGGGATACCCGACACATTGAAGTTATCAACGGTACAGCCAGATTACAAGATGGCACTTTAACGGGAACAACCCTACCATTATTAGTCGGAGTGCAAAATCTGGTAAAATGGGGGATTTGTGACCTAGAAACCGCCATTAGCCTCGCTACGGACGCACCTAGACAAGCTATTAATTTACCAAAATTTGCCACTAATCAACCCGCTCATTTATTACGCTGGAAATGGGATGAAATTGGTAAAGAACTGACTTGGAAACGGTTAACTGTCTAAACTGTGATTTTTAGGATTTATATGATTTATATGATGTTGAGGATGATTGTGTAGGGATTTAGTAATGTCTTTGTACTTTTCCTCTACCTAATATCCATAACCAAACCAAGTAATTAAAAAAACAACTATGACACAACAACCGATACAAGTAATTGGCGGCGGACTCGCAGGAACAGAAGCAGCATGGCAAATAGCCCAAGCAGGTGTGCCTGTAATTCTCCACGAGATGCGCCCTAAACGCTTCAGTCCTGCCCATCATACGGAAAATTTGGCCGAATTGGTCTGTAGTAACTCTTTCGGGGCTATGGCGAGCGATCGCGCGGCAGGATTATTACACGAAGAATTACGCCAACTCGGTTCTATTGTTATCTCCAAAGCAGATGAACACGCAGTCCCCGCTGGTGGGGCTTTGGCGGTGGACAGAGGACAATTTGGGGAAGATTTGACCAAAACCCTGGACAATCACCCTTTAATTGATTTCCGACGGGGGGAAGTTACCGCAATTCCTGAAGGTATCGTTGTATTAGCTTCTGGTCCTTTAACCAGTCCCGATTTAGCCGCAGATTTACAGCGGTTTACGGGGATGGAATATCTCAACTTTTTTGATGCAGCCAGTCCAATTATTGTCGGAGATTCTATCAATAAAGATATTGCATTTATGGCTTCTCGTTATGATAAAGGTGAAGCAGCTTATCTGAATTGTCCGATGAATAAAGAGCAGTATTTACAATTTCGAGAAGAATTATGTAAAGCGGAACAAACAGAATTAAAAGACTTTGAAAAGGAAACAGCGAAATTTTTTGAAGCTTGTTTACCCATTGAAGAAATGGCACGCAGAGGGGAAGATACCATGCGTTATGGTCCCCTCAAACCAGTGGGTTTATCTGATCCTCGCAATGGAGAACGTAATTATGCAGTTATTCAATTACGACAAGAAGATAAAGCCGGTCAACTCTGGAATATGGTAGGTTTTCAAACTAATTTACGTTGGGGTGAACAAAAAAGAGTATTTCAAATGATACCTGGTTTAGAAAAAGCCGAGTTTGTCAGATTAGGAGTAATGCACCGCAATACTTTTTTAAATGCACCGCAGTTAATGTCTGCAAGTTTGCAATTTAAAGAACGTCCAACTTTACTGGCTGCGGGACAATTAATAGGAACAGAAGGTTATACTGCTGCATCTGCTGGAGGTTGGTTAGCAGGGACAAATGCTGCTAGATTAGCATTAGGAAAAGAACCCCTAATTTTACCTATTACAACCATGATGGGGGCATTATTTGAGTTTATCAGATCCGCCGCACCAAAACATTTTCAACCAATGGCTCCTAACTTTGGCATCGTTCCCGATTTGGGAGTAAAAATCAAGAGTAAACCCGAAAAATATGGACGTTATCGAGATCGCTCTTTAGCAGATTTAGCAACTTGGAAAAGGGAAAATTTAGCCGTTTAAGTTAGAGGATGTTTTAAAAGTCTAACTTGGGCGATTAGAAATCACACCTACACAAACAAAACCTGCCTACGCAGGTTTGAAACCCTTGATTTTTCATTAGTCCACGCAGGTGGACTTTGCTTGTGTAGTAGCGAATTATATTCGCCAAAAATTTTTAAGACGTTCCTAATTAAGACATGAAAATCAAGGTTAGAATAACAAAATTAAATTATGGTTGAAGCTACAAAAATTGTTAAAACAACTCACTAATAACCTGTTTCCCGGTGCAATTATCAAATTAGATAATGGCTTAACATTCATTCACCAAGAAATATCCACTACACCCGTAGTGGTAGCTGATGTTTGGGTGCGTGCGGGAGCTAACCTAGAACCAGAACCTTGGTTTGGAATGGCACATTTTCTAGAACACATGATTTTTAAAGGGACACCAAACCTGCTTCCTGGGGAATTTGATTATCATATTGAAAAAATTGGCGGCGTGAGTAATGCCGCTACCAGTCACGATTACGCCCATTATTCCATTACAACCGCTGCTAATCAGCTAGAGCATACCCTTCCCCATTTAGGAGAATTACTCCTGAATGCAGCCATTCCTGACGATGAATTTATTAAAGAACGGGATGTGGTGTTAGAAGAAATCCGTTCTTACAATGATGATCATGATTGGGTTGGTTTTCAATCTTTGGCTAAAAATGTTTACCAAAACCATCCTTATGGACGTTCTGTACTGGGAACTGAGGCAGAATTAATGCAGCATTCCCCGGAAGCTATGCGCTGCTTTTATCGCAGTTACTATCAACCAGAAAATATGACTGTGGTTGTGGTGGGGGGAATTAGTGAAAAAGCCGCTAGGGAATTGGTAAACCGGACATTTACAGATTTTCCCCAACGGGATAATTGTCCCCAATTTACCAAAGTTGCAGCACCGGTAATTTCAGGAATTCATCGTCAAGAGTTAATACTACCCAGACTGGAACAAGCGCGGTTAATGATGGCTTGGAAAGTACCGGGAGTAGAAGAATTTCGGGCTGTTCATGGTTTAGAATTATTATCAGTGCTGCTAGGACAAGGGAGAATTTCTCGGTTAGTATCTGATTTGCGGGAAGAAAAGCAACTTGTTCAAGAAATTTGCTGTGATTTTTCTCTACAACAAGAATCAAGTTTATTTACAATTACAGCTTGGTTAGAATCAGAATATCTGGAACGAGTTGAAGATTTGATTTGTTCCCATTTACAAGCATTGCAAAATCAAGAAATTAGCAAGCCAGAACTAAATCGTATTCAGAGGTTTTTATGTAATGATTATGCCTTTTCTACAGAAACCCCAAATCAGCTAACTAATTTTTATGGTTATTATCATACCATTGCCAACGCTGAATTAGCTGTTACCTATCCCCAATCAATCCAATCTTTTGATCTTCAAGAACTGCAAAAATTAGCTCAACAGTATCTTTCATCAGCTAATTATGCTGTGACAATTCTCAAACCTTGTTAATTATTAAGTGAAAAATGCAAACTATTAATAGTCGCTCTCTCATTCATCGCACCGTATTAAGTAATGGCATTGTTTTATTAGTATCAGAAAATCAAGCTGCTGATATTATTGCTGGCAGGATTTTTATTCGGGCTGGTAGTTGTCATGAACAGCGAGAAAAAGCTGGTTTAGCTCATTTGTTATCAGCAGTAATGACAAAGGGATGTGATGGTTTATCGAGTTTAGAAATTGCCGAAAAAGTCGAATCTGTGGGAGCTAGTTTAGGCACAGATGCAGCTACAGACTATTTTTTGCTATCTTTAAAAACGGTAACTGCTGATTTTATTGACATTTTAGCATTAGCTGGACAATTATTGCGATCGCCTACTTTTCCCGAAAATCAAATAGAATTAGAAAAGCGGTTAGCAATTCAAGATATTCGTTCTCAAAAAGAGCAACCTTTTAGCCTGGCTTTTGAACAACTGCGTCAGGTAATGTACCCAAATCATCCCTACTCGATGTCAGTTTTAGGTGATGAAACAACCATGAGCAGCATTACCCGTGCTGACTTAATAGAATATCATCAAACTCATTTCCGTCCTGATAATATTGTAATTAGTATTGCTGGACGCATTACACCAGCACAAGCTGAGAAATTAGTAACAAACATTTTTGGTGACTGGGAAATACCAAATTTTGCCAAACCTAATCTTAATTTACCAGCCATTACTGTATCACCTAAACCCTGTCTTAAACCTTTAAATACACAACAATCAATTATCATGTTGGGTTATTTAGGTCCATCAGTAAATAACCCAGAATATGCGGCTCTCAAGTTACTTTGTAGCTATTTAGGTAATGGTCTTTCTAGTCGTTTATTTGTAGAATTGCGAGAAAAGCAAGGTTTAGCTTATGACGTATCTGCTATTTATTCGACTCGACTTTTTCCCGCTTCCTTTGTAGTTTATATTGGGACTGCACCAGAAAATACCAAAATTGCTTTTAATGGACTTCGCCAGGAAGTAGAATTGTTATGTACCACTGAACTATCAGCAGAAGCATTACAAACTGCTAAAAACAAAATTATCGGACAATATGCCTTGGGTAAACAAACTAATGGACATATTGCTCAAATATATGGTTGGTATGAAATTTTGGGTTTAGGAATTGAATTTGATCAACAGTTTCCCGAATTAATTAATAATGTTACTGCAACGGAGGCAATTACAGCAGCTTGCAAATATTTACAAGCACCATATTTGTCTTTAGTGGGACCAGAGGAAGCAATTCAAACTGCCATAATGTAACATCAAATATTTGTTTTTAAGAAACCCAGAATAATTACCCCCAACTTTACCATAAAAATGCCCATTATCACCAAAACCCAACGCCTAATTTTCTCCTTCATCTCCCTTGGTGCTGTTCTCACCTGTCAAGCTGTATCAGCGACTATTACTGTACCCCTACACAGCAAAAAAGGAATGGTAGTTTCGGCCCATCCTTTAGCCAGTGAAGCCGGACTTTTGATGTTAAAAAAAGGCGGAAATGCGGTAGATGCAGCAGTAGCTACAACCTTCGCAATTTCAGTAGTTGAACCTTTTTCCGCAGGTATTGGTGGTGGTGGTTTCTTACTTTTACATTCTGGAAAAACAGGGGAAATCAAAGCTTTAGATTTTCGGGAACGCGCACCTATCAAAGCAACTAGAAATATGTATTTAGATGCTAATGGCAAAGTGCGTCCAAATCTGAGTACAAATGGTTATTTAGCAGTAGCAACTCCGGGAACTGTGGCGGGTATGTATGAGGTACATCGTCGTTATGGTAAGTTACCTTGGCAGGAAGTTGTCAAACCAGCAATTGCCCTTGCAAAAGATGGTTTTAGGATCAGTGATAGACTTTCTTGGCGTTCTATTTCAGCTTATGAAAACCGCAAAAAAACACTACTAAATAACCCAGATGCAAAAAACATATTTACTCGCAACGGTGAATATTATCAACCTGGAGAAAACCTTGTACAGCGTGATTTAGGAAAAACTTTAGAAGCCATTGCTGAGAATCCCCAAAGTTTTTACACTGGAAAAACAGCCGCAACAATAGCCGTAGATATGGCAAAAAATGGCGGTTTAATTACTCTCCAAGATTTAAAAGCTTACAAACCAATTTGGCGAACTCCCGTATGTGGAAACTTCCGCAAAGCTAAAATTTGTTCTATGCCACCTCCATCATCTGGAGGAGTTCACTTATTACAGATTTTAAATATTATCGGTGATACAGATTTGCAATCTTTAGGATGGCATCACCCCAATGCTATACATTTAATCATAGAAGCAATGAAAATTGCCTATAGCGATCGCGCCAAATATTTAGGTGATCCTGATTTTGTGAAAGTTCCCGTTTCTGAATTAATTAGTCCAGCTTATGCTAAAAAACGTCGCCAAGAAATTAATATGGATATGGCGACACCATCAACAGAAATCAAAGCTGGACTGAAAACTTTAAAATTACATGAATCAACAGAAACGAGTCATTTAAATGTAGTTGACGCAGACAAAAACGCCGTTAGTTTAACTTTCACAATTAACTTAGGCTTTGGTGCAGCCGTAGTCACACCAGGAACAGGAATAGTTTTAAATAATGAAATGGATGATTTTGCGACTGCACCAGGAGTACCTAACGCCTTTGGATTAGTAGGTAACGAAGCCAACAGTATCGCCTCCCAAAAAACACCCCTTTCTAGTATGACACCTACCATTGTCACCGAAAACAATCGCTTGCGGATGGCTGTTGGTGCGCCCGGTGGTAGCACCATTATCACCCAAGTATTGCAAGTGATTTTGAACGTCTTAGAATACAAAATGGATGTGGGTGCAGCGGTTTCTACCCCACGCATACATCACCAGTGGCTACCTGATGAATTACGCGTGGAAAGATGGGGTTTAGATGCTTTAACTTTGGCAGAATTACAGCGTCGGGGACATAAAATTCAGGAACTTACCCCTTGGGGGAATGCAAATGCGATCGCAGTTACAGAAGATGGTACTTTAGAAGGAGCGGCAGATCCTCGTGGTGATGGTTCTCCTAGAGGCTACTAAGCAATTAAAAATTAAGAATTAAGAATTAAAAATTAAATGGAACGTGCTATTTCAGCCCTGGGAATCTGCGTTTTTATCGGCATATCCTACGCTATTTCTGTCAATCGTTATGCTGTGCGTTGGCGTACAGTTGCTTGGGGATTAGGGTTAGAATTTATTTTGGCTATAGTAATTCTTAAAACTTCTTGGGGTTTGAATTTATTTAAATCTTTAGGAAATATCGTTGGTAATTTTTTAGCTTTTTCTGATGTCGGGGCAAAATTTGTCTTTGGTGAAAATTTCAAAGATCATCTTTTTGCTTTTCAAATTCTGCCAACAATTATCTTTTTCTCATCATTTATTAGCATTCTCTACTACTATGGCATTTTGCAAAGGGTTGTCAATGCCCTAGCCTGGATCATGATGAAAACCATGAAAACATCTGGTTCTGAATCCTTATCCTGTGCGGGAAATATCTTCTTGGGACCCACAGAAGCCGCACTCATGGTTAAGCCTTATGTAGCCAATATGACCCAATCTGAATTGCACGCTGTGATGACTGGTGGTTTTGCTACCATTGCCGGTGGAGTATTAGGTGCTTATTTATCTTTTGGGATTCCACCAGAACATTTAATTGCTGCTTTTTTTATGACTTCCCCTGTTTCTTTAATAGTATCAAAAATAATGTATCCAGAAACAGAAGTATCGGCAACTACGGATAAAGTCAATATAGATATCAAGAGTAATTATGTTAATGTTCTTGATGCAGCGACTTCAGGGGCAATGGACGGCGTAAAGTTAGCCGTTAATGTTGGGGTAGTAATTATTGCTTTTTTGAGTTTATTAGCTGCTGTTAATGCCTGTTTAGCTTGGTTGGGAACTTTGCTAAATTGTCCGCAATTATCTTTAGAATGGATGTTATCTTTTATAATGGCTCCCGTAGCCTGGTTAATGGGGATAACTTGGGCTGACTGTGGACAAGTAGGAGCATTATTAGGTAAAAAGACGATTCTCAATGAGTTTATTGCCTATTTAGATTTAGGAGAAATGATTAAAAAACAAACAATTTCTCAACGTTCAGTGATTATTGCTACTTATGCTTTATGTAATTTTGCTAACATTGGCTCGATAGGAATTACGATTGGCGGTATGGCTGGAATAGCACCCAACCGTCAACAAGACTTAGCACGAATGGGTGTAAAAACGATGATTGGCGGATTATTGGCGAGTTTTATCACCGCTGGGATTGCGGGAATATTGATTTAAGAATGTGCTGTAAACCCTGTCCTCTAAGCCGAGATAGTGCTAATTACACACAGAAATAAGGCTTCAGTCCACTCCACCACAGCCCCATAAGTATCTCCCGTATGTCCACCTAACTGATAATTAAACCAAGCTGCGGTAACGACAGAAATCACACTCCCAGCCAAAACCATCCCCACAGCCAAAACTAACTTCTGAGGATTCATGATCCAAACAACAGCACTTAAACCCAACAACAAAAATAAACTTGGTAATAAATCTAGATAAGAACGAATAGCTTGTTTATGAAACGCACCTTTCCCAGTAGGTTTAAGATAAGGATAACAGGCGATCGCCACTTGTTGTCCCCAACGTCCCCACCCACAAGCAGCCATTAATACTAAATAATGGTTTTCACCTATTTCTGTTAAACTTGTTATTTTCAAAATAATAATTACAATAGCGGACATTGCCCCAAACGCACCAGTAGCACTATCCATCATCACCTGTAACCTGCGTTCAGGATCACCCACCGCTAAACCATCGGCCGTATCCATTGCACCATCTAAATGTAACCCTCCGGTAATTGCTATCCACATACCCACCACCAAAGCGTTACGGGTTAGCACTGGGACACCCAAATAATTCATCCCCATATCTAACCCACCCAAAATACCACCAATCATCAACCCAATCACCGGCGCAAAACAAGCAACCCGTTGGAAGTCCAAATTTTGCAGATATGGTAAGGGAATAGCAGTATAGAAAATCACAGCCGCAACTAAATGTAAGAATTGCTGTTGCCACCAGCCCAAAACGTTAGCCATACTTTAGATAGAGTTTAATTAGCCAAATACTTCAAGTATTCATGAATATAAATGTTCTCATCATAAATTACTTCCAGACTGACAATCTACCTCAAATGATTAGACCATTACCTCATAAACTTGATATTTTGGAAATATGGGGAATTAACAATCTATCTCATTGACTGTTTGGCTGCGTTGTCACTCACCTTCCATAACCCGCTATTTCTCTATGAGTCATCATCTACCCAAAACGAAAATACCAGCACCGTGCATAGTCCACACGGGCATCATTGTCAATAAACTTGATATCCGCAGATTGTTGAATGATTTAGGTAGAGTCCACTACATCTACACCCAAGATAGCAAGCTACTGAGTGAAGGTGACGGGGATGTCATGGAAGTATTCGCTAATCCACATAGGTCTACTCTAGTCGTCAATAATGGACTATATCTGAATGTGGATAGTTTTGATTATCTGGAATTAAAACAATCTTCACAACAAGGGGCTTACTTCGATTTGATGCAAGAACAGATGTGTTTACGTTTGATTCCGCTTTCCACACCTTTGCAAGAACGACGCAATCGCCAATTTAACGTCACTGTTATTGAAGCGATGATGGATCAAGTCCTAGCCGCTAGATGGGATGCAGAAATTGATGATGACTGTTGTGATTCCTTCTAACTAGAATCCTCAACTCGTAAGTAGGTGAACGGAAAAAAACCGTAGACGCGAAGCGGCTTCTCGAAGAGTAATATGTAACGAAAAGTAAAGTTGTCCAAAACCTCTTTTCTGTTGCCTGTTCTCCGTTCCCTGTTCCCTTGCCATAACGACAATTTTTAACACCAACCTACTTAACAGAGTTCTCAAAAATTTTCAATTTTTAGGACTTACCCACTCAATTGTCAACTACGGGATCTGACTACAGAATCACGGAATTTTATAATGGTGCGTAAGTCCTATGGGATTTGGAAACTTAGAAACTAAAGGTAGTTCTCAAAGCACCAATGACGACATCACTATTAGTATTGTCATGATCTGGGGCTGTTAACCAAATCACAGCAGGAGTAATGGAGATATTGTCACTGAGTTTATATTGGTAGAAACCTTCGATATGCAGTGAAGTATCAGGGTCTTTTGTCCCTACGGAACTACTAACACTAGTGACTTTTGGCTCCATCCCCACAACGATACCTGCTACGTTGCCTTTTTTACCCAAATCAGGCAGGGCTAATGTGACAGCATAGTTCCAGATTTCAGCATCTCCACGGGGAGCCGAAAGAATTTGAGCTTTGGTTAAACCAGCCCAACCACCGATGACAAATTTAGGACTAAGTTGAAAAGATGTTTCTACACCGTAGGAATTACTGGATGATGTTTGTAATAAGGTATTAGCATTATTACTGCCACCACTACCATTAGCGAAGAAGCTATTGTTGTAAGCATTGATATAGGTTAACCCAACGGTGAATTTGTTGGTAGGCTTAATAGTTAACTGAGCGATACCACCGTAAGCTCCATCAAACAGACCATTTCCAGGCTGAGGATTATTAGGGCTATTCGCTAAATATCCTAAACTTAGTTGCAAATTTTTGTTGAAATCATGCTTAAGTCCGATTCCCGCACCATTAACTAGATAGTAAATAGGGTTACGAGTTCCAAAATGCGAGACTGCACCACTACCACCATCCCCATCCAGGTAAGGGTTGATTGTATCGGTGAAATCATCAACAGCGCCTGCGTTTGCTTCCAAAACAACGGTTGTTTTCTTCCCCAGAGGGAACTGATACAAAAGTGCATCAATACCAACAGCATTTTTACTATCACCAGCAGCAAAGCGAAAATCACCTTCTGGGGTAAAGGTAGCGTTGTTAGAAAAGGGATCCAAATTACTAGCTTGTAGTCGTGTTCTGAGTAAATCTTTACCAGTAAAGCTCGTGTCTAAGTTAAGACGTACCCGATCTCCCAAAACAGCGTTCTTGTTAACGTTGACACCGTTAACGTTTTTTCCTGAGACAACACCTGCTACTGCTATCACGACTTCACCATTAAGTTTTGTCGTCGTCGAAAATTGATGAGCTTCTAACTCAGCAGTTCTGGCTTCTACCGCACCTACACGCCCCTTTAAGGTTGCTAATTCTGTGGCAAATTCCTCTTGCAATTTTTGAATTTTTGCTACATCTTGTTTTGTAGTTTCACCACCTGTTGCAGTAGCAATTAGTTCGTTGACTCGATCTAAACAGGAATTCAAACCGGCGGCAAATTCATATCGTGACAACGCCCGATTACCACGAAACGTCCCGTTGGGATAACCTGCAATACATCCATAGCGTTCTACTAATGATTGTAAAGCTTGAAATGCCCAATCACCAGGTTGGACATCGGATAACTGAGATACGGAGGTAACTTGTGACATTACCTCTTGTTGATTATTATTAACTTGTAGTTCATTAGTTGCTGCTACTTCTTCTGCCCATGCACCAGGACTCATACATAGTATGATTGCACTGATAACCGTTGGACTAGCTAGTAAATATGTCCAGAATTTTTGCATTTTTCCTCACACCCATTTTTGCAGTTGATTATGCCATGCTTGATCTAAAAGCATTATGGCTATCAATAATATCCTCAATACATTAGCAGTTCCAGGTACTATTTCTTAGCAGAGAAAAGTTAAGAAATGTTTACGACCTAGAAAAATCTGAGTATGCAGCAGTATTACCTAAAATTAAAAAATAGTTTGTAATTTTAGATACATTATTATCTTTTCGCAGATTGAATGAGAATGAAACTCATTATAGGATATAATCCCAAATAAGTTTCATAGTCAACCACAAACCTTGGGGATAAAGTAGTGAAAAGTCATAGAAAAAAAAGAAATTTCTTACCGCTGATGGCGTTGATGATTTTGTCAGCAGTTTATGGATGTAATAAAACTAATAGTAGCGAATCTGTAAAAACAGAACAAACATCAGCACAGAAATCACCAAAAACTAAAGTAGTTACAACATTTTTACCTGTTTATTTGTTTACTAAAGCGGTAGCAGGAGATGTAGCCGATGTAGATATTTTAGTCAAACCTGGTACGGAGGTACATGAATATCAAGGGACACCAGCTAATGTAAAAGCGATCGCAACGGCTAATGTATTGGTCAAAAATGGGCTAGGATTGGAA
Organism: uncultured cyanobacterium; assembly: GCA_903848645.1. Taxonomy (GTDB): domain Bacteria; phylum Cyanobacteriota; class Cyanobacteriia; order Cyanobacteriales; family Nostocaceae; genus Dolichospermum. Next base: position 2,822 of record CAINGU010000033.1, on the reverse strand, counting down.
GGATTTCTCACTGATACCGTCAAAAATGCCCAAAACACCAAATTAGTCGAAATTGATGCCAGCAAGGGAATTAAGGCTATTAATGGAATTTCTCCCATAGAAGAAATCGCAAAGGCAGAAAAAGATCACAACCACGAACACGCAGAGGGGAATCCTCATGTTTGGCTAGATCCAGTTTTGGCTAAACAGCAAGTTATCAATATTCGAGATGGGTTAATTGCTGTTGACGCTGGGAATAAATCAACTTATGAAGCCAATGCTGCGGCCTATATCAAAGAATTAGAAAGTTTAAATAATGAGTTTCAACAGACTTTACAGAAAACTCCCAATTGCACCTTTATCACTTTTCATGATGCTTTTCCTTATATAGCTAAACGCTATAACCTCAAACAATCAGCCGTTGTTGAAATTCCCGAAGATCAACTTTCACCGACGGATATTCAAAAAGTTGTTAATGCTGTGAAAAAATACAAAGTTAAAGCTTTATTTAGTGAACCAGGAGTAGATAACAAATTATTTACAAGCCTGTCTAAAGACTTAAATTTAACTTTGCGTCCTCTGGATTCTTTAGAAAATGGTGAGACAGATCCAGAGTATTATTTTAAAGCGATGAAATCTAATTTACAGACTTTAGCAACAGCTTGTAAATAATTATCCGTGTAGGCTAATAAACTCTTGATTATTGGTAGCTGGTAGACTTGTTAGGAATTAAGAAAACCGTAAAAAAGCTAGGGTTAAAATTTAAAATTCGATGAATGACAACCAACAATTAATGACATTACCCATATTAAAAGTTTCCGGGTTAACAGTCTACCAAAATAGCTATCTAGCCGTGCGAGATGTTTCCTTTGAATTGTTAGCAGGAACAGATACAGCTATAGTCGGTCCAAATGGTGCGGGTAAAAGTACCTTAATCAAAGCTATTTTAGATTTAATTCCCCGCAGTACCGGGACAATTGAAGTTTTTGGTCGCCCAATTTCCAGATTAGGAAATTTGCGAAATCTGTTGGGATATATGCCACAAAACTTTATTTTTGATCGCAGTTTTCCGATTTCTGTAAGTGAATTAGTGGCTTTGGGAATAGGTAAGAGAAAATATTCATTTTTCTCGAAATTTTGGCAACAAAACCGGGAAACATCAGCAGCAGTTACCGCAGCTTTACACCGTACCGATGCTTATCGCTTGCGAAACCAAGCTATTGGGACTCTTAGCGGTGGTCAACTCAAGCGGGTATTATTAGCTTATTGTTTAGTAACACCGCGAAAATTGTTAGTATTGGATGAAGCTTTTGCAGGGGTAGATGTCCAAGGAACAACGGATTTTTATGCTTTGTTAAATGAGTTAAAACGAGAGGAGAATTGGACTGTGTTACAAGTTTCCCATGATATTGATATGGTAAGTCGTCATTGCGATCGCGTCATCTGTCTAAATCAAACTCTTGTTTGTAGCGGTAAACCAGAAATAGCCCTTTCACCGCAAAATCTTCTTGCTACTTATGGTCCTGGTTTTAGTCGCTATGAACATCATCATTAAACAATTGATAATTGATAATTGACAATGGATGAAATAAATCAACTTTTTCTTCCTTCTTCAGACTCCTCCTAATATGACTATTAACTATGATGACTTGGTGAATTTATTGCAATTTCCTTTTATGCAGCGTGCCATTATGGGTGCTGTATTGATGGGCATATTGGGCGGTTTATTGGGCAGTTTTGTCACTTTGCGGCAATTATCTTTTTTTAGTCATGCGGTTGGTCATGCAGCCTTGGTAGGTGTGGCTTTAGGGGTGTTACTCAATACTAATCCTACTTGGATGTTATTGCCTTTTACTTTAATTTTTGGGGTTGTTGTTCTTTACCTAATTGACAAAACTGATTTGGCTAGTGATAGCGTTCTCAGTATAGTCCTATCTGGAGCATTAGCAATTGGTGTGATTCTCACCAGTTTTATTAAAGGATATCACGGTAATTTGATGGGTGTGCTGTTTGGCGATATTTTGGCCATAGATAACACAGATTTAATTTTGACGCTGCTGGTACTTGTGGGTAGTAGCGTTTTTTTATTATCCACTTTGCAACAACAGATTTTATTAACTCTTAATCCCGATGTTGCTCAAGTACAAGGCATACCTGTGCAATTATATCGTTATGGTTTCGTTATTTTGCTTTCCCTCGCTGTGGCTGTAGCGATTAAAGCCGTTGGTGTTTTATTGGTAAATGCGTTTTTGGTGATTCCGGCTGCTACAGCCAAACTTATGAGTCACCATTTTAGCCGCTTTTTGATTCTATCGGTGGTTGTCGGCTGTACCAGCAGTATCGCTGGGATGATGGTTTCTGGCTTGTTTAACCTGGCTTCTGGTCCGAGTATTGTTTTTGTGCAGTTTCTGGTATTTCTGGCTGTATTTAGCTGGGTAAAATTGACAATGAAGGTTAGCTAAAGTTTTTTTGTACACCCCTTGACAAATCCTTTTACCCCTGCTAAATTTAGTAATCGTGGCGGAAATAAAAAAAAGCCCACGCCGGGATAGCTCAGTTGGTAGAGCAGAGGACTGAAAATCCTCGTGTCACGAGTTCAAGTCTCGTTCCTGGCATTTTAACTTTCACTCGGTACACGAGGATTTTCAGTCCTCTGACTACCAACTGAATAAGCCGCGTTACTCAATATTTACTCACTGACTAAATGTAGCACGGGTAAAATGAGTAAGCAACCAATACATACATACTACCAATAAACATAAACATAGTTACTAATTCGTTTAAGCGTACCTTGATATGTATAGCTACTTGAGTTGAAAAGGTGCAACTTTTAATTTTTGAGT
>CAINGU010000032.1 GCA_903848645.1 uncultured cyanobacterium | reverse complement strand
GATACCCCAAACAATCCTTCTCCCTAACCTCACAATGCTATTTGAAGCTAGTCAAGGGAATACTGTCAAGGATGCGAAGCACGACAGCTTGTCCTTGACAGTGTGACCGACTAGCGTAAAATTGAGCATTGAGGTTAGGGAATTGATTTTTGGCTACCTTAAAACTGATTTCTGAAGTCAAAAAAGTTAAAAATCAAAACCTGCCACTTTTTCACTCAAGTAGCTATATTCGCTTAAACGAATTAGTAACTATGTTTATGCTTGTTATTAGTATGTATGTATTAGTTGTTTACTCAATTTACCTGTGATACATTTAGTTAGTGAGTAAATATTGAGTAACAAAATGTCATCTTTCCGTGGTGAACGTCGTGGAAGAGAGTACCGATAAGCCCAGAAAAAAAGCGGGTGATGGGACTCGAACCCACGACGTTCACCATGGGAAGATGACATTCTACCACTGAATTATACCCGCACACATCCCATATTATACCATGAATGAGCAAATATTCAACCTCTACCCTCAATAACAGTGATGAAGAATTGCGAATTATCCATCACTAATGGGGTTAGTTAGGTTAAATTGGGCAAAACTGAAGAAAATCATGTAAGCTGGGGAAATAACTGTTTCTCAGTTATAGATATTCATTTTCCTACAGTGTCAGCACAAAATCTGAATATATTAAACATATAGTTTTGAGAATCCAGTATGTTCAATACCACTGAAATTATAATTGATGCTTTCGTCAGTCAAGTTCGAGAAGGATACCGACGCACCTATGGTGGTTTAAACACTGATTATCAGGACATTATCGCCTGGGCTGGTAATATGGCTTTAGAGAATATTGCCAATAGTGATGCTTTATATCACAACGTTGAACACTCTGTGTTAGTTACCCTTGTGGGACAGGAAATTTTGCGGGGTAAACATATTCGGGAAGGTGGAGTTTCTAGCGGGGATTGGCTTCATTGCATTATCTCTCTCCTCTGTCATGATATTGGTTATGTTAAGGGAGTTTGTCGTCAAGATCAAGAATCCGAAGGTTTATATGCTACCGGTCAAAATGGTGGTATGGTTTCTCTCCCCTTTGGCGCTTCCGATGCTAGTCTTACCCCCTATCATGTAGATAGAGCCAAGCAGTTTATTGATGAGCGTTTTCGTGGACATCCCCTCATTGATGCAGAAGTCATTAAGAGTAATATTGAATTAACGAGATTTCCTGTCCCTACAGTCGAAGATCATCACGATTCCCAGAATTTTGCTGGTTTAGTTCGTGCTGCTGATTTAATTGGTCAACTCAGTGACCCCCGTTACCTCAGAAAAATCACCAGTTTATACTATGAGTTTGAAGAAACAGGGGTAACTAAAGTTTTAGGATATCAAAATCCTGGGGATTTACGCAAAAACTACGCCAAGTTTTATTGGAATAGTGTTTATCCCTATATTACAGATGGCTTGCGTTATCTCTCTTTAACTCAGCAAGGTAAACAAGTTATCGCCAATCTTTACTCTAATGTGTTTGTGATTGAACATGAAAAATCACAACGCGAATTACAGTATTTTGCTGAACAATTCAATTCTTAGTTGTTTAGCAAGACTCCTGAATTAATTTTAGCAAAGCTAATTGTTTGGCTTTGCTGCTGTTTACTCAGTCATGGAAAATACAAGTAATTTAGTTATTCCAGCTACTTCCAGATCCTCTGAATTATTGTTAGTTTAAAAGGATGTTAATTAATGCTCAACTTTTACTGCAATTTCAACGCTGTCAGCGACGACCTTTTTTAGACGTTCACGGTGATTACCTACAACGAGAAATTCCTAATGAATTAGTGCTGAAGGTACAACAAGATAAAATTGCTCATCATCAGCGAATAGTCAAAAAGTTAAGTTACTATGAACCTAATTACCCTTCAGGCAATTGGCAAGCTGGAGCAGCCGCAACGATAGAATTGATGCAGCAGGGAGTTAGTTATATTCGTCGTGGTGTGTTATTAACTACGTATCGTGAACAATATACCTTACTTAGTCGTCCAGATTTACTTGTCAAACAGCCAGGAAGATCCCGTTTTGGTAATTGGAACTATGTCCCAGTCAATATTGAATTGGGTAAACGTCCTAAACAAGAATATCAAGTAGTTATTGCTTTTCACGCCCAAGTTTTAGCTACAGTTCAGGATGTAATTCTCAGTAAAGCGGGGCTGATATTGCGGAATAAAGATAAAACATATTTGGTGGACTTGGATAAATGGAAACCACAAATGCTGGATATTCTAGATGAATATACTCAGGTTATTGAGTCAGCAGAACCACCAGAAATTTTTATTTCTCGGCAAAAGTGCAATCTTTGTCCTTGGTATCATCATTGTTATGCGATCGCCCAATCTCAGCAGCATCTTTCCCTGTTGCCAGGAGTAACACCAATTCGCTATACTCAACTGCAAAATCTGGCTATTACCACCTTAGAAGCACTTACTCATACCCATCCCAGCACTTTGGAAAACCTGACGGGATTTGACAGTAATGTTGCCGCTAAATTAGTTGTCCAAGCACAATCTGTATTCACTAAAAAACCTTTAATTCTTCCTGATCCTTTCTCTCCAGAATACCTAACTTTTACCGCCCCCATTGAACTTTATTTTGATATTGAAGCCCAGCCAGATTTAAATTTAAATTATCTTTTGGGTGTTTTAGTTGTGGATAGAGTCGCTAACACTGAAAAATTTTATTCTTTTTTAGCCGAAACACCAGAACATGAGCCATTTATTTGGCAGCAATTTCTCGATTTGGTTTACCAATATCCCCAAGCACCAATTTATCATTTTTGTGCTTATGAAGTAGATACCGTCAAACACCTTGCTAAACTTTATCATACACCATACTCCCACATTCATCCTATACTAAATCGGTTTATAGATATATATGAACAATTAATTCAAAGTGTGGCCTTACCAATAGACAGTTATGCCTTAAAAGCTATTGCCCGTTGGCTGGGATTTGCATGGCGTGATCAAGAAGCCAATGGTGCTAAATGTATTTACTGGTATGATCAGTGGTTAGAAACAGGTGATCGCACCTTATTAGCAATCATCCAAGACTACAATGAAGATGATTGTCGCGCCACCCGCACTGTCAAAGATTGGCTAGTTAACTTTTTTACAAGTTCATCAAGGACTTCCCATTAAAAAAATACCCAAAAATTTCTTCTGGTGCGCTAATTATAAAGGACGGGCAGGATGCCCATCCCACAAAATTGAATAATTTATTTTTTGATCTTCCCTAAGACAATGAGATATTAATTAAACTCTTGTCTTGCCACAACAGGGTTTTACTCCTGACTCCTAACTCCTGCTATACTATGGTCCGTCTCCCAAAACCCCGGAAATTATCCTTAATTCTGGTTTTCACTATTCCACTAATTCTGATTAGTTGCTTTTTTAGTAATTTTGCTTCTGCCTCTTTCATCATCAGTAGTGTAGAGTTTATTGGACAAGCTAGTTTACCCACAGGCTTATCTTTCCAAAAAACTGAAGTTGGTGGTTTATCAGGAATTACTTATGATGCCAAAAATAACCTATACTACGCAATTTCCGATGACAGAGGGCAAAAAGCACCTGCACGTTTTTATACTTTAAAGATTGATCTTAGCAAAGGTAAATTAACCAACAAGGATGTTATTCCCGTAGGTGTAACAAACCTATTAAATACAGATAATCAGCCTTTTTTACCTAATACCACTGATACAGAAGGGATTGCTCTCACTGATAAAGATACTGTATTTGTTTCTTCTGAAGGTGATGTAGATAAACTCATCAATCCCTTTATTAAAGAATTTGCTCTGGCTTCTGGTCAAACAATTAGCACTTTACCCATACCAGATAAATTTTTACCAGATCCCCAACAGCAAAAAGGTATCCGCAACAACCTAGCTTTTGAAAGTCTCACCATTACACCCAATCAGAAATTCCTATTTACAGCCACGGAAAACGCCTTAATTCAAGATGGTACAGCAGCTAAACCGGGTATTGGTACTTCTTGCCGCATTTTGCAATATAACCTATTAACCAAACAACCAGAACAGGAATTTCTCTACCAGACACAACCAGTCACACCTTTGTTTAATCCTACTGGTAAATTTGCCAGCGGTTTACCGGATTTATTAGCCCTCGATAACGCAGGACACTTTCTCAGTATAGAAAGAAGTTTTACCGGGTTAGGATTTACAGTTTTTCTCTTTCAGGTTTCCTTAGACAACGCTACCGACATTCATAACCTTGAAAGCATTGCTAAAATTGATACTAATAAAATTAAGCCAGTAGAGAAAAAACTCCTGTTAGATTTACGAACTTTAGATGTATCATTAGATAATATTGAGGGATTGACCTTGGGGCAAAAACTACCCAACGGACAACCATCACTAATTCTCGTCAGCGACAATAATTTCAATAGGTTGCAACAGACTCAAATTCTAGCCTTTAAATTGAACATTGAGTCACCACTGACTAGATTATTACGCCGGTTGAGAATACCTAACGTTAAACAATAATTAGGATTTACCTCCTAACGCATATTCACGCATACAATACATCCATTCTCCTTGCAGTCTACTCCCGTTTAATCACTAATAAGCAAAAAACACGATCATCAAATATGATGTCAAATCATATTGCATATTTTTTAAATGGATATGACTAACAAAACAGCTAAATCAGACATTTACATCGACAAACTATTAAATAATCGCTATTTAATCAGAGATTTACTCGGACAAGGGGGAATGGGAAAAGTTTATTTAGCAGAAGATGTTTCTAAAGGATGTAGGCTAGTAGCAGTGAAAATTCTCACATTGCGTCTTAGTAGTCAACAGGTAGCAGAACGTTTTGGTAGAGAGATTTTTGTAAGCGCCCAACTGGGTAAAAAAAGTAAAAATATCGTTCGCTTATTAAGTTATGGTGTAACTGACAATAAAATTCCCTTTTATGTCATGGAATATCTGCGCGGTAGACCATTAAACCTAGTTATTAAAAAAAATTATTTAAATTTGCCAATATTTTTAGAAATTTGCCAGCAAATATGTTTAGGACTGCATTATGCTCACCAAGGTGTTCACCTCAAAGGTAAAATTTATCCGATAGTTCATAGAGATATCAAACCAGAAAATATCTTTATTAATGAAACTGGAACAAAATCAGAAATGGTGAAAATTCTCGATTTTGGGATTGCTAAATTTTTAACAGAAACAAGTGGGATGACACTAACAGAATCTTTTGTTGGTAGTTTACCTTACTCGTCTCCAGAACACATGGAAGGACATAAACATATAGATGCTCGTTCCGATATTTACAGCTTAGGACTGTTAATGTTTGAAATGTTGACCGGAAAACATCCATTCCATAATACAAGTCAATCTTTTGGAACTTGGTATCAACTTCATCATTTTCAAAATCCGCCAAAATTTACAGAGGTAAATGCCCAAGTTGAAGTTCCTGAGCAATTACAAAAATTAGTCATCAGTTGTTTAGCTAAAGATCCCAATGACAGACCTCAAAGTGTCAAAGAAATATTATCTGCTTTAGAAGAAATTAAGAGCCAATTAGATCAAAAAAATCAAGCAAATAACCCGAAGAAAACTAATGATCAGGAATTTATGCCCACACCAGCGGTAGAATTAATCCCTGTGACAACCATTACTGAAAAAGAATGTTTGCTCAAAAAATGGCCTAAAAATAAACCAACAGCACTAATTGGATTTCCTCATCTTTTATATACACAACAGGGTGTGATTCCAACTTTTTGGGCAATGCTACCCCAGCAAGACATTGATCAGTTTATCAATAAGAAACATCATACTGAGTTTATTAGTCAAATGCAAGTGTATCCAATGTTATTATGGATAACAATGCTATATAATGAAGAATCTTCTCTCACTAGATGGCTATCCCACTATTTAGATATGAAAGATGAATCTGGGCAAAAAATGGTCAAATCTTTAGAAAGATTAGGGTATTATCATTTGTTATTTTTTGCCTTGGAAAACCCAAATAATCCTCCCAAAGTCATGACTTTGACTTTAAGTGCTATACAACGTCAATATTTGACTGACTGCATAAAGATCAGTTACGCAGAAAATACCAATATTTCAAACCAGCAAGCTAAAAACTTGCTTAAAGCTGACTATGAAAAAGTTAAACTACAAATAGCACACAATTTAAATATAGACAGCAAGAAAGCTAGAGGTTGTGTAAAATCATGGATAGGGAAGGTGTTTGATAGTTTTTTAAGAAAGAATTCAGGCATAAATTGTCATCATTCAGAATGAATTCTGTTTTATTTATAACTCTCCTCTTCTTTATTTTCTGATTGATAAATTCTGCCATATTTACCTATCTTAATGTAGAGGTTATCAAAGTGAATAATAGCCCATACCAATCTCCACGAAATCAGGAGTTGGTGGCCAAACGTTATCAAATCAAAAAATTAATTGAGAGGGGTGGTATGGGTGAGGTATTTCTAGCAGAAGATATGTTGCTAGGAGGAACACCTGTGGCCATTAAGTTTTTATCTCAAACTGTTATTGATCCTCAAATGCAAGAAAGCTTTAACCGTGAAGCTCTTCTCAGTGCAGCTTTAAGCCAAAAAAGTATTCATATTGTTCGTGCTTATGATTATGGTGTAACTAGGAATGGAAATCCATATTATGTCATGGAATATTTATCTGGAAAGAGTTTAAAGGAATTAATTCCTTTACCTATACCAATGTTTCTCAATCTATCACGTCAAATTTGTTTAGGCTTAAAATGCGCTCATCAAGGTGTGAATATTGATGGAAAAAATCATCCATTAGTTCATAGAGATATTAAACCAGATAATATTATAGTTACCCCTGATCCGATATTGGGTAAATTAGCTAAAATATTAGATTTTGGGATTGCTAAATACTTAAATACTACAGCAGCAATTACCATTAGCAAAGGGTTTCATGGGACTTTACCATACTGTTCTCCCGAACAATTAGAGGGAGGAGATTTAGATAGTCGTTCAGATATTTATAGCCTGGGAGTAATGATGTTTGAAATGTTGACAGGACAAAAACCCTGGCAACCAGAAACCGATGGTTTTGGAACTTGGTATCGTCTGCATTTATTTGTACCACCAAAAAATATCTCTGATGTTAATCCCCTGCTCCAAATCCCCCATCAGCTAAATGATTTAATTATGAATTGTTTAGCAAAAAAGCGAGAGCATCGTCCCCAAAATATGACAAAAATTCTTCAGATTTTAGAAAATATAGAACAGTCTATTTACCAGGTATCCTTACATCCAGTTGTCGAAAATACTGAATCATCAAAAATTATAAAAATACCAGATCAAGAATTAATTTGGCCTAAAAGTAAACCAATTCAAGAAATTGTCTTTCCACAGCTAATTAGTGAAAACAAAATAGCTACAGCTTCTTTGTGGTTAATGTTGCCACCATCAGAAATTCAAAATTATGCCTATACTACTCGCTACACTCGATTTATTTTTATTACCCATCCCCATCCAATGTTGTTATGGATAACACTTCTTTATGACCGGGATCTTAGCCCTAAGTGGCTACCATGCTATTTAGATATGAAAAATTCCCAAAATCTCAAATTGGTGTGGACATTGGCAGAAACTGAGTCCTATTCATTGCTTTTCTTTACCTTAGAACCTCCTCATCACTGCGCTAACACTTTTAGTATCAGCATTACTTCATCACAAACACAAAACTTGAAAACTTGGGTACAACAAAGTCAGACAGTAACAGCTTCCACCCAAGCCCTAGTTAGCAAAAATTGGCTCAAGCAGCAATACAAAGAAATACAATTAAAAATATTAAAGCATCTAGAAGCGTGAATTTGCTACTATCATAGTAACTTTCATATCTGGGCTTTTAGCGGTAAAACCCTTTTAGCGTCAGGCTTAAAGAACTTTAACTTAACTAATGACCAATGACCAAATGCCCGGCAAAAAAAAATTTCTCAAACTACTTGACAATTAGGGAAGGAATAGGCATAATAGTGAGAGTGCAAGTTAAGTCAAACGCAAGGGACTGTAGTTCAATTGGTTAGAGCACCGCCCTGTCACGGCGGAAGTTGCGGGTTCGAGCCCCGTCAGTCCCGTTCTAAAATGCTGAATATAAGATAATGAGTTTAGTAAAAAGGCTCATAGGTTTTTATATCAGCAGGTGTAATCATGATTTATAAAAGAGAGAATCAACTGTGACCGTCAGAGTCCGCATAGCTCCGAGTCCTACCGGAAATCTACATATTGGTACAGCCAGAACCGCTGTATTTAATTATTTGTTCGCCCGTCACCATGATGGCAAGTTTATTTTAAGAATCGAAGATACAGATTTAGAGCGATCGCGTCCAGAATACACAGATAATATTCTGGAGGGACTACGCTGGTTGGGATTGAATTGGGATGAGGGTCCATTTTTTCAATCTCAACGCCTCCATCTTTACAAAGAAGCAGTTCAGAAATTATTAGATCAAGGATTAGCTTACCGCTGCTACACCACATCGGAAGAATTAGACGCTTTGAGGGAAGCGCAAAAAGCCAGAGGAGAAGCACCCCGCTATGATAACCGTCACCGTCACCTCACCCCAGAACAAAGGGCTGAGTTTGAAGCTCAAGGACGTTCTTCTGTAATTCGTTTCCAAATCGCCGACAATCGGGAAATTGTTTGGAATGATTTAGTCCGGGGGAAAATGAGTTGGCGTGGTAGCGATTTGGGTGGTGATATGGTCATTGCTCGCGCTGCTACTGATGGTACTGGTCAACCACTATATAATTTTGTGGTGGTCGTGGATGACATTGATATGCAAATTACTCATGTCATTCGTGGTGAAGACCATATCGCCAATACTGCTAAACAAATTCTGCTGTATGAAGCTTTCGGCGCGAAGATTCCCGAATTTGCCCATACACCTTTGATTTTGAATCAAGAAGGGCGCAAACTATCGAAGCGAGATGGAGTAACTTCCATTTGCGACTTTCAGGAAATGGGCTTTGTTGCGGAAGGTTTAGTCAATTATATGACTTTGCTGGGATGGTCGCCAGCGGATTCTACTCAAGAAATATTCGATTTAGAATCAGCGGCGAAGGATTTTGGCTTTGAAAGGGTAAATAAAGCTGGCGCTAAATTTGACTGGGATAAATTGGATTGGTTGAATAGTCAATATCTCCATCATCAGCCAATTGATCAACTTACAGATTTACTTATCCCTTTCTGGGAAAAAGCTGGTTGTCAATTTACAGGGGGGAGAGAACGCCCTTGGTTAGAGCAGCTAGTGGCGTTAATTGCTGCTAGTTTGACTCGGTTGGTGGATGCTGTGGACATGACCAAGGCATTTTTTACTGATGGGGTAGAATTGACTGAAGAAGGCAGTCAACAACTACAGCAAGCAGGTGTGAAGACTGTACTGCAAGCAATTATCACAGCTTTAGAAAGTCAGCCAGAGTTGTCAGCAGATACCGCCCAAAGTATTATTAAGCAAGTTGTCAAATCAGAGAATGTGAAAAAAGGCTTAGTCATGCGATCGCTCAGAGCAGCATTAACCGGGGATGTCCATGGACCAGATTTAATTCAATCTTGGTTACTGTTAAATCAGATTGGTTTGGATAAAGCGCGGTTAACTCAAGCAATTAGCAGCAACTAGGTAATGGGTAATGGGTATTAGGTAATGGGTATTAGGTAAGAGTTCTTTTTAATTTTTAATTCTGGGAAAGCGATGCTCAAGTCTTTTCTCTAAAGGAACTTGGGATCTTAGATTCATGTCTCATGTCTTTTAAAGATATTTAGCAAATTTCTATAATTACAATGTCAAAAACCGCTTTTACAACAGGAATCATAGTTATATTCTGTACTACAGTCGGATTTAATCCAGTCGTTAATGCTGAAGAAACACCACCGATGTTTGGAAATGCGACTATTAACCGCAAATTCTCCCCAGACCCTATGATACTTCGGGGCATGAGTGGTGGTTCAGTACATGGAGAGAAAATAGCGGGACAACGTACAACAGTGACAGGACCATGTTCAGGATTTACGGATGAAAAACCAGACCACACTTTAGAACTCACCAGTAAATTTGACTATTTGAAGTTGCAAGTAGAAAGTCCTCAAGACACCACCTTAATCATTAAAGGACCTGGAGGTATATGGTGTAACGATGACTTTGAAGGTAAAAACCCCGGTATTGTTGGGGAATGGCTAAAAGGTACTTATGAGATTTGGGTTGGTTCTTACCACCAGGGTAAATATTTTCCTTATACCTTAAAAATTACGGAAGTTAAGTAAGCAGAGGTTTTCGACTGTTTTTAGATCAGCTTTTTACCCTGAGCTTGTGCTTGTAGGGCAAGTTTGTATTAGAATTAAGTTAAGTTTAATTAAGATTCTTGATAAAAATCGTGGATCTGTCATAAAACATCTCATTCCCAGACTGAAATTACACAAAATCGTCTGAAACTATGATTTTTATGATGTTTATGATTTTTGTGATGTTTATGATTAGTGGCTGTGACAAACTAATTAATCATTTAAATCAAATTAATCACGTAAATCATGGCTTAGACATTCCCTATAGAGCATATTGACATTTAGAGGCAAATTAAAGATGAAATTTTCTTGGAGAGTTGTAGCACTTTGGTCAGTGCTGGCTTTGGTCATTGGCTTTTTCTTTTGGCAAGGCGCTTTTGCAGGCGTTCCTGCGGATACAAGTAAAAATGCTGCCAATACCCGCATGACCTACGGGCGCTTTCTGGAATATTTGGACGCAGATCGTGTTACCAATGTGGATCTATACGATGGTGGGAGAACAGCAATTATTGAAGCTAATGACCAAGACATCGAAAACCGCACTCAACATTGGCGGGTAGATTTACCTGTGAACGCTCCCGAATTGATCCAAAAGCTCAAAGAAAAGCAAGTCAGCTTTGATGCCCATCCCATGCGAAATGATGGGGCAATCTGGGGACTTTTGGGTAACTTGATTTTCCCAGTTTTATTGATTACCGGTTTATTCTTTTTGTTCCGTCGTTCTAATAATTTGCCCGGTGGTCCTGGACAAGCGATGAATTTCGGCAAATCTCGCGCTCGTTTCCAAATGGAAGCGAAAACTGGGGTGAAGTTTGATGACGTAGCCGGAATTGAAGAAGCAAAGGAAGAATTACAAGAAGTTGTTACCTTCCTCAAACAACCTGAGAAATTTACCGCTGTTGGCGCTCGCATTCCCAAGGGTGTGCTGTTAGTTGGTCCTCCAGGAACTGGGAAAACCTTACTCGCAAAAGCCATTGCCGGTGAAGCTGGTGTTCCCTTCTTCTCCATTTCTGGTTCGGAATTTGTGGAAATGTTTGTGGGTGTGGGTGCTTCCCGTGTCCGTGACTTGTTTAAGAAAGCTAAAGATAACGCTCCTTGTATCATCTTTATTGATGAAATTGACGCTGTGGGTCGTCAACGGGGTGCGGGTATTGGTGGTGGGAATGATGAACGGGAACAAACCCTCAACCAATTATTAACAGAAATGGATGGTTTTGAAGGCAATACTGGCATTATTATTATTGCTGCCACTAACCGTCCTGATGTCCTCGATGCAGCTTTGTTGCGTCCCGGTCGTTTTGATAGACAAGTACAGGTAGATGCGCCAGACATTAAAGGCCGTTTGGAAGTTTTACAAGTTCATGCTAGAAATAAGAAATTAGATCCTAGTGTGTCTTTAGAAGCGATCGCTCGCCGGACTCCTGGATTTAGTGGTGCAGATTTAGCTAACCTCCTCAATGAAGCTGCTATTCTCACAGCTAGAAGACGCAAAGAAGGCATCACTTTACTAGAAATTGATGATGCTGTGGATCGGGTAGTTGCCGGGATGGAAGGTACTCCCCTGGTAGACAGCAAGAGTAAGCGGCTGATTGCTTACCATGAAATCGGTCACGCTTTGGTGGGGACTTTACTCAAAGAACATGACCCTGTACAGAAAGTGACTTTGATTCCTAGAGGACAAGCACAAGGTTTAACTTGGTTTATGCCTAATGAAGAACAAGGTTTAATTAGCCGTTCTCAGTTAAAGGCTAGAATTACAGGTGCTTTAGGTGGTCGGGCGGCTGAAGAAGTAATTTTTGGAGCAGCAGAAGTGACAACTGGTGCGGGTGGAGATTTACAGCAGTTGTCAGGAATGGCACGACAAATGGTAACTCGATTTGGGATGTCTGATTTAGGTCCTTTATCCCTGGAAAGCCAACAGGGTGAAGTGTTCCTGGGTCGGGACTGGACAACCCGTTCTGAGTATTCTGAAGCGATCGCTTGTCGCATTGATGCTCAAGTGAGAATGATTGTGGAAGAATGCTATACAAACGCCAAGAAGATCATGCGTGATCATCGTAGTCTCGCAGATCGTTTAGTTGATTTGTTGATTGAAAAAGAAACAATTAATGGTGACGAACTTCGGCAAATTGTGGCTGAGTATGCTGAAGTGCCTGATAAGTCTCAGTTTGTACCCCAACTGTAAAGTTTAATTTTGAATCAGATCCCCGATTTCTTCAAGAAGTCGGGGATCTTGTGATTGAGGACTTGCTGAAAAGGGGCGCAGGCCCTGCGCCCCTACTTCCTGACTGTGACTATAAGAACGGTGTTAAGTCTAAATGTTCTTCAATTTGGGTCGCTAAAGAATCTAAAATCTGTTCTCGCTGTTCTCTGTAGTTAGATACACCTGTTGGTAAAGATTGCAAACCCCGTTGTTGACGCAGACGATTTACCCAAGCCCGTCGCCAAGGGCCGTTATCAAAAATCCCATGCAGATATGTTCCCCAAACTGATTGACAACTATCTACTAAACCTAAATTATAATCATCAAATAGCGGGTGACAGGATTTTTGATCCCCTGGTTTTTCTATCCGTGATAGGGAAGTGCTGATGCCAGTAGTTCGCCCTTGGTGGATTTCAAACCCTGTTACAGGTAAGCCCATTTGCGGATAATTGGAGGTAACTTGGCGCTGACGGGCAATTTTTTGACCTGTAATTACTGTTTTTACTGGTAATAAATTTAATCCTTGGTATTTACCAGCTTGTCCTTCTATTCCCTCTGGATCGGCGATAGTCTGCCCCAGCATTTGGAAACCGCCACAAATACCTAATACTGTGCCACCAGAAGCCGCATAGTTTTGAATTGCTTCTGCCATGCCGCTTTTTTGCAAAACTGTTAAATCGGCAATAGTGGTTTTTGTTCCTGGGATAATTACTGCATCTGGATGTCCTAAATCTTGCTTAGGATGTAAATAATTTACTGTTACTGATGGTTCTGATTCTAGGGGATCAAAATCGGTAAAATTGGCTATTCTTGGTAAACGAATTACGGCAATGTTCAGTTCCGAGTTAGCTTTTGCTGGTTTCCGTTCTAGTAAATCTAGGGAATCTTCCGCTGGGAAAACTTGTTCTAAATAGGGAATTACGCCGACAACAGGTATACCTGTGCGTTCTTCTAACCATTTAATTCCCGGTTCGAGAATTGATCTTTGTCCCCGGAATTTATTAATCACGACTCCTTTAATTAAGGCGCGTTCATCTGGGTCTAATAGTTCTAGTGTTCCGATTACATGAGCAAACGCCCCGCCTCTATCAATGTCAACAACTAATAATGTAGGTGCATTTAAATATTTTGCAACCCGCATATTAGTCAAATCTCGGTGTTTGAGATTAATTTCTGCGGGACTACCAGCACCTTCACAAACTAGGGCATCAAACTCTGTAGATAGGTATTCTAGACATTCTTTAATAGTTTGCCAACCAAGTTCAAAATATTGTTCATAATAGTCTGTGGCACTAACTTTACCGATGGCTTTACCTTTGAGGATGATTTGGGATGTCATGTCCCCTTGGGGTTTAAGTAAAATTGGATTCATTTCTACTAAGGGTGTTACTCCCGCAGCCCAAGCTTGCACTGCCTGAGCATAGCCAATTTCTCCCCCACTGGCAGTAACATAGGCATTTAAAGCCATATTTTGACCTTTAAAGGGGGCTACTCGCCAGCCGCGCTGGGAAAGAATCCGACAAATAGCTGTGGTGATCAGTGATTTCCCCGCGTGAGATGTTGTTCCCACTACCATGATTGATTTCATTTTTAATTATAATTTAGTATGTTTAGATTGGTAGTGCATCGGTGAATAAGCTGTTATTTTTTTAACTTGCATAAGTATGGCGGGCAAGATGCCCACCCCACAAGAGTTTTCACCACAATCAATATCTGTCAAAAGGGTAAACGCCACCAACGAATAATAAAATCATTAAAGCGATCGCTCAGTGAGGGACTACGCCAATTGTGATCTTTTAACTTGCCGATCAATTGATGTCCCAGGGGAGTTAGGCGAAAACTATCTGTAATTCCCTGGCCATCAACTTCTCGCCGCAATACTCCGACATCTATTAACCAGGCTAAAGCGTTTTCACAGGTTAATTCTGATAATGGGTGCTTGGTGTAACTTTGCTTAATCCCTTTATCCATCGCTATAGCACCCAGTTGGATACTTTGACTGGTCATCGCTATAAATAAGCTGAGATTAAAGGGGGAACAGATTAGCGATCGCTCGGCTCTTTCTAGGGCTTTACTAGTATAAACCAAGGGTTTCAGATTTGGGGAATCCACAGTAGGCATTTTTATTTACTCTAAGTTGTGCTTTTTGTCAATGTTTTGGAAATAAATACTTCTTTGGGAGAATATTAGATCAGCAAGTTATTTAAATATTGTAAATTATTGTAAAATTCTCATGGCATAAAGATTTCTAAACAGGACAAGGTGAATCATGGCTCTAACAGTTGGTACAGACGCACCTGCATTTACCACTAAAGATACTAACGGCAATGTAGTTTCATTATCTGATTTTGCTGGTAAAACTGTAGTTCTCTACTTTTACCCCAAAGATGACACACCCGGCTGCACGAAACAAGCTTGTAGCTTCCGGGATGCCCAAGCTGAATACCAAAACAAAGATGTAGTTGTCTTGGGAGTAAGTGCTGATGATGAAGTGTCTCATCAAGCATTCACCAATAAATATAATCTGAATTTTCCCCTATTGGCTGACACCGACCAATCTCTAATTAAAGCTTTTGATGTTGATGGTGGTGGTTATGCCAAGCGTGTTACCTACGTCATTGATGGTAATGGCAAAATTGTTCATGTTGATGCTTCTGTGAATACTGCTACCCACGCTAGTGATGTCTTAGCACAACTTGGATTATAAGAATTGAGTTTTTTCCTCTGCGTTCTCTGTCTTTTTAAAGATAATTTATCTAACCGCAGAGGCGCAGAGGACACAGAATCAAGAGGGGATTGAGGAATTTTGTCACCCCCTTTAGGTTTTATTTACCTGATGATGGTAAAATTTGCACGGGCAATAGATTTTGATTTAGGTTAGATGTAATTGGTGATGCACTTGGGTTTTGTTGGTTCTGAGACTGAAGACGTTGATCTTGTGCAGCTTTAAATGCTGCTGCTGCTTGATCTAACTTTTGATTTTGTTCATCATCATTCCATTGGATAGTTCCCATTTGTGCTTGATGCACCAAGTTCAACGGATTGAAGTCTGAGCTATTATTAGACAAAGGATTACTATTGCGATCGCTTTCCAAACTATTAAAAGGTTGATTAGGATCAGCTAAGGTAGGTTCTGCCACTAGCATAGAAGCAAAGCTAATACCGGCAATAGTGGCAACAATAATTTTGTGAACTGGTAAAAATGATCTTTTCATAGAATTTCTCCTCATCATGTTAAGCAAGAGTTCGGCGTAATTGGGGTTGAATACTCAGTAACGCCACTACAGCAAAACCTAGTAATACTAACAACGCTATCCCAAAGGTAACATCACCCCAAAAGGCGTGCATGACGATATCATTCAATCTCCAATTGCTGTGTAGATACAAATAGCGAATCGGTTCAATCGCATAGCTAAGAGGGTTGAGGGTAGCGATAACCTGCAACCAACCAGGCATAAAAGATAAAGGTGCTAGAGCCGTGCTGGCAAATAATAGCGGTAGGTTAGTAACAAAAATTACGGCGATAAGTTCAATGTGTCCCGGTAATGCAAAAGCTAAACCCAGGGAAATTGCCGTTACACCCAAAGCCAGCAGGAAGACAATGAGAGCGATCGCACATAATCCAGTAAAATTTGGTAAGCCAGCCCCTAAAAATGCCGCTGCTGCTACAATTACTGCCGCTTGTAATAAACTTTGGCTAATAATAAAAATAGCAGAAGCAAAAACAATTGAAAAGCGCGAAGCTAAAGGTGCAACCAGCAAGCGATTTAAAAAGCCAAATTCTCTGTCAAACATGACTGGTAAACCGGCATTTAAAGCCCCAGCAAAAGCGGTAAATACTATGACACCTGCTGCTAGAAATTGTCCGTAATTTGTCGGACTTCCAAACAAGCCTTTGGGAGCATTTTGGAATAAAGCCCCAAATAAAACTAACCACATTACTGGCTGAATAATCCCGGCTACAAAGCTAGAAGGACGGCGTTGGAGTTGAATAAACAGACGACGAGTTAATGCAAAAGTTTCTTGGACAATTTCTGCGAAGAAATTGGGGGTTGTATTAGCAACTACATCAGATGAGGTTAATTGTTGCCAATTTATCACTACTTTATCAGTATTCATACAGAAAGGTAAAATTAAACGGTATCAATTATAAACATCTTTGCAATTTTTAATTAGCAAAGAATATTTATAATTCTTAATGCTATATTATAACGAAAATTATTACAGTATATTGCAGGTATACACAAGAATTCAGAAGTCAGGAATCAAGAGTCAGGAGTCAGTTTGAAATTGATAATTTTATAAATCAGGACTTACGCAATAACTCTCTAAAACCCTCTTGCCTTCGTGGTTCGTTTTTCCCTTACTTATGCGTAATTCCTAATGCGTAATTCCTAAAAATAATTAATTATGAGTGAAGCTTTGTTTAGTGTTGAAAACCTCCGTGTAGCTTATCCTCGACGGGGTGGGGAAGTAGAAAGTTGGGCGGTTGATGATGTATCTTTTATTCTCCAGCCTGGGGAAAGAATGGGATTGGTGGGTGAGTCTGGTTGTGGTAAATCCACTATTGGACGGGCAATTATGCGTTTGTTACCTGCCTCTAGTCGCGTTAAAGGATTAGTAAATTTTCATGGGCAATCTGTATTAGATTTGACACCCATGCAAATGCGGAAGTTTCGGGGGGAAGAGGTAGCTTTGATTTTCCAAGATCCTATGACGCGCCTTGATCCATTGATGACTATTGGTAATCATTGTATTGAGACTTTACAAGCTCATGCACCGGAATTATCCAAACAGCAAGCTAAGGACAAGGCTTTAGCGACTTTGGAAAAAGTGAAAATTCCTGCTAGTCGTTGGAGTCAGTACCCCCATGAGTTTAGCGGAGGAATGCGTCAACGGGTAGCTATTGCTTTGGCTTTGTTATTGAGTCCTAAGTTAATTGTTGCTGATGAACCAACTACTAGTTTAGATGTGACTGTTTCTGCTCAAATTCTCCAAGAATTAACGCGATTGTGTGGGGAAGAAAATATGGGATTATTATTAATTTCCCATGATTTAGCAATGGTAGGAGAATATTGCGATCGCATTGGGGTCATGTATCAGGGTAAAATGGTGGAAATGGGGAAAACGGAAACTGTATTTGCTCATCCTCAACATGAATATACTCAATCTTTGTTAAAAGCAGCTTTACATATTCAAGCAGTTGACGAAGCGGGAACAGGGAACGGAGAACAGGAAACAGAAAAGACAAATCCCATTTTAAAAATTACGGAACTCAAACAGCATTATACTATAGAACCAAATTTTATTGAACGAATATTTAAGGGAGAAGGTCAAACAGTTAAAGCTGTAGATGGGATTAACTTAGAATTGTATTCTGGAGAAATTTTAGGATTGGTTGGAGAATCTGGTTGTGGAAAAAGTACACTTTCGAGAACTATCTTACAATTGATTAGTCCGACATCGGGAAAAGTCGAATTTTTAGGACAGGAATTAACCAGTTTGTCCCGTCAAGAAATTCGTTCTTCCCGGAGACAAATCCAAATGATATTTCAAGATCCTCATGCTTGTTTAAATCCAGCTATGACGGTAGGACAAAGTATAGCAGATCCTTTATTAATTCATAATTTGGCTAATGCTGAGAAAGCCAAAGAACAGGTTTTATGGATGTTGGAAAAAGTGGGATTAACACCCGCAGAATTATATTATCAACGTTATCCTTCCGATTTATCTGGGGGACAACAACAACGGGTAGCTATTGCAAGAGCTTTAATTACTCGTCCAAAATTGGTAATATGTGATGAACCGGTGAGTATGTTAGATGCTAGTGTGCAAACACAAGTTCTCGATTTGATGTTACAATTAAAAGCAGAGTTTGATTTAACTTATTTGTTCATTACCCATGATTTATGGTTAGCAAGATTTTTGTGCGATCGCATTGCCGTGATGAATGGTGGTAAAATAGTTGAATTAGGACAGACTAAACAAATTTTTGCTCACCCCCAACATCCCTACACCCAAACCCTCTTAGCTGCTGCACCTCTATTAGCAAAAGCTTGAAAGTAGGGGCGCAGGGCCTGCGCCCATAAATCATAAAGAAGGACGAAGAAAATTACCTATTACCTATTACCAAACTAATAAATGTCTAAAAATCCACCTTCTAATTCTTATAAAAATAAAACCTATTCCCCAGACAAATGGCAAGAGAGAATAGCACAAATAGCATATCGCTTTAATCGTCAATATCAAAATCAGAAATTTGCAGTACCCGACGAAGTAGAAGCAATGCCAATATTTCAGGAATGGAAAAATGGCAGATTAAGCCAGAGAATAGTTTCACCATTTTGGGAAATTGCTCAACCTCAAAAAAACGAACATTGTTTAGATATTGGTTGTGGTGTTAGCTTTTTAATCTATCCTTGGAGAGATTGGCAAGCATTCTTTTATGGGCAAGAAATTAGTAATATAGCCAAAGATACTCTCAACTCCCGTGGTTCACAATTAAACTCAAAATTATTCAAAGGTGTAGAATTAGGTGCAGCACATCATTTAAATTATCCTGAAGATCAATTTGATTTAGTAATTGCCACAGGATTTAGTTGCTATTTTCCCCTAGAATATTGGAATGCTGTCTTGGTGGAAGTTAAGCGAGTATTAAAACCAGGAGGACATTTTGTATTTGATGTTCTTAATTCAGAACAGCCTTTAGCAGAAGATTGGGCTGTGTTAGAAACTTATTTGGGTGCAGAGGTGTTTCTCGAACCCGTCGCTGAGTGGGAAAAAACCATTAAAGCTGGAGGTGCTAAGATAATCAAACGCCAATTAGGAGAATTATTTGAGTTGTACAAAGTCCGGTTTTAAGAGAAAATTATCGAGAAATGACCTCTTAACGCTGTATTATTTGAACATATTTTATCAAGAATTTTGCCCAGATAGCAGCAATGATCATCCGCCATGCCACAGAAACCGATTTACCCGCCATTGTCGCCATTTACAACGCTGCTGTTCCTGGCCGCATGGCTACCGCTGATTTAGAACCTGTGTCTGTGGAAAGTCGTTTAGCTTGGTTTCAAGGACGAGTCCCCTCACAGCGTCCCCTCTGGGTAGTGGAAACCGAGGGTGTAATTGCTGGATGGTTGAGCTTTCAATCATTCTACGGTAGACCAGCTTACTATTCTACAGCGGAAATTAGTATTTATATTGCTCCAAATTTTCAAGGACGTGGCTTGGGAAAACAACTTTTAGAAAAAGCAATTCAGGAAAGTCCCAATTTAGGTTTAAAGACGTTAGTTAGTTTTATTTTCGCCCATAATCAACCTAGTTTAAAGTTATTTGCTTGGTTCGGTTTTCAAGCTTGGGGAAATTTACCAAAAATTGCTGATTTGGACGGTGTGGAACGAGATTTAATGATTTTGGGTTTGCGGGTGATGTAGGGTTCTGTCCAGTAATAACAAACTTATGCGAGACTGCACAGAATTATGAAACTCATTAATTCATTTCATCTTTATCTGCGCTCATCTGCGTTTAATAATTTTAGAAATCTAAAAAGTAAATAAAATAGCCCAAGCAAATTATAATCAAAATTATTGTACAAAAAATAGTTGAGAATATCAAGCCCTGAAATGAACTTTTTTCCCCGACTTATTGAGAATATTCTCAAGATTATTGACAATATAGGGTGAAATTCTTTTTTTGGAAAATTTGATTGAAAAAACTTATAGGTTTTTCGTTTACATATAAGTTAAAAAGTAGTTGGGTTGACGTGAGAAAACCCAACTTGCTAGTTGTCAAGTTACGGTAATCATCACACCTTGACTTTCATTCCCTAATCTATCCACAGCACATACTGCATAAACTCCTGGTGGAACTGTCGCAAAGGTAGTACCAGCGGATAAAATGCGTTGAATTATCCAATTATTGTTATTTTGCAAATATAGAGTCCAAGAACGCACAGGTTGATCATCACCTGCTTCCCAGTTTAATTTCCCATCAATATACTTGAGGTTTTTGGGAGGTGGTGGCGTGATGGAACTTTGCCATGACATACTAGGAACTAGAGCAGGTGTGGGATAATCGGTTTTAAATTGGTCAGAGATGCCTTGACGATTTTCTTTAATACCAGTCATACTGAAAAAGATATTACCCAAGGACAAATTACCCCCTAAATTCCGAGAAATCTGAATTTGCTTGGCAATTTCACTATTTTTCCAAGCTTTACCATCTAGCTGTTCTAGATTATTACCTGCATAGACATGACGCTGTTTGGTATTAGCTTGAGTCCACCATTTCAGCAAAACTTCATAACTTTGTTTGGTTTGGTCAGTCCGCCAGTAGAGTTGGGGAGCAATATAATCTATCCAACCTTGTTGTAACCATTTTTTAGAATCTGCATAGAGGACACTATAGGCATCTAAGCCGACAATTCCCGCAGGTTCTCCAGAACGATAAATACCAAAGGGACTAATCCCAAATTTCACATGAGGCTTGGTGGCTTTAATTCCTTGAGAAAGTCGCAATACCATTTGATTGACGTTTTCCCGTCGCCAATCTTCTAAATTTAGTTTACCCCCACTGGCTTTATAAGCTGCGTAGGTTTTATCATCGGGAAAAGATTTTCCAGATATGGGATAGGGGTAAAAATAATCATCTAAATGAATAGCATCTAAATCATAACGGCGGACAACATCAATAATAACGTTGTATGCTCTATCTTGAACGACTTTTGCACCGGGGTCCATCCATTGTTGACTACCCCATTGATAAACTACTTCTGGGTTAGTAACTGCGATGTGGGGACGAACACGAGCGAATTCACTATTAGCTCTAGCGCGGTAAGGATTAAACCAAGCGTGTAATTCAATATTGCGTTGATGACATTGGGCGATCGCAAATTCCAAAGGATCATAAAATGGTGATGGTGCTTTTCCCTGAGTTCCCGTAATCCAAGCACTCCAAGGTTCTAACTCAGAAGCATATATTGCATCACCTTCTGGTCTTACCTGGAAAACTAAAGCATTGAAATTCAAAGATTGTAACTGTTTAATAATCGCCACCAACTCAGCTTTTTGCTGTTCCACAGCTAGTCCCGGTTTAGAAGGCCAATCACTATTCCACACAGTCGCAACCCAAGCACCTCGGAATTCTCGACGATGATTTACCTTGACAGTATTAGAAATTGTGGGTGTCGGTTTCGGTATGATTGGAGGAACAACAATATAATCAGAAGGGATTTTTTCCGCTTTGCCCAAATATACTAAAGCTTGATAAACCATAGCCGCCACATCTGCACGAGTAGAGGCTGTTTTATAATTTAGTATTTTTGCGTTAGGATAATTCACCACCCAACCAGCGCGAGTTGCTAACGCGATTTGATTAATCCCATAGTAGGGAATTAAAGATCCATCTTGATAAATTTCTGCCAGTTTACTTACTAAGTCCAGGTCAACTTGACCAGCAATTCCCAAACCATTGACCATTGCGACTAAAGCATCACCCCTAGCAATTCCTTCATCTGTGCCAAAACGCTTGTTTGGATACCCTGTTAAAAATCCACTTTCATAAACTTTTTTAATCGCGTTTATCGCCCAATGGGTTTG
Organism: uncultured cyanobacterium; assembly: GCA_903848645.1. Lineage (GTDB taxonomy): Bacteria > Cyanobacteriota > Cyanobacteriia > Cyanobacteriales > Nostocaceae > Dolichospermum. The sequence continues at coordinate 58,317 of CAINGU010000032.1, read as the reverse complement.
AGGAACATCCACAAAAGGCAGATATTCACGTTTGACTGGTTGGGAAAAAACAGCGGCGATAATAGCAGCAAATTCAGCGCGAGTAACGAGGTTATTTGGGCGAAAAGTCCCATCAGGATAACCATTTAATACCCGTCGTGCTGCTAAGGCTTCTATAAATGGTTGTGACCAATGATTTTGAATATCGGAGAAAGTTATAGGAGTAGATACCATATTTAATGAGATAATTGCATCCTTTGTTAATTTAGCAATTTTTAAGTCATGGCTGCTAATTTTCTACCAGTGCAGTCAGACAGATAAGTTTTTTAAATCTCCTTTTTACAAAAAAAGTTCATGACTATGTTTATTGAGAATATGCTCGGTTGATTCTCAAGATTATTGAGAATGGAATCAATAAGCTAACGATTTTACTAGGGTATTGACATCTTGAAATTTTGTGTTATTGTCAAGGTGTATAATCTGCAAGTTTTTATATCTAAAAATTAGCGTTGCAGAAGGAAAGAATTTTTTGCACGCAGAGACGCTCCAGACGCAAAGAGTATAAAATTTTATTTGCTGAATTTTATTGAGTACGGTTTGTGATATAGTAATCACGACTTGACAAGTAATACCAGTTAACATGAATAATCATCAGTTGCTAGAAGTTAGCGAGTATATATGTTTGGGGTTATCAGTATTAGGAACAATAGTAGCAACAGTGACGCAACAGGGGGTTTATGCAGTTATTCCCCTGAGTTTAAGTATGGCTTTAAATTTAGTCAATCGTCCTAAGTTTAATTATTCCCAATCACAATCACAAATTGATCTATTACAGACAAGTTTGCAAAATATTACTGAAGAATTTTACCAAGTTCAAAAAACCATGAATACCTCTAATCAACGTTTAGAACAAATCGAAGCTTGGAGACAACAACTCAGCCAAATTATTGACCAAAAAATTGAAATTGCTATTAATGAACGTTTGGGAAAACTTGAAGTTTATAAACAGGAAATTAGTCAAGTTATTGATCAGAAAATTCAAATATCAATGCAAAAGTTGAGTACGAAATTTAATGCAGTTAATCAAGAAATGCAAATTGTCAATAATCGGTTACAGAAATTAGATATTTCTCTAGAAAATTTGAGTTCCACTGTTGACAAAGATGAATATTTGAGAAATATTGCAGAATTGAAAACTGAATTATCACAAATCAATCAACAGATACAAGTCTTTAATTCTCGATTTGCACAAATTGATGATTCAACACATAAATTACATCAATCAATTTTAGAACAAAGCCAACAAATAGGTGAGATTAAAGAAAAACAAGAAAGTGAAAGTTCCCAAAATAATGACATTTTTGATTCTATTAATCAAAGGTTGACAAAATTAGATGGATTAACAGAATTAGATAGTTTATTTACAGCTTTGGTACAGCCGTTACAGGTTAAAAATAAATCCAATTCGCCAACAAATCCAGTACCGGAAGAAACAAGCCAGGAAAGAGAAGAAATTACCACAATTAATAACTTGGATTTTATTAGCAATTCTATTAACGAATCTTTGAAAACATTGGATGTATTGACGGAATTAAATACTTGGTTTAACCCGTCACAGTTAGCAAATAAATCAAGTATAGAAGAATCAGATAATTATCAAGAAACACTAGAAGTAATTCCTACCACATCTTCATCAAATGACAATACCGAAAAATAATGATAAAACTATCAAAATTTTACAATTAGCTGAAAATAAAGTGAAAACCTTAACAGGAAATTCTGATTGGTTTGGAGGGATTACTTCTCTGGCATTTAGTCCCGACGGAAAAACTTTAATTAGTGGTATTCAAGACAAAACTATTAAACTTTGGAATCTAGAAACTAGTCAAGAAATTAGCACCTTATCAGGACATTCTGATCATATTTGTTCCCTTGCATATAGTCCCAATGGACAAATTTTTGCTAGTGCTAGTAAAGATAAAACAGTAAAATTATGGTCAGTCGCTAGTGGTGCAGAAATTTCTAGCGTCAAATGTACAGATTCAATAATTTACTCAATTGCCTTCAGTCCAGATGGTAAAATATTAGCTGCTGGAAGTGGGGATACAACCATTACTCTGTTTCCCATAGCATAAATTTGATTCTACAGGTAGGGGTCAAGCATGAGCTAAACCCCTACACATCTAGGTTTTTCCTAATCTAGTCAAAGTTCAAATCTCAGTCTTTCTGACTATAGTAATCAGCGAAAATCAGGAAATCTGCAATAGTAAGGATTATTTAAATGCTGCTATATTTAAGAATTGAAAATTTCGCCTTAATTGATCATCTGGAATTGGATTTTGGTGCGGGTTTGAATGTATTAACGGGAGAAACAGGTGCAGGAAAATCAATCATATTAGATGCCATTGATGCGGTTTTAGGTGGTAAAGTTTCTAGTCGGGTGATTCGGACTGGCACAAATCGCGCTATAGTAGAAGCAACTTTTAGCGTCACTCCGCCTCTAGCTGCTTGGTTAAATGAACAAGAAATTGATTTAACAGATGATAATGCTGTAATCATTAGTCGAGAAATTGCCACCACTACCAGTAATATCCGCAGTAGATCAAGAGTGAATGGAGTGCTGGTAAATCGTCCCTTAATGGCAGGATTACGGGATAGTTTGGTAGAAATTACAGCACAAGGGCAAACCGTACAGGTGGGACAATCTGCCCAAGTTCGAGATTGGTTAGATTTATATGGTGGTGATGCTTTGTGGCAAAAACGCCAAAATGTCGCCGCTGCTTTTATTCTATATCAACAAGCCCGGCAAGCGCTAGAAAAACGCCGGACATCGGAACGGGAACGGCTGCAACAATTAGATTTATTAACATATCAAGTGCAAGAATTAGGTGGGGCTAATCTTGATGATGCCCAGGAAATGGAACAGTTAAATCAAGAACGGGACCGCCTGAATCATGTTGTGGATTTACAACAAATGAGTTACAAAGTTTATCAGGCTTTGTATCAAGATGATCAGGAAACTCGGACTGCTGCTGATTTATTAGCCGATGGAGAGATGACATTAACTCACATGGTGGAGTATGATTCTCAATTACAATCTTTGTTGGAATTGGTGAGAGATGCCATTGCAGCGGTAATGGAAGTAGGGAGACAGATTAATATGTATGGGGAAGGGTTGGAAGCAGATCCCCAGCGGTTAGAAGAAGTGGATGAACGGATCCGGGAATTAAAACAAATTTGTCGGAAATATGGACCGACTCTGACGGAAGCGATCGCTTATTATGAACGTATTCAAACTGAATTGGCTGAATTAAATAATAGTGAACAATCTATTGAAACTTTAGAACAACAAGAACAATTATATTTACAACAACTCCAGCAAATTAGTCACCAATTAAGCCAATTACGGCGGCAAACTGCGGCTAATTTAGAATCTCGGTTATTGGCTGAACTCAAGCCGTTAGCAATGGATAAGGTGAAATTTCAAGTGGAAATTGTTCCTACTACCCCCACAGCTACAGGTGCAGATAAAATTACTTTTATGTTTAGTCCTAACCCTGGAGAACCGATTCAACCATTAACAGAAATTGCTTCTGGTGGAGAAATGAGCCGTTTTTTACTAGCTTTAAAAGCTTGTTTTAATCAAGGTAATGAAGTGGGAACAATGATATTTGATGAAATTGATGTGGGAGTTTCTGGTAGAGTAGCCCAAGCCATAGCCGAAAAATTGCACCAACTTAGTCAAGGACATCAAGTATTATGTGTAACCCATCAACCTCTAATCGCAGCTATGGCAGATCGTCATTTTCGCGTTGATAAACTAGTGATTAATAAAGCCAGGAATAGTAATGATGAACAACGGACAGTTGTGAGAGTGACAAGTTTGGATAATTTAACCACCCGACGGGAAGAATTGGCACAGTTAGCTGGTGGTAAATCTGCAAATGACGCAATCTCTTTTGCAGAATCTTTATTATTACAAGCTGCTAATCATCGGGAAAAAGAAAATAGGTAGTTTATCTGATACTCTGGCTACGGTTAGTCATTTGACTGCTTCTTCAATTCTTTCTTCGCATCCTTTGCGCCTATCCCTAGGGGACGCTACGCGAACGTTTATCCTAATTCAGCGCATCTTCGTGCAGAATTGGTATAAAATACTGTTAACACAATGGAATACCCATAAATGCCACAAATTATTCTTGACTTTAACAAACTCAAAACTGCTAGTAAATTCCTCACTTACAGCTTATTAGTGGCTTTACCATTGACATTTCCGACAAATGTATTAGCCCAACCGACAACCGCACCAACACCCGCTGTATCGCAACCGGCTAATTCTTCAGAAGACGCTATTATCAAAAAACTGGTCGGACAATGGGAAAATAAAGATTCTTCAGGTCAAAATATCAGTTTTATCTTTACTGCTGACGGGAAAATGTTTTTAATTATGGGGTTTGGGGAAAAATCTGTTGCTTACCCATTAAAGTATCAGATTAACTCAACACCAAACCCAATGTATCTGGATATTACTCTCCCTGATAATCCCAAACCAGTTTTAACTATTTTTGATTTTACAGCCGATGGTCAAATGCGGCTGCAAATACAAGGTACTAATCCCGGACAACCCAGACCCACTAAGTTTTCTGCGGATATATCTCTATTTAAAAAGGTTTCTGATAATGCCACCTTACCTAAAAATGTGGAAATACTTGATCCTAGTCAGGAAAAACCAGCTAATAATCCCCAATCTGAAGCTAAACAAATTGTTGGTGCTATGAACCGCGCACAACAGGCTTATTTTCTAGAAAATGGTAAGTTTGCAAAAACTATTCAAGAACTACAAATTGGTATTGAGTCGACAACTGAAAATTACCGTTATCGCATCGTTTCGCAAGGTAAAAATAATCAAAGTGTTGTGCAAACTGCTACTGCTAAAAAGCCTGATTTAAAAAGTTATACAGGAATTGTATTTATCAGAAAAATCAAAGGTGAAACATTGACAAATACGGCTATTTGTGAAACTGTCAAACCAGCAACTCAAGCGCCAGCAATTCCCAAAATTCCGACAAAAGCATCCCAAGGTGTTCAATGTCCAGCAGGTTCAATTTTATTACCATAATCATTATTTATGATTGATGATGCCCCAATAAAGCCTTCTTTTAGTCTGATTTCTCCTGATATTTATAATTACCAAGATTCAAAAAATCAGCCTTTGAAACTGGGAATTATGGCTTCTGGGAATGGTAGTAATTTTGAAGTAATTGCCCAAGCTATTGCCGAGGGTAAAATTAACGCCAAAATTCAAGTTTTAATTTACAATAATCCAGATGCTAAGGCAGCAGCTAGGGCTGAAAAGTGGGGTGTAGAAGCGATATTATTAAATCATCGTGATTGTAAAAATCGGAAAAAATTTGATAGTAAAGTTGCCCAAACATTACAGCAGTATGATGTGGAATTTGTGATTATGGCGGGATGGATGCGATTAGTAACACAAGTGTTAATTGACGCTTTTCCTAATCGCATGATTAATATTCATCCCAGTTTATTACCGAGTTTTAAGGGAGTACAGGCTGTAGAACAAGCAATAGCTGCTAAAGTCAAAATCACTGGCTGTAGTGTCCATCTTGTTTCTTTAGAAGTTGACAGTGGCGAAATTTTAATCCAAGCGGCTGTTCCCGTGCTACCAGATGATACATCGGAAACACTACACGCGAGAATTCAAGTACAGGAGCATCGGATTTTACCAATGGCAATTTCTCTGTTAAGTCAAAGGTAAAAGGCAAGAGGTAAAAGGCAGAAAGAGTCATCAGAATTTATCTGACCAATTACCCATTACCAGTTACCCATTACCAGTTACCCATTACCAGTTACCCATTACCAATTACCCATTACTTAATAAATGCTAAAATCATCAGTTAGAAATTTAGGATATTTTTATGCCAGTTGTAACTAACCCAATCAAGTTTGGTACAGATGGCTGGAGAGGTGTGATAGGTGAGGAATTTACCTTTGAACGCCTAGCTTTAGTAGCAACCGTAGCAGCCAAAGTCTTACATAAGACTTACTTTTCCGAGGTAGGTAGCCGGACAATTATTGTCGGTTATGACCGCCGATTTATGGCGGAAGAGTTTGCCCGTGTTGTTGCTAATGCTGTTACCGCAGTTGGTTTTGATGTCCTGTTTAGCGAAACTTACGCGCCAACTCCAGCTTTTAGTTGGGCAGCTAAAGAACTCCAGGCTTTGGGGGCATTAGTTGTTACAGCCAGTCATAATCCTGGTACATATTTAGGATTAAAAGTTAAAAGTGCTTTTGGTGGTTCTGTTCCAGCGGAAGTTACCCAAGAGATAGAAGCTTTATTATCAGAAAAAGTGCCACCGGCAGCGACTCCAGGCAAAGAAGAAACTTTTGATCCTTGGCCGAGTTATTGTCAAGTATTAGCCTCTAAAGTGGATATTGGCAAAATTAAGGAAGTTATTGCTTCTGGCAAATTAACAATATTTGTGGATGTTATGCACGGGGCGGCTGCTGGCGGGTTAGCACGACTATTGGGGGAACAAGTTCAGGAAATTAATAGCGAACGTGATCCTCTGTTTGAAGGTGGTGCGCCTGAACCTTTACCAAAATACCTTTCACGGCTATTTACAGTCATAAAAACCCACCGAGACACAAATCAACCGGGTTTAACGGTAGGTTTAGTATTTGATGGCGATTGCGATCGCATTGCCGCAGTAGATCAAGATGCTAATTTCCTCAGTTCTCAAATCTTAATTCCCATCTTAATTGACCACCTGACCCTGCGGCGGAACTTTCAGGGCGAAATCGTCAAAACTGTCAGCGGTTCTGACTTAATGCCCCGCGTAGCCGCATTACATAACCTTTCCATTCATGAAACACCAGTAGGTTATAAATACATTGCTGACCGAATGTTAGCGACGCAGGTATTACTAGGTGGTGAAGAATCCGGTGGTATTGGCTATGGTAGCCATATTCCCGAACGTGATGCTTTATTATCGGCACTTTATGTATTAGAGGCTGTGGTGGAATCAGGGTTGGATTTAGGTGAGTATTATCGCTATTTACAACAACAAACTGATTTTTCATCAACCTATGATCGCATTGATTTACCTTTAGCAAATATGGAAGTTAGAGGGCGACTCTTACAACAATTGCAATCCCAACCTTTGACGGAAATTGCAGGTAAAGCGGTAATCGGTTGTCAAACAATAGATGGTTATAAATTCCGTCTGGCTGATCAAAGTTGGTTAATGATTCGATTTAGCGGAACTGAACCAGTTTTACGCCTTTATTGTGAAGCAGCAACTCTAGAAGAAGTTCACAAAACTCTAGCTTGGGCAAAAAATTGGGCTGAATCAAATTAATAGGTCATTGGTAATTGGTAATTGGTAAAACTTTTACCTTTTACCTCTTTCCCCTTTCCTCACAACTAACAACTGACTAATGACTAAATTACTTGTAGTAGCGACAGGAAACCCCGGTAAATTGCGGGAAATGCAAGCTTATTTAGCTGATTCTGGTTGGGAATTAGCTTTAAAACCGGAAGATTTGGATGTAGAAGAAACTGGAGAAACTTTTGCGGCAAATGCTTGTCTTAAAGCCTCGGAAATTGCCAAATTTACAAAGAATTGGGCGATCGCTGATGACTCTGGTTTAGCGGTAGATGCCCTCAATGGTGCGCCAGGAGTGTATTCTGCTCGTTATGGTAACAATGATCTAGAACGTATTGCTAGGTTATTAAGAGAATTAGGTGATCAGGAAAATCGTCAAGCTAAGTTTGTTTGTGCGATCGCCGTTGCTAATCCTCAAGGAGAAATAGTAATTCAATCTGAGGGTATTTGTCATGGTGAAATTTTGTTTGCACCCTCTGGTGATAGTGGTTTCGGTTATGATCCGGTTTTTTATGTACCAGAGAAACAATTGACTTTTGCCCAAATGACAACAGAGTTAAAAAAGTCCATTAGTCATCGTGGTAATGCTTTAAAAGCTTTAGTTCCCCAGTTAATGAAAGTTTTATAAAGGCATTCCCAGGAATTCCTTACTTTAAAAACAAACAGATGAAAACATCTTCTTCTTCTGAGATCAAACTGCTAGATAATGATACAATTGCTGCTGGGATTTTTCTCGCACCAGCACTAATTTTGTTAGGTTTGTTTATAATTTGGCCAATTATCTATTTATTTTACCTCAGTTTTACTGCTGGTAGTTTTACTTCTAGCGGTACTTATTGGGTGGGATTAAAAAATTATTGGCGATTATTAGTTAATGCGGATTTTTGGCAAGTTATTGTTAATACTGTTTATTTTACCACGGCTACTCTCCTTCCCAGTTTAGTGATTCCTCTCGGACTCGCGGTATTATTAAACCGTTCCATTGCCATGCGGGGAATTTTACGAAGTGCCTATTTTCTCCCCTCTATTATCTCACTGGTGGCTGCGGGTTTAGGATTTCGCTGGTTGTTTCAAGATCCAGGTCCAGTCAATGGACTGTTAAGTATATATGGTATTGCCCCAGTCTCCTGGTTAGGAGATACCTTTTGGGCAATGCCAGTAATTATTATATTCAGTATTTGGAAACAAATTGGCTTTAATATGGTGGTTTTTTTAGCTGGGTTACAAGCAATTCCCCCTAGTCGCTATGAAGCTGCGGAATTAGACGGTGCTAATGATTGGCAGCAATTTTGGCATATTACTTTACCAGGACTAAGATCAACGCTAATATTTGCCACTGTTACTACTGCAATTTTTACATTACGCAGTTTTGAATCTGTTTATATCATGACTGGTGGTGGTCCTTTAAATTCTACTAATTTGTTGGTTTACTATACATATCAAGAAGCCTTTGCCCAATTTGATTTTGGTTATGCCGCAGCGGTAGCAACGGTTCTCTTAGCAGTAACATTATTATTAGTTTATTTGCAACTAAAAACCTGGGGAGATGAGGAATAAAATCCTGAAATCTAATTTCTCTGATCAATTATAGCATTTTCTAGTTTAATGAAGTACAAAATTAATCTGCGTTTATCTGCGTCCATCTGCGTTTAATAATCATCTAAATCAAATTAATCAAGCAAATCATAGTGATGATGTTATTTAAAACTCTCTTCGTAAGAAAATGAGAATGGCAATTGCTAACAACATGAAACTGTAAAGTAAGCCATAACCTGCATTGGTAATTAATGTGATTGTGTCAGGTAGTGCTTGTAAACCATAAACAGCATCATTTTTTAAATCTAATCTGGATAAATCTGGCAATATCAGATATAAACTCTGGGTAATGCGTTCCATGCTTGGGTTATTACTTAATCTACCTAATGCAACTAAATCTTGAGTAATATTCCCCATTAAATAGACTGCAAATGTTAGTGCTGTGGCTATGAGGGAACTAGTAAAAACTCCTAGTGTAATAGCTATGGCAGTCATTAAACATAATTGAAAAAATATGAACAGACTTGCCAAAAAAATACTAGTAGCTGGATAGGATACTTTACCAAATTGCAAAAATCCTAAATAGATTATTGTCATTGTGGTAATTAAAACCGCCAAAACTGCTGATAGCCCTAAATATTTACTAGCAATAAATTCACTGCGACTGATGGGTTTAGAAATTAATACTAAGATGGTGCGTTTTTCAATTTCTTTATTAACTAATCCTGTACCGATAAATATAGCCACAATTAAACCAATGACATTCATGGCTGCCAAACCAAAGTCTAAAAATATTTTATCAAAGGTGGTGGTAGCAAATTCGGGAATTGCCCGAAAGGCAATAGCCAGGATGAGTGCATAAAAACCGATGATGTACAGGATGTGATCGCGGATCACTTCCTGAAACACATTCTTAGCCATGACAACAGTTCTAATTACATTCATGGTAATTCTTAATTGTTAATTTTTCCCTGACTGCTGTGGTGGTGGAGAACCAATGATAAATTTACTCAAGCGATCGCAAGAAATCCTGGCAACTGTGTTTTGATTATCTATTTGTTTGCCAGAAGTAGATGGTTGAATCAGACAAGATTTTTTCCAGTAATATCCTTTAGAATTGGCACTTGGACCGCCCCAAATTGTCAAAATATCTAGCCTATATCCAGACTTGATATTTACTACACGGGGTTCAACTCGCCAGAGTAGCTTTTCTTGAGATTTACCTAAGTTACTATTAATCGTTTTCCTTCCCAAGTTGCCTAGTTGCTGATCAGCTTTCTCTAACCATTTTTCTACTTCTGACCAAGGTTTATTAGCAATTTGTTGATTAACTAAGGGTTGCAATTTATTTAAAATTAAATCACCAGTTTTCGGTTTTTGCGCTGGTGGTTCTAGTCTAATTACAAAAGCACTTTTATGGAAATTGTCTGCACGTAAGCTAGGATATTCTTTTAACCATTTATCTATGACGAAGTAAAACTGAAGCCAACAACTAATTAACATACACCAGGCTAACAAAACTACAACTTTTTGGCGATCTTGTATTTTAGGAAGTTTAGCTTTTGCTGATGTTCCTCCTGTGCCTTCAAAGAAGTTAGGTATAGCGGTGACAATTGCGGCTAGTGTCGGCCAAATAACTATAGTTTTAGCTGTTAATACATTCTCTTGATGTCCAAAGGCAAAGACACTAACTAAAAAGCCTGTTATTAATGCCCCTACTGGCATAAAAGTGCCTGGAACTCTTAAAGGATCATCGGTAGTATACCAAGCTGTTCCTGCTAACAAAAACAGCCAACCACAAAAGGCAATAATATCTTTAATATACCCTACAGCAAAATATGATATTCCCCAAGAAAAAAGACTCAAGTAAATAAATGTCTGCCACGAGTATGCTTTGGCTGGTGTGAAGAGTTTTTGAACTCCTGCAAATAAATCTTGAATATATTTAAATACGCCCAATACATCTTTAAATAATGAGTCCATTTGATTACCTCTGATTAATATTGATCATTTTACCGAGAGCGAATTAATATGATGACGGTTATGGCAGTATAACTGAGGGAATTTGCTATTAATGTGGCAATGATTAGATTAGTGTTTTGCAACTTAGCTATATTCATATAACTGGCTCTTTGTTGGGAAGAGACAATTTCCGTTTCTGCTTTTTTTCCTCCTTCATCCATAAAAATTATCAGCATCTTTATTAGGAGAAATTTAACTAAAAAAGTTGCTAGAAAAATAGTAAACGATAACAGAACTATAATTGTGCTAATGCTGGGATTTTGAAGCTTATTAAAAAATACATAATTAATCAATTCTGCTTTGATAGGGATAGGTAACATTGGTTCGACTGTGAAAAACACAATCCAGCCAATGACACTAGAAAAAACATTTAAGGCAATGGCGTAAAAAATGCTAGTTTTTTTATCAAACTTCAGCCACTTATTGAGAACATAAGCTTCTATAGGAATGGCAGTTAGTAAGAATAATATTTCAAAAAATATTGCCCCAAGAGGAAAAATTACGGGTAGTGATAATTCATCAGACATAATGGTTGCAACAAGGTGATTACGTTTTTTTGACTTGGTTGTACAGAGTATAACTGAAAGAATACGGATAATCGGCAATTATCTCATTGTTATGGCATTTATGATCTGGGGGCGACAGGATATTTAGATTAATTTTATTAATACATATGTCAAGCTTTAATACGTAGGGATAAAACCCCACACCCTAGACTCTAGTTTCGTTAAGATAAGGAATTGCCACTTTATAGCTTTTCAAAAGATGACAAGGAACGGTATCGGTATTCGCACAGCGCAAGTGCGTTCTGAGCGGCTTACGGGTCAAATTCACGTCTATGATGGTATTGGGAAAGGTAAGTCCCAAGCGGCTTTAGGGGTGGTTTTGCGCTCGATTGGTTTGGGAATTAATACACCCAGTGATTCTAGCCGCGTTTTATTGCTGCGGTTTTTGAAGGGGCCAGAACGGGATTATGATGAGGATGGAGCGATAACTGCTTTACAACGCGGGTTTCCCCATTTAATTGATCAGGTTCGCACAGGAAGGGCGGAGTTTTTTGGCCATGATCAAATTACACCTTTTGATAGAACAGAAGCTGCACGGGGTTGGGATGTAGCTAAAGGTGCGATCGCTTCCGGGTTGTATTCAGTAGTTGTTTTGGATGAAATTAACCCGGTTTTGGATTTGGGTTTGTTATCGGTGGATGAAGTAGTAAACACTTTAAAATCTAAACCCCAAGAATTGGAAATCATTGCGACTGGACGCGCTGCACCGCAACAATTATTAGATATTGCGGATTTGCATTCAGAAATGAAACCCCACCACCACCCCACAGCGGCAGAATTGTTTATTGAAGGGATTGAAATTTATACAGGTGCAGGTAAGGGTAAATCTACCAGTGCTTTGGGTAAGGCTTTACAAGCTATTGGTCGAGGTATCAATCATCCTGGTTCTACCCGTGTATTAATTATGCAGTGGCTCAAAGGTGGGAGTGGCTATACTGAAGATGCAGCTATAGCGGCTTTACAACAATCTTATCCTGAAGTGGTAGATCATCAACGGTGTGGACGCGATGCCATTGTTTGGCGGAATTCTCGTCAAGATTTAGACTATATAGAAGCGGAAAGAGGTTGGGAAATTGCCAAAATTGCGATCGCTTCTGGTGTGTATAAAACTATTATTCTCGATGAACTCAATCCCACTGTGGATTTAGAATTGTTACCTGTTGATCCCATTGTCCAAGCTTTATTACGTAAACCCCGTGATACAGAAGTGATCATTACTGGGCGCTGTCAAAATCAACCCGCTTATTTTGATTTAGCTAGTATTCACTCTGAGGTTTACTGTCATAAACACTATGCAAATCAAGGTGTGGAATTGAAACGGGGGGTTGATTTTTAAGCGTAGGGGCGCAGACACTGCGCCCTTCATTGTATTTATACTTAACGCATAATATTTTTATTTGGATTGAGAAAACCCAACCCAAAAATCACTATTAATGATGATCTTCTTGATTTAACCAAGTTACTAAATCAGCAATTTCGGAAATATTAAACAACGCAGCACCTAAATTTTCTAGCTGTTCCACAGGTAGAATTTTAACTCTGTTAATTATTTCAGAATCAATTTCTCCAAATCTTTGATTAAGTAACATTAGACAAAATTTAACTGCTTCTTTTCCTTCTCCCTTCTGCAAAATGTCCTGATAAATGACTGATTCTTGCATAATATCCTCACTTAACAATTGACGAATAAAGTCTTTCTCAAACCGCAAACCTGCTAAAATCTCTGTGTAAGCTGCAATATTCTGTTTAGTCTCCCTATCTGCAATTTTAGCAACATTATTGGCAATCTGGGATAATAAACCTTGGGGTGAATTTGTCCGGGTTAATGGTGCTAATGGTAATAATGGCAGATTATCCAAAAATAATTCTGGTTCTTCTTCCCACATTCTGATGACACGGTAACGGTGTCTGGTTGTTTCGTTAACATATTCTTCAGTAAAAACAATTGGATCATCTGTTTCTTGTAAGAAAATCACTACTTGGGTTACAGGAACTTCATATTTACGGATTAATCTCACTGAATAGTCTAACTCTCTAAACGGAATGGGAGGTTTAGATTGTGGGTTGGTTTGAAATTCAATATGTAAAATGCGATTTTCTGTTTGTAAGAAAGTGACAAAATCAGCACGAATTGGTTCTATACTCAATTCGGTTTTTAAGACTTTGATTGTTTTTGGTTCTTGAGGAAGTAACCATTTAGCAAAATCAAAGGGATATTTTTCTGCTAGTAGTTTACAAACGTTATCAAAACTCATAGGGTTATAAAATTAAATTGTCAGAATCAGGATATCCAGGATTTAAGGATGTACAGGATATTTGTTTTAGTTGCATTTTTAGGGTTTGAGGATTTAATACTTTTCGGTTAGACTCAAAAAGCTGCAATGTGATCTAGATTAGTGCTTTTTGCTGCTTAATAGGGAATAATAAAATAAATACTCCTTGTCAGATAAAGGTGAGTTTTGACAAATGGACTGGACAACTATACTCAAAGCACAGCAGACTGATTTTATTCAAAGACTGAAATCTGGTGACTTACTCCATTGTAAGAAGGAAGGCCAGCATAGTGAATTGACGGTTATCTCTGGAGAGAGGTTAAAGCAATTACGGGATTTTTGTTGGGAGATGGCTAATAAATTTAAGCAACAATCCGATGTTAAGAACATTTTCTTCAATAATATGAAGGGAAAGCTGGGTGAGGAAGTTGTTAAAATCTGTTTAGGTGATTTTGTAACTGAAATTGATTATGAAAAACGCATTGGTGGAGATGGAAAAATTGATTTTACTTTAACTTCTGATCCATCTATTGGTATTCAGCTTAAAACCCGTTATGGATATTTTGATAAAGTTCAATGGACAATTGATAGAGAAGAAATTGAAAAAAATGCTGTTTTAGTTTGTATTTTATGTCAAGAAGAATTTAGTGACACGGAAAAAGAATATGGTCTTATTATAGCTGGGTTTTTACCAACCAATATAATTAAATCAAGTGGTGATAAAACTTTAATTGGAATAGATGAATTACTTTATCCTGGTGGTTTACATGGTTATTTAGAGAATTTATCATTTTATGATGCTGACAAATATATCAGTTTAGGTGATGAATGTATTAATAATCTTGATTATCAAGGTGCTATTACTAATTATAGTCAAGCGTTACAACTAAATCCTAAAAATGCTGAAATATATTTCAAACGAGCAGAAACTCATCATCAACTGGGAAACTTTCGGGATGCTATAAATGATTATAGTCAAGCAATATACATTAATCCTAAAGACACTTACTCTTATAATAACAGAGGAATTATTTACGAAAAATTTGGTTATATAGACTATGCTATTAATGATTATGAGAAAGCACTAAAAATTAATCCTAAAGAAGCTGTAGTCTATTTGAATTTAGCAATTACTTACTATAACCTAGATGTAGATTGCAATTATTACAATTATATTATAAATAGAGATGAACTAATCATCAATTATTTGAATCAAGCGTTAAATATTAATCCTAACTTCTATAAAGCATACTATGTTAGAGGAAAAGTTCGTTTTCAAATAGGAGATGTAGTAGGTGCATTTGAGGATTTTAACATTGTATTAAAATCTTATCCTGACTATGCTTTAAATATTTATACATATCTTGCAGAAGTATACTACTATCGGGGAAATTACTATAGCGAAATAGGAAATAACAAAAATGCACTTGAAAATTTAAATTTGGCAGCTAATCTATATAAAAGACTAAATAATGAATTTAGTTATGGAAGCACTATTAACTATATCCAATATGTTCAATCAAAATATTTTGAATATTTTGACGATGATGATAAATATTATCACTTTATTCTTAATTCAAACAATAAATCATTAGAAGTAAATAATGTTGATCTAAAATCAGCAGTAGGTATGAATTATACCCGTCTTCGTGACTTACTCAAAGCTGGGAACTGGAAAGAAGCGGATAAAGAAACAAGACGGGTAATGTTATCAGTTGGAAAACGGGAAAAAGAAGGTTGGTTAGATACTAAAAGTATTGATAATTTTCCCTGCGAAGACCTGCTCACTATTGACCAATTGTGGGTAAAATACAGTGATGGTAAATTTGGTTTTTCTGTACAGAACAAGATTTATCAGAGTTTGGAGGGGACGAGAGATTATGATCAGAAAATTTGGGATGCCTTTGGGGATAAAGTAGGATGGAGAAAAGAAGGCAGTTGGTTGAGGTACAGTTATATTACTTTTGATAAGAGATCACCAGAAGGACACCTACCCGTGTGCATACGACTGAGTGATGTAGGTGGATGGTTATTGGGAGGTGCTGTCTTCTTTCGTGTCGAGACTTGTAAACTTTTTGTAGTACAGGAAAAACAACCAGAAATTGCACCAACGCCAGAACCTATAAATCAAGAGGTACAATTAAAATCATCCCGTGGAATGGATTATAGAAAACTGCGTGACTTACTCAAAGCTGGAAAATTGAAGGAAGCAGATGAGGAAACAGCACGGGTAATGTTAATGGTTGCGAATCGGGAACAAGAAGGTTGGTTAGATGTTAAACACATTGATAATTTTCCCTGGGTAGACCTCTGCACCATTGACCAGTTGTGGGTAAAATACAGCGATGGTAAATTTGGTTTTTCTGTGCAAAATCTCATTTATCAAGGTTTAGGTGGAACGAGAGGATATAGCAGAGAAATCTGGGAGAAGTTTGGGGACAAGGTAGGATGGAGAAAAGGAGGAAGTTGGTTGTACTACAGTGATATTACTTTTGACAATAAAGCACCAGCAGGCCACCTCCCACGGCGTGAATTATGGATGGTCGGTAGTGGTCACTGGTTATATTTTATTGTTCTCTTCTCTCGCGTTGAGACTTATAAACTTTTTGTAGTACAGGAAAGACAACCACAAATTATACCCACACCACAACCTGTAAACCAAGAGATACAATTGATGGATTATAGTAAACTGCGTGATTTACTCAAAGCTGGGAAATGGAAAGAAGCAGATGAAGAAACCAGACGGGTAATGTTAGCAGTTGCAAAACGGGAAAAGGAAGGTTGCTTAGATGTTGAACACATTGATAATTTTCCCTGTACAGACCTCCGCACCATTGACCAATTGTGGGTGGGATACAGTAATGGTAAGTTTGGTTTTTCTGTGCAGAAAAGGATTTATCAAGGTTTATGTGAGAAAATCTTGCAAGTCTTTCGTGAAGATTATCAAGATTTAGGTGAAACTAGAAATTATGATGAGAAAATCTGGCAAACCTTTGGTGATCAGGTAGGATGGACAAAAGGAGGAAGTTTGTTGTACTACAGTAATATTAAAAAAGGCCGCCTCCCTTGTGAGTGGGTGACTTCCTCTGACGTTTCTGTGCTGTGGTCTCTTCTCTCTCGTCGAGACTTGTAAACTTTAAAATATAAGCCTCATTACCAGCAAACCCCAATTTAAACTGATATCCCGTTTATACAAATCTAAATAAAATCTTGATATTTTGGAAAATCCTCGTTTTTAAAAACTAATTTGCTATGATCGTTATCATAATTTACAAAAAATAAAGAACATGAAGAATTTTCACCATGACCCTAATTCTCTTGAACTTTACTATATGGCTAAACAATTAGCTGGATCAGTTTTATCTCAGTCAGCATCTGGTTGTAGAAAAACGAGTCCATCTATGGCTAGACTAGCAAGTTCCTTGTTAAATGAACATTTAGGTAGAGGTGGTGATAAATAACTAAGACAAATTTCTATCGGGTTAATTAGTAATGCAGCATAAATTATCACGATAGAAAATTGATTTTTATTCTTGACGAGGATCGGATAGTGGTGGATGCCAACCTGCTTCCACCCAAAAACGACGAGCAACTTGAATAGAAGGCTCATCACGTCGTTCATCATTGAAGTCAAAGCGATCGCTAGTAGCTCTTCCTGTAGGCGTTGTACCTACAATTTTTATACCATCTTTTGTCCATATAAAATGCCCTGACCATTCTTGTTGACGAGGGTTAAATAAAGCAACTTGCTCTTGAGTTTTAGGATCATTAGCTACTATAAAATTATAATGACGCTCATTACAGCGATGACAAGCCAAAGCTAAATTATCCAATTCATCTGAACCCCCCAAAGACTGCGGCATAATATGATCAATAGTAAAACGGTCGGGACTCAGGTATTCAGGAGAGTGGCAATATTCACAGAGGAATTTAGCTCGTTTTCTTATAAGTCGTCGAGTTGGTTCGGACACCATTTACTTTTAGCCGCTAGTTGAGCATTAATTAAGGTAAATATTCGCTGTAACTCTGAAATACCCACATATTCCGCTTCCTCTTCAGGAGTGAGTGAATCAGCTTTTTTCTTTGTTAATAGTTCTTCAAAACGTACCTGTAGTTCCTCAGTAAATCTAAATAGATAAATATTACCAAATTCACTCATCTTCATACCAGAAGATATTAAAGATGAAGGTTGAACCATTAATTGAGTAGTCATTGTGTGTTCACAGTGTCTTTATTTTTATTATCTCATAAAAAATCCTGAAAATCCTTAAATCCTGGACATCCTGATTCTGACAAAAAAATATACTTTATAACTCATCCTTTCCCAACCGCAGACAAGGGCATTTTTCCAAAAAACCCGCTGCTTTTTGATCAGCATCTGGATTATTAATATGTATTGGTGTAGGTCGAATAATCCCATTAAATAAATCATCTAAACCGTAGGGAGTGAAAAATTGCCATTCTCCCTGTTTAGTCATCCTAACTCCTACAGCAGTCGCCGTATGTAACCAATTTGTAATCCCATCTTCTGTACTATTAAAAATCATATTTCCAGCCCGCCAATTTCCAAAACTAGCTTGATTTTTGACATCAAATTCCTGTTCGGGAAATTGTGTTTTCAGAGTAGACTTAGCAAATAATTCTTGTTCACGGTTTCCTGTTTCATCAAAGAAAGCAATATCAAAATCTTTAATAAATAAATCACATTCTTGCCCAAATAGAGAACGCCAAACTGTATTTCTGACTGCACCACCAGCTAACCACCAGTTAGGTAAATCAAGTTGGGCTATTGCAGGTAAGACAGTGGCAATAATAGAATTAGAGAGAATAATTTGTAGTTGTGTATTATTATTCATAATGTCTAATTTAGAGGAGCATGAATAATATGACCATAGATAATAATACTTTGGATTTGCTAACTGGGGCATTAGCGTTCATTATTTTAGTAGGGGGGATGTTAATGATGTTTACTACCATTTTCAGCACTAAAAAATAATCAATTACCTCACCCAGTTTGCCTGGGTGATCAATAATATTAGTTAAGAAACATCTGCACCAAAAGCTATCCTAATTACCCAAAATATCATTAAAGTAGCGATCGCTAACCAATCACCCATTTTTAATTTTAACTCTTGCCATTTAACTCGATGTTCATTGGGACTGGTAAAACCCCTTACCATCATCGCATTTGCCATTTGTTCAGCCCGCAAGAGGAGATTTTCTAATAATCTCTCAGTCACAATTAACCAAACTTTTGCCCCTCCTTTTAATCCTAGCTTTTTCCAATTAATTGCCCTAGTCATTACAGAACGCACCAGGTTTTGAATTTCTTCTAAAACTAGGGGAATAAACCGCAAGGATAAAGTTAGCGTCAGGGTGAGTTCTGTGACTGGAATATTGAACCTTCTGAGAGGCTGCATTAAACTTTCCATACCCGAAGTAATTTCTTCCGGTGCGGTAGTGAGCAAATATAAATTAGTGCTGTAGATTAATGTAAAAACTATTGTACTCAAGCTAATTGCTAAATCCAAAGAACGGCGATTTACTTTCACAAATCCTTTCTGAAATAGCAGATAGCTATATTTTTTATGACTATCTGCTAATTCGGGAGTAACTTGGGTATTTTTATCCGTTATTGGTTGGGTGAGGATTTGTTCATTTGCAGGTAAGCGGGACTGATAACTTACACCTAATCCATCAGGACTAATTGCGCCAATGGCTAATACCATAAATGATAGTATCAATAACCAGCCCATTTGTTGTCGCCATACTCTCAGAGGAATTTTGGCAAATACAGTAAAAGTAATTAGCAGTAATACCAGTAATACCCGCCAATAGTTATTAGCGACAATATAGCTACTTAGAAAGCTCAATAACCAAATTAACTTAACTCGCGGATCGAGTTTGTGTAACCAAGTTTGCGGTTCTTCTAAGTAAAGTCCGAGAGGAAGCGATCGCAATAAATCCATATTTTTGTCAGTTCTCAAACAATTTTGGATTTTAGATTTTAGATTGGGAAAGAGATTTTCAATTTAATCACTCCATACAATCCAGGCAATATTATTCCTGTGTAAATTTTGAATCATTCAATCCAAAATCCAAAATTTAAAATCTAAAATTCCATCAGTTTCCTATTTTACACGAGTCGCTCGATTAGGACCGCCAACTTCCATATCTCGAACTTTCTTACTGCGCCAAAATAGCCGAATGGGTGTACCTTGAAAACCTAACTGTTTGCGGAATTGGCGTTCAATGTAACGGCGATAATTGTCATTGAAGCGGGTATTATCATTAACAAACAGAGCGATAGAAGGAGGCTGACTACTCACCTGAGTACCATAGTAAATCTTCCCTTGACGACCGCCCCGTGAAGTCGGTGGTGAATGCCAACTAATAGCGTCTTCGAGAACTTCATTAATTACTGATGTACTCACCCGGCGTTTGTGTGCCTCAGCCGCTGTATTTACCAATTCTAAAATCTTTTCTACCCGTAATCCCGTCACCGCACTTACAAAAATAGTATCTGCCCATTCAGTAAAATGCAAGCGTGACTCTAATTCTTTTTCATGATCATAGATGGTGTAAGAGTCTTTCTCAACAGCATCCCATTTATTAACAACAACAACACAAGCGCGACCTTCCTCTAAAACGCGTCCTGCCAGTTTTTGATCTTGTTCAGTTACGCCATCTACAGCATCAATCACTAATAAAACCACATCAGAGCGACGAATAGCTTTGAAAGCGCGGTTAATACTGAAAAATTCCGTACCGTATTCTATATGTTTCTTTTTGCGAATACCAGCAGTATCAATTAATCTGTAGGTTTGCCCACCTCGTTCGACTATTGTATCAATCGTATCTCTAGTTGTTCCAGAAATAGGACTGACAATAGCTCGATTTTCACCAACAAAAGCATTGAGTAAGCTTGATTTGCCTACATTTGGTCTGCCAATAATGGCGACTTTAATTTCCTTATTTTCCTCTGGTTCGGTTACAAGAGGAATGTGATTCATTAACTCATCCAGGATTTCCCCTGTGCCACTACCATGAATAGCGGAAATGGGGAACGGTTCACCTAGTCCTAATTCCCAAAATTCAGCGGCTTGAATAATCCCTTGATCTGGAGATTCACATTTATTCACAGCCAGTAATACGGGTACTGGTTGTTGACGTAACCATTCAGAAATTTCTTCATCTGCGGGCATCAAACCTGCTTGCCCATCCACCACAAAAATAGCAGCACAGGCTTCTGAAAGAGCCGTTAAGGCCTGTTGGCGAATCATGGGGAGAAATTCGGTGTCATCGTTAAAAACTAAGCCACCTGTGTCTACTACGACAAATTCCCGATCATTCCAAAAAGCTGGACGATAAGTGCGATCGCGTGTTACCCCTGGTTCATCATGGACTATCGCCGTTTGATCTCCGGCAAGACGATTAACAAAGGTAGATTTGCCCACATTAGGGCGACCGATAATTGCAACAATTGGCAATGCCATAAACTAGAGTTCTTTAGTGCTGAGTGTGTAGGTGTGCTGAGTTTTGTCTCTACGTTCTTCACCCAGCACTGTTTTAGAGAACTACTAATTATATCATACTTTTTGTTAGTTGTCAGTTGTCAGTTGTCAGTGGTAATAATTCTTTCCTCTGCCCCCTGCTCCCTGCCCCCTGCCCCCTGCCCCCTGCCCCCTGCCCCCTGCCCCCTGCTCCCTGCTCCCTGCTCCCTGCCCCCTGCTCCCTTTTACTCAACTACTGTAGCGATCGCTTCCTCAATTCCAGGAGGTACACTAGGTAATTCTAGACAATATCCTGCACCGTAGACCGTCTTAATGTAGCGTGGATGACGAGGGTCAGGTTCAAGTTTAGTCCTCAAGTGGCGAATATGCACCCGAATAGTTTCAATGTCATCATCAGGATCATAACCCCAAACTTCTCTGAGGATTTCGCTGGGGGAAACGGTTTGTCCATGACGTTGTAGCAGACAGTGAAGTAACTCAAACTCTAAATGAGTCAGTTTTACAGTTGCTTTGAACCAAATAGCCTCAAATCTTTCGGGAACGAGGGTAATAGGTCCATAGTTGAGAATTTCGCTATGTTTTGCAGCTTGGGGAATCCGGTCAGTGCGTCGCAACAAAGCCCGAACTCGTGCCAATAATTCTTCTAACTCAAATGGTTTGGTCAGGTAATCATCTGCACCAGCATTGAATCCTTCTACCTTGTTTTGAGTTTGGCTTAAAGCAGTTAACATTAATACAGGAATCTCGGAAGTGCGTTCATCCCGACGTAAGCGTTGACAAACTGTAAACCCATCTACTCTAGGTAACATCAGATCGAGCATGATTAAGTCTGGTTGTAGCTGGAGAGCTAGAGCCTGACCTTTGATACCATCTTCGGCTTGACTAACATCGTAGCCCGCCATTTCCAAGTTGACGGCAACAAGTTCTGAAATCGCTGGGTCATCGTCTATGACAAGAATCCTCGGCATTCTTAAAAAATTATAACTACTTTATTTAAGGATAATTGACGCTCCCCCGACTACCAAAATTTCGCTACGCTAATTCTGGGAAAAAGTTGAGAGATTTTGAGATCATGAAGCAAACTGTAGACGTTTGTTTTCCTTGATATATAAAAAGATTACCACCTCAATTATAAAAAATATGTTAAACCTAATATAAATATTAAAATTAATTGATTGTAAAATTCACTATCCTATTCTTATGTATAAATACGAGTATCTACCGCCCTATTTTTTGCAAAATGGCGTGACCATGACGACTTATACAGCTTTATGGGCTAATCGTGATTGGGAGAGTAAAATTACTCACCCAGAACCAAAATATCACGAAGTCATCTTCACTGGTGGTCAAGGTGTGCCAATCTTTGGTCAGGTTGCTATTCCCCCCAATGCCCATAGTACCATTGTTGGCACTTATGGTATTACTGGAGAATTAGACCAACAATGGTTTTTAAGAATTTTGGGACGCAAGGCTTACGCCCAAGGCTATGCTGTGGTGTTATTTGATTGGCGGGCCCATGGTAAAACCGCAGAATTATCGCCAACATTGACTTCTGATGGTTTGTATGAAGGGGAAGATTTTGTCAGAATAGCCGAAACTGCGGCAAAAATGGGTTGTCCGTCACCATTTTGGTTTACGGGCTATTCTTTAGGGGGACAGTTGGCGTTATGGGGAGTGAAAGCCGCAGCAGATTTAGCACCCAAAGACATTGATATTGCTGGTGGGGCGGTGATTTGTCCGAGTTTAGATTCATTGCGTTCATTGACTTATTTAGTTACGCATCCCTTCGGTAAATATATTGAATCTCGCATTGCCAAGGAATTGAAAAAACTAGCTTGGAAAATCCATGCTGCTTATCCTGAATCTATTCAGCCAGAAGCTATTGACAGGGCTAATAGCATTTGGGGATTTGATGAAGAACTGGTGATTGAACGTTTGGGTTTTGCCACCGTTGCCGATTATTATCAAGCCAGCAGTGGGTTAGAATTGTTACCTAAACTATCTAAGCCCACCTTAATATTATATGCTGCTGATGACCCCTTATTTGATCCTGCCATTATTCCTGATTTACAAGCCGCTGCTACGAAAAACCCTGACATAGATTTATTACTGACTCGCTACGGTGGCCATGTTGGTTATGTGAGTAGCAAAAAATGTCAAAATCAATATGAAGATCCTGATCAATGGTGGGCTTGGAATCGTGTTTTAGAATGGATAGAAACAAGCCGTAGCCAGAAAATTGAAAATGGTTCTATGCAAGAAAGTAAAGTTTAATTATTGGCAACTGTGTTTAATTCTAATTGGCTATCTGCACCCAAAAACTTAATTTTATCAGATGATGATGTGCATATCTGGCGGATTAATTTAAATCAGTCAGAATCACAATTACAATCTTTTCAAGAAACTTTATCTAGTGATGAAATTGCTCGCGCCCAAAGGTTTTATTTTCCTGAACATCGGCAAAGATTTATTGCTGGACGTGGCACTCTCCGCGCAATTTTAGGGCAGTATTTGGGGATTAATCCCAAACAAGTAGAATTTGCATATCAGCCCCGTGGTAAGCCTTTATTAGCGGCTAAGTTTGCTGACAAAGGATTATTATTTAATTTATCTCACTCCCAAGATTTGGCTTTGTGTGGGGTAAGTTATCAAAATCAAATTGGTGTAGATTTAGAATATATTCGCACTATGTCGGATTTAGAAAGTCTCGCAAAACGGTTTTTTTCTTCTAGAGAATATGAATACCTGCGACTCATTTCTCCCCAAGAACAGCAACAAATATTTTTTCGTTATTGGACTTGCAAAGAAGCTTATTTAAAAGCCACAGGAGATGGTTTAGTACAGTTAGAAGAAATTGAAATATCTTTAACACCAAATCAACCCAGTCAATTACTTGTATCAGGAGATTGGAATTTAAGAGAATTGACACCAGCAGATAATTTTGCGGCTGCGGTTGTAGTTGCAGGGAGGAATATTAATTTACATTGTTGGGAATATTGATAAAAAAATAAAAATTTATGGCAACCTTATTATTGCGCGGCTTTTACCCTGGACGGTGAGTGGTGACTATGATTTGAAAAATTCTCTCTTGAGAAGGATTCTTACTAGATCAATAATCTATAAAATGGATTATATATTTTACCCTGAGTGAAGTTGGGGCTTGGTTTACCCTCCAAGCCTTTTTATTGATCAATTTTAACTTCTTTAAGTTCAACAAAAACCTATTTCTTAGCATTTTTAATATTTGGATATCGCTCAATCTGCATTTACCGCGGATTCCGTCTGAGTGAGGTATACCCGTAGAGGGCAAGATGCCCGCACCACAAGAATTTTATTATTTATAAGGAATTAATAATTGCCTGGGTATAAATTCAAGATAATGAAAACTTCCTCTTGTTTCCTATTTCTGCTCTTAGCTGAATGCTGGCATTTTTAAAGATAAAAAGTAACAATCTATTAACAGTATTTATTTGTTACCAATAATTTTCTACAATAGTTAAAAAGACTTTTATAAAAGGTGTAAGTAAAAAAATGTCTAAAACCGTTGCTGACGTGATGAGTCGTGATCCGATCCTCGTCCGTCCTGAAACTCCTTTAAAAGAAGCTATCCAGATTTTAGCGGAAAAACGCATTAGCGGTTTACCTGTAATTGATAACGCAGATAAATTAGTGGGAATCATCTCAGAAACAGATTTGATGTGGCAAGAAACTGGTGTAACGCCACCTGCATATATTATGATTTTGGATAGTGTAATTTATTTACAAAATCCTGGTGCTTATGAACGGGATTTACATAAGGCTTTAGGGCAAACCGTAGGGGAAGTTATGAGTAAAAATCCCCTGAGTATTTCTCCCAGCAAACCATTAAGAGAAGCAGCAAAATTAATACAAGATCACAAAGTTCACCGTCTCCCAGTCCTTGACAATGCGGGTAAGGTAATTGGTATTCTAACTCGTGGTGATATTATTCGCGCTATGGCCGCTGAGTAGGTATTAGGGACTGGGGACTAGGAACTGGGAACCAATTACCAATTACCAATTACCTATTACCATTTTCAAAATTTAGGATAATTAAATGAGTGTGTCTGCTGATAGTATAAAAGAATTACTGTATTCTGAAAATTTGGGCGATCGCTTGCGTGCAGTCAATCAAATTCGAGAACTAGAACCGCAAATTGGTTTAGAATTAGTACAAATTGCCATTGGTGATAGCAGTGCGCGTGTGCGTTACTCTGCGGTAAGTCAAATGGATACCCTGGGAACACAGGATTTACCATTATCCTTGAAGGTATTACGGGGTTTACTTAATGATCCTGAACCAGATGTCCAAGCAGCCGCCGCAGACTGTTTAGGTGCGCTAAAATTACATGATGCTTTTGAAGATTTAGAACAGCTTTACCAAGAAACACCAGAATGGTTGGTACAGTTTAGCATTATTGCGACGTTGGGAGAATTAGGAGATCCGCGAGCCTTTGAATTGCTGACACAAGCACTGGCTTCAGATAATGGCTTAATTCAAACTGCGGCCATTAGTTCCTTTGGTGAGTTGGGAGATCCAAAAGCAGTTCCTCTCCTAGTTCCATACAGCACTAATGAAGATTGGCAAGTGCGTTATAGAGTTGTGCAAGCTTTGACCCGATTAGGTAATGATGAAGCTAAATCTATTTTAGCAAATTTGGTGAATGATGAAGTCGAAGCGATCGCCAAAGAAGCAAAATCTGGTTTGCAATTAGTTTAATTTCTTTTTTGTGGTGCGGGCATCCTGCCCGCTAATCATCCATGAAAAGGAAGATCCCTTTTCATAAGATTGGGTAATTTGATTTTATTTAATAGCTTTATTTTTGATTGATATAAAAACTTTGATGATTAACCCCCATATACCTGTGGCCAAGTCGTGAATAAAAATACGACAACCGCGCTGATAGCTAAGACACCTTGAATTAAATTCCCCACAACCGTTCCCACCGTAATTCCTATCCCAGCTTTCACCGCAGGCCATAATTGCCGTTGGTAAAGAAACTCACCCACAATTGCTCCTAACAGTGGTCCAAATAGAATTCCTAACAATGGTCCACCAAAGGGTAAAGCAGGTAATAATCCAAAGAATCCCAGTAATAAACCCACAAACGCGCCAATTTGTCCCCACTTACTAGCACCAGCTTGTTTTGCTCCAATGTAACCAGCGAGGAAATCAACACCCATACTCAAAACTAAAACAATAATGGTGACAATCAAGGGAATTTTGATAGCTGCAAAAGAATGACTGACAATTCCCCAGATAATGATAGATATTAAAATTAAACTGCTCCCAGGTATGGCTGGAACTACCGCACCAATAATCCCTACCAACATGACAGCCACTAAAAGTAAATAAATAATTTGCATAATTCTTGTCAGTAGGGGCGCAGGGCCTGCGCCCAGTCAGGAGTCAGAAAGAAAAACAAAATCACCCATTACCAAGAGTAACAGCCATTTTATCCGCAATTCCCGCAATCCAATTTTCATCTTGTTTAGTGTAACTGCGGGGAGCATTTGCAGCTAAAATTAAAACCCCTTGATTACCAATAGGCTGACAAATTACACCTTGGGTATTTTCTGGCAAATAATCAAATTCGATTTTACCAGGATACACATACAAAGCCACTAAATAAATTGGCTTTTGTGTTTCTAATACTTTTTTTAAGATTATTCCTGGTACTACTTCCGATTTAGCAGCCAGAATACCGCGACGTAACAGAACTTTATCTTGATAGTAGACTATGAGCGATCGCGTGACTGTATTTGTTAATAATAACCGCGTTGCCCAGGCTAATTCTATTTTCACGGATTCTGGTAAATCTGCTGCTAAAAAAAACCCCTCTTCCCCAATTAGTTCTACTGTCTCAGGTGTGCGCGGCTGTACCTGTTGCCAAATTAAACCAGTTAAAATTAATACCGCACTCAAAATTACCCCCAGCACATCTCCTCGTGCTTGGGAGTTTGTCAGTTCCGGCGTTAACAACCGATTCATTAACAAAAGCACAGCACCTAAACCCCCAACAACCAAGGGTAAACGCCGTAAAACTCGATTAGGATCTGATTTGGTCATTTGTCCGTTGTCCGTTGTCCGTTGTCCTTGGGAAAATTCTTTCTTCCCCTGCTCCCTGCTCCCTGCTCCCTGCCCCCTGCTCCCTGCCTCTTACTCTTCCCCTGCTTCCAATATGCGTTGAAAAAGATAACCAGTACCTCTCGCGGTGAGAATTAGTTCTGGGTTGCTGGGATCATCTTCTAATTTTGCCCGTAAACGAGAGATATGTACATCTACAACGCGAGTATCTACATGGCGTTCGGGAGTATATCCCCATACTTCCTGCAAAATTTCCGAACGGGAAAAAGCTTCACCAGAACGACTGACTAATAATTCTAATAAGCTAAATTCCATACCCGTTAAGCGAATCCGCTCATCACCTTTATAAACTTGACGCTTATTTGTATCAATTTTAATGGTGCTGACATGAATCACTCCAGAACTAGGAATACCATTTGCACCTGTTTTATCTACCCGTCGCAATACTGAGCGAATCCGTGCTTCTAGTTCTTTGGGTGAGAATGGTTTAACGACATAATCATCAGCGCCCAATTCTAACCCGGTGATGCGATCTGCCACATCTCCCAAAGCTGTGAGCATAATAATGGGGACATCCGATTCTTTGCGTAATTCTTGACAAACGCCATAACCATCTAGTTTTGGCATCATTACATCTAAAACTACCAGGTCTGGTTCAGCTTTGCGAAATATTTCTAAAGCTTCCTCACCATCTCCCGCTGTCACCACATCGTAGCCAATCATGGAAAGGCGTGTTTCCAAAATCCGCCGAATGCTGGCTTCGTCGTCTACTACCAGGATTTTTTCTTTATGACTTTCCAAGTTTTGTCATGCTCCTTAACTAAAATTTTTCATGATTAATTTTTAATATCATAATATTAAGATATCATTGCTCTTAATTGATTTGGAAAGAGCTTCCAACTATTACTATTATTAAATTTGCGTTTTTTCCAAAAATTAAGAAAAAATTAAGATTATTAACTAAAATTTAAGCATGGCCAAGCCAAAGACCATTTATATCTGTAGTAGTTGTGCAGCGGAATTCTCCCAATGGTTCGGAAAATGTTCAAATTGTGACACCTATGATTCTTTAGTTGAGCAGAATATTAGTGCTTTGATCGGGGATATACCTAGCCGGTCTGGGGTGGGAAATTGGCAGGCTGGGGGTCATAGTAAGTCTCATAATAAACCAGCTAAAGCCAGATCCGCTTTAACTTTTGATCAAATTAGCGATCGCCAAATTGCTCGTTGGGAATCGGGTTATGGCGAATTAGATCGAGTTTTAGGTGGTGGCATAGTTCCCGGTTCGATGGTGCTAATTGGTGGCGATCCTGGTATTGGTAAATCTACTCTATTACTGCAAGTATCTAACCAACTGGCGCAAAAATATCGGATTCTCTATGTAACTGGGGAAGAATCTGGACAACAGGTAAAATTACGTGCTTCTCGGTTGGGAATGTCAAAAACCCCTACTGTCGTCACAGAAGAGAATAAAAGCAAAGATGGCGAAGGAACAACAAAAGATCCTGAAAAACCCATAGATCCTGACAGTATAGGCGCAGATTTGTATGTTTTGCCAGAAACTGATTTAGAGGAAATTCTCCGGGAAATAGACTCTCTGAAACCTAACGTGGCGGTAATAGATAGTATCCAAACAGTGTTTTTTCCAGCCTTAACATCAGCACCGGGTTCAGTTGCTCAAGTTCGGGAATGTACCGCAGCTTTGATGAAAGTGGCCAAACACGAAGATATTACTATGTTAATTGTCGGACACGTTACTAAAGAAGGCGCGATCGCAGGACCCAAAGTATTAGAACATTTAGTTGATACTGTATTATATTTTGAAGGCGATCGCTTTGCTTCTCACAGATTATTAAGAACTGTAAAAAACCGTTTCGGAGCAACCCACGAAATTGGTATATTTGAAATGGTGTCCCAAGGATTAAAAGAAGTTGATAATCCTTCCGAACTGTTTTTAGGTAATCGTGATGATCCTGCTCCGGGTACAGCCATTGTTGTGGCTTGTGAAGGGACTCGTCCCATTGTTGTGGAATTACAGGCTTTAGTTAGTCCTACCAGTTATCCATCCCCCCGTCGGGCTGGTACAGGCATAGATTATAATCGCTTAGTGCAGATTCTCGCCGTATTAGAAAAGCGAGTGGGGATACCTATGTCCAAATTAGATTCCTACGTTGCTTCTGCGGGGGGATTAAATGTAGAAGAACCAGCGGTAGATTTAGGAATTGCCGTGGCCATAGTTGCCAGTTTCCGAGATCGGATAGTTGATCCTGGTACAGTCTTAATTGGAGAAGTAGGGTTAGGGGGACAAGTGCGATCAGTTTCCCAAATGGAACTACGATTAAAAGAAGCCGCGAAACTGGGATTTAAAAGAGCTATAGTTCCTAAAGGGACAAAATTCCCTGAAATTGGTATTGAGATATTACCAGTAGGTAAAGTCATAGATGCAATTATTGCTGCTGTACCTCATCAGGAATTGACAGAAGAAGATTTAGAACCTGATGAAGATGATTGACAATCCCCGGCTTAAGTAGGTGAGAGTTAAAAATTGTCGTTGGGATAAGGCTTAGACTTTTAAAACATCCTCTAAGGTATTGATTTCACCAATAATCCTGTGTCTTTCGGGGAGTATCCAAAACCACTAATTTTAGCCGCAAATAAACCCAAGCTAAAAGGAAGCTTGGGTAAATTAAATAAGTAAATTTTAGTGCTGCTTACTGAGTATTCCTATGACCGAAAAATTAACTAAACAGCCCCACTATTTTTATGAAACAAAATGGTTACAGTTTTGAAAATTAACTTTAAATCGTAAACTAAGCTCCAATTCTCCTGATACTTTAAGTCTAAACGAATCACATCTTCAAAGCTGCGAACTTTAGAACGTCCGTTAACTTGCCATTCACCAGTCATACCAGGTTTAACGTCTAAACGTTGCCATTCTGGAACTTCGTAGCGTTCTACTTCATCAGGTGTAGGTGGACGAGTCCCGACTAAACTCATTTCACCTTTGAGAACGTTCCAAAATTGAGGTAGTTCATCGAGGCTTGTTCGACGTAAGAAGTTGCCTACTTTGGTAATTCTGGGGTCATTATCATTTTTAAAGAAAGCACCTTCCACTTGGTTTTTGATTTGGGATTTTCTAGCTTCGGCATCTACACACATAGATCGAAATTTCCAAATAGCAAAACGCTTACCCATCCAACCACAACGGGTTTGCTTAAAGAAAATCGGACCAGGATCGTCAATTTGAATGGAGATAGCGATGGGAATTAACAAAATAAATGTAATTACTAATCCGACTAATGATCCCACAATATCAATGACCCGTTTCATCCAAGAGGCCACAGAAGGATGAGTTTGCGGGAGTGGTTCTGGTTTTCGAGAATTATTTTTGCCTGGATCTGTAGTTTTATCCGTGTTTATTGGTGGTAGCTGTTGAAGAGACTCAATGGGAAACACCTGATCTAGTCCCGTCAGATTTAAAACTGCCATGACTTGGGGGGTGACGTAACGCAGTGTCACCTTGATGCCCTTTTCTTGAGAATTTTTAAAGTTACCAACTAGAGAACCTAAACCACTACTATCCATAAAAGTAGTATTTTGGAAATCAATGAAAATTTGCTTTGGTGGTGAATCTGCTTGAATTAAGTTTTGGCAAGTTTGCTTAAAACTGACGGCCTCAAGCACGGTTAACCTAACTGGCACTTGCAAGATTGCCGCGCCTTCTAGGTAAGTAACTGGAAAATCTACTGGTACGGGTGGGCTACTCATGAAGCTCTGCACTTTAGTTGCCATCTACAATCTAATTTGCTAAACGTTATTTTGTCTTAAAAAAACAATTAACCTTATTTTTAATCTGTATGATGAAGTACAAGTTGGTAGATTTTTAAAGATCAGCGGGAATATCACCAATAAAGCTTCACAATAGAAGAAACTCACAAAATTCTTGCTGTTGTGAATAGGTGAATGGACTCGTTACTTCCTATAATCATATGATTACTAAAAATAAAGTTAACTCTAATGCACGCCTGATTGAAATTTTTTCTGCCATTCAAGGGGAAGGTCTGAACGTGGGAACACGTCAGATTTTTATTCGTTTTGCTTTTTGTGATTTACGTTGTTACTTTTGTGACAGCGCACATACTTGGGATGCACCCGCGACTTGTCGAATTGAGCGTTCCCCTGGATTACGGGATTTTGAAATTCATGCAAATCCTGTTCAATTGCCCATATTACTAGAATGGATTGTCAGACAAAACCTCCCCTGTATCCACGATAGCATTAGCTTAACGGGAGGAGAACCTTTACTTCATGCACAATTTTTGGCGGAATTTCTGCCAGCAGTGCGATCGCTTACTAGTTTACCAATTTATCTGGAAACTGGCGGACATCGCCCAGAACAGTTAGAAATAATTATCCCCTATCTAGACTCTGTAGGAATGGATTTGAAATTACCCAGTGTGAGTGGTGAAACTCATTGGGAAGAACATACGAAATTTCTTCAATTATGCTCTAACACTAAGTTAGAGGTATTTGTAAAAATAATTGTCTCTCAAAGTACAGTTGTTGAGGAGTTAGAACGAGCGGCCTTATTAATTGCGGCGGTAAATGAGGATATTCCCGTATTTTTACAGCCCGTTACCCCTTTAACGCCTTCTCAACAATTTAGTGATGTGGCAATGGTAGCACCAACTCCAGACCAAGTTTTAGAATGGCAAGTTTTAATGAAGCGATTTGTTAAATACGTGCGTGTGATTCCCCAAACTCATAAAATGTTGAACCAAATGTAGCTTTTAAAAAGTTTTGATGAAGAAGAGAACAAAGTTTATAAAGTTTTGATATGTCATTGATAGATTAAGTTTCACTTAACTTGTTCTTAATACAAAAGTCTAATACTTAGGTATTGTTGATTTCTCGGACTCAGGCATGATTCCAGTAAGACATTGGCTCTCTGTATTCAGTGGTGAATTTTAGATTTCCAATTCTACTGATTTTTTTGCATAGAGAAACATATCCTACAGGAGACTAACCATCATGACAAAATTTACCAACCATCTAGTCCTCGCCGCCTCCCTCTGGTTGATCGGTGCATCCCAGGCACAAGCAGCGACGCTGTTAGCCACAGGTACACTCACTGGCTCTGCCGCAGGTGTCAATGCCGACCTATCCGGCTTAACAGGCAATCTGGAGAACGGTCTACCAGGCAACATCCTTGGGGGTCTTGGGTCAGGCTTGACTTGGGCGGGGGGTAACACCTTCATTGCAGTGCCTGATCGCGGACCCAATGCCACTGCCTATAATAGTGCAGTAGATGATACAGTCTCTTTTATCTCGCGCCTCCAGACCATATCCATGACTCTGACACCCAATGCGCCCGGATCTGCACAACCCTTTTCCCTGACACCGACACTGGACAAAACGACCTTGCTCTATAGTTCCACCCCACTTACCTACGGAACAGGAAGTGGTCTCGGTCTTGGTTCTGGTGGGCCGTCTGTAAATACCGCTAACAAGTTCTACTTTACAGGTCGCTCGGACAACTACGATCCGACTCAAAATTCTGGTAATCCCAATGATGCTAGGTTAGACCCAGAAGCCGTTCGTCTCTCCAATGATGGCACTAGTGCTTTTGTTTCCGACGAGTATGGACCATATATTTATCAGTTTAACCGTGAAACTGGCGAGCGCATCCGTACCTTCACGCTACCCTCTAAATACTATGTAAACAATCTTTCTCCAAATGGTGCTACAGAAATTAGTGGCAATACCTCTGGACGCACTGCTAACAAGGGTATGGAGGGACTCGCCATCACACCCGATGGTAAAACTCTGGTTGCTATGGTGCAAGCTTCTCTCATCCAAGATGCAAATCTTAAGGGTGACTCAGCAAAGATGCTGCGGATGGTAACTATTGACATCGCTAGTGGCGTGACTACCCATGAATATGCCTATAACTTGACAACTGGATCAGGGGTGAGTGATATTGTGGCACTGAATGACCATGAGTTTCTGGTTGATGAGCGGGACGGAAAGGGTCTGGGAGACGGTAGTTCTGCCAGCATCAAACAGGTGTTTAAGATAGACCTCACAGGCGCTCAGGATGTCAGTAGTCTGAATGGCACACAAGCTTCCACTAAAGCAGTCACTAAATCCTCTCAACCTTTTGTTGATCTCGTGAATATACTGAACGGCTCACCGAACAACATTGCCAAGACTCAGATTCCCTCCAAAATTGAAGGACTAGCCATTGGTCAAGATATTACTGTAAATGGTGTCCTTAACCACACTCTGTGGGTAGCCAACGATAACGATTTTGTTCCTGGTACTGCTGGACCAAATCGCTTCTATGTATTTGGCTTTACTGACGCAGACCTTAAAGGTTCTAGCTTTGCACCCCAAGTTGTGTCATCAGTTCCAGAACCAACTGCGAGCGCTGGCTTAATCATGCTAGGTTTCGGTGCTTTTTGGTTGAAGCGGAAATCAAAAGCTGTCAAAGAATAGTTAAATACTTTGTGGGTTGGGTATCACCCACCCCACTAACTGTTTGTCAAGACTTTACATATCAGAGTCGTCATTTCGAGATTTAGCTTTGGCTTTGTTAGCGCTGCGCTTGAGCGCGGAAAGTCTAGCTTCATAACGAGAACGCTGACGTTTACTAGGAGTGTTTTCCACTAAAGTCTTTAAGGCGCTACCCAGACTTTTATAGGCGTTGGGTAAACTATAACCAAAGCGGGTGGCTAGAGCGATCGCTTTTTCGTCAGCATCTAGCAATTCTTTAACTTGTTTATCCCCATTATTTTTTTGATATAATCTCCAACCAGAAACGCCACAAAGCGCCATCGCTAATACCAGCAATAAGCCATCCTGTACCCATAATTCACCCACAGCACCACCTAAACCAATGGCTAGTGCTGCCATTTCCCAACCATCTTTGGGAATGGTGTCGTTTTGCACGCGAGCAACTTCGTGCCAGAACAGCAAATTACGCTGATCCATGGCCAGAGCATCCCATTTTACCAAGTCAATTTGAATTTCTACTTGGTCTTTACCAATTTCTTCACAACGAATCAGGGATGGATTAACCTCTACTGTGCCTTCAACTGTTACCCAACTTTGCAATTCTGGGGGTAATAAGCTTTTTAACCGCCGGAGTTCACTCATTTCTGCTTTAGCAGAGGAGGTTGCATAGGATGTCATAAAAATCCAGCCTTACAAAATTTCAGTATATAATCAGGTTATCACTTTGCAGTTGAGCGATTTCAGTAGTTATCCGCTTTATTCATCGGCAAAACTACCCCGCTTTTTCCGCGCTTCCATGGCTTTTTCTAGGAGTTCTAATAATCCAGGAGCTTGTTCTTGAATACTCAACAATAATCTTTCTCCTAAATCCATATTTCCCGGATCTGCTCCTGTTTCCATCACCTCTTGCAACCGCGGCAGGGCAATAGTATCCACGATTTGGATTAATCCGCTCAGACAACGGTTAAATTGTCTTTCGGTGAGCAGGGAGTCTTCCAGGGGAAATTCGATGATAGCGCGGATTTCACCATCGGATGGATCATATTCCCATTGCAGCATTTTGGTTTCCCAGGAAATAGCCAACATGGTTTGGAGGATAGCGTCTTTGTGGGGATGGTCTTTTACTTCCGCCAAAACTTGGGGTGCAAATAGCCGGAAAAATTTCCCTTCTTCATCCAGTTGGACAACTATCAGAAAATCCTCGATGTTTTCAGCTTCGACACCTGTAATAATTCGGTCTTCTTCTTCATCAAAACGGTAGTCCCAACCAAGATTATCTAGATACTTGGCTATTTGTTTAAGATTTGCTGCCATAAAAGCCTCGTAAGGAACAGTGGAGAGGCTGTCACCAAAACTATTTTAACCTGCTAGGCGCATTTACTCAATTATTGCACTGCTAAGTAGGTAGACTAATTTATAAATATTTCAGAGGGAATAGGGAACGGGGAACAAGAAAAACTCATGTTGAAAAACATGAGATTGAAATAAAGAAACTGTTTTCTTCGTGGTATTTGCTATGAAACAGGGAATTAATTCCCTGTGTGGTTGATTTTACGTTAAGTTGACACCTATGAGCATTGCATTTTACCCTTACCTGTAGAATTAAAGGATTAAGCTATTTTGAGTATAACTAGGTTATTTCGCTAGGCTGACAAAGCCAGTAGGACATTGTGGCTGATTATCAACTAGCTTGGGAGCAGGAGGAATATCTTTGGATGGTGTTACGCTTTCACAGGCTATTGCTACAGTCAAACTTTCTCCTGTTACTTGATCAGCTTTTATTGTAAAAACGCCCCCAGTATAACTTTTTAATCCACTTTTTAATCCATTTTTGACTGGTACAGCAACAAACTGGACTGCTGTAGTTGGGATACCTTTTTGATTAATTACAATCAGTTTATATGGTTTATCGTTATTACCTTTGCCATAAAACTCCATAGAACCATTAACATTACCCTCGTTATCTATGCCAATAAGACCATAGGAGTAATTATCTGTGACTGGTTTTATACCTACTTGCAATTCATCTAAACTGTTAGCAAATTTTTGAAATTCCAAATAATAAGCCTGTTCTGCCCGATTAACCGTTCCGCTGTAATTTTTTGCTTCTGCTTGCTTGGCTTTATTTACTTGACCCAGCAGTGAAGGTAGTGGAACTGCTTTCGCTAATAATGGAAAACTACCAGTAATCACAACCGCAGTAACGGCTGCAATTCCTAGTGTGAGTGAGTTTTTACTATCCATAAGCGTAATGATACTTAAAAGCCTGAATAACAACGATACAGTACCATATACATATTTCCTTGACTACATATTAGCAGTAGGTAGCAGCAAAACTTAACATAGTTACTATTCCAGACTTTTTTCTAATATGTATCCTTGTTTTGGTAAACTTGAAAACTGAAATAGCTAATCAAACGACGCTAAGACAAGTAATTTAGAGGGGATACTCGTGGAAAATACTCTTGGGTTAGAGATTATAGAAGTAGTTGAGCAAGCAGCGATCGCTTCTTCTAAGTGGATGGGTAAGGGCGAAAAGAACATTGCTGACCAAGTAGCAGTGGAAGCGATGCGCGAACGGATGAACAAAATCCATATGCGTGGTCGCATCGTCATCGGTGAAGGCGAACGGGACGAAGCTCCTATGCTTTATATCGGTGAAGAAGTTGGTATCTGTACTCAACCCAATGCTGCTAGTGTCTGTAATATTGAAGAACTTGTAGAAATTGACATCGCTGTTGACCCTTGCGAAGGTACTAACCTGGTTGCTTACGGTCAAAATGGCTCTATGGCAGTTTTGGCAATTTCTGAAAAGGGTGGTTTATTTGCTGCTCCTGACTTCTACATGAAGAAACTCGCTGCACCACCAGCGGCTAAAGGTAAGGTTGATATCAACAAATCTGCTACAGAAAACCTAAAAATCCTTTCTGAGTGCTTAAACCGTTCCGTTGAGGAATTGGTAGTAGTAGTCATGGATCGTCCCCGTCACAAAGACCTCATTCAAGAAATTCGCACCGCTGGAGCAAGAGTTAGACTCATCAGCGATGGTGACGTTTCTGCTGCTATCTGTTGCGCTTTTGCTGGTACTAATATTCATGCTTTAATGGGTATCGGTGCTGCTCCCGAAGGTGTAATTTCTGCTGCGGCTTTACGTTGCTTGGGTGGACACTTCCAAGGACAACTAATCTATGATCCAGCCGTTGTCCAAACTGGTTTGATTGGTGAAAGCAGAGAAGGTAATCTTGCCCGTCTAAACGAAATGGGTATTACTGATGGAGATAAGGTTTATAACGCTGATGAATTAGCTTCTGGTGAAACAGTGCTATTTGCTGGTTGCGGTATCACTCCTGGAACTCTGATGGATGGTGTGCGCTTCTTCCATGGTGGAATTAGAACCCAAAGTTTGGTTATTTCTAGCCAATCTAAAACCGCTCGGTTTGTGGATACAGTTCACTTGGTTGACGAACCCCAGGTTATCCAATTGCGGTAGTCAATGGTGATCGTCTGAATCAGGATTTACAGGATTTAAGGATTTGCAGGATTTAGTATTTACCAAAAATCTTGTATCCGGTTCATCCTTTAATCTTGGGTATCCTGATTCAGACATTTGCAGGATTTAGTATTTACCAAAAATCTTGTATCCGGTTCATCCTTTAATCTTGGGTATCCTGATTCAGAGATTGAATCCGAAAATCTTGATCCCAATTACCCATTACCAATTACCAATTACCTATTTAAAAAATGAATATTGCAGTAGTGGGGTTAAGCCATAAAACAGCCCCAGTTGAAGTTAGAGAAAAATTAAGTATTCCTGAACCTCAAATTGAAAGTGCGATCGCTCAACTTCTGAGTTATCCTCATGTTGATGAAGTTGCTATTCTCAGCACTTGTAACCGCTTAGAAATTTATATTGTTAGTCAGGAAACTACCCAGGGGATTCATGAGGTGACTCAGTTCCTTTCTGAACATAGCAAATTGCCGATTATGTCTTTGCGACATCATTTGTTTATGTTGCTCCATGTTGATGCTATCACCCATATTTTACGGGTTGCGGGTGGGTTGGATAGTCTGGTTTTGGGTGAAGGTCAAATTCTCGCTCAAGTTAAGAATACTCATAAACTGGGACAACAATTTAATGGCATTAAAACCATTTTAAATCGGTTATTTAAACAAGCTTTAACGGCAGGTAAACGGGTTCGCACAGAAACCAGTATTGGAACTGGTGCGGTTTCTATCAGTTCGGCCGCTGTGGAATTGGCACAGATGAAAGTAGAAAATTTATCTCCTTATCGGGTGTCTATTCTCGGTGCTGGGAAAATGTCCCGGTTACTTGTACAACACCTGATTTCTAAAGGTGCAACTCAAATTAGTATTGTTAATCGTTCCCGTGGACGGGCTGAGGAATTGGCGAAACTGTTCCCAGAACAACCTATTCAAATCCATTTGCTGCCAGAAATGATGTCAGTTATTGCCGCTAGTGATATGGTATTTACTAGCACTTCTTCGACTGAACCGATTTTAGATCGGGCGAAGTTGGAAACGGTGTTAGAACCCAATCAACAATTGATGATATTTGATATTTCTGTCCCCCGGAATGTGGATGCAGATGTCAATGATTTGGCCAATGTCAAGGCTTTTAATGTTGATGATTTGAAGGCGGTTGTAGCCCAAAATTATGAAAGTCGCCGGCAAATGGCGCAGGAAGCTGAGAAGATTTTAGATGAGGAAGTTGAAGCTTTTGATATTTGGTGGCGAAGTTTAGAAACTGTATCTACTATTAGTTCTCTCCGCAATAAAATCGAAACTATCCGCGAACAGGAATTAGAAAAGGCTTTATCTCGTTTGGGTTCGGAATTTGGCGAAAAGCATCAAGAGGTAATTGAGGCTTTGACAAGGGGAATAGTAAATAAGATTCTCCATGATCCGATGGTGCAATTACGCGCCCAGCAAGATGTGGAAGCTAGAAGACGATGTATGCAAACTCTACAAATGTTATTTAATTTGGACGCTGAGGAACAGTTTAGCTGAAATCATCAAGAAACAGGGAACTGTGATTCCATTCCTGGGATTGTTCCCTGTTTTGCTGGGGTTTTGGTTTTGCGTTGGCTTTTTGGTTTGTTGTTGTTGATTTTTTCTCTTTCTGTTTTAATTCTTTCTAGTAATTTTGATGCTGGTTCATCATTAGGATCTTGGGGAACGAGTTCTCCTCGGAAGGCTTTCGATAATATTGATTGATTGAGTTGATCTAGTTTTTCTTTTGCTTGTTGGTATTGTTTTTCGATATTGTCAATAATTTTTAATACAGATTTAACACATTTTACAATTTCTATTTGTTCTGCTAGTGGTGGAACTATAAAACCTAGTCTTCTAATATCTCCAATATTTAGATGTGGAGATGTAGAACCTAAAATTAGAGGTTTATACTGCTGCTTAAAAATAGGTGATTGTAGATAGAATTCTGCATATTCGGGAAGAATATAAGGAGAAAATCTAAACATCATCATTCTTTGACCTAAACAAAGTTTAGGAGAATTAGGAACTTTTACTACTGTACCAATTGTTCCTTCCCTACTAAACAAAATATCATTCTCTTTAGGAATCATTCTACTGGTTCTTGTGAGAAAATCTTCATAACTAACCTTTCTTGCTTGATTCCAATTAATTTTGCATGGCTCAATACAAGTTGTATCAATACAATATTCACCGTCATCTACAAATTTAGGGGTGCTATGTAAGCAGTCAATAATAAATAAGCAAGCAGACTCTACGAAAATGGTAATCCAAGTTTCTGGAACATCACAATTTATAGCTGTTACTTCAAACTTGGTTAACTTAGGAGGTTTTTTACCTTCCAATAAAAGTTCTTCACATTCTTTATTATATTTTTGTTGGCGATCATTCATGATGTTGACAAATAGCTTTAAAGCAGGTTCAACATCTGGATTTTGTTCGCGCCAATCGGCTGTTAAATCGCCTCTAAAGGCTGCAGTGAGGACGGATTTACGAAAGCGATCGCACAACTGCGGTATGGCTTCTAGGGCTTTCTGGGCTGTTTGTGAGCGATCGGTCAACTCCTCAATTTTGGCAACAATTCGTTTTTGTTCATTGAGTGGTGGTAGAGGAATAATTAATTTTGAAAGGATAGAAGCATTTGCTCCAGGTTGTGCAGTTCCTTTGCTAACAGTAGTAATTTGTCTCCAATATTTTGGACTTTGCATGAACAATGCAAGGTATTCTGGTGGACATAAATTTGATGTATGAAGACGAATTAAGTAAGATGCAAAAATCGTAGTTCCCGGTATTTGTTTTAATAAAAAGCTTTTTCCTGTAGTTGCACCTGTTCTAGCAACAACAATATCACCTGGAAATAATTTATATTTATCTATTTCACTACAATCACAAAAAGGAACTGTTTCCCAATCTACAGAATTTTCTTGAAGGTCTGTTATACGAAGAAATTTAATTTTTGTGGGTTCATCTGTTGCAGAAGCAGTATATCCATATTGAATATTCAGAACAAGTTCTCCTAAATTTGTCCATTCCCAACCTTCAGGCAATTCAATTAATTCATCATTCATGTAAATTATCTCTTATCCTTTGCGTCTTTGCGCCTTTGCGTGAGGTATATTTATATTTTTTTAACCAGCAATGTTAAAAAAAGAATTGCCATTAATTATATCAATATAAAGAACATTTTTATATATTTGAGTCATAATTAACCAGCCTGATTTCGTTTATGTTGTAGTTTTTCCCGTAACCGTTGAAATACCTCTTGTGCATCTACAACTTCACCCTGTTCAGCCGCTTCAATTCCCACCTTAATTTTCTGCTGTAGTTCCTTAAATTTTCCTTTATATAAAAATTCCCATTCATCATTTTGCAAAAGCTCAACAAAAGCCAAAACTTCTTGTTGCTTTGCTGGTGATAATACTCGCACTTTTTCTAAAATGGCTTGTTCAATAATCATTTTTCTGTTTCTCCCTGTTCTGCTCTTTCCAGTGGTTCTCCTACCCAACCACCAATTACCTCTTCAAAAAAACCAGGCATCCAGCCTAATTCTTCCGGTGATTTTTGTGGAATTGGTGTTTCTAATGGTTGATAAATAACCATGATTTCTATTTCTTTGTCTGTTATTCCTACAGGAATTTGTAAATGCAAAATCCCATCTTTACCCACATGAGAGCGCATTTTTATACTATTCATAGTCTTTTTCTCCTTGTTAAAGAGTTAAAACAATTGTAAGTAAGTGGGCGTTAAAAAATATAATATAAACCTAACCCCCCAACCCCCTTCCCTACCAGGGAAGGGGGAGTCAAAGCCTCTCCAGTATTAAGAGTTATTCCTTTTCCCTCTCCTTGTAGGAGAGGGTTAGGGAGAGGTAGGGGAGAGGTAGGAGAGAGGTTTTATATTTAATTGGCGCATTTTTATTCTAAACCAGGCAACCCCACCGAAGCAGTTACAGCTTCTGCGGCTTCTTCCCCTTCCAGCAAGATTAATAAAGCTGCCATTTCCTGAGTTGCAATTCGCAGTTTCTCCATAATTTCAGATGCAATTACCTCCGGTTCAGGTAAATCATCTCCAGATTGCAAACTATCATCCCGCAGCCAAGAAATATCGAGGTTTTCATTACGGTTCTGAATTTGCTCCCGCGTAAAGCAGCGAAACCGCCCATTTTCCCCCAAATCTACCCGCAGACTATGACCATTAGGATCATCACCATAACACTGCTCAAACTCGGTAAAATGCCCAGCAGTTAAGGGAATCCGCTTCCCAAAACTGGGCATATTTGTCCGCATATCGTAAATCCAAACATTCTTAGTATTGTCCTTTTCCGTTGTTCCCCGTTGGAAAAATAAGACATTGGTTTTCACACCTTGAGCATAAAATATTCCCGTTGGCAATCTGAGAATAGTATGTAAATTACACTTATTCATCAAATCAGCGCGAATAGATTTACCCTGGCCATCTTCAAATAGAACATTATCGGGCAAAATTACCGCAGCCCGTCCCCCTGGTTTGAGTGACCTGTAAATGTGCTGGACAAAGGCTAATTGCTTGTTTGAGGTGGGATAGGTGAAATCATCCCGCGAAGGCAGTCCACCGCCCTTCTTAGTGCCAAAGGGGGGATTAGTGATAATGACATCAGCTTTAGCTAATTGTTGTCCCGTTGCGGAAAGAGTATCACCCAAATCCACAGCCCCTTCAATACCGTGTAACATCATATTCATCAACAGCAAGCGGTGAGCATCCTGCACCAATTCCACCCCATAAAAAGCCTGATGTTGCTGGAAAGATTGTTCTGCTTCCGTCCATTCAAAAACCTCATGATTTTGGCGAATATAGCGATCGCCCGCAATCAAAAAACCCCCCGTACCCGCTGCCGGATCTTGAATCAATTCCCCTGGTTGGGGCTTAATTAGGGCAACCATCGCATCAATTAAAGGTCTGGGTGTAAAATACTGACCTGCTCCCGATTTCTTCTCATCAGCATTTTTTTGTAATAACCCTTCATACAAATCACCAAACTCGTCTCGATGTTCCGAAAACCAGTCTAAATCATCAATACTTGTCACCAGCTTTTTGAGAATGCGAGGTATTTTTAAAGAAGTTTGAGCATTAGCAAAAATCGCTTGTACCCGTTGAGAAGATTTATCAGAACCCAACATTAATAATAGGGAACGATAAAATATCAGTTGTTCAGTTTCCCCCTTACTTATCAAATCACCCCAGCGATAACCCTCCGGTAATTGTGTTTCTGTTCCCGTCTCCTGCGCCATTTTCAGGAATAGTAAATAAGTTAATTCAGTGACATATTGTAGATAAGTAATGCCATCATCTCGGAGAACATTACATAAATTCCAAAGCTTTTGCACAATATCAGAAGTAGCCGCCATAATCAGTAATTAGTAATTGGTAATAATCTCGTTCCCAGTCTCTGACTGGGAATGCCATCACAGAGGCTCTGCCTCAACTATAACTAAAGGCAGAGCCTTTAAAATACATTCTCATACAGAGTATGGGAACGAGGAAAATGAGAATTATAGAGTATATAAATTACTCAAATTTGTGGGATGGGCTTCTAGCCCGTCCATGTCCAAGGGCAGGCAAGATGCCTACCCCACAAGAAATGAGAATTATAGAGTATATAAATTACTCAAATTTGTGGGATGGGCTTCTAGCCCGTCCATATTCAAGGGCAGGCAAGATGCCTACCCCACAAGAATTAAAATTATAGAGTATATAAATTACTCAAATTTGTGGGATGGGCTTCTAGCCTGTCCATGTTCAAGGGCAGGCAAGATGCCTACCCCACAAGAATTAAAATTATACAGCAACATCCCAAATACTCTCATGAATTTGGATGACAATGTTTTCTAAATCGCCAGCAAAAACTTTATTTAGCCGTTCAAATCCGCCTCCTTGGCTCTTAAATTCTCCTTTGTTCAAAGCTTCTCGATCTACGATTATTTCCACCTTCACCTGCTTGCCAATGCGTTCTAACCACTTACCTTGAGGAACTGTCCAGGTTTGACTGGCGAGGATTTTTTTCATAGCTCGATCAACTCTCTCTGAATAGGGCATTAAAGCATCACCTAAAGCAGCTTGACGGATAAAACCAATAATCGAAGCTGCAATGTCTTCATTACTGGTTTCTCTCCATGCAGTTTTGAGATTAGTTTCTGTATATCCGGCTATATCTAGCTGTATTCGCAGTTCCTTAAGTTGTGTTCTTGTTAATTCACGGGGACGCTGGGTAACAATCATTAAAGCGGGAATCTTATTCATATTTTCTAACAAGAAAGCCCGAAAACTATCTAAATAATCTTCTGGACGGGCTGCATTTCCATAACCTCTTTCAATTCCTAGTAATTCATCAGGATGATGGGAAGTTAAAATAGGTTTATTTCCTCCATCTTGACGATCTAAAATTTGAGCAATGGACTTTCTTTGTTCCCACCATGCTTTTATCTGTTGTGGTGAACTTTGTTTAAAATGAGAAACCATATTTGGGATTGTCATTCCGGCAATGATTTCTAATTGTTCCTGACTATTTGCACTTAAATGGCGGCGTTT
Source organism: uncultured cyanobacterium (assembly GCA_903848645.1). Taxonomy (GTDB): domain Bacteria; phylum Cyanobacteriota; class Cyanobacteriia; order Cyanobacteriales; family Nostocaceae; genus Dolichospermum. Next base: position 14,325 of record CAINGU010000032.1, on the reverse strand, counting down.
TCTCTGAATTTTTGCTAGAAGTTGGTTAATTACTGTTTCTAAAACTTCTGGTTTATCTAAAGTAGTTAATTCTTCTACCAATTGGCTAAAAGAAATATTCGGATTCACAACCACAGGTTTCATACTTGAAACTGGAGAAATGGCTTCATATAATCTCACTGCATCAAATATTTTAAACACTTCTTTGCCAATATCATCACAAAGACGAGTTGCCCTACCTATCATTTGTTCATATAAAATCCGCGAATTAACTCGCCGAATAAAGACAAGATTACAAATAGCAGGAACATCAATTCCTGTAGTTAATAAATCTACAGTTACAGCAACATTGGGATTAACTTCATTGCGAAATTTACGAATTAATTCTAATGGTTTATCAGCCTTACCTGTAATTTTAACAATTGCATCATCTTCCACGCTGCCATAAATAGCTGTAAACGCCTTTTTAAGCTGCTTAACAACAATATCTGCATGATCATCAGTAGCACAGAAAATTAAAGTTTTTTCTGGGAATGAGGGATCAATATACTGGGCTAAAGCTTCACAAACAACGCGGTTAAAATCCTCTGTAATTACTTTGCGGTTAAACTGTTCTATTTCTAATTTTACCTCATCAGGAGCATGAACTAAATCCAGTTGTCCCGTTTGCGGATTGAAAAACTCCATCTGCTCACCAGGTTGCCAAACCATCCCCTCTTCTGATAATTTGGTTTTAATTTGGAATGGTGGTTCATAGTCAATTAACCAACCATCAATCACCGCTTCTTTATAACTATATTCATAAACAGGTTTACCAAAAATTTGTGTCGTATGTAGGGCTGGAGTTGCAGTTAAACCAATTTTTACAGCGTCGAAATATTCTAAAACTCGCCGATATTTAGATACATAATCGTTAAAGTCTCGAAATTCCAATTCTTTATCACTTAATTCTCGATCTAATAAATATCCTCGGTGACATTCATCTACTACAATACAATCATATTGATCGGCTGTAATCACATTTGCCCCATCAGAGGGATAAAGAACTCGTTTTACCATTCCCTGAACGGTGGCAATATGAACTTTAGTCACCCGATCAATTTCGCTATCTTTTAAATCTTTAAGTTCAAAAATATCAGCGAAGCTTTGCAGATTTTCCATGCGAGAATCTTTAAAAGCGTTGGCAGTTTGTTCACCTAATGCGGTACGATCAACTAAGAACAATATGCGCCGAAATCGCTTGGTTTTCAGTAACCGATAGACTAAAGCAATGCAGGTTTTTGTTTTCCCTGTTCCCGTGGCCATTGCTAATAGTAATAATCGTTTTTCTTTCGCTAAGGCAGATTCTACTGATTGAATAGCGCGAATTTGATAATCACGCAATTGTAAGCCATAGTTAAAGCCTTCTTGAGTTAATTGATTATGTGCCTGATCAATATCTTGAGCAAGTTTATCTAATAATCCTTGAGGACTATACCAGGTGGAAAGACACACCCGCAAATTAGTCGGACGACGCAAATCACAGAACCAAATCCCGCTTTTAGTTTCCAGTTGTTGCAAATATGGTCTACCATTGGTGGCAAAAACAAAGGGTACTTTGTAATTTCCCCAAGATTCACCAACTATTTGAAAGCCTTCACTGTAGCGTTTTGCTTGATTTAATGCCCCTTCTGACACATCTTTACTTTGACGTTTAGCCTCTATGACTGCCACAATTTGCAAGCCACAAAATAAAGCATAATCAGCGCGGCCTTTAGTTGTAGGATATTCTGCGATCGCTAAATTTCTCCCTGTTTGCGGACGCACACCATTTTGATAAGTCAATTCTTCGGAATCTGCTTCCCATTTAGCCCTTTGTAATTGAGCGTCAATGAGTCTGCGTGTTTCTCTTTCATCTAGAAATACATCATTTTCAGAAATTTGAGCTTGATTAATCCTTTGCTGAATGGTTTGCTGTGATTCTTTCTGACTTTGAGCTTGAATTTGATGAAGATGATTTAAAGATTCCTGTGCTTTGGCCTCTGCTTCCCGTGCCAAATCTTCAGCTACTATGCGAAGTTGGGCTTCAGTTTGCGCTAATATTTGGGCTGCCTCAACCGCTGATAACTGCTCTTTTACCTCATCTCGCAAGCGTGCTAACTCGGCTTTGAGAGCTTCTGTTTCTATTTTGGGATTAGGTGGGGGAATGAACGGATCTGGGGAAAAATGGCGATTTCCGCCAAATACTCGATGAAACCAAATCCCCAACACACGAGCATATTTTAAGCCACTTAAAGCCGTGCGGTGATTTCCTGAAATTTCGTGGGTGGCTGCGTTACCAATTTTCCGCAGTTCATGAAACAGTCGTTCAACTTCTCCTTTTAGCAACCCGGAATCACCTAACCGATTTAATAAATCAATTTGGCGTTCATTTTCCAGATCATACAGCCCAATTTTAGCCGCTGCTAACTGAGCCACTAACTCACCAAACTGCCGTAATTTAATTAAACAGGTATTGGGATCATCCGCAAAATATACCTCGGCTAGAGTCCCTAATCGCACCAGTTGTGGATCATGAATTGCAAGAAAGGAGAAGTTTAACGAATCTGGCATATCGGCTGCTAGAAGTATCAAAAGTCTAGTGGCATCAACTCTACCTTATTAAAATTACGACATTAATCTGCAAATGTACACTAGTAGTCTGTCAAATTTATTTTGACGGGTTTTTGGTAGTGCGGGCATCTTGCCCGCATGAGCGAGACGCTCACACTACAGTCCATCATTTTTATCTTGACAAACTACTAGTGCGACGGTTTGAAAGATGAAATCAGCAATGCCCACATTTTTTAGTAACTAAGTGTGCCATCAGGCATTACCGCTGCATACAAATTTGCACCTGTGAGATTTGTGGTACTCATTTCGGCTCGGATTAAATTGGCCTTAGTTAAATTAGCGCCTGTGAAATTAGTTCTCGCAAGATAAGCATCTACTAAATCTGCTTCTTGCAAGTTAGCCTCACACAAATTAGCCCGACTTAAATCAACTCTACTCAAGCGAGCAAAACTCAGATTTGCTCTATTTAACTGAGCTTTAGTTAATTTAGCATCTGGCATAATTGCACCTTGCAAGTTCACACCTATCAATTCAGCTTCACTTAAATTTGCTCGTTCCAGTTTCGCATTCATCAGGTTAGCACCATTCAAGTTAGCACCCTCCAGGTTACTCTCAGTTAAAGCTGCACCTTGCAAAATCGCCCCACTCAGGTTAGCACCACTCAAATCCGTACCCCGGAGCATGGCCTCACTTAAATTAGCACCACTTAAATTAACCTTAGCTAAGTCTGCTCCGGTTAAATTAGCACCCCGCAAGTCAGCTTTATGCAGGTTAGCACCCCGGAGAGTAGCACAATAGGCTCTTTTTTCTTCTCGGAGGTTAGCACCCCGCAGACAAGCACCTGTGAGGTTAGCACCACTTAAGTCAGTACCACGCAAATCAGCACCCATTAAATTAGCATCTAGCAAATCCGCTAATGTTAAATTAGCATTACGTAAATCAGCACTCTGTAAACTTGCACCATGTAAATCAGCATCATGTAAGTTGCTACTAATTAAACTTGCTTGATTGAGATTCGCACCACTGAGGTTAGCACAAGTTAAATTTGCCTGATTCAGAATAGCCCGATTCAGATAACTAAAAATTAGAATAGCATTCCGCAAATCGGACTGATTTAAACCTATGCCAATCAAGTCTGCACCAAACAGATTTATTCCATTTAAGTTTGCGCCGAGAAATTTTGTTTCTCCATTTGCATATCGTTGTAAAAGTTCCTTAGCATCCATGTTTTTTGTCTCAATGATGATTCTAATATTTTGCCAAAATTAACAATAGTCAAGAATTGTCTTCATTATTTTTTATTGAGGATATTTTGGGGAGGAGGTGCTATAATTTGACAGGTGTTATTATCTTCGTCGTAATTTTCATAGAAATCATTATCATCATCGCTTTGGGCAATTTGATTGTTAATATTAACTATTGATATAGTTTCTTGGGAAAAATCAGGTTGCAGCGGTTGATAGGAATTAACACTGGCTGACATTTCACCATATAACCCTCGCATAGATTGGATGATTGCACTGGCTGCTTGACTATTTTCGTCGGGATTTCCTAAAGATATCACAGCATTATTCAGTTTAGATTCAAGCTCTCTGAGATTTGCACAAGAATTAAATAATTTATCCAATAAAGTATCAAGTTTTTCTGCTCTCAGTTTAAACCAGTCTTCCTGATTAAAAGTAAATTTATGATAAACCGCAGAAAATAAAATTGTTTTAGCCCTAAGTGGGTTAGTGTATTTCATAATATTTTGCCGTAAATCAAATTGATTATATGGAGATTTTTGGGGAATCTGCGGAGGTTTATTAATAGGAGTTGATGATATTTTTGGCAGATTAGACAATATCAGGTTGGGTTGGTTAGGTGGATTAATGACTATTGCTGTTTCTTCTTCTTGATTGGGTGGATTAATGACTATTGCTGTTTCTTCTTCTTGATTAGGTGGATTAATGACTATTTCTGTTTCTTCTTCAGCGGCTAGATATAAATCCTGGATTTGATTAACAATAATACTGGCAACTAGAGAATATTCCCCTGGTTTATTAAGAGTATTCACAACACTAGATAAACTAGAATTTAATTGATCTATGGTTGGGTTTATACTGCATAATTCCTGAATTAGTTCTGCCAATTTAAATCTATCTAGGGTATGTTGATCATTTTCCCAAACATTTTTACAAACACAGAAGATTAATTTTTTAATTCGTTTTGAGTTTTCATGCTGTTCTAAATATTTCGCTACTTGATCTAAACTAGATAAAGTTATCATTGGTAAATCTCCGGTACAGGTATCCAATAGTAGTAAATTATAGCTGCACTGGCGCTCTAGTAGCAAAAGTTTTACAGCAGATTTTGTCTAGGTGAGGTACACCCATAGCGGGCAAGATGCCCGCACCACAAGAAATTTTGGGATATTTTTTATTTGGTAGTCTCTTACTGTTAATTAACTCTACCACTACCGATAAAATATAAAAGAGCCATCCGCACAGCGACACCGCTAGTTACCTGAGATTGAATTAAACTAAATTCCGGATCATCCATTAAATCAGAACTAATTTCCACACCCCGATTAACTGGTCCTGGATGCAAAACTTTAACATTAGGTTTACAGAGTTTTAACTTGGCGCGAGTAATGCCAAATAGTTGATGATATTCTCTTAAACTAGGTAATAAATGGGCTGTCATCCGTTCTTTTTGTAAGCGCAAAGTCATGACAAAATCAGCATTTTCCAAAGCTGGTTCTAGTTGCCAATGGGTAAATAATCGTCTATCATTATCTGTGCATCCTAAATATTCAGCAAAGAATTTAGGTAATAATGTGGGAGGTGCGGCCAGATGTACTTCTGCACCACTAGCGATTAAACTCCAAATATTAGAACGAGCTACACGAGAATGTAAAATATCGCCAACAATAGCAATTTTTCTACCTTTTAATGATTCAATTCTAGGTTGAACGGGATCAATTAAACTACAAATTGTGAATAAATCTAGTAATCCTTGAGATGGATGTTCATGTTGTCCATCACCGGCATTGAGGACGCTAACTTTTACACCTAACCGATCCATTTCTTGCGCGATCGCCTGTGGTACTCCGGCATCTTTATGGCGAATTACCATAATATCAGTTCCCATGGCCAAATAAGTCTTTGCTGTGTCCAGAATTGTTTCTCCCTTAGTCATGGAAGATGTAGCCGCCGCAAAATTTAAAGTGTCCGCACTGAGTCTTTTGGCCGCAATTTCAAAACTACTGCGGGTGCGGGTAGAGGGTTCAAAAAATAAATTTGCTACCACCTGTCCCTGCAAAGTTGGGACTTTCTTGGTGCGTCGGGATAGTACCTCTTGAAAAGAAGCCGCAGTTTGTAACACGGCGTTATATTCAGCCGTTGTAAAGTCAGCGAGTGTGAGAATGTGATGACGATTCCAGGTAGTTGTAGGCATAAATAGCTATTTATTAAGACTGCAAAGAATCATACTCAGTATTTTTTGCAACTTGTGAATTTGTATATGTAGTGCTAATGATAACACCTGTGTTATATCACATTTCTTGTGTCATCTGAATTTAGTTGAATTAAAGTTTGATCACATCAACTAACATCGCAGCTTTATGACTAAATTGAACACAATATCATATATCTAACAACCAAGAAAATACTTGTGAAGCTAAAAGCAATATGATATTGATGTAAAAAACTAGACCACTTGCTTAAAAAAGGGAGCTAATATCATGCTGAGGCGGACTTTTCCCTCGCCAGAAGCGTTACGACGCTTCCCGTTTGGTTTAGCTGACGTTGCCTTAATTCTAGGAACGTTAGTATTAGTAGGACTCATTGCCCGTGTAGGTGCAGGAACGCTGATTAGCTTTGTGCCGCCAGACGTTGTGCCTAGTGTCAGCCTAGATCCAGTTAATTTGCCATACTATGCAGGGCGTTCGACCTTACGAATGTTTATTGCCCTGTTTTGCTCAACTTTGTTTACTTTAATATATGGCTATATTGCTGCCAAAAGTCGGCGAGCAGAACGAGTTTTAATTCCCCTGTTGGATATTTTACAATCGGTTCCCGTCTTGGGCTTTTTGTCAATTACAGTCACAGGTTTTATCGCCTTGTTTCCTGGTAGTTTATTGGGATTAGAAGCCGCCTCAATTTTTGCGATTTTTACCAGTCAAGCCTGGAACATGACCTTTTCATTCTACCAATCCCTGAGAACAGTACCACCTGAACTAGATGAAGCTGTAAGACTCTATCGGCTATCAGCGTGGCAAAGGTTCACAAAATTAGAAGTACCTTCAGGGATGATTGGGTTGCTATGGAATGCCATGATGAGTTTTGGCGGTGGTTGGTTCTTTGTTGCGGCTAGTGAAGCAATCAGCGTCTTAAACCAGAAGTATACGCTCCCTGGAATCGGTTCTTACGTTGCAGCCGCCATTGCTAAAGAAGACTTGTCCGCTTTAGGTTGGGCATTACTGGCCATTGTAGTGGTCATTTTATTGGTAAACCAACTGTTCTGGCAACCATTAATTGCCTGGGCAGATAAGTTTCGTTTAGAGACAAGTGCAGCGGCAGAATCGCCAGAGTCTTGGCTGCTCGACTTGCTTAAAGCTGCGCGACTTCCCAGTTTAATTGCTCAGGTGCTGTCACCAGTCGGTGAAGTTGTCAACCACTTTCTGTCATCACTGACTCCACCACGGCCAATAAATAATGCTGATGAAAATGAGCAAGTATTGAGCAGTCGTCTTTACAACTTCGGGTTGTTATTAATAATTGGCGCACTGATCATTACCGGGTTGCATTTTATTCTTACCACAGTTGGACTAGGTGAAGTAGTCAAAGCATTTTTGCTAGGGTTACTGACTTTGGGGCGTGTTCTGCTGCTATTAGTAGTAGCAACATTGATCTGGACACCAATTGGTGTAGCGATTGGCTTCAACCCAAAATTATCACGGCTATTGCAGCCTGTTGTCCAACTTTTGGCATCATTTCCCGCCAACTTCATCTTTCCCTTTGCCACCCTCTTCTTTATTCGTGCTAATATCAGCATTGATTTTGGTAGCATCCTGTTGATGTCCCTTGGCGCTCAGTGGTACATTCTTTTTAATTCCATTGCCGGAGCAATGAGTGTACCTACGGATTTGCGGGAAATGGCCGCAGATGTAGGTTTACATGGTTGGAAATTATGGCGTAAATTAATTATCCCTGGCATTTTTTCTTCTTGGGTTACAGGTGGTGTTACTGCCAGTGGTGGAGCATGGAACGCCAGCATTGTGTCTGAGATTGTCAGTTGGGGACAAACTACTTTGACAGCAACTGGGTTAGGATCATATATTGCCCAAGCGACTCAAGCAGGTGACTGGCCTCGCATCACCGTGGGAATTGGGATGATGAGTCTATTTGTGGTTGGTTTCAATAGATTATTCTGGCGGCGGTTGTATCACCTAGCAGAAACAAAATACCATTTGTGAAGGAAAATCAATAATGCGCGAGTCCTCTTGAATTTGTGTATATTTTAACACGCACATATTAAAGATTTCAGTTGATGTATTCAACACGGGAATTTTAGATTTTAGATTTTAGATTAAAAAAATTTGGTACAGGCCTCCGTCCTTCAGGACAGAAAAATACTCGCTGCGCTGCGTACGCTTCGCTAACGTAAATCCCAAATCCCAAATTTTCGAGCTTCTACACTTGTTTGCTGGAGTCAATCCAAAATCCAAAATCGTAAATCCAAAATCGACTGACACGCGGCGTAAGTCCTCCGATAGTAAATCTAAGTAAAAAGTAGTGTAATCATGATCAAAACACCATCAACTATAGAGCAAACACTAATCGCCGTTGAACAGGTCAATAAGAGTTTTCCCCTCCCTGATGGTAAAGGCGAGTTTACAGTTTTGCGTCACATTAACGTGACGGTTCATTCAGATGAAGTTGTGGCTTTACTAGGGCGTAGTGGTAGTGGTAAAAGTACCCTGCTGCGAATTATGGCAGGGTTGATTCCTCCCAGTGATGGACAAGTAATTAGTAATGGCAAAAGATTACGCGGTGCTAACAAAGATGTGGCAATGGTTTTTCAAAGTTTTGCACTGTTACCTTGGCTGACAGTGCAGGAAAATGTGGAACTGGGACTAGAAGCACAAGGAGTAAGTAAAGAACTGCGACGACAACGCGCCCTCAAAGCCATTGACTTGGTGGGTTTAGACGGTTTTGAGAGCGCTTACCCTAAAGAATTATCTGGTGGGATGAAGCAGCGAGTTGGCTTTGCACGGGCATTTGTGATCGAACCACAAGTATTATTTATGGATGAGCCATTTAGTGCCTTAGATGTACTGACGGCTGAGAACCTGCGGGGTGAAATTGACGACCTATGGAATGCTGGCAGCTTTCCCTCTAAAAGTATATTAATTGTCACCCACAACATTGAAGAGGCAGTATTTTTATCTGACCGGGTGATTATTTTGGGGGCAAATCCGGGGCGCGTTCGCGGTGAAGTTGTCATTGATTTACCGCGTCCCCATGATCGCGCTCATCCTCGCTTTAAAGCCTTAGTAGATTACATCTATACGGTGATGACTAACCCGGAAGCCGAAGTTACCGGAGAAGTCACAGTAGCATCTGCTAAAGCATTATTAGGAAAACTTAAATCACCATATACCCAGTTGCTACCTCATGTCCGAGTTGGTGGCATCAGTGGTCTTTTGGAATTAATTGTCGAGCAACCAGAAGGTAAGGAAGATATTCCTAAGTTAGCAGAACGGTTACAACTGGCAGTGGATGACCTCCTCCCAATTCTGGATGCTGCTGTTTTGTTGGACTTTGCTGAAGTAACACAAGGTGATGTTCAACTCACTGATATTGGGCGGGATTTTGCTACCACAACTATTCTCCGAAGTAAAGACCTGTTCCGCCAGCAAGTTTTGCAAAATGTCCCGATGTTACTTAGTATGGTACAAACGTTGCGAGAAAAACGCAATGGGTCAATGCGGGCAGATTTCTTCCTAGATGTACTAGGTGAACATTTTCCTCTCGCAGAAGCTGAACGACAATTTGCTACCGCCGTTGACTGGGGGCGTTATGCAGAACTCTTTGAATATGATGCTAGGGAAGAACGTCTTTATTTACCAGAGCCAATATTTGCAGAGAGTAGAAAATAGTCTGATCAATATTTCAAATAATTTTAGGGTGGATTAGCGACAGCATAACCCACCATTTTTAAAGATTTTATTAGGAATAATACATCGGTTAAGATTGGGATTTGATTTATTTCTTCAAAAACTTTTGTTGCATCTTCATGACAAAAGTATTCACTTCGGGAATATTCATTCTAGAAGCAATTATGGCAAATACCCCAATTCCCACTAAAGCAGATATGGATAATTCTATGAGTAAACTAATTAAATTTGGTTTACCTAATATTTGTTGAGAAGTCATTAAAGTTCCAAAACTAGCTAAACCCGATATAATACTACCAACTGTTAAACCTAAAATTGGTACGCACCATTCCTGCCAAGGTAAGCCATTAAGTTTGCGGTTGAGTAAGAATAACAACATCAACATTGAACTACAATTAACTCCCACTGTAGCCAAAACTAAACCTGGCGCACCAAAAGGTTCAACAAATATTAAATCTAAGACGGCATTGAGAACAATATTAAATATACTAATTTTAAAAGGTGTTTGTCCATCACCTAAAGCATAAAATACCCTGACCAAAACATCACGCCCTAGATAGACAAACATTCCAATTCCATAGGCAATTAATAGAGAAGATACTAACTGAGTGGCTTCTTGTTTAAATGCTCCCCGTTGATAAACTACCTGGACAATTGGCACAGATAAAGACACCATTAAAGCCCCTAAAGGTAGCATGGTAACGGCAGTTAATAACAGCCCTTGACGAATACGTAATTTTAGTTCTCCCCAATTATCTGGGTGAGAAAGTTTGGCAAATGTTGGTAATAAAGGCAGTAAAATAATATTAGAAATAATTCCCAAAGGAGTTTGCACTAAAAGATTAGCATAGTTAAAACCTGCGGCTGCACCAACAATAGGACTAGCAAAATAAAGGTCAGTAGCGACATTAATGGGCATCATTCCTGATGATATTGTCGCGGGAGTCATGATTTTAATTACTTCTTGCACTCCGGGAGATTTAAAATCAAATCTCAGGCGTAATGTCCCTAATCCTAACCGCCATTGCACAATTAACTGAACTAACCACTGGAGAATTCCTCCTGCTAAAGTTCCCCAAGCTAATACCATGCCCCCGATTAAAGCATATTCTGGATGAATAATTTCTTTACCGTGTTGTAACCCTAAAATAGCAATACCGATAATAACAGTAATACTAGATAATAATGGACTAATTGATAATAACCAATATTGATTAGCTGCATTTAAAGTTCCAAACCCAATACCAATTAAGCCGGCAAATAAGGCTAAGGGAGCCATAATTTGGATTTGACGGATAGCGATCGCTCTTGTAGTTGCTTCTAATCCATGACCAACTATATCAACAATATACTCAGCGCAGAAAATTTGGGCAAATGTCACCACTAGCAACAACCCACCGACAAGAGTTGTCACTGTTTCTACAATAGGTGCTGCTTCCTCTTTTTTATGTTTGGCTAAAACACTGACAATGGCACTATGTAAAGGGCCGTTAACACCACCAAGTAAAATTAACAGAAAACCAGGAATAATATAGGCATAACTATAAGCAGTAGCAGCCGCACCTACACCAAAAGCCGCAGCGATTGTTTGTTGCCTAATTAAACCAAATAGCTTACTAATTAAAGTTGCTGCGGCAACGATACCAGCAATATCGGCAAAAGAACGAGAGGGTTTTTGATCTTTTTGTGTCACGAATAATACCTATAAACCCTTGCAGAGTGCATATCTGAGCATATTTAACCGACAGATTCTAACATCTATCGGGTAATTTCATAAAAAATGGCATCAAAACCTATTGTCAATAAACAGCAATCATCACTCTGAGTAGAGAGAGTCATCTGAGATACGCAAAAATTAAAATAATTGCTCAATTTATCAATTATACTAAATACGGTTGGGAGATGGACTTTTGCAAAATTACGAAAAACCTAGATTTGTAGGGGTTTAGCACTGCTAAACCCCTACGTACAGAATCAAATAATTAGCCGTGTTGAGTATAGATTAATCAAAGGATATATTAAAAACATCGAACACAGGTTACAGGTTAGAGGGGTGAATACGCTGATCATCAAAATGATTCATAGCATCAAAGCTCTATTTTTAGGGCAACATAGCTTTTAAATGGCACGGTATAGCTCCTTACTATTACAATCTATCTATTGAAAACTATGCTGAGAATGATTGGTATGTGAGTGAAAAATTGTGGGATGCTTTACTAGCTTGGTGTTTACCTATTTACTATGATAGACCTGCTGCTGATAAATTATTACCACCAGGTAGTTTTTTAAAATTACCTAGTTTGGATGAAAAAGGTATTACCTATATTCAAGCAGTCATTGCTACCCCTGATATGTGGTATACTGCTAAAGATGCGATCGCTGAAGCTAGACAAATCATCTTACACAAATTAAATTTGCTAGAATGGTTGTCTAATTATGTAACAAAAGAAATTAATTAAGAGTGATAGTAACGAGTTGTTAAAACCTTAAAAAGGATTAATAGTATATGGATGGAATTTATATTCTAGCAAATGATGTCGTCTATCATCAATTGGTAGCTTTATTAAACAGTATTGAAGTCAATGCAGGTGCAGATTTTCCTGTTTGTATTATTCCTTATGATAATAATTTAAGCCTAGTTAAGCAAGAAGTATTAAATCGTAAAAATGTTAGTATTTTTGAGAATGAAAAAATCTCCGCTAATTGGGATGATTTTGTGAAAACAATATGGACATACTACCCACAAGAAGTAACAGAAATTTGGCATAAACAAGGCTATGAAATTGGTGAGCAAGGCCTCCACAAATATAGAGAAGGAGCTTATCACAGATATTATGGATTTGATGGAATTTTTGAGAGATTTATTTATTTAGATGCTGATACTTTAGTTTTAAATTCCCTAGAAATGTTTTTTAAACAACTAGATGAATATGATTTTATTGTTTATGATTTTCAATATAAAGATATAAGTCATGTTTATAATATTTATAGTAGTAAATTATCACAGATATTTAATCAAGAGCAACTGCATAAATATCTATTTTGCTCAGGACTTTTTGCCTCCAAAAAAGGTATTTTCCCTCAGAACAAAAAAGATTGGTTAATGTCTTGCTTACAACAGGAAGCTGAAATATTATATTTACCGTCAGTGGATCAATCTTTACTAAATTATATGGTGATGAAAACGGGTATAAGTAGTTATAATTTTGCCCTGAATTTACCCTCAGATAAAGTTACAGGATGTAGTGTTACGTCTGATCATTTTATCGAAAAAGATCATATACTTTGTGATCAAGGTCATAGACTAACTTATCTACATTACATTGGCTTATCATCGAAAATATTTAATCAAGTTTGCGCTGGAGAAAATATTGACTTTCCTTATCGGGATATTTTCTTACACTATCGCTATTTACATGAGCCAGAAAAACGACCAAAATTTACCACCAAGCCAAAGGCTTATGATGCTCCTCCCAGTTTAGGAACACGAATTCTCAAAAAATTAGGATTAAATAAAAAGTAGAGGATTGACTTATGAATAGGGGAATTTATATCATTGCTAATGATAAAGTGACAGATCAAGCGATCGCTCTTCTCAATAGCATTCGTTTACATGATACTGAAACACCAATTGTCTTGATTCCTTATGATGACAATTATCACAACATTGCTGATATTTTGCGTAAACATTATGGTGTCAAAGTCTACGAAGACCTAGATTTTATTAATCGTCTTTCCCAAAGATTATACGAAACCTTTGGTGGACAGTTTTTTGCCCGTCCTAATCAATTTCGTAAACAAGCTTGTTGGTTTGGAGAATTTGATGAGTTTTTGTATATTGATACTGACATTGTTGTTTTTGAAAAAATCATTGATAATCTTAACTATTTGGCAAATACCGACTTCATTTGTTGTGATTATCAACATTTAGGAGGAATTAAAAACGTTTTTAATTCCCAAGTATTAGAAAATAAAGTATTTACAAATAATGAAGTAAAAGAAATTTTCAACGGTGGTTTTTGGGGTTCTAAGAAAAACTTAATTTCCGAAAATGACTTGTATGAAACATTTACTGAATGTGCATCTCATCCAGAATACTTTGATTTTTCTGAAAAAACTTCTGACCAACCAATTATTAATTATATGCTACTCAAACGTATTCCTCGACGTTTTAATATAGTCCGTAGAGAAGGTAAAGCACCAGGAAATTGGGGAGGTACACCACATTTCCAGATCCAAGGAAATACATTATTTGATCCTAAAGTCAATCAACTTTTACAATATCTCCATTGGGCAGGAATTAAAATTCAAGCAGGTTGTCCTTATTGGGAAATTTGGGAATATTATCGGAATTTAAACCCCAATGTCCCAGCATATATTCCCCTAGAACCAGTTAAAAAAAGTAAATGGCAACAAACTATTGAGAATGTAAAAAATCAATTGCGTTAAATTAAAACTCATACTTACAGCACTTCCCGGTGTTATGAGGTACATATCTAGCGGGCAAGATGCCCGCACTACAAGAGTTTCATGATTCAACTTTGTACCTCATAAGAGCGGAAACCTATCACCTATTCCCTACAACCCAAACT
>CAINGU010000031.1 GCA_903848645.1 uncultured cyanobacterium | reverse complement strand
TAATATATAAGAATAAAATAATGTTATAATTAGAGTGTCGGAAGGTAATAATTGAAAGTTTCATTTACAGGTGCTCCAGAATTTATGGACAGAAATGTTGGATATGGAGAAGCATCCTATCACATATTTCAAGAATTCAGCAAACAAGGAATTGAATGTTTGATTGGTTCTCCACAAGCAAAAATAGGAATTTCTTTTGTTCAACCTCCAATGTATAAATTTGGGCAGCACCAATACAAAATAGGATACACTCCTTGGGAATCAACTGCAATTTTTGAAGAATGGAAAAAACCGTTACTTTTTGGAATTGATGAATTATGGACAACTTCACCTTGGTGCGGGGAAATGTTTAAAGCACATACTAATAAACCTATATTTGTATATGAGCATGGTATTGAAGATGAATGGATACCAAAGAAAAGAAAATTGGATGGAACCCGCCCTTTTAGATTTTTGCACATTGGCGAACCTGCATTTAGAAAAGATGCACAAATGGTTGTTAGGGCATTTATTGAACTTTTTGGTGATAATCCAAATTATGAACTAATTTTAAAATGCAGTAAATTAAATACTACTTCTGTATTTGATCCAATTACTGGAGGAGTTAGTGGCTCACCTGGAGCTTTTTATTCAAATATTAAAACCATTGAATCATTTTTATCTGATGAACAAATGAATGGTTTATATGATTTGTGTGATGCTTTTGTATACCCTTCATGGGGAGAAGGTTTTGGTTTTAATCCACTTCAAGCAATGGCTAAAGGAATACCAACAGTATGCACTAGTGCTTGGGCATCTTATGCAAAATATATTACAGCACCATTAAATTCTGAAAAAGCATCATCCCCTTGGCCTGCAACGCACCCAGGAGATATGTTTAGACCAAATTATGAACAATTGCTTTTTTATATGAAAGATTTAGTAGAAAATTATGAAAATTATAGCAAATTAGCTTTTGCAAATTCTTTTCAAGTTCATAAAGACTATAATTGGAAAAAAGTAACACAGCCAGCTATTTTAAGGCTACAAGAAATCTATAAAAATCTTTAAAAATTGATTTTACAAAAAAGTGTATGGTACACTTGAATTCTAAATAAATCTAACTAGGAGTAATATGCTACAGCAAACTATTGAAAATCCATATGAAAATTTTATTGCACTATCTCGGTATGCGAGATGGGATGATAAAGAAAATCGCCGTGAAACATGGGGTGAAACTGTAGATAGATATTTTAATTTTATGACATCTCAGTTAGAATCAAAACATAACTATAAACCAGATTCAGAATTAATAAAAGAATTACGCGAAGCAGTATTTAATCGTAATGTAATGCCTTCTATGAGGTCAGTAATGACTGCAGGTGCAGCACTAAAAAGAGAAAACGTATCTGGATATAACTGTGCATTTTTGCCAGTAGATAACCCAAGATCTTTTGATGAAACAATGTATATTCTTATGTGCGGGACTGGAGTCGGGTTTTCAGTTGAATATAAATATATTAATAAACTCCCGTCACTTCCAGAAACTCTTGAAAAATCAAATACAACAGTAATTGTTGGAGATTCTAAAGAAGGATGGGCAAAAGCATATCGTGAGCTTTTAGGGTTATTATGGGCAGGACAAATTCCCCAAATTGATATTAGTGCAGTTAGACCTGCAGGTGCCCGTTTAAAAACAATGGGCGGTCGCTCTTCTGGCCCACAACCATTAGTAAACCTTTTTGATTTTACAATTCAAATTTTTAAAAATGCTTTAGGAAGAAATTTAACCCCATTAGAATGCCATGACATTATGTGTAAAATTGGAGAAGTAGTTGTTGTAGGAGGAGTCCGTAGATCTGCAATGATTTCTCTTTCAAATATTAATGATATTGAAATGGCAGCAGCAAAATCTGGTAATTGGTGGGAAAAAAATGTTCAACGGACATTAGCAAATAATTCTGTTGCATATTCTCGTAAACCAGAGATGGCACAATTTATTTCAGAGTGGAAATCTCTTTATGATTCCAAATCTGGAGAGCGTGGTATTTATAATGTTGCAGCAGCTCAAAAACAAGCAGCAAAATATGGACGCAGAAGCAGTGAAATTCATTATGGTACTAACCCATGTTCTGAAATTATTCTTCGTCCTTACCAATTTTGTAATCTTTCAGAAGTTGTTCTTCGTGAAAAAGACACAGTAGAAGATGTTAAAAGAAAAGTAGAACTTGCTTCTATTCTTGGAACATGGCAATCAACTTTAACAGATTTTAAATATATTAGAAAAATTTGGAAAGACAATACAGAAGAAGAACGCCTATTGGGAGTTTCATTAACTGGTCAATTTGGTCATAAATTTTTTTCAGGACAAGAAGATTTAACAAAATTAGGAAATGTTCTTGATTCTTTAAGAGAATTGGCAGTTACTACAAATATTATGGAAGCAGAGAAAATTGGGATTCCTTCTTCCGCAGCAGTAACTTGTGTAAAGCCTTCGGGCACAGTATCCCAATTGGTCGGGGTGAGTTCAGGAATGCATGCATGGCATTCAGAGTACTATATACGCACAGTTCGTGGGGATAAAAAAGATCCTATTACACAATTTCTAAAAGATACTGGAATTCCAGCAGAAGATGATGTAATGAAACCAAATGATACAATGGTATTTTCATTTCCAGTAAAAGCACCAAAACATGCCATAACTAGAGATAAATTAACAGCAATTCAGCAACTTGAAGTTTGGTTGGTATATCAACGCCACTGGTGTGAGCACAAACCTTCAATTACTGTTTCTGTAAAAGAAGATGAATGGATGGAAGTAGGAGCTTGGGTTTATAAACATTTTGATGAAGTTTCAGGAATTTCATTTTTGCCATACTCAGAACATACTTATGTTCAAGCACCTTATCAAGAAGTAACTAAAGATCAATATGAAGCAATGTTAGCAAAAATGCCAAAAACTATTGATTGGTCTGCATTATCTCTTTATGAATTGGAGGATTCAACTACAGGAACTCAAGCACTGGCTTGTGTATCTGGGGAATGTGAAATTGTAGACATTGGTAAAAATTGATATAATATAAACAAGAGAAGCCCATATTAAACCCGCCCATAATAAGGCGGGTTTTCTTATGTCTTGATATCAATCAATGGTAAAATAAACATATAAATCTTAATATTGCGGGGTGCCCTTATGACAATTAAAGAAACCAATTTCGAACAGATACAGGGCGATAAATGGGATACCTACATTGTTTTAACTGATCAAAACGGATTAGTTGATTTTACGGGTTATACATTTCAAATGCAAGTAAGAGATAAAGAAGGTGGTAGCAACCTATGTGCTACAGCATCACTTGATGATGGAATTACGGTTACTGGATTAGGAACAATTTATGTAAAACTAACTGGTGCAAAAACAGCAAAATTTAATACACCAAAATCAAAATATCAAATTGTTTCAATAAACCCTTCTGGTGATAAAGAAACTTTAATACAAGGATGGTTTGATGTAACTCCTAATGTGGTGGCATAATGGCAGATACAGTTTATGTTCAACAAATAAATAAAATAGTACAATTATCAGCTCCTGGTTATCAGGGGCCAAAAGGAACACAAGGTGTTCAAGGATTTGGTTATTCACAATTACAAGGAATTCAAGGAATAATTGGAGCACAAGGAACTGCAGGAATTTTGGGTGCAAATGGTATTCAGGGAAATACTGGATTACAAGGCCCATTAGGATTTCAAGGGATTCAAGGACATATTGGAATTCAGGGTATTAATGGAATTCAAGGTGTTAATGGTACACAAGGATTAACTGGTAATCAAGGACTACAAGGAATAATTGGTACGCAAGGTGCAACTGGTACTCAGGGTACGCAAGGCCTGTTAGGTTTACAAGGTGCTACAGGTTCTGGTACTCAGGGCACAACTGGTGCAACTGGATTACAAGGGTTATTAGGATTACAAGGTACCACAGGTGCAAATGGAAATGATGGAGCACAAGGAGCAACTGGCACTCAAGGTACGCAAGGTCTATTAGGTACACAAGGTGTAACTGGATCACAAGGTCTGTTAGGTTTACAAGGAACAACTGGATCACAAGGAACTCAAGGTATTTTTGGGTTACAAGGGCAACAAGGTACAATAGGAAATACAGGTTTGCAAGGTACACAAGGAACCCAAGGCAGTATTGGATTACAAGGTACACAATTAGGTGATGTAGTAAGAATTTCATCTATACAGCCAACAGATACAAAATATTTATGGTGGGATACTTCTCAAGCTATTCCAACTTTATGGATTCAGGATGGTACATAATGGCTCTTAGAAATGCTTTTGACCAATTAAATGTTGAAGGAACACAACAAGATGTTTCTTCCACACTTTGGAAAATACTTGTAGCATTAGAAAATATTATGGCAAGGCAGGGATATTATGATCCTACCAACGCATCACAAAGAGTAACAGTTGCAAATACTCCTGCAGTAACAATTTCTGGAACTCCCGCAACAACAATTTCATCAGGAACAGTAACAACTGTATCAACAGTATCTGCATCAACAGTAAATAATACAAATAGGCATGCTACTGATTATGATCAATATGCTCAAATGAATGTTACTGCACAAAATTTAAGAAATTTCATAGTATCAACATAAGGGGAATAAATGACAACAACAATTAATCTTAAAAGAATTTTAGATCGCAAACAATGGGAAATGATTAACCCTGCACCAGTTGCATCAGCAGCAGGATCAGTTATAGTACCAAGTTCATTATCTGACCAATTATCTTTATATTGGCAAGCTGCTACTGTAGTATATCTTTATGATCCCGCCGAAGATGCTTTTGTTCAGTTGCCTTCCCCAGCACTATCTGGAACATTTGGATTAGGTTCAGCAGGTGAGCACCACCCGTCTGGCCCAACTGGTACTGCATCAGCAGGATCAGCAAGCACAATTACAACTACAGTAACAACTGTACAACAATTACCAGGATATACTATTCGTATTACTGGAGGAACTGGTGCTGGTCAAGAGCGCGTTATTTCTTCAAATACTATTGGAACAAATGCTGTTTTTACAGTCACATCCCCTTGGACAACAACTCCAGATGCAACTTCAACATATCTATTATTAACTGGGCGTTTTTATTTATTTATGGGTGGTGCAGGTGGCTCTTCAATGAAATATTGGGATGTTGCTACAGGCGCATGGTCTGCTGCACTTACAGTTTCAGGTGCTCCATCAGCAGGTACAACAGAAATTCAAATGGTTGCAACAAGTAATGGGGGAACAAACCCTATTGCATCAGGAACCTCAACTGGAACTAACTCAACAACTACTCTTAATAATACTGGAAAAGCATGGACTACTAACCAATGGACAAATTTTCAAGTTAGAATAACTTCTGGAACTGGTGCTGGACAAGTTCGTGTTATTTCTTCAAATACTGCAACTGCATTAACTGTTTCAGTAGTATGGACAACAACTCCAGATGCAACATCTGTTTATGTAATTGAAGGTAATGATAATAATATATATTTGCTTGGTAATGCTGCAGTAACACTTTATTTATATAGCATATCTGGAAATACTTGGTCTACAATTACCCCAGGTGTTGCAAGAGCAGCAGCCCCATCAACTGGTGTTACTGCAGAATGGGTTTTTAGATCTGTAAATATAAACTTTAATACTGAAAATTCTGTTGTAAATGGAAAAAGAATTTATTCATTTAGGGGCGGTGCTGTGGGCACATTAGATTATTATGACATTGCTGCAAATACTTGGGCATCTGGAATAACATACCAAAACTCAGGAGAAACATTTACAACTGGTACCTCTATTACACAAGGTAATGATGGTATTATGTATATTCAAAAAGATGCAACAGGACGTTGGTTTAAATATGATGCTGCACTAAACGCATTGCAGCCTTGGTCTCTTTTAATGTATCCACAAGGTGCTGCTATTGCGGGAAATAAAGCATGGACAGTAACTTTTACAGATGGTGCAAGTGTTATTAAATGGGTTTATTGGTTAAATAATACCCAAACATTCATGTTTAGACAAATAGTTATCTAATAGGATATAATAATAATATGAACCTCGTACAATTAGCCGTTTCTAACGGTGGTAAGTTATCTCCCCTTCTTATAAAAGAAGGACTAAATAAAGGAACTGGATTAATGAACCCATCTATTTTTATAGATGATGATGGTGACATTTTAGTTAATTTAAGGCATGTAAATTATTCAATGTATCATGCAGAAAAAAATATGAAATTTCCCTCCGCTTGGGGGCCGTTAGCTTATTTACATCCAGAAAAAGACCAAACTCTAAGAACATATAACTATCTTTGCAAATTAGATAAAGATCTTAAAATTACTCACTATACGTTAGTTGATACAAAATCTCATGATGTTCCTCCTTTATGGGAATTTCATGGACTTGAAGATGCAAGAATTGTAAAATGGAATAATATTTTATACTTAATAGGTGTTCGCAGAGATACAGATGAAATTGGTACTGGAAGAATGGAATATTCTCAAATATCACTTAATAAAAAAAAGTGGACTGCAAAAGAAGTATCAAGAGTTAGAATTCCAGCTCCAGGTGCAAATGATTCATACTGTGAAAAAAACTGGTATCCTATTATTGATAAACCTTTTCATTTTGTTAAATGGACTTCTCCTTCCGAAATAGTAAAAGCAGAACCCCACAATCCCGCAATTTGTGAAGTTGTATCAATAAATGAAGAAGCCCCTAAAGTAAATGTAGATTTGCGAGGAGGTTCACAACTTATTCCTTGGGGTAAATATTATATTAATATTACTCATGAAGCAGCACTTTGGTATAATTATTTAAATCAAAAAAATGGTCAATATAGACATAGACTTTGCGTATGGAATGAACATTACGATTTAATAGGAATTTCACCAGAACCATTTTCATTTTTAGATGCTGCTATTGAATTTTGCACAGGTGCAGCACAATTAGAAGAAGATTTACTTTTAACTTTTGGATTTAGTGATAGTACAGCTTTTGTTTTAAAAGTTCCAAAAATAGTTGTAGATAATATGATTGGAGATGCAATAGAAAATGCAAACAATTGAAGAATTAATTGAAACTGCTTCTCATGATATGTTTAATCCAGAATTAAATTTTAAGATTGCAGTAGAATATGAAAAAATTGGTCAAACATCATCTGCAATATCTTTTTATTTAAGGGCAGCAGAATATGGTTATGAAACACATCCATTAATTGTTTATACATCTTTAATTAGAGTTTCTTATTGTGCACAAGACCAAAGTGGGCGGGAGCACACCTTAGAAAATTCTCTTTTACAAGCAGTTACATATATGCCGACTAGACCAGAAGCATATTTTGTATTATCAAGACATTACGAAAGAACAAAAAGATATCAAGCTTGTTACACTTTTGCAGAACTTGGTTTAAAACAAATAGCAAGAGATGAACCTTTACCAATAGATGTTGAATATTGGGGAACATATTGCCTTGAATTTGAAAAAGCAGTATCTGCATATTGGATAGGCCGAAAAGATGAAACTTATGAAATATTAAATAGGCTTAAAGATCTTAATTTGCCAGAACATTATAAAAAATCTATATACGCTAATCTAAGCATTTTGTAAGTTAAAAACTGCATTTTATAAGTATTTTGGTATACTTATGATATATGCCATCTTATACATTCACCAGTAATTTACAAACCACTAATGGAGTAGGTGTCCAAAGTGGTAATTTTAATTACCCTGCTTATACTGATACCCCAGACATTCCTAGAGATATTTATCGTCTCGCATCAGAAATTGATGCATACCTCTTAGTTAATACTGGGCCACAAGGTGTACAAGGAACTCGTGGATTACAAGGAATAATTGGTTTTCAAGGTACACAAGGCTTACAAGGAACAATTGGTGTACAAGGCACAATTGGTTTACAAGGCACAACTGGTGCAACTGGATCACAAGGCACAACTGGTGCCACAGGTACACAAGGCGCAACTGGTACTCAAGGTACGCAAGGATTACTTGGTTTACAAGGTACTACAGGTTCTGGTGCACAAGGAACAACTGGTACTCAAGGTACGCAAGGATTACTTGGTTTACAAGGTACTACAGGTTCTGGTGCACAAGGAATTACTGGTGCCACAGGTACACAAGGAGCAACTGGTACTCAGGGTACGCAAGGTCTGTTAGGTTTGCAAGGTACAACAGGTGCGGGAACCCAAGGTACAACTGGTACTCAAGGAGTACAAGGTATTCAAGGTACTAATACTACTACTACAACAATAAATGCACAATCAACTAATTACACCTTTGCTTTAGCTGATCAAGACAAACTTGTTGCATTTTCTAATACTGGAATTCAATATATTTCAGTACCTACAAATGCAAGCGTGGCTTTTCCAATTGGTGCAGTAGTTCACGTTACTGGTTGGAATACTGGAACCTATACTATTCAAGCAGTAACTCCAGGAACAACTTCTATTCAATCAACTGGTGCCACAGTTGCAGTACCTAAACTTCGCGCACAGTATTCTGGAGCAGATGTTGTAAAAATTGCTACCGACACTTGGCAAGTATTTGGTGATGTTTCTTAATGCCACTATTTAGAGGAATAATGGCAAGTATGAAAAAATTGCCAAATTTTAACTGGACTGCACAAACATCTCCAGGAACTGGTGCTTATAACAATATGGCATCAAATGGAAGCCTATTTTTAATTTTTCAAAATGGTGTAGCAACTGCAAAAACATCTACTGATGCAGTAACTTGGACTGCAAGAACTTTACCAAGTACTGCTGCATGGGCATCTTGTGCATGGAATGGCTCAGTCTTTTCTCTTGTTGCAGGAGGAGGAGGCTCTGCTGGAACATCCGCAGCAACTTCTTCTGATGGTATAACTTGGACGGCAAGAAGTTTACCTTCATCACAAAATTGGGCAGCAGTAGCTTGGGGTTCATCTGTATTTTGTGCAATAACTAATGGAAATGGTACTGCAAATAACGTAGCAGCAACTTCTTCTGACGGTATAACTTGGACAGGAAGAACTTTACCTTCAACATCAAACTGGGCAGCTATAGCATCAAGTGGTTCAGTATTTTCTGCAATTGCAGGAAACGTATTTGGGTCTGGAAGCAATGTGACTAACGTAGCAGCAACTTCTTCTGACGGTATAACTTGGACAGCAAGAACTTTGCCTTCATCTAGTGCTTGGACAGCAATCGCTTGGGGTTCATCTGTATTTTGTGCAATCGCGGGAGCATCTGGTTCTGCAACTACTGTAGCAGCAACATCACCAGATGGTGCTACTTGGACTTCAAGAACACTTCCTGCTGCACAACAATGGAATAAAATAGCCTGGAATGGTTCAGTATTTTGTGCTACACCAGGAGGAAATTCGGCAGCTAGTACAATATCTGCAACATCACCAGACGGAATAACTTGGACTCAAAGAACGCTTCCAGCATCATTAGTTTGGGGCGGGTTAGCGTGGAATGGAACTGCATTCTGTGTAGTCACAAACACTTTTGGAACTGCAGGATCTGCAACAGCACCAATGCATTAAAATAATTAACTATAATAAATAAGGAGAAAAAATGAATTATACAATTGACCCAGTAACATTTGCAATTAGAATTTTTAATGATGGAGAAGACATTCCATTTCAATATCAACCAGATTATCCAAATGGAGACCCTTTTGATTCATATGAAGAAGCGGAAAATTGGGCAAAGCTTTCAATTGCAGCACATAATCCAGATCAACCTTTTGCACCAAATGGCAAAAGCCTACCTGGTGAACCAAAGCCTGTTACAAATTAAGGTATAATAGTTTTATGTCATATAAGCAAGCAATATTACGCGATAATCCACTATCTTTTTGGCCTCTTGATGGAGGAACAACTTATAGAACTTATGCAACTTTGCTTTTAGAATATACGACATATCAAGATTATTTAAATAATGAATCTACTTACCAACAAGAAGTTGGATCTATTTCTATTCAAGATGTATCAAATTTTGGAAATCATGGAGCATTTACTTTGGGTGCTCCAAATTTTCAAGATGTAATGACATTAATAACTCATTCAAATTATGATACAAATTTGTCTGGATGTAAAATAACACCCAATATTGGAATAGATGTTCTTAATCTTTATGGGGCATTTCAACAAGGATATGAACAAAAAACTTTTGGAACCGAACTTTGGGTGCTAATGCCAGAAACTCCAATAGGAGTATGTAATATTATGGATTTGCATTATGGTTCTAGCAAAAGAATGCAAATTTATACAGATAGTGATTTTATTTATTTTACACTTTGGTTTCAAGGTGGATATTCAATATCAACTAAAAAACAAGTACATTCATGGGACAAACCAATTCATATTTTTGCGGGTGTAAAAGATAAAGTAATGGGTCTATATGTTAATGGAATAACAGATGAATCTAAAACTATCCCATCAAATTACTTATATTATTCAGATCCGTATAGCAGATTTGCAGTTGGCCCAGCAAGTACAAATATGTACTTTACCGCAAATGGGTGGGCAATGTATGATAGAATTCTTTCAGTAAATGAAATAAGAAACCATATGCATTGGGCACATAGAGACACAAGCCCAATAAATTACTCAAATCAAACTAATGTATCTCATTTTTCTTTTGACACCAAATCTGGAAACAATATATTTGTAAAAGAATTTAATAATGGTGCAGCATTTAATGAAGGGACATACTCTGGATTAGTCTCTGATAAAACTGGAATTACATTACCACAAACTTCATCCCCTGCACCAGCAACAGGAACTTGGATTTACCCAATAACAATATCTTCATATACAGATTTTGCAGGAATTGAACTTTCCTGGAATTCATCTTCATACAATCATTTATCACCTAATAGCCTTATATCTAATAAATCAGTTATTGTATCAGTTTCTTATGATAATGGTCTTACTTATTATAATGTAACTAATGGAAAAAACTTTCCTTACTTTTTATCTAACTTTAGTTCTTCTTTTGCAGGTCAGTGCTTAATAAAAGTAACTATTCATTCCGTAGATACCTCAACTGGATTGCAACCAAGATTAGATAATTTAAAAATACATATTTATTCAGATATTTCAGAAATTTCAGATTCGGGATTATTTGAGATATCTCCTGCTTCAAGCACAACTTATATGTTAAAAAAAGATTCAACTAATATTTTATCAAGATCTAGGAACCTTGGAATAAGATTTTCTGCACAAGACATTGAAAAAAAACCAGGGTATGCACAAATTGTTCCAATTACTGGATCTTCATATCAAGTTATTGAATTTTGGATGGAATATGATGGATCAGGTTCAGCAATATTAGATACTGATTCTTCGGGGACTGCAGATCTTTATATAGATAACTCAAATATTTTACAAAATACAGTATTAAGTTCAGTTTTATATGTAAATGGAGTAAATAGAACTACTTCTCCTATTACTATTTCAAATGGAGAAGTTTATCATGTAGTTTTAGTTTATCCTGTGCCAATTTCAAACACTATACTTTTAAACGGCTCATATGATATTACAAAAACTCCAGCAGAAGCTACCTATGGGTATATAAGCATATATCCAAAAATGCTTACGTTAGCACAAGTCCAAGCAAGGTATTTATCTTTTATATCAGTAGGAACTGGAATTGGAACAGACTCTATAACTTATTCTGGGAACTCTTTAGTATTTACTGGCTCCTCAATTAGTTCCTTCGGGCAACTTTTAGAATATAATGGTACATCATCTCAAATAAATAATGGTCAAGCAATCATTTTTCATACACATATCTAATAAAATTGTAGTACAATGTTCAGTTTTAGCAATTTCAATGGTATTATTGGCATATGGGTAAAATGAATGTAACACCAATTGACGAGGTAAACTGGGGCTTATATGCTTGGCAGATGCCAGATGATTCATTGGTAATGGATGATGAAGGTGGATATTTAAGTATTCCTTCAATGAAAGGCGATATTCGCCAAATTAAAAAACTTAAAGAAGCTGCAAAGCATTATGGATTAGAAGAAGGGCACCCAATATTTTTTGCGGGGCACCGACCAGTTGATAGCGAAGAATTAGAAATACAAAGACAAAGATTAGAATTGGGTCTTGTCCCAGATGTATTAGATACTCCTGCTATGCTTGAATATTTTAAAGAAATGAAGGAGATGAAACTTGGCTAATTTACAAGTAGTTGATGAAGATAAAGAACCTGACGCAATGGATAAAATGATAGCGGAAGCGGAATCTGGTATTCGTGTTATGACAGATTCAGATATTGGGTTTCACACAGTTGAAGACACTTTTGACGATCCATTTGAATTAAAATGGGATGATATTAAAAAATTTGAAGGAATAAATACTAATTTACGCAGATCTGCTAACAGATTAGAAAAATCTTTTACTGGTATTGGTGACGCAAAATCAAAAAAGCTTGACCCTCTTGATCTTACAGGATATTCTCTATTTCAAGTAGTTCAACCACCATACAATATTCAATATTTAGCACAACTTTATGATGTTTCTCCATACCACCATTCTGCAGTTAATGCAAAAACAGCAAACGTAATAGGCTTAGGGTACAAATTTGATAATACTTGGCTAACAAGTTCAAAAATTGAAGCAGTTATGGATCAACCAAAAAAGCTTGATAAATTAAGATCAAAGCTTGAAGGATTAAAAGAAGATTTAAGATCAAAATTAGAATCAACAAATTCTGATGATTCATTTACTGAAACAATGAAAAAAATATATATAGACCTAGAATCAACAGGCAATGCATATATGGAAATTGGTCGCACAACTGCAGGAAAAATTGGCTTTGTTGGTCATATTCCTACAACAACTATGAGGATTCGCCGTCACAGAGATGGGTTTGTTCAAGTTGTTTATAATAGATACACTTTTTTTAGAAATTTTGGAGATACAACAACCCCAGACCAAATTGGTACAGACCCACAACCAAATGAAGTAATTCATTTTAAAGTATTTGCTCCTTCAAACACTTACTATGGTATTCCAGATATCCTTTCTGCAAAAAATGCAGTAGCAGGAGATGAATTTGCACAAAGATTTAACCTTGATTATTTTGAAAATAAAGCAGTTCCAAGATATGTTATTGTTGTTAAAGGAGGAAAATTAAATGCAGATTCAGAAAGAAAGCTTTTAGAGTTTTTTCAAACTGGATTAAAAGGAAAAAATCATAGAACACTTTATATTCCTCTTCCTTCTGATGGAGATGCAGCTCGTGTAGAATTTGATATGCAGCCTGTTGAAGCAGGAATACAAGATTCTTCATTTAAAAATTATGCTGTAGAAAATAGAGACCGAATTCTTATGGCACATAGAGTACCAATTAGCAAAATTGGTATCCCATTAGGTCTAAATCTTGCTAATGCTAAAGATGCAGATAAAACTTTTAAAGAACAAGTATGTCGCCCACGACAAGAAGAATTAGAATTTAAAATTAATCTTATTATAAAAGAGTTTACTGATGCTTTTGTTTTAAGATTTAATGAATTGGCTCTTACAGATGAAGAAACTCAATCAAGAATTGATGATCGCTATCTTAAAGATCAAGTTATTGTTCCAAACGAAGTTCGCGCTCGTAAAGGCCTTGCCCCACTACCTGGAGGAGATGCAGTTCTTGTACTTAATCCAAAAATGCAACAAGATGCTTCATCAGATGCAAGTGGTAATAAAACTCGTGATCAAAATAGACA
This sequence comes from uncultured cyanobacterium, assembly GCA_903848645.1. Lineage (GTDB taxonomy): Bacteria > Cyanobacteriota > Cyanobacteriia > Cyanobacteriales > Nostocaceae > Dolichospermum. The sequence goes on along the minus strand of CAINGU010000031.1, from coordinate 96,149 downwards.
ACTTAATGCACCAGACAAAACTGGAAATGCCCGCAATCCAAAAGGCGAAGGGCCACAAGAAGGTAATTAAAAATGCCAAATGCTCTTGATGTTCTCAATGTAGCAAGAACCCAAATTGGGTTTCATGAAGGTGCATCAAATGAAAACCCTTATGGTATCTGGTATGGAATTCCAAATGCCCCTTATTGTGCAATGGGAGTATCATGGTGCTTTGCCCAAGTTGGATTATCTCATTTAATTGCAGCACAAACACCAAAAGGATTTTCATTTAATCCAGCAGCATTACATTGGTTTCAAATGCAAGGAATGGTTGTTAATAAATTTGCAGGACAGCCAGGGGATTTGGTTTTTTATGATTGGAATGGTGACGGGGTTGCAGACCACGTTGAATTATTAGAAGCTGCATCTTCTGGTGGAATAACAACAATTGGATTTAATACAGGCAGCCCAAATGACCCAACTAAAGAAGGCTGCTGGAGAGTTCATAGGAATTATTTATTTATTATTGCCATTGTTAGACCAAAGTATCCAATTCTTGTAAAACCTACTAAATCAGTATCTACAACCAAAAAAGCAACGGCTAGTGTTGGAGCAGTTGGAGCAGTAGTAGCTGGCGCAACTGGAATCAACCACACTGGAAAAATAACATCATCTCCTACCCCTAATCCAAGCCCAACTATATTTATTGCTCCGCCTTTTCCATCATCCCAAAATTCTTTTGCAATTGGTCAAACAAATGATGCAGTTTTAACAATTCAAAAATCTCTTGTTAAGCAAGGGCTATTATTACAAAAATATGCAACTGGGACTATGAATTCACAAACATTGGCGGGTTTGATTAAATTTGATAAAAAAAAAGGTATTATAGTAAAATCAGGAACTATTCCTCAAATAGTATATGACAACCTAAAAGGAAAATTATGAGCTTAAAAGACCACTTTTCTTTTAAAATAGGGGATGCAAAACAATTAGCAATTGCTCTTATGAGTTCATATGGAATGTGGGCAGCTACTGGCTTTCAGCGTTCAATATCAGGAATAATTTATCCCGTAATGGGCTTTATAACGGGCGGTTTAGCATCCCACAATTCTTCATCTTCCCCTAATGTAGAGGCAGATGATCACATCCAAACCCCCTATGCAAACAATATAGATGATGGAAGTTCTTCTACTCCACCCATGATTCCCGATACCCCAATACCTGGCTTAACTCCATCAGTTACAAAAAATATTATAAAAATTAATAGCAACCCTATAAAATTACATCACTAAAATTATGCGTTATTTATAAATAATGCTACTATTTATTTACATATGGATATTCAAAAAACTTATTGGCAAAACAGCGATTCATCAATGGCTCTCCATTTTCCTATTTCAAAGGTTAATAAAGAGAAAAGAACCGTTTCAGGTTTTGCATCTTTGGACAACATAGATCAACATAATGATATCGTAAAAGCAGAAGCAAGTAAAAAAGCTTTCGATAATTTTAGAGGAAATATCCGAGAAATGCATGGATCTACCGCAGTAGGTAAGATGATTGATTTTAAAGAAGATAATTATTTTGACCCAAAAACACAAAAAAAATATAATGGAATTTATGTAACTGCATATATCTCAAAAGGTGCACAAGATGCATGGGAAAAATGTTTAGATGGTACATACACAGGGTTTTCAATTGGTGGAAATATTAAAGATGCTAAAATGGAAAAAGCAAATGATGGTTCTGCAGAATCACATAGAGTTATTTATGATTATGAATTACATGAATTAAGTCTTGTAGATTCCCCAGCAAATCAGTTAGCTAATTTTATGTCTATTCAAAAAAATGAAGATGGAAGCAATTTTGTAAAAGGTTTAGTTGCAGAAACTGCACTAGAAAATGTATTTTGGTGTGCAGAAGATGAAATTGCATCAACTTCATCTGAATCATATAAAGAGTGTGTAGAGTGCGACCATCCAATGATAAATATTGGATGGGTTGAAGAAAAAGATATTGAAAAATATGAAGCAGTTGAAAAAGTTCTTGATTCTTATTTAAAGAAAGATGAAGCAGGGGCAGCAAGCCCAGATTTGGCAGGTAATGTCATTAATAGTGGTTCAACCATTAATACTTATCCTGATCAAAATACAAAGTCCAAAATCAAATATGAGGATGGTCTTAAAAAGAGTGATAATATTTCACTCAACGAAGGAGGTAACAAAATGGCAGAAGATACAAATACAGAAGTTGTTGAAAAAGCAGCAGATGTAGAGACTCCAGCCGAAGAAGCTTCAAGTGAAGAAGTCGCTACAGAAAATACCAGCATTGAAAAAGCTGCAACAGTTTCCGAAGTTGATGATTCTCTTGATTTAGTTAAGATGGTATCGGAACTAAAGGCCTTCTTTGAAGAGTCTATTAAAAAGAGTACTGATGTATACACCTCAGAAATCTCTAAGTTGAACACAACTTTGTCTGAACAAAATTCAGTAATCGAAACTTTGACTAAAAAATATGAGGATATTTCAAAAGCAAATGAAGATTTTATTACAAAGTATGATGATATTAGTAAGTCAGTAAGTGATGTTTCAGGTAAGTTAGATAGCTTTGATAAAAAGCTTGACACTCTTGATTCCGCTACTGCAATTCAGAAGTCCGTTGGGGTTTCGGCTCCTGCGGTAACAAAACAAACAAAAGCTGGATGGAACGGTGCTTTCCTCGGTGCTAACAGCATATAAAAAAATATAGAAAAAATAAGGTGGTGAAATAAAAAAAATGAGTAATGAACTTCTACAAAAAGTAATTGATACAACAAATCTGGGTAACGGACAAACTGTAAACGCTTCTGGAGATGCCAACAACCCTTCGGGTAATGGTCTTCTATATCCAGATCAAGCAAATCGTTTTCTAGATTACATGTGGGATGCTACGATTCTGGCTAAAACAGCTCGTACTATTCGCATGAGAGCTAATACAACAGAAATTGATCGTGTTGCAGTTGGACAACGTATCATGACAGTTGCACAAGAAGATAACCCAAGAGATTTCGTTGCAGCAAGCGGTACTTACAATAACGCAAATGGCTCAACTTTCTCAGCACAAAACGCAACATTTAATAAGGTTTCTCTAACAACTCGTAAACTTCGTTTAGATTGGGAACTTTCAGCAGAATCTCTTGAAGATAACCTTGAAGGTACAGATCTAGAGGATCACATTGCGCGTCTTATGGCTACCCAAGCTGGTAACGATATCGAGGATGTACTAATCAACGGTCTCGGAACTGGTGCTGGTTTAATGTCAGCATTCGCAGGTTTCCGTACACTTGCTCTTAACAACGCACACGTTGTTGATGCAAATGGATATGGACTTGATAAAACTGTCTTCAACCAAGCTATTAAGACACTCCCACGCAAGTACAAGCAACGCAGAAATCAACTTAGATTCTTTACTGGATCTAACTTGGTACAGGATTACCTATTCAACCTAACAGCAAATGCTGGTAATGGAAACCCATATGATATCGCATCAGGTATCATTCGTGGTGACGTTGCAGCAAATGATGGTGGGCCAGGTACTGTAACTCCATTCGCGTTCGGTATTCCAGTTATCAACGTACCGTTGATTAACGAAACACAGACTTTCAATGCACAAAACAACACAGGTGATGTTCACTTAACATTCCCTCAAAACTTCATTATTGGTATTAAGCGTGATGTAACAGTCTATCGCCTATTCCAACCAAAGAAGGACACAATCGAATATACACTGTACATTCGTGTTGGTTGCGTACTAGAAAACTATGACGCTCACGTTATCGTGAAAAACGTAGCTGTTGCAGGAGCAACAATGTCTTCCGCATCATTTGGATCAGCTCTTAACGGTTCTGGTATCACAGGTGGTACAAACGGAAATACATTCTAATCTTAAATTAGATGCAAGGCTAGGGGCGGGTAAACCGCCCCTTAGTCATTTTCTGCTATAATTAATAATGACGAAAGGAAGTCACATGTCATTTACAGAATTAAAAATCTCAGAATTAAAAAAAGTAGCGGGTTCTTTTGCCATTAATACAGATGGTTTAAAAACAAAAAAGGAGCTTATTGCAGCTTTAGAAGAAGAAGGAATTACATATCAAATGTATTCTAAATTTGATAATGCTGAAAAACAAGATCTTGAAACTCCGCCAATTGAAAAAGCAGCAAAAGAAAAGAAAATTTTAAAAACAACAAATCAAGTACTTATTAAAATGGAAAGAAATAACCTTTCTTATGAAACAAGTGGGTATAGATTTACAAGAGAGCACCCATTTGTGGCTATGTCTGAAAATGAAGCTCAAAAGATTTTTGATACAGATGAAGGGTTCAGAATTGCAACCCCTCGTGAAGCACAGGAATACTACGCTTAAAAATAAATAGGGGGTTAATGAATGCAAACAATTAGTGTAAATAGCCAGGAAAAAATTTACTTACAGGTATTTAGTGATGGAGTATTGACTCAAGCTGATTTTTTACCAACATTATCAATTTATAATGCAGATAGTGATGTTTACCTTCCAGGTGGAATTTTATCCCAAACCCCCCTTTATACAAATCTTAACTCTTATGATGAAGCAGAAGGAGGAGTATATTCTTATATGCTTACTCCAAATATAACAAAAATTAACATGGTTTTAGAAGTTGTGTGGTCATATACAGTTAATGGAAATGCGGTAACTCAAACAGATTTTTATCAAATTGAAACTCCATACTCAACAATTCCAGAAACTATGGATCATTTAGGATATAGTGCTGTAGAAAGTAATGAAAACTATTTAGATCCAGCAATTATTGCGAAAACAGAAAAAATGGCAAGAACTATTATTGAAGGATACACAGGATCTAAATTTTATAAATATTATGGTGGTCAAGAAGTTCGTGGAATCGGATCAAATAATATTGAGCTTACAGAACGAATGGTCTCTTTAGATCAAATTTATGAAAATGATATTCTAGTATTAGATACTACGCAAACCCCAGCTTATAATACTTTTGGGCAATCAACAGAAATTAGTCCAACTGGATTTCAAATAAGAGTTTGGTACCCAAGCTTACAAATAGGGGTAGATAATAGCCAAAATCCAGTTATCTATGATGCGGGAAGATTTAGAGATGGATGGACATATCGTTTTGTTGGGGAAATTGGATATAAATATGTTCCAGAAGATATTAAATTAGCATCAATGCTCTTACAACAAGATATTTTATCTCAAGATTATAATTGGAGAAATAAATATTTAACTCAAATAACATTAAGCGATATTACATTGCGTATGGCAAAAGGTGCGTTTAATGGAACAGGAAATGTTTTGGTTGATAATATTCTTGATCAATATCGCCGCCCAAACATTGTAATAATTTAATGTTTAATTCTAATACTAATTCTTTTATAGGTTCTATTATGAATATGTATGCAGATATTTATAAACAAGAAGCAGTACAAGACCCCAATACAGGAGCAGTAGTTCGTAAATGGGTATACTCTAAAACTATAAAGTGCAAAATTGAACCAGTAAGAATGCGTGGCTCTTCTAAAGGAGATAATAAATCTTTTGCAAAAACATCTGATATGGAATATGACGAAAAAATTCAATTAAAAATGTATTCATCAGAGCTTATGAGTAAGCGTTGGAGAATTGAGAATATTAAAACTTCTAAAAAGAAACCAATTTTTATAGAAATTGATAAAATTGATCAACCAAACACAATATTTGAAGTAACTGCATCTCATGCAGAAATAGACCCTTTTGGCAATACAACTTATTTTGCATCAATCTTAGTAAGATCAGAGGTACAAAGCAATGATCCAACTTGAAATTGATACTAGTCAGCTAACTGAAAATTTAAATAATCTTGCAGCAGGCTTAGAAGAAATAATTAGTCCACAATCTTTAGATGCTATTTCAGAAGCCACATTTTCTATAACTGGACAAAGATTTATGGTAGCAGTTGATAATTATGCAAGAATGAATCCTAAAAAAATGCACCACGTTTATGAGTGGGGTAAAATTGGAAATAAAACAGCAAGACTTTTTATTTTGGAAAGATCTGTTATTATTAATGGCAATTTAATTATTAATGCAAAATTTCTTCCTTCAAAGATGCCAGTACCAATTAGTAAACAACTTTTAATACCAGGATCTAGTGGAAAAGTGGTTTCTAAAAAAAGCATATTTGCAAATAAAGCAGAAGTAATGGAAGCGGGAACTCCAATATCATTTAATGCAAAACGGGTTTTAGCAATGGCTGGAAATAATGGGATTGCTTTTATTGCCCCAGGTACACAAATAAATATTATGCACCCAGGTGGAATACAAACAAAGCATTCTTTTGCTTCATATATGCTTGAGTGGTATAGTAAAAATGCAGGAGCAATCATGGACGCTTCTGGAATTTATGAAAATTTATCTAATGGAGTAGCAAAAGTATTTAAATCAAAAAATTATAGCCCTTCGGAAGTTGTGGCGGTAGTTAAAGAAATCTCACAACATTATAGTATTGGAGCAATAATTAAATGACAGTAGATTATTCAAGAGTTGCGGTTTTTGATGTTAGAAATTTTATATGGAATCAATTACAATCTTATAATATTTTATCTGCAAACGATTATGTTGCGGATGGGTTTGATACCCCACTAGTACCAATTATTCCTTCACAACAAATACCAGAATTTAATAATTTATTACCAGGTGTAACATATATAACTTACGATATTATTCAAAAAACACCACCAGGAACACAATGGTGGATTACAGAAGAAACTATGATTTTACAAGTAGTTTCAAAAAGTAATTCTACTATTTTAACTATTATAAATTTTTTAACAGATCTGTTTAGACGATATGAATATACAGCTAATGATATTAATACTACAGCAAATTCTACGGGAAGTCCGTTTAAATTCTTTTATTTTAAAATAGAAACTTCTAACCCAGTTCAGCCATTTGTAGACGAAGGTGGCTATATGAGCGGTGATATGTCATTTATCTATACTTATGCCCGTTCTGTAGATGAAGGTATAAACCTTTCAGGGCGATATATCTAATAAATTTGAATTATATCCCTTTAATGCTATGATTTTACATGAGGAAGCAAAATTTTATCTTTTTTTGTTTTAAACTAAAAATAATAAGGTGGTGAAACAAATAAATGGCTACAAATACTAAAAACGTAATCGTTGGAGCAGCAGCACTATTTACTAGCGTTGGAAACTCTTCAAATACTTTTGGTCGCCCAGCAACAGACTCAACAACTTTGAGTTCGCTGTTCGCTGCAGGTACCCCAGCACGTCAAAGCCTTCTAGCATCAGCAGGAGCAGCAAACGGTGGATATCGTGAAGTAGGATTTACAAATACAGGTCTTGAAGTATCATACGAACCAACATATGGTGACGTAACAGTTGATCAACTTCTTGACTCAGCTCGTATCTTCAAATCTGCACTTAAAGTTCTACTTAAAACAGAACTTGCAGAAGCAACCCTAGAAAACTTACAGTTCTCATGGGGTCAATTGGATACAGTCTACGCAGCAACTAGCTCAACAGCAGTAACTGCAGTACCAACACTTACAAACAATGATCCAGCAATTGGATCTATTGATAACCCAGCAGCATCTTTAAACATTGCAGCAGGTGCCCTTGGTGACGCTCCAGTAGAGCGTGTTCTTATTGCAGTAGGTCAAGCTCCACAACAAATTGGTACATCTGCACAATTCGCAGACCCAACTTCTGGATCGGGATCAACAGTAATTACTCCAAATGCAGCATCAAGCTATGCAAACATTCTAAGAAGCAAAGAGCGTCTTTATATTGCTCGCCGTGTTGTGTCTATTGATACAACAATGCATTCATTAAAGCGTGATGGAGCAACAGTATTCCCAGTGAATTTCCGTTGCTTACCTGACTCTTCATATGTTTATGCAGGAGCAGAATATGGCGTAGTTATTGACCGAGTATACGGTTCTAACTAATCTATAAATACAACTTAATATAGAATTTCATACCCCGTCAGAAATGGCGGGGTATTGAATTTGTTTTACAATATAATATTGGTATAATTAATCAGAGACAAAGGAGTAAGACATATGGCAACAACAGTATATGACACACTAGAGATTGAATTAAGTGACGGATCAAATGTTACTTTAAGACCTCTTCCAATTAAACAATTAAAAAAATTCATGGTAATTATTGATGAAATGAAAGATCCAGCAAATGAAGAAAAAACAGAAGCAGAAGCAATGGATGTATTTATTAGAGCAGCTATAGTATGCCTAGAAGGAATGAAATCCCCTCTTGCTGAAAATAGAGACCAGTTTGAAGAAATCATTGATACTCCAACAATGATGAAAATCCTTGAAGTTTGTGGGGGGTTATCACTTAACGACCCAAACCTTCTGGGAGCAAGTCTAGTTGGGATGAACTAGACCTAGCCTCCTTAGAGTCCGAAGCTTTTCTTCTTGGCATATGGAAAAATTATGACGAGTTAGAAAGTAATCTTACTTTAGAAGAATTAATGATTACATTAGATTCAGCTAGAGATAAAGATTACCGTGATAAGAAATTCTTAGCATCAATGCAAGGAGTAAACTTAGACGAAGAAAAAGAAGAACCGTCAGATGTATCAGATTTAATGAATATTAAAACTGCTAAAGATGAGGGCTTCGGAGTAGGTGAAGGATTAGGATTTTTACAACTATAGGGGTGATATATGTCAAACATTGAACTAAAGGTGGTCGCATTAGGTGACTTCTCCAGTGTAAACACACAAATAAAATCACTTCAAGCTCAAGTTGATCTACTTAAAAAGGGTGCAGCAGGTATTGGACTATCTCCAAATATCTCTTCCCAATTAAAAGGAATACAATCTGATTTTAATTCTGCCCTTATGTCAAGTGGCAATTTTACAAAATCACAAGTACAACTTACATCAGAAACTGCAAAATTTGGAAAAGCTTTAGAATCTGGAAAATTAAGCCTTGGTCAATATTTTGGGATTATCACTAATAAATCTGGTGAATCTAAAAAAGCAGTCCAGGCATTAGCAGTAGAGCAAGTAAAATTAAATAATTCTATTATACAAACTGATATTACAAAGCAGGGCGTTTATAGTGTTTATACCCCAACTAAAATAAATGAAATTTCTCATTCTACAGAAATTGCAGCAGCAAAGCAAAATATTTATAATCTTGCTGTTAAAGAAGGCTCAAACCAACTTATTAATTTTGGTAAAAATACCCAATGGGCAGGTCGTCAATTAACAGTAGGACTTGCAATGCCTGCTATTTTATTTGGAAGCCAAGCAGTTAATGCTTTTAAAGCAGTTAATACAGAACTTACAAGATTACAAAGACTTTATGGATTGGGTCTAAAGCCACCATCACAAGCAGCAATTAATCAAATTTCAGGACAGGTACTTAATCTTGGAAAAAATATTGCTTCATCAATGGGTATTGCCCAATCTGATACCGTTAAAGTAGCAGCAAATTTTGCAGCAATGGGTAAAGAAGGACAAGCACTTCTTGATGTTACTACACAAACACAAAGATTATCAAAGCTTGGTGCACTTGATGCCACGCAAGCAACAAATACAATTGTTTCTCTTCAAAATGTTTATAAAGTAAGTACTGCAGATCTAGGAAACGCAGTAAACTTTCTTTCATCTATGCAAAAGCAAACAACTATGTCTCTCCAAGATATGACAGATGCTATCCCTCGCGTTGGCCCAATTATGGCGCAACTTGGAGGAAACTATAAAGATACCGCAGTTATGTTACTTGCTATGAGAGAAGCTGGAATTCCTGCTGCACAATCTGCTAACGCACTTAAATCAGCAATCGCATCTATTATTGCACCAACTTCTGCAGCAAATAAAGAATTTGCATCATTTGGAATTAATTTAAATACTATAAAATCTGCTGGTACCCCAGTACAAATGGTTGAAGCACTGCAATCCTCATTAGCAAAAATTGCTCCACTTGCAAGAGAACAACTTATTGAAAAACTATTTGGAAAATTTCAGTTTGCTCGTGTATCTGCATTACTTGATAACTTTGGCAAAGTTGGATCACAAACACAAAATGCTCTTAAAGTAGCAGGTGCAACCAATGCACAACTTGCTGCCCTTGCTGGTCAAGAAATGCAACAGGCTACAGAATCTACAACTGCAAAATGGCAAAGATCTATTGAAACATTAAAAGCAGACCTTTACCCAATTGGTCAAAAAATTCTTGAAGTTGGAACAAAAATTATTGACTTTGGTCAAAAAATTGCGGACTTTTTTAATAAACTGCCAGGCCCAATTAAATCAGGACTAGGAATTTTGCTAACACTTGGAGTTATTTCTGGCCCAATTATTATGATAACTGGTTTGCTTGCTAACTTAGTTGGTCAAGGAATGAAAGTTGGATATAGCTTACTTGGTTTAATTGATGGAACAAAAAAATGGAAAGATTTAATGACTCCCGCTTCAATTGCAGCAAAAACTGCAACACAAGTATTTAATGATGGTTTACTTTCTAACGTAGCATCAGTAGATGCACTTAATGCAGCATTACAGAGAATGATAGTAAGCCTAAGTGAAATTAATATGGGTAGCGTTGCTACCGCAGGAGGAGCACTAGGATCTATTGAAAAAGCTGCTGCTGTTGAATTAGCAAGTGGTCAATTAATTCTTCCAGGTATGGCATCAGGAGGAATTGTTCCAGGATCTGGGAATAAAGATTCATTTCCAGCAATGCTTATGCCAGGGGAAGCAGTTATTCCTAAAGCACAAGCACAACAACACTCTGCTCTTATTACTGGTTTAATTTCTGGTAATATCCCAGGATATGCTCATGGACTTGATCCAAATGGAAATAAAGTTATTGTTCAAAAAGGACACGCATACTCTTCACATGGTTCGGATATTTTAGATAAAGCAACTGCATTATTACCTACACAAAGCAGATTAAATTCTGTTAATGATGTAACTAAGGGTGTAATGATTGGAATGACGGATACTCTTAATCAATCGGTAAGAAGCAGAGCAAAAGGGCTTTCATCTAGCGGAGTAGCTTCGGAATTAGAAAGATACCAATCATTAACGGGTGAAGGTGGAGCAAACCTTGATCCAATGGCAGATTTAAAAAATATTGCCCAAAAGCTTGGTGCAGATATGTCAAAAGCAAGACCACAACTTGATAAAGCATATCAAGATATGATTATTGCATTAAAAACTGGGCCTGAACAAATGTTTGGAAAAAATCCTGGGCAAATGGGTCTTGAAGAATGGATGGAAGCACAATTAAAACCAGTTCTATCAAATATTCAAACAAAATTTGGTGGAAGCCTAAGCTCCACTCTAGAAAGAGTTGCATCCACAAGAGGGGCACAAATAACTCCAAATGGCATAAAAAAATCTGGTGCAACTGGCTCAACATATTGGATTAATGATTCAGGAGATTTAGTTCCATTTGATTTATCTGGTACTGGTCTTGCAAAATCAAATGTATCAACATCTGGCTCTAAAGCTATTGGTTCTATTACTTCTCTAAAAGAAAAAGGTGCAGAATTAGGTGCTGCTATTGATATTGGTGCAAGAAGTAAACAAGGAATTGATGCACATTCTCCTTCATTAAAAGCAGAACAAACTGCATTAGATTATACAGAAGGATTACATATTGGTCTTGATGAAGGATTAAATAGCCCTGTTGGTCAATCAAGAATTCAAAACACATTTAATAAAGCATTTGGTGCTAATTCAAAAATTAGTGGAATGATGAATAAATTTTCAAATCTAGGTTTTATGGGACGTGCAGGGCTTGGTATGGCATTAGGTTCAGTTACCCAAATGGCCTCACCACTACTTAGATCACTTCCTGGTGGTAATTTTATAAGCGGGGCCATGACTGGTGCATCTATGGGTGCAGGGTTTGGGCCTTGGGGTATGGCAGCAGGTGCTGCACTTGCATTAGTAAATGGTGGAATTAAATCTTTAATGGCATCAGAAAAGCTTCATAAACAAGAATCTGTTGCAGATTTTACAGCGAGTACTGATGCAATACAAATTATGGGCGGAAAAGTTTCAGATTTAACAGATCATATGAAAGCAATTACTTTCTTAAATGAAGTAGTTAAAACATCTTCATCTGAAAGTCAATCAACTCTTGCAAAAGGAATAGAATACTCTAATACCCAGTTAGAACAATTTAATGCAAGCATTAAATCTTTACCTGCAGATAACTCGCTTTCCCTTATAATTAAACAAATTAAAGAAACATCAGATTCAGGAGACGCTGCAAAAATTGCTCTTCAATTTGTTACTATGAGCCAAGCAGTAAACGGATTAAGTTCATCTCAGGCAAATCAATTACAGCAATTAATTTTAACTGCTGCAGGAAAAGATGCTACAACATCAATTAATTCGCCAGCAAATCAAATTATTGCAATTAAAAATTCAATAAATTCGGCTTTACCAAATACAAAACAATTTGCTTCTGTAATGGGTCAAATTTTTAACTATGCTATGAATACTACCAGCACTAAAGAATATTCAGATGCAATTGCTGGAATTGGAAAATCTGCAGCAACATCAGAAGAACAACTTCAAGGCCTTGTAACATATGCAAATACCGTTGGGGATTCATCTTTATCACAATTAGCAACGCAATTATTATTAAAAGGTGTCCCAGGTGGCGCAAGCACTATCGCAACTATTATGAAAGGTCTTCAAAATGGTCATGATGTAACACTAAGTAATTTAACTGGATCAAATTATAAAGAATATTTAAAATCACTAAAAGACCCAACTCCAGAGATGGCAAAAAATATAGCAGCTTTAGCAAAAGCTAAAGATGCATTATCTGCTGCACAACTAGGAAATAACAATGCCTCAACTGCTGGAACTGTAGCAACACAAGCAAATGTAACTGCGCTTACTGCAGAACAAAAGCTTCTTGATGCAAAATTAAAATCATTACAAGATTTACAAAAACAACAAACTCAAAATACTTCTTATGCAACTACAAGAGAAGATTTAAAAAATCAAATTTTAATGGCACAAGCAACTGGAGATAATCTAAAAGCACAACTTCTTCAACAACAATTATTAAGCACAACTGGTGATTATAATTTACAAAATAAAGTAGATTATGCACAAAAAGCAGCAGATGCAAATAGATTAAAATTAGATGCTGCAAATGTATCAGCACAAACTGTTAATGCTTCCGCACAAACTGCTAATACATCTGCGCTAACTGCACTCCAAAAAAGTGTAGACGATTTAACTGCTGCAGTTTCTAATGGGGCGGGAGTATTAAAAACTCAAGCAGTACTTGGAACACGAGATAATCCTATATCAAAAATTGATTCTTCTATGATTCATAATGATGTAGCAGGCTTTTCAGGAGCATCTGGTAAAGGAGCAAGCGATTTTTTTAAAGGAAACAAACTCAAAAAAGGTGATTTTTTTGTAGCAGATGGAGTACTTTATGTTGATCAAGGAAATCAATATGTTCGTGCACAACTACCTAACGATCCAACTAATAGTAAAAAAGGAGTATTTGCTCCAAAAGTTTCAAAAGCATCAGGTGGAAAAATTTCAGGAGCAGGTTCAGGAACATCAGATTCAATTCCAGCTATGCTTTCAAATGGAGAATATGTTATCAATGCAGCAGCCGTATCACATTATGGAGTAGGTGCTTTTGATATGCTTAATGCACGACATTTTGCTTCTGGTGGAGTAGCAAGAACAAATTCTTCTATCACTTTTCACAAACAGCATATGAATCGTCAAGCAAGGCACTTTGCAACTGGTGGATATGTTCCAAGCGGAGTAGCAGGCCTAGCAACCCTTTCAAGAACTTCTTACTCTGCTGGAGGATTAGTTAATACATCTTCTGGTAATGGATCTGGTACAATTAATCATAACACTTATGAAATTAACATCAATGGTGTTGGAAAAACTGCTGACGACCTAGTAAAAGAAATATTTTCAAAAATTTCTGCAAAAGAAGGTATGAGTGGAAGAAAATCAAGGGTGGGAAATAACTAATGTCATATTCTATTAACGCTGGGCTTTCTTTATCAATAGATAAATCAACATGGTACCAAATCACTGATGATAACAGACAGCCTTTAGATTTTCCTTATGAAATAGTTGAAAAAAGTAGCAGAATGGCGGAAGGAACTTTAAGAAGATATGTCGTTGTTAGAAAACAAAAAATATCTACTTCTTGGTCTTCTGTTTGGAGTAGTAGTACTATGACCTCAGATGGGAATAAAGGGGGAGCGTGGTTAAAATCTTTTTATGATGCTAATGTTTTTATTCCTATTTATTTAAAAACTACTAATGCTTCTGTTAATACCCAAAATATTTCAACAACATCTGGCTTTATTCCTACAGAAACACAAGCCACAATATCTGGCTATACGTCAGGAGATACCTATATATCATCATTTACTGCCCCAAATTCTACAAACAATGTTTATTATGGGTTTATAACAGGATTTGATTATAAAGTTGTAAAACGCTCTTTGGGCTTTGATTTAGTTGATATAACATTTGAATTTACGGAGATGTAATGCTAGGAAAAAAATCAATTCAGCAATATTTTGCTAAAGGTAATACCCATTATGTAACTCCACAAGTTTCTTTTGAATGGAATTATAATCTTTTTTTTACACCATATGTAACCAATAATGGTAACTATAATCCAACTTTAATTTCAGGTACATGGAGTAATCCCCCAACTACAGTAGCAAGTGGAAGAACAACTTCTGTTTTTTTAAATGACACTAGTTTATCTACACGTTCATGTTATTCTTTTAATACCACATCAGGGTCTGGGGACTCTTCTATAACTATCCCTTTATCATCCAACTCTAATACTTATAAAATTACATTTTGGGCAAAAGTAGATCGTGACGCACAAGTAAATTTATCAGCGTTAGCTTATATTGATTATCATAGAGCACATTCATCTTCTCAAACTATAGATAGCATCATGTGGACAAAATTTGAAATATATCTAAGTCCAAGACCACTTAACACTAATTACTCTAACCCTATATTATCTCTTCATCATGGAGCAACAGATGGAACTGCAACTTATGGAATTCTTATTGACCAGTTAGAGATTCACCAAACAACAGATTTTGAATATCAATATGGAAATCTTTGGACTACATCAGACCCATTTACAGCTTTTAGACCAGGAGAAAGTTACGTTCCATCTGGAAATTCTCTATGTCAGTTGCCCACTAGTTTTAGAGCAATTAAGACTGATATGGGAATTGAATCAGGCTCTACAACTTATGGGTCAAGTATTTGGAATAACCAAGTTATGCCAGTTAGTCCAGTAATATTTCATCCAACATTATTAGGAACTAGTAGTGCAAATCCAGTATTTAAAAATGGTTCCCTTTCAGAATGGACTAAATATAAATATTTTGTTGCAGATTCTTCATCACCTATTATATCTGGATCATATGATCAATTACTTAATGTAAATAAAATTGTAATTAAATTTAATACTGCATATTCAACTCCATCATCTTTTTCAGTTGTATTAAATGGACAAACTAATACTACATCAGGTGGATACACAAGTATTTATACAAAAACTATAACATTATCGAATACAGATATAGATTCATCTGGAACATGCATTCTTTATTATCAATCAAATGGAAATTGGGTTTCTGG
The DNA here is from genome assembly GCA_903848645.1 of uncultured cyanobacterium. Taxonomy (GTDB): domain Bacteria; phylum Cyanobacteriota; class Cyanobacteriia; order Cyanobacteriales; family Nostocaceae; genus Dolichospermum. The sequence continues at coordinate 80,452 of CAINGU010000031.1, read as the reverse complement.
TAAAAATGGTGGCACATGGTCAGGTACTGCAGACAATACTACTATTCCTGGAACTCCTTCTTTTGATTTTCAGGGAAATGTTAAATTTGGAGGAAGCAAGGGTGGCACAGTAAACGCTACTATACAAATAAACTCTATACAAGTAACACAAATCTCTGCTACTATAAGATCACAATATGCTTCATCAACTTCAATAGATGAAAGTCTTAATGGTACCCCGAACCTAGTTGATAAAACATCAGAATTTAGCAGAATGCAAATTATTGAAATTTCCCCAAGATTAGAAGTAGATGTTTCTTATTATACAATGTCAGTATCAACAGATTCAGAATTAGATAATAAACAAAATCCTTTACCAATATCTCAAATTTCATCTAATGTGGCAACAATTACTTTATCAAATGTTCCTTTAACTGTAAGTGGTGTTGTGCTAAGTTTATTCTCTAATAATTCAACAAGCTCAATATTAAAAGGACTTTTTAAAAATTATGTAAAATGCTATATTAATTATAGAATTTTAGACAATGTAACTGTTATTTCACCAGACACATCAGTAACTAACTCTGATAAATTAATTCCAGGTGGTGTATATTATGTAGATACTTGGGATTCAAGTGATATTGAACACACTGTTGTTACTGCATATGACGTAAGTAAATATTTACAATTAATGTCCCCAACTGATTATGTAACACAAACAGAAGATGCTTTCAGAATGATAAGCAACGTCTTAGATTTTGCAGGATTTACTGATTATGATTATGATAGTTTAAAAAGAGTAACATCTTCTATTCATGTAACAAATGATGGTATTCAAAAAAATACTATTGCTCCTGTAAGAGTGAGATATTTTTATGTTGATGGAAGCCAACAAAAAGTATTTGATGTATTAAGAGAATTGTTTGAAGCATATCAAATTGCTGCATATGTAGATTCTTATGGAGTTATGAAGTTTATAAATGTTGATAGTCTTTTTGACCCAAGTAATAAAATTTCTACACAAATACACGATACATCTGGCGGAGTAACAGTTAATGCTTCTGATGGATATATTAATGATATGACTATTTTACCTAATATTATTGTAGATACTTTTACAGAGACAACTAGAACAAAAGTTGGAAAAGCAACATTTACTTATAAATCACCACAAATTGATAGAACTATTGCTTCCGATATCAGATTATTAAATAATAATTTATATGTAGATCATGCTCCAACTTTTATGGATTCAACTAATGCTATATGGGATTCATCAATTGATGAAGCAACAACTTTTAATACTCTAGCCAATTCTATGGGACAAGCAGATACATTCTTTACGGTTCCTGCTGGGGAAGCAACTGCTGCCACAACCACTGCTCCTGTCTTTAGATCATATGGAATAGATCATAATGGATATGCTATCATTGAAAATGAAATAGTAAGTTTTCAATACAAAGAGTTTAGTTATACAAATAATTCTGGATTTAATCAAATTAGATCTGTTTTAAACTCTGCTGAATTTGCTTCACAATTTGCAGAAGTTTCAGGACTTGCAGGAAACCAACCATTTACTGTTCAAGCAACAGGAAGAATCACTAATGTAAACAGAGGGCAGTTCAATACACCAGTATCCAGTCATTTAGTTATGTCTAATCTTTCTGATATTCAATCAAGATTTGATACTTCAAAAGCAACGATTGCCCCATCTATTTCTAACGGAAATATTTTACTATCTTCTGTCAATGGATCTACTTCTAAAATTATGGCAATAGATTCATATAGTCCTGGAAATACTTATACAACTTTTTCTACTAAAATCTTATCTGGGCCAAATTCAAAAACTTCTTATCCAACAAATACTTCATATGGATTAGTTCTTACAAATTCTTCAAATATTGATAATGTATTTGTATATATTACACAAGAGCAAATTAGTACAAATCCTGTAAAATACACTTATAAGCTATATGTTACTCAAGGATCTTTTGGAGGAACTTCTCTTTTATTAACTCCTTATATAGATGTAACTAAGATCATAAATAATGAAGCAAAATATCCATTGCAATCACCATTTGAAGATTATAGTAAATATACTAATATTAAATTTGTAAAAGCAAGTGGTAATTCAAATAATTCTTTTGAAATTTATTTAAACAAAAACCATGTACCTTTGTCTACAATAAGAGGAATTTCTTTGGACACATCTGGAACATTTGGTGCATTTGTACATTCTGCTGCATCTGCAACTGCTGCAGTTCAAGTAGCAGAAGTTTATGCTACGCAATCTTCCCTATTAGATTCAGGAACTTTATATCATTATCAACTACCTTGGTTTTCAGAAAAAATTGCAAGTAATAAAAAAATATTTGAAATAAGCTGGATTGCCCAATCATCACCATCAATTGTTGGAATAAATTATTATGATATTCAAAATACACAAGCACCATCTTTAGATGCTTACCCCCTTAAACTTTCATATAATTGGTATTATTTAGTAAATGGAAATGCTGCATCAACTGCCATTAATTTGTCTGCCCCAGTTCCAGTAAGCACAGAAATTATAAATGGAGCAATTGTTGAAGTCCCAGCAACTGGAAATATACCTAACTTGCCATATATTTCAGTAGATGAAAATTCATTAAATTATTCACCTATTTATCATTCTGGATTTAGAAGCCGCTTTGCAATTGTAAATTGCTCCCCATCACAAGTATGGATTAGAAAATCTCCAGATACTGTTAATAAAATAAATGTAGACTTTAGTTTAATTACTAACTCTTTAATATCTTTAGGTGATGATGTTGTTATTGAAAAAATATTTGATATTGCAAATATTAATGAAACTGTAGATATAACAAGTAGCTGGGTACAAGATAAAAATACTGCAATTGCAATTTTAAGAACAATATATCGAGCATTAGAAGGGTTTTCAAGAGATACTACATTATCAGTATACGGAAATCCACTTCATGAAATTGGAGATACTGTTTTAGTTAATTATAAACTTAAAAATATTATTAATCAAAAGTATATAGTACAGGGTGTAAAACAAACATTTGATACTGGTCTTTCAACTATACTTACACTAAATCAAGTAGGAAATAATGCTATAGTAAAATCACCTAATACATATATTGCACCATTAGTTAATGCTTTACCAAGTAACCCATCAGCACCCATTAGTCCTCCAATTCCAATGAATCCAAATTCAGGAAGTGTTGGTTCAATTTCAGGAACATTAGCAGTTGGTAATACTTTATCTATAATTGGAATGATTCCTCCATCATCTGGTGGAACTCCAACTTACCAATGGCAAAATAGTTCCGATCCTGCTTCTGGCTTTTCTAACATTTCAGGAGCGGCTTCTTCAACCTATACAATATCTTCAAGCGATCAAAACCTTTACATAAGATGTTTTATAACATGGGGGACTATTTATGCAGCAACTGGCTCAGTGGGCCAAATACCGTCTTCTATAGCCTTTACAACCTCTCCTACAGCAGTTGCTAACGGATTATATGGCTTTACAGTTTCATGGGCTACAAGCACAATTCCAACTGGGGCGTACTACAGCGTTTCATGGAGTAATTCTAATGGCGACTACGGAACCCAATCACCATCAACTAGTCCATATAGCCATAGCCCTGGCTCCAATTATCAATCTTATGGGCTTTATAAAATTTTTGTTTCTGTATATAATAGTTCTGGAATTTTAATTGCCTCTGCTAGTACTACATATCAGTCAGTTCCATTAATTCCAGGTACTCCGACTTTAGGAACATCATCTATAACATCATCAGGATTTACAGCAAATTGGTCTGCATCAAACTCTACATCTTATGTAGTAAATTTGTTTAAATATGAGTATGTAGGATCAACAAGCTTTTTAAATCTTGTTGCATCATTTCCAATTTATACTTCAAGTACATCAAAAGTAATTACTGGTTTATCTAATGGAGATTACCAAATATCTGTATATGGTAAAAATGGTACAATATCAGGAACAACAGCATACGCATCTGTTACTATTTAAAAAAATGATATAATTGGGGGGAGGTATAAAAAATGACAGTACAAGAAAGAGTTACGCGAAAGCCAGTAGACGGCTCCATGAGCCTTGGTGTAAAAACCAAACAAGTCATTTATATTTCTGAAAAAGATGGAAGAAATAATCCTCAATATTTAAAAGATCACACTGGTCAAATTGTGGTACTATCAGAATCAGATTATGCTCAATATTTAAGACAAGAATACCTAGCACCAGGAACTGGTCAAATTGATGTTCTTAATGGAGTTTTACTTAATGATAGTGAAGACACAACTTTATTTGCATCAACTATAGATAAAGGAATTTTAGTTCCTGGAATACCCACATGGGACAAAACTGCATTACATTATATTTCAACAGATGTTGGAATAGTAGAAAATATTACGGTTAATTTTGAAGCATCCCCAAGTGATCCAGGAGATGGATCTTTTACATATCATGTATACTATGAACCAACTACCGCAACAACTATAGATACAACATCACCATCAACAGTCCCAGTTATAACTGGGCCAACAACATCAACTAATATTCCAGTAACTGGTACGGGATCTTCTGGTAGCTCAAATAAACCTCAAGTAGTATCAGACAACACAAATTCACCAGTAGGCACAATAACAACTTTGCATAATGGCCCAAGTTTTTTTCAAATTCAGTGGGCATCATTAATAAATGCTATAAGTTATACAGTAACAGTAACAGGAAATCATGTACCATACGCAAGCCCAACATCAGGATCTTGTTCTTATGTAGTTCCAGCAAAGGGCGGGACAAATACTTATATTTCAAATGCAATAGGGGCATTAAATTCAGGGATGTATTCGTTTAGATTAAATAATTCAGGAGTTAATTTTGCAGGAACATATTATATTTCTGTTCAAGTAAATTATGCAAAAGGATCATCAACGGGGGTATCATATAGTGTCACAGTTTAAAGGAACTTATGTATTTAAACAAGATGGAATAGAAATAGGACGATCATCTAATTTAATTACTTCTAACGGAAGAAAAATGATTCTTCAATATTTATCGGGGGGAAGATTAGATTGGGCTGCTGATATGGCAATAGGAGCAATTAATTCAGTATCTCCATCACTATCTGATACTCAGCTTAACTTTGAAACATTAAGGTGCCCTGTTACATTAAAAACTTTTATTTCTGCAAATACAGTAGCAAATAATCCAGATTTAGTAGTAGTAAGATCTACAATTCCAGTAGGAGTTTATGCAAATATTTATGAAATTGGTTTATATGGAATAAGCAATTCTGGATATTCAACATCAACTAGAAATAATGTAATTCTTGATAATTTTTCAAATTTAAATAATTGGTCATTATCTGTAGGTACAGTAATTCCAACACCTTATATTGCACAAGGAGCTAGCTCTCCACGAATTGGAGCAAACTCAATAAGCTTTCAACCAAGGACAACTTATGTTTGCCCAAATACTTCAATCTCATTTTCTAATTATACAACTTTAGATTCACTTCAACTTTTGGTATTTAATACAACCGCAAGCTCAACAGGAATAACTGTTATTCTTACTGATTCTTCTGGAGCAACACAGAATTTAGTATTTGCAACTACGGCAACGGCGGGGTATTCAGTTATTTCTGCCCCCTTCACTAGCTCAATAACAAACTTTAGTACAATAACATCTATAAGTATTTCAACAGATTCATCAACTTATGCCACAATTGATGCTATTAAAGTATCAAGTGCTAACCAAATATCTTTTGAAGAAACTCTTGTTAGCAAATCTATCTTAACTAATCCAATAGCAAAAGATGCCAATTCCCCATTGGATATAGAGTATTATGTAGAGCTTCTATGACAACACAAAGCATAGATGTTCTTGGTCTACAACCAAACCAAAATTATATTATTAAAGTATTTGCAACATACACTGATGCAAATGGTACAACCCATGTATCTGATTATTCCCCACCTTTACAAATATCTACTCCTTCCGTGTCTGGGAGTGGAGCAAATTTACAAACAACAAATTATGGAACAGATATTCAATTAGCTGGTGGTTCAATATTTGCAGGTACTTTTCCTTCTAATATTGGTCAAATTGATTTAACAACAACCAATCCAGGCGGAACTGGGATTATTATTAATCAAACAGGGATAGGTGCTTGGAGTTCTGGAACACAAGAATTCTTTTTAAATGCTAAAACTGGAGCAGCAACTTTTTCAGGAACAATAACCTCTCCATCTATACAAAGTTCAAATTATAGTGCAAGTTTATCATCAACAGAACCAAAATATTCTGTTGCAGGAATGTTAATTGATTTAACAAATGGATCTATTTCTGCTCCACAGTTTAGAATAACTTCTACAGGATCTGCATATTTTTCTGGTGATGTAAGTGGATCTGTTTATTCAGGAATAAATTTAGGAACATATATTGGCAATGTTGCTGCAAGCAGTGCAAGTGGCAAAAATACAGTTCATTATTCTACAAGTACCCCAGGAACTACTTCTAATACAGTTGGAGATATTTGGTATCAATACGGAACATCAGGAATAAATAATGGTAAAGTTATAGCGCAATGGACTGGTGCAGGAGGAACTTCGTGGACTTCTGTAATAATATCTGGCTTAGTGATTGCAAATATTGATGCTGGAGCAATTACAACAGGGACGTTAGCTGCTTCAATTTTAATTAGTGGGCCGACATTTCAAACAAGTAATTTTAATACTTCTGGATATGGTATAAAAATATCTGGTAATTCATCAACAAATTCTATTGATTTTAGTTATAATACACAAAATGTAGCACACATAACCTCTTATTATGAAAGTAGTAGTCAATACGGAATTGCTATAAATGCTGGTACAACAGCAGACTATACACTTACTGGATCAAATCCTGCAATTTATCTCGATACGCTTGGAATAAATCTTTATGGAAACCCAAGTGCATTTTCGACTGCTCCTTTTATATACATAGGCTCCTCCTCTGGAGTATCTATATCTGCAGGCACTGGAAAGATTAAGCTAGAAAGTCAATTAGACCCTTCTTATACTCAATATAATTCAGTAACTGCAAAAAATATAGTAGCTCAATCTGGATCTAATACTTATTCAGCATCTGGAAATAATGGACTAATAGTTTTGGTTTATTAATATGCAATTACAAATATCTAACGGAACTAGCTGGCTTACACCATCTTCTATTCAAATATCTAATGGATCAATTTGGAAAACTGTTTTATCTGGGTATATTAGTGATGGCACAAATTGGAAACAATTTTATTCGTCCGCAGGTGCACCAACAGGAATGTATGCTACTACAAGTAATTCTACCTCTATCATTTGGGGATGGTCTTCATCAGGTTCAGGAATTCAATATGATGTTTATATAAGTACTTCATCTACTCCACCAACATCATCAACTACTCCAACATCATCAGTAATTTCAGGATTAACTTACACATCTTCTGGACTTACACAAGGAACAATTTATTATTTTTGGGTAAGAGTAACTGGTTCATCAAATCCTTGGAGTTCTGCTATTTCAGGATTAACACAATTAATACCATCATTTTCAGGAACAACAAGTACAACTGGCGGATATACATTTACAATAACAAATTATAATTCTAATTATTCTTGGTCTCCATCTGTTTCTTCTGGCTCCATATCTTTATCTGGCTCTTCTGTAACAGTATCTGGATTAGGAACTGGAGCAAGTGCTACTGCAACAATATCTACATCTTATGGATCGGAATCAACAGGAAGTAATTCAACTAGTGGTACATCATTAGGTGCATCACCAGGAGCATTTACTTGGAATACTCCAACAGATACTACACTTGCGCCAAATTCTGTACCATCAGTTACAGTTACAGATAATGCAAACAACACATTTTCTGTTTCTTGGTCTGCACCATCAGGTGGAGCAAGCTCTTATTCAGTTTCTTTAACTGGTGCAAACAGTGGAAGTGCATCACCTTCACCAAGTCCTAATTCAACATCAATATCTCCATTTTCTTTTTCTTCATCTGGAACACAATATGCCACAGTTACTCCTTATAGTCCAAGTTCTCAAGCACAAGTTACTTGGAATCCATCCTCTGGAGCAACTAGCTATACTATTTCTACATCAGCAGGAACACAATCTGGAGTAACTGGAACAAGTACTACATTTACTGGATTAACCCCAGGAACAACATTCTATGTTTATTCTATTATTGCTTATAATGCATATGGTAATACAACAGGAACTGCACCAGGAACTTATTATTGTTCAGTTAATGCAATTTCAACATTTGGTACATCTGGTTCTGCAACCGTAACACATTATTCTGCACCTTCTGCTCCTACATTTACGTTGAGTGCAGGAAACTCTACCCACACATTTGCAGGGTGGATTGATCCATCATCAACTGGAGCTACTACTGTTTATTATAGTTTATATAGAACTGCAACAGGAACAGGAACATCAGGGTACGGAACTGGCTCATATTCCCTTGTAACAAGTAGCTCTTTTTCTGGATCAAGTTCATTGCTATATATATCATCAATGGCAGGATCAGTAAATGGATATTATTATATGTCGGCGTATGGTACAAATTTTGCAGGAACAAGTTCTACAACATACTCTAATGGTAGTGGTGCTGGATCAACTACCCCGAACTGGTTTTACTATTGATGCTTACTATACAAGAACAAATTGATATTATTAATGGCAAAATAAATGCTTATAAATTGACTCTATCTCATTTTGATGATATTATGAATGATAGAATAAATTTGGATTTGCTGGAAAATATGACTAAAGAGACAATTCCTCAAGCCTCCCAAGACATTAAATCTTCAATAGATTTATTAAACACCCAAATTGCTTTATTGACGGCAAACAATTAATCTGATATAATGAGATAGGAGGAAATAATGACCATAGAACTAACAGTAGAAGAAAAAACAAATGTAATTAACTCACATTTAAAAAATGCAGCATTTTCATTATATAATTTTGAATTAAGTTTGCTTGAAGAAAATGCAAAAACTTCTCCAAACGAAGACACAATTAAAAACATTAATAACCAAATTGAGCAATCAAAAGCACAAGTTTCAGCACTTGAAGCAGAGTTAGCATCACTCAATGGATAAAAAAGATTTAATAATTACTGCACTGCAGCAACGTATCGGAGAAATTGTTTCAAATTACGAAGTACAGCTTGCAAACCTAAGAGCAGAATTTACACAACAGGCACAACTTATAGAAGAAAAACAGAAAGCATTAGATGAATATTCTCAAGATCTTTCAAAAAGAACAAATTCAAAAAGTTCATAATCCAATAGTTCCAGGGGGATTAATAGCCTGCACCGAAAAAGGACATTTTTATATTAAAGGTAATAAAAAATTTAAATTTATTTCTGAAAAAGCAGTAGCATCATGGGGTCTTCCTATAATATCTACTACAGAAGAAAAAATATCTAAATTGCTTATGGCGGGAATATTGGGGTTTAGAGACGGAACTTTGCTAAAAGATGTATCTGATGGTAAAATGTATTTAGTAAGTGATTCAAAAATTCGTCACATTATAAATCCAGACGTACTAGAATGGCTTAATTTAGAAGCAATCTTGGTAGGACAAAAAGAAGTCCAAATCCATGAAGAAGGAGAACCCCTAGAGTGAATTTAATATTACCCTCAGATAATCTAATTATTGATTATAGCATTATTAATCAAATTATTGCAGTGCTTAATAGCCAACAAGGTACTATTAATGATATTGCTCAAAAATTAGGTGTAGCAGCAGGACAATCTGGTGGTACAACAACTATTACGGTAGGCGGAACATTAAAGCTTACAGCAAGTTCATCTGTAAAAACTGCACAACTTGCCTTACCAGTCGGGGGAATGACAAAAGTAACAGCAGTTTCCGCAACTGCATATACAAGTAGCTCAACACCTTCTAGATGCTGGATATCTCAACAAGATGATAAAACTATAACATTTAAAGCAGATCCTGCAGCAACAGTTATTAATTATATTATTGTCGGAATCGCGTAATGTACGATCCTATCAAAGCTTGGACAAAGCGAGATAGGAAAATAAACCGAGCAGGTTATGTTCTTATTAAAGTTCCAGAACATCCAAAAAACTTTAAAGGTTGGTATTACGAGCATAGATTAGTAATAGAAAAACAATTAAATAGAGTAATAGAAGATTGGGAAACCATTCATCATATAAATAAAGATAAATCTGATAATAGATTGATTAATTTATTTATATGCTCAAGGCTAGAGCACAACAAAGCCCACAAAGAGTAAGACCACTGCACTAAACCTAGAAAAAGGATTAAATGACTAATGATTTAAAATGGATTATGGCTTCGGATATTCATTTTCCAAAGCATGATCCAAGAAAAGTTGAACTATTTACTAAAGTTGTAAAATGGTTTAAGCCAGATGCTTTAGATTTGCTTGGAGATATTGATGATGCAGATTCAACTTCACGTTGGTCTTCTGAGTATCCTGCAGAATTTTCTATTCCAATTTCAGATGGTGGAGTTACAGGGACAAGGGATTTTTTAAAAGATTTAAGAGATATAACTGGCTCTAACACAGATATACATTTTCATGATGGGAATCACGGCTGGACAAGACATGGTGATTACTTAGCAAAAAAAGCTCCAGCATTTCTAGAATTCATTACACCAGACTCACTATACGAATATAAAAAGCATGGCATTAATTGGCACGAGTATAACGCTCCCCCAGTTAAACGCTTTGGTGATATGTATGGGCATCACGGCGAGTCCATTTCCAAGAACTCTGGAGAGTCGGTTCGTAATGACGTAAACAACTGGGGAGTATCCTTAGTTCGTGGACATTCTCACCGCATGGGTGCTTATTTTCAAACATACAATATCACGGGACAAGAGTTGCGTGGATATGAAATTGGGCACCTATGTGACGAGAACAAAATGGATTATTCCATACAAAAGAATTGGCAAGCAGGATTTGCGATTGCACACGTTGTAAACGATTATCCACATATGCAACTAATTCAAATAACGCGGGATTATACTTGTGTCGTAGACGGCAAAGTATTTACTGCATAATAATAGGAGGAAAAATGAGTACAAAAAGAACACCAGAGCAATATGTAGAGCATTATCTTTTGGGTGCAGCAGGATCTGCAGTAGCCATTACGATTGCAACATTAAAGCTTCCAGGACACCACGACTACAAAACAGTATTGTGGTCATTAGTTGCAGGTTTGGTAGTGCCAGCACTTGCTAAACTAAATGTAGTTCCTGCATTAAATAAGCTTTTAAAGAAGCTAAAGTTCAGTAGTGCAGATACAGCAGTCGTTGATGCTGCAGCTACAGACCTTACTAAAACTGTTGAAAAAGATCTTACTGCAGAAGTTGCAAAGAATGACCCAGCAGCACCTAGTACCACAGGCCAAGCATAAAGTAAAAAATAATTATGATGAAGTGTGATAAATGTACAGGAAGAGTTTTTGTAGACCGAGTTTATTCCCAGAACCTACGAGTTGAATTTTTCTGTATCATGTGTGGGAAAAGATGGATGATTAGAAGAGATAATAGGTTTGCATCATGGGTAGCAAAGCACGAAGAAATACTACAACACGGTTACGCTATTTCTATTTAAACGGAAAAATACATAAAGTATTACGCCGTTCCAGAGCAGAAGACTTATTAATCGCTTGGGATTACCAGTTGGGAAAGCGTGTTGCTTATAATTTAACAGATGTTAATAAAAATAAGCAACATGCTTACTCAATGAAAGAAGTAGAGCAAATAATAGGAAAACACCACGATACAATAAATATGCATTTGCGTAGAGGTGATTTAAAGTACCCCCAAAGGATATATTCAATTAATGGAAATAAAACCCCAGGAAAATATTTTTGGAGTGAAGATGATATCAGATCTATGCATAATTTTTTTAAAACAGTACATAGGGGCAGACCTAGAAAAGATGGGGCAATTACTCCAGGGGATATGCCAAGTAGGGCAGAGGTAGAAGCAAAAATGAAACAGGAGAATATTTTATATGTTAAAAATGGTGAAGATTTTGTTCCAGTTTGGAAACAGCCTGAATGGTAAATAAGAAACAAAATAAGAATTCATTGAAAGTTTTGGACAGTGCTCTAGAAGTTATGGAGTATGTTATGGAGGTAGCTGGACAAAAAGAGGATATTGATGCTATGATAGCAGTAGCCGATAGACTTCTTATGGTATATCAAACCTTGTCTGATAGTTCTATCGCTAAGTTTAAGCCAGGGTTTACATTGAATGAAAAGGAAGATAATCATGACGGAGGGGACTAAGATTCGTGTAGGATTAGACTACACTAGGAATTTAGGAAACTATGAAAACCTCAAGATTAGTATTGCAGTAGAAGATACTAAACGTGATGGTGAAACAATTGATTCAGCAACTGAAAGAGTATATTCATTTGTTGAAGGAAAATTAGAAGAAAAATTATTAGAATTAGCAAAGGATTTACAGGGTAGAAAATGACAAAAGATGAAGCAAAGCTTGCCTACGGCCTAGTTTCTCTTTATGCTGCCCTTTATAAAAAAGTTTATAAGAAAACTGCAGTTGTAAATAGATATCGTGAAAAGTGGGCTATGCAAGATGTTATTGATAGTGTAGGATATGATAGAGCAAAAACTTTGTTAGAATATTATTTTTCAGTATCTAAACAAGGGCATCCGATATCTTGGTTTTTTTATAATTTTGAAAAATTAGATATACAGTTGCAGGCAAAAGAAGAAGACAAAACTCGTAGACAAATTATAATGTCTAAAACTAAAACTATGGTTGAAGAAAGAGATAATGAGCATTAATAAAGAATCGGCAGTAATTACATCTATCTGCAATAATAAAGATATATCTACAGTCCTTGCCGACAACATTGATGAAATTTTTACTTCTCATAAAGATGTTTGGGATGGACTTAAATCTTATTACCTTAAATTTAAAGCAGTTCCAGATATCTCAGTTCTTACTGAAAGGTTTAAAGATTTTGAACCTGAAAAAGTAAAAGGAGAAACTGCTTATTATGTAGATCAATTAAAGAATGATTTCCTAGCGAGCCGTTTGAGAAATCTTTTACTTCAATCGGGAACAAGTCTAAAAACAGAAGCATCTGCAAGAATTATTGATCAGATGCAAATTGAATTAACCAAGTTGGGCAAGTTTACAACTAATGTTAGAGATATTGATTTAACAGATTATGAGTCTGCAGAAAAGCATTTTGAAGCAGTTAAAAATCGTTCTGATATTATGGGCGGAAGTCCAGGAATCAAAACAGGTTTTAAGGCTATTGACTACGCGTACCCTACTGGAATGGCCCCAGGACACCTCATAGTGATGATTGGCTGGCCTGGTAAGGGTAAGACATGGTTCTCGTCTTATTTGGCCTGCAAAGCGTGGGAGCAGGGTTTTAAGCCTATGATTATTTCTTTAGAAATGACTCCTGAAAATATGCGTGACCGTATCTATACAATGCTTGGATCGGGATTATTTAAGTCCTCAGATTTTGCAAGAGGAAGCATTGATATGAAAGAGTTTGACGATTGGGGAAAGAAGAAGTTTCTTGATAAAAATGGATTTATCCTTGTATCAAACGAAGGTTCTGGCAATGTTACTCCTCTTACAGTACAGGCAAAAATTGATCAGCACAAACCAGATATTGTAATTTTAGATTACCATCAACTTTTTACTGATACTAATAATTCAAAAGCTCCTACAGAGCGTAATATGAATATTTCTCGTGAGTTTAAAATGCTTGCAATGAGAAATAATATTCCTATTATTGATATTACTGCAGCAACTGCAGAAGAAACTTCTGACCACGATTCTCCACCAATGCTAAATCAAGTTGCATGGTCTAAGGCGATTGAGTATGATGCAGATATGGCTATTGCAATTCATAAAGATCCTGATAATAATATGATGGAAATTATCAGTAGAAAGAATCGTCACGGAACAGAATTTGGAATGTTTTTAGATTGGGATTTAAATAGAGGAATTGTAAAAGAAGCTTACGATATTCCAATGACATAAAATTTATGCAATGATTACTTTTCTTGGTATACTTATCAAGAAAGATTGGTGATCATGTACCCTAGAAAAATACATGACTTTTGGATAAGTGGAACTATTAAAGATGATTCCAAACTCCAAAGCTCAAGAGAAAATTACGAAAGGCTTTTAGTCCAGCAGATGCGGGACAAAGGTTACGTCCCAGTTCTTGACATGCAGCCACAGTTTAGTATAAAATATAATGAAGAAAAAGATCACTATACTTTCAATCTTGTTATGTATGGGATTTATATCGGTAAAGCCAAATCTTTTAAATACGAAGGATTTTCTGGTCAAAACCTAATCACCAAAGGATAAATAATGTTAGATGCATATACTAAAGCGGATCTCCGCTCTATTTTGCATTCTTGCGGAATAGATATCGTTTCAGAAACAGGGACAGATTTTTTGTGTATGTGCCCTTTTCATCATAACACAGATTCTCCAGCATTTGCAGCAAGTTATCTTAAAGGACTATATGTTTGCTATAACCAAAACTGTAATTCGGCGGGTACAATATTAGACTTAGTAATGAAACTTACTAAAAGAAATAACTTTGAAGCCCTTAGATTTATATCTTCAAACAAGCTAACATCTGATGAATTATTTGAAGAAGAGTTAAAAGATCTATTTACAGAAAAACCAGATTTTATAGAATTTCCACAAGTTACTTTAGATTCATTGCATAAAAATTTAATGGAATCTGATGAAGGAAAAAAATATTTAAAATCTCGCAAAATTGAAGAAAGTGCTATGGAGTATTTTGATCTTGGGTATTCTCATAAACAAAATATGGTAACTGTTCCGCTACATTCTCCAGACGGTATACCAGTAGGAATTATTGGAAGATCAATAGAAGGAAAAGAATTTAAGAACAGTCCCCACTTGCCTAGAAATAAAACTATGTTTAATTTACATAAAGCAAAACGGCAAGGTGGAACCATCATTGTGGTAGAGTCTAGTTTTGATGCAATTAGATTATGGCAAGCAGGATATCCTAATGCAGTTGCAACTTTGGGCGGGAGCTTATCTGATATTAATGTCCAATTACTTAATAAATATGCTTCTACTATTATTATTATGACAGATAATGATGCAGCAGGAAAAGCTTTAGGATTAACAATTGCTGGAAAATTAAATAGAAAAAATGTCCTATGGGCTAAATATGATAATAATTTAATATATCCTCATGGAGCTAAAGACGTTGGCGACCTAGATGATAATGAAATTAAACAGTGTGTAAAAAATTCTATACCGCACTTTGAGTACATGAATGTATGATATAATTGATATACAGGACACTATAAAGTCCGTTAAACTAAGGAGATATATAATATGGGAATAGTAAAAGGCTTAACAGCAATTAACAAGCAAGTAGAAAATCAAAACCAGAATTCCACTGATGAAACAGAAAAAGGAACTTGGTTAAAAATAAATGATGGTCAATCAGTAAAGATTCGCTTTTTACAAGAAATTGATCCAAATTCAGAAAATTACAATGACAAAGCAGGCTCTGCATTTATTGCAGTAGAGCACTCCAACCCCGCAGCAGGAATGTATAAGCGTAAGGGGCTTTGTACAATTGAAGACCAAGGAAGTTGCTTTGGTTGCGAAATGCACAGACGTGACCCGAAGGCTAAATGGCATGGCAAGAAGCGTTTTTATGCAAATGTTCTTGTAGAAGATGGTGATAAAGAACCTTATGTTGCAATTCTTTCACAAGGATTAGGCTCAAAGGCAATTACTGAGGCAGTAATCGCGTGGGCACTTGAGACTGGAAGTATTACAAATGTTGTGTGGAAAGTAAAACGCACTGGTTCTGGAGCAACTGATACAAGTTACTCTGCAATTCCATTACCTGCTAAGAATCTAGAAGATATTGATTTTAATAAATATAAACTCTTTGATCTTGAAAAGACAGCAGTTAGAGATATTCCTTATGCAGAACAAGAAGCATTTTATCTTGGTCAGCATGATGAAGCATCATCTGAAAAAGAATCAAGTACATCCTCTACCATTAATTGGTAATTAGAAACTAATAGAAAAGATAATCATGTCTGACTTTGTGCATTTGCATGTTCATTCCCATTATTCATTAATGGATGGACTTAATACCCCCCATGAGTTACTTGAGGCTGCAAAGAATCAAGGTCAGACATCTTTAGCAATTACAGATCATGGATCCCTTGCTGGACACAGAGATATGCAAATTGCTGCAAAAAGCCTAAGTATGAAACCTATACTTGGGCTAGAGGCATATCTATCACCTACAGACCGTTTTGATAAAAGAGCAGTAGCTAAAAGAGATGATAATACAAAATTGTATGATCATATTATTTTACTTGCAAAAGATGATACTGGATTAAAGAATCTTCAAAAGTTATCACAGATCGCTTGGACAGAAGGCTTTTATAGTAAACCTCGTATTGATACAGAAGTTCTTTTTGAACATGGTGAGGGTATAATTGTATTATCAGGATGCATGGGCGGATTTATTTCTAAAGCTATTGAGCGTGGAGATATTGAAGTTGCAAGAGAATTAGTACAAAAGTATAAAGATCGTTTTAAAGATGATTTTTATATTGAAGTACAAGCTCATAATCCAAATGAATTAAATTCTGCTTTATTGTCTTTAGCAGATGAATTTGGGGTGAAACCAGTTGCTACAGGCGATTGCCATTTTGCAAAGAAAGAGGAGAGGGATTTGGAAGAACTCCTTCTTATCCTCTCAACAAAGCCAGCCCAAAATAAAGAAGCAGACTATACAAGTGGTCGTAAAGAATCTTCTATTTTTGATCGCTTTGATCATCTGTACCCCAATCGCCCTATTTCTTTCGCTGATATCAATGTGTATATTCAATCCTATGATGAAATTGTGGCGGACTTTGAAAAGGCTGGTATTATCAGAAGAGACATATATAAATCATCAGTAGAAATATCTAATAAGATACTTACTTATGAGTTTCATGAAAATTTAGATTTATTACCAGTACCAAAAAGAAATGCTCACAAATCCCTTGAAGAGATTTGTTTATTAGCGTTAGAAGAAAGAAAATTAACATCAGCATGGGTAGGAAACAGCTCTTATGAAGATAGATTACAAGAAGAACTTGAAGTTATCAAAGAGAAAAAGTTTGCTAGTTATTTTCTCGTTGTTAGTGATATGGTTAATTGGGCTAAACAGAATGAAATTCTTGTTGGGCCAGGAAGAGGATCGGCAGCAGGATCATTAATATGCTATTTACTTGGAATTACAGATGTAGATCCAATTAAATATGATTTACTTTTCTTTAGATTTATCAATAAGGAAAGAGCAGATTGGCCTGATATTGACTGTGACTTTGCAGATAAAAGAAGAGGCGAAGTTAAAGAGTATTTAAAAAAGAAATTTAAGCATGTTGCATCCATCTCTACTTATACTTATTTTAAGGATAAGGGAGTTATCCGTGATGTAGCAAGGGCTTTTCTGGTACCGCTTGGGGAAGTAGATAAAGCACTTAAAGGTATTGAAACTTTTGAGGAATATGAAAGTTCTGCAAGTACAGAAGAATTTAGAAAAAAATATCCAGAAATAACTAAGTATGCATCTATGTTGCGAGGCAAAATTCGGAGTAGTGGAATGCATGCATCTGGTGTAGTTGTAGCAAAAGACGATATTAGTAAGTATGTTCCTATTGAAACACGAGTAGACCCAAGCGAGCCAGTATCTGGTCGTATTCCTGTTGTGGCATATGATATGGAACAAACCGCAGATTTAGGTCTCATTAAACTTGATGTTTTGGGTCTTAAAACATTATCTGTTGTTGATGATGCTATTAAAACAATTGCCCATATTAAAAAGAAAAAAATTGTATTAAAAGATATCCCATTAGATGATGCTAATGTTTTTGGTATGCTTTCTAGTGGTTTTACTAAGGGAGTATTCCAAGCAGAAGCAACACCTTATACTAACTTACTTATGAAAATGGGTGTAGATAATTTTGAAGATTTGGCAGCATCTAATGCTTTAGTACGTCCAGGAGCCATGAATACGGTTGGAGGATCGTATGTAAGACGTAAAAAGGGTGACGAGATGGTAACTTATGCACATCCTATTATGCAGCAGTTTACAGCTAGAACGTATGGAGTGATTATTTACCAAGAGCAAGTTATGCAAGCTTGTGTATATTTAGGTGGAATGTCATGGGCAGATGCTGACAAAGTAAGAAAAATTATTGGTAAGAAAAAGGATGTTAAAGAATTTGATCAATATAAAGACAAGTTTATCCAAGGTGCGAGCCAGCATATTACAAGAGAAGATGCCGAAAAGTTATGGCACGATTTCGAAGCCCACGCAGGTTATTCTTTTAACCGTTCGCATGCTATTGCTTACTCTATGCTTAGTTATTACACTGCTTGGCTTAAATATTATTACCCTCTTGAGTTTATGTTTGCCATTCTCAAAAATGAAAAAGATAAGGATGGTCGCACTGACTATTTGTTGGAAGCAAAGCGATTGGGTATCAAAATCTTGCTTCCTCATATTAACGAGTCGGAGCTTGACTTCAACATTGAAGGAAACTCAATAAGATTTGGGTTATCTGATATTAAGTTTATTTCAGATAAAATTGGTAGTAAGATAATTACACAACGCCCATTTAAAAATTATGCAGAATTTATAGAGAAGGCAAAGACAAAGGGGAGTGGTATTAACTCTAATGTTGTTGAATCTCTTAATTTAATTGGAGCAGCAGCATTTGAAGATAATCCAAGAACAGGTAAAGAAAATGAAAACCTTTATGAGTATCTTGGTATTCCAAAGTTTGATACAGGAAAGCTAAGTCCTAAAATTAAATCTCAAGTAAATCCACTTATTGATTTTCTAGAGGAGGGTTGCTTTGTTGTTTTGGCTATGGTTAAGTCAATTAAAAAAGGCCCAACGTGGTCGCGGGTAGAGCTAGTGGATGATACTGGGTCTATTGGTATTTTTCATGAAGCCAATACTCAAATTGAGCCAGGGATGATGTATTTCTTTTTAGTTGGAGATAATCGTATTCACAAATATGTCACAATTGAAGATGTTGTTAATAAGACTGATGAAACATTTGTTCAATGGCTGTATAGAGATAAATTAAATATCCCATCTGGCAAAAGGTTGGTAGTTGATTTTACACATTATAAAACTAAAGCAAATAAAATGATGGCACACCTTATCCTTTCTGATGCTGATAAAAACTTAGAAAGAGTATTAGTGTTTACAAAAAATTATGCAAGGGCTTTAGGTAAGATGAATACAGGCACAGTTTGTGACCCATTGATTGAAGAAATGGAAGATGGAACACTATTTGTAAAGGAGGTAGTATGAAAAAAGAAGAAACATCCGTTGCAGAATTTACACCAAGTTTGCAACAAGTAATTGCAGCAATCATTGATTGTCATGGAGCAGTAGAGATTTCCCTAGAAAGCTTGCTCAAAAATTACGAAGGCAAAGTACTTGGAATTGAACCAGATGAAGAAACTGAAACTCTTAAAATATTTTTATCAGATTTAGAAAACATTATTCAACTTGAAGAAAAGCCTGAATAAATAGTGTATAATAGAAGTATATGGCTCAATCCTACATACTTAAAGGTACGGAAAACGAGATTTTGCTTGTAGTTAGAGCAGAAGATGAAAAAATAGTCTATCAGATAATAGATTTATTAGTAACCAGCCGTAACGAACAAATAAAAGAATTAGCAAGTGAATTAGAAAAGAGTATGCATGACAACAATAACGGAAGAAATACTGGGAAAGCTAGATCCAAAAACAAGAGCAAGACTACAATTAGCAACAACAGTAAACACCGAAAAGCAAAGAACACCTAGTATCGGTTTAACTATGTCCCTTAAAGGCGGGATAGGTTTTGGAAGACAAGTCCTCATTTGGGGAAATAAATCTGCAGGAAAATCATCTTTTTGTTTACAAATGATTGCAGAGGCACAAAAAAATGGCAAGACTTGTGCTTGGATTGATGCAGAAGCATCTTATGACCCAGAATGGGCAGCACGATTAGGTGTAGATTCAGAAAAGTTAATTTATTCTTCTGCAAAAAGTATTAATGCTATGGTTGATATTGGTCAGCAACTTATGGAAGCAGGAGTTGATATTATTGTTGTGGATTCTATTTCTGCATTACTTCCAGCAATTTATTTTGAAAAAGATAGTACAGATTTAAAGAAATTAGAAGACACCAAACAAATTGGTGCAGAAGCAAAGGATATGACTCATGCAGTCAAAATGCTCAACTACGCAAATAAAAATACGCTACTCGTACTTATTTCGCAGCAACGAAATTCTTTTGGAAGTATGCATGCAACCCACATCCCAACAGGGGGAATGGCTGTTATGTTTTTTTCATCCACAATTATCAAGCTTTGGTCTTCAACGGCTGATGCAAATTCTATCAAGTCTGGAATTGCGGTGGGTGATAAGGTACTTGAGCAAAAAGTTGGTCGCCCAGTTAATTGGACAATTGATTTCAATAAAACAGGGCCAATGGGAGGCACAGGTCAGTACGACTTTTATTTTCAAGGAGATAAAGTTGGAATTGATACAGTTGGAGAAGTCCTAGATGTTGCAGAAATGATGGGGCTTATTGAAAAAGGCGGTTCTTGGTATACAATTAATTCAAACCGTATACAAGGAAGAAAATCAGCAGTAGAATATTTAAGAGCCAATCCAGAATTTACAGATGAATTAATTAAGGAAATATATGACAAGTCTTGAAGATTTTTTAAACGGCAAAAAAGTAGTTTCAGAAACTACTACAACTATGGAACCTGCAAGTGGTTCTTTTATGTGTCAAAATACTTCATGTAATGAAGTTGTATTTGAAGGATATGTAGACAGAAGCCATAATAAATTAAAATGGGTATGTAGTCAAGGGCACGAGTCAGCAGTAGCATTTTAATGTCAGAGCGTGGAGAAATAAAACGTGATGGAGCAAAAGCTCAAAAAAATTCTGGTAGAGGCGTATATCAAAAAGGTGATAGCCAATGGCATGATTTCGTGGTTGATTATAAGGAGTATAGTAAATCCATCTCCATTTCAAAAGAAATATGGGCAAAAATTTGTACGGATACTTTTAAAGTTAGCAGGGACAAGTATCCTGTACTTAAATTAATTTTAGGCGGGGAAGGAACAAAGACTCGTCTAGCAGTAATAGAATGGGCTTTGTTCGAACAAATGGTAGAGTGTTGGGAGACACAAAATGATAAAAGATGAAGAAGTAGATGAATTTTCAATTTGGCTCCAAAGTGGAATTAATCGTGGGTGGATTTCAACTGTTGTTTGTGCAACGCATGATGGAATAGACCCGATTAGTGAAGAAGAGTTACAAGAATGGGAAGCTGGCAATGACCCTTGCCAATTTGTTGTTAGGATTCTTGAATAGTGGAAGATAATTCAACAATTGAATTAATTAGTAAATTAACAGAGTTTAATGATATCAAAGCTTATATGAATGATAAAGATTTAGATGAAGCTCTTAATTATATTATTCAATTAATTGCAAAGCCTAACTTACCTTCAAATAAAGCCCCAGACCTTATAGTAAAAATGCAAGCACTATCAGCAAAATTTTCTATTATGGCAAGGTACTATACTACCTTTGAAAAAGGTGGAGAAAATAGTAAGAAAAAGAATGTCTATTTTACAGCAGAAGAAGCAATAAATAAACTGGTGGATGCCCTAAAGTATTCAGCAAGATACGGGGTTTAACTTGGAAAGAAAAGCAGTAGCAAATTTAAAGTTCCAAAAAAAATCAGATCCAAATGGGTTTGATGCTCTTGAGTTGGCAGAAATTTATATTAAAACAGTTTTAAGTGAAAAGCGACCAGATGCTTTTACTCAAAAGAAAACTTTTGCCCCAAGTGGAGTAGGATATGGAGCAGGTAACTGCCCAAGATATTGGTTCCTAGCATTTACTGGTGCTGATTTTGAAAATGAAACAGATGCCCTTGGCGTGATGAATATGGATAATGGAACGTATGTTCATGACCGTATTCAAAAGATTTTGTCAAAAACTGCAGTATTTAAGGCAAATGAAGTTGAAGTTACTCATGATGATCCTCCAATTCGTGGATTTGTAGATACTCTCATAGAGTGGAATGGTCAAGAAGTTGTAGGAGAAATTAAATCTATTAAGCAAGAAAGCTTTGATCTTCGTGCTGCAGAGATGCAAGGTTTGCCATATCATAAAATTCAACTTTTAACATATATGAAAATTCGCGGAGCAAAACAAGGATTTTTCTTTTATGAAAACAAAAACGATAATTCATTTTTAATTATTCCAATTAATATGGATGAAAAAAATACTGAATTAATTGATTACGTTTGGAATTGGATGCGTGAAGTTTATGCTAACTATGAAGCAGGCACTTTGCCAGAAAGACCTTTTACTAAATCACAAAGTGCTTGTAAATATTGTGCAGTAAAAAAAGTATGTTGGTCGGATAAAAAAGACCTTGGAGAAGTGTTTATAGAACCGTTGGTGATTGGTAAATGATTTGTGCTTACGATAAATGCCAAGGAGTAAAAGAATTTACTCCAAAAACACATAATCAAAAATATTGTTCTGATGAATGCTGCAGGATTGCAACTAATGAACAACTAAAAGAAAAATACTATAACAATAAAGCACGACTAGCTGGCAAAAAAAGAATTTGTAAAACTCCTAAATGCGGATCTATTTTAAGTAGATACAATGAAGGTATGATATGCAGCAAATGCATTGCTGCACAAGAAGCAAAGAAAAAACAAGATTTGATAGATATGGTGAAACGTGTCTCTAGCTAAATTTGCTCGTCCAGAAGCACACAGAGTGCTAGGTATAGATGCCAGCACAAATAGTTTTGCTTTCTGCCTTATGCATGAAAAAGAAGCCGTTAAGTGGGGGGAAATAACATTTGAAGGATCAGATGTTTATGAAAGAATTCTTGATGCTAAACGTAAAATTCATGCTTTTAAAGAAGAATTAAAATTTGATTTTGTAGTTATGGAAGCAGCAATTTCAGTTAGGTCTGTGGCAACTGGAATTAAAATGGCATATGTATTTGGTGCTATAATGGGAGAATTACTAAGTGATGGAGTAACCGTTCATGAAATTCATCCGATTACTTGGCAGTCCTATTTAGGAAATAAAAATTTTAATAAATCTGAAAAAGAAGCAGTCAGATTAGAATTTCCTAATAAATCTGATAGCTGGATTAAAAATAAAATTAGAGAAAAAAGAAAGCAAAAAACTATAAATTGGGTTAAAGATACATATGGGATATCTCTTGAATCAGACAATGTGGCAGATGCATTTGGAATAAGTTTTTATGCCTTGGATCATTTGGTTTATTAATAATCTTATAGTATAATAAATTATGGCAAAAAATGTAAATAAAAAAGATATTGGTAAAAAATATGGGTTTTTTACAGTAATAGATATAGTCCCAGCAAGGTCTGGCAATAATCATTATGAATATAAAGTGATATGTATTTGCGGGAAAGAATCTTATTCAAGAAAATATATGCTTGAAAATAATAAGCATATTAGTTGTGGATGTAAAGGTGTTAGTTCACTAGACATTGGAGATACATATGGAGAATGGACTATAATTGAAGAAATTAAAGTATTCCAAAAGGGAAGAAGATATAAGTGTTTATGTAGTTGTGGCATAATAAGTGAAGTAGGTCTTACTGATTTAAGATATGGAAAAAGTAAAAAATGTTATAAGTGTAGTCAGTCTGATTTTATAAATAGTAATAAAGAAAAATTTGTTCCATATAAAAGATTATATGGAATTTATAAAAGAAATGCTAATAAAAATAATAGAGAGTTTTCTTTAACTTTTGATGAAGCTGTCACGCTCTTTACTGGTAAATGCTATTATTGTGGAGTAGAGCCAGAAGCTATCTCATCTGGGGAACATGGGTTAAAATATAATGGTATAGATAGAAAAGATAATAAGCTTGGATATATAATAAAAAATTGTCTTTCTTGCTGTTATGTTTGTAATAGAGCAAAAAATTCTATGGAGTTTGATAGATTTATAATTTGGATAAATAGGCTAAAATTAAATGCAGTAAATGAGATTGTGTAAGGAGGTATAATGGCAAAAAGTTTAAAACTTTGGGACAACAAAGATTGGGTTTACAAGAGATATGTTGTTGAGAAGAAGACAGTTCTACAAATGGCTATGGAAGCAAAATGTTCCCATATGACCATTCAAAGAGCATTAGATACATTTGGATTAATTAAAAAACCAAGAAAGTGGACAAAGTGATACCAGTATTAGCAATACCAGTTTTGAACAGGTACGACCTGTTAGATCAAAACATTGAAAGCATTGATTATCCTGTTGGAGAAATTCTTATCATCAACAATGGAAAAGAGGTCTATACCCCCAAAAGAACTGATTTAAATATTAGAGTTTTAAATCTTCCTTCTAATTTAGGAATGTCGGGGTCATGGAATTTAACTATTAAATTATATCCTCATGAAGAATATTGGATGTTTTCATCAGCAGATACCTTTTGGATTCCAGGAGCTTTAGAAAAGTTATCATCAGAAAGTGGTAAAGGTAAATTAGTAATGACCACCGAAGGTTGGGGTGCTTTTACAATTGGTGAAGACGTTATTAGAGAAGTAGGATTATTTGATGAATTTTTTTATCCTATCTATTATGAAGATACAGATTATTACGAAAGAGTAATGCGTTCGAATGTTAAAGATGGTTATGTAAATGGATCTATTGAAGTTAATGTTCCTCATGGTGCATCTCAAACTATTAAAAGTGATGTTAATCTAACTAACAAAAATAATAAAACATTTGGAATTAATCAAGCATATTTTGAACAAAAAAAACTACAAAACTTTAAAGTTAATGGAGTTTGGAATATTGATAGAAGAAGGGAAAATGAATGGCTGCGATAATCGGACTATTGCCAGCATCTGGGAGTGCATCACGACTAGGCGGAATACCAAAGTTTTGTTTACCATTAACAGATACCCAAAATATTTTGCAATGGCACGTTGAGCAAATGTTAAAAGTTTGCGATATTGTAAAAATTTCTACAAGAAAATCTTGGATGCCTATTGTAAATCAAATGGACTTACCCCCAGAGGCGGTAGTATATGAAATTGAGCCTTCTACTATGTCTGACGCATTAGTTAAAATGATGGCAAATCCAAATTCTAGATATATAATTGGAATGCCAGATACTTATATGCCAGGATCTAATGGAGAATTTTATAAGCAACTTGCAGAATCTGATGCTGATGTTGCTTTAGCTGCTTTTAAATGTCATGAAGATCTTATGGGTAGAGTGGGACAAATTGATTTTGACCGAGAGCTTAATATAATTGATGCCCTTGACAAAGACCCTAGTTGTCGGTATTCTTATATGTGGGGAGCAATGGCTCTTAATAATGTATACATAAATGAAGAATTACCAAACCCAGGAATACAAATAATGGATTGGGTTAATGAAGAAAAAAATGTTAAAGCAGTAATTGCAAAAGGTAAATACTTAGATATTGGAACAGTAAACGGTTTAAAACTATTATATCGTGAGGAGTTATAATGTTAAAAGCAGTATATGCAGACAGAGCAGTTTTTAATTGTGATGATCTTTACCAGCATGCAACAAAAGCACCAGCAGGTTATGAAATTTTATCTACTTGCCATGAACTTGCTCAACTTCTTATAGAAAAAAATATTTCTTATGGAAATTCAGCATTGGAGCCTTCAAGATTATTTGCCCAATCTGATAGTGTTGAGCAACTAAAAGTAAGAATAGACGACAAATTAAATAGAATTAAGAACAAAAAAGGCTTTGCTGGGGATAATGATATTGTTGATTTAATTGGATATCTTGTTCTTCTTAAAATTGCCCTTGACAAGAGTGATACTAAAGGTGTATAATTAATTATGAGTAAATTAATTAAGCAAATTGGCTCCCAATCCCAAGCGGGTCAGGAGTCTTTTGTTTTAAATATGCTTCAATGGAAGCGTGACGGGTACTATGTTGAAATTGGTGCTTTCGATCCCTTTATAGATTCTAATACTCTTAATCTTGATAAAGAGTACGGCTGGAAAGGCTTTGGTGTAGAAATCAGAGAAGACAAAGCTGCAGAATTTAAAAATATAAGAAGTAATCCTTGTTTAGCAATAGATGCAACAATAGCAGATTATCGTCAATTGTTTATAGAGCACAATGCTCCAAAACAAATTGATTATTTACAATTAGATATAGAACCAGCAGAACATACACTTGCTGCTTTGATGTTAATGCCTTTAGAAGAATATCGTTTTTCTGTAATAACTTTTGAACATGATTTGTATTTTAGTGAAGTTAATCATTTATTTAAAAACAAAGCAAGATTTGTTCTTGAGAGTTATGGATACCAGTTAGTAGCAGAAGACATTAATCATGGAGAAAACAAACCTTTTGAAGATTGGTATGTTGATCCAACAGTTATTCCCGAATCTATTTGGGCACTTGCAGTTTCGCAAAATGTTGAGGGAAACAGTTTATTTGAATAGGAGTAAAGATGCCGACTTATGAATATAGTTGTGTTGAATGTGATGAAGATACAGAAGTAGTTAGAAAAATAAATGATCCAGAAATTATTCCAACTTGTACTAATGGTCATAGAATGATTAGGTCTTATAGTACTTTTGGAATACAATTTAAAGGCGGAGGGTTTTACAAAACAGATAATGGCTAATGAAATAGAAGTTGCAAGTCAGTTTGATCAAATGAATAAAGTAGTTGAAGAACTACTTAAAGGAAGCACTGTCGCATCTATTGCTAAGTCATTAAATTTAACTCGCGTTCAAGTTGAAAATCATATTGATAATTGGAAAGAATTTGCCCACAATAATAATAATATTAAATCTCGTGCACTAGAGGCACTGGCTGGTGCAGATCAGCATTTTTCTATGCTTATTCAAGAAGCTTGGGATGTTATCAATGAAGCAGGAAATGCAGGAGAATTAGGAAACAAAAACTCAGCAATTAAAATAGTTGGGGATCTTGAAACAAAAAGAATTGAAATGCTACAAAAAGCAGGGCTATTACAAAACAATGAAATGGCAGACCAAATATTAGAAACAGAACGCAAACAAGAATTACTTATTGGTATTTTAAAAGAGGTTACAGCAAATTGCGACCATTGCAAATGGGAAGTAAATAAAAGATTATCAGAGGTAACTGGTCATGTTGAGGCAGTTGTAATTAATTAATGCAAGATTTTAGTATATTTTTAGATGCATTAAGCGGGGACGATTTTGAAGAAAAGCCAGTACCGTTAGAACAATTTGTTACTGATAAAAAATATCTCGGTCTTCCCCCATTATCTGATTTACAGTATACAATGCTTAAAGCATCTACTCAAATATATAAAGAAGAAACTCTTATTAATTTATATGGCGATACAGAAGGCAGAAAAATATTTAAGCAAACTTGTACTGAAATTATTTTACAATTAGGTAAAGGTTCAGGTAAAGACTACACTTCTACAATTGCTTGTGCTTATATAGTATATTTATTATTATGTCTAAAAGACCCTGCAGTTTATTACGGTAAGCCACCAGGAGATGCTATTGATATTATTAACATTGCTATCAACGCCCAACAAGCTAACAGAGTTTTCTTTAAAGGATTTAATCAACGTATTGAAAAGTCACCTTGGTTTCAAGGAAAATATAACCCAAAAGCCAGCATGGTAGAATTTGATAAAGAAATAACTGTTCACTCAGGTCACTCTGAATCAGAAGCTTGGGAAGGATACAACGTATTAGTAGTTATCTTGGATGAAATTTCAGGATTTGAATTAGAATCAACATCTGGAAATGCACAAGCAAAAACTGCATCATCTATTTATAAAATGTATAAAGGTTCTATTACTTCTCGTTTTCCAGATTTTGGAAAACTTGTATTACTTTCATTCCCTAGATTTAAAAATGATTATATCCAACAAAGATATAATGAAGTTATTGCTGAAAAAGAAGTAGTATTAAGAAGCAAATTATTTAAAGTTAATCCAGATCTTTCAGACGGAACAGAAGGAAATGAATTTGAAATTGAATGGGAAGAAGACCATATTATTTCTTATAAACTTCCAAAAATATTTGCATTAAAAAGACCAACATGGGAAATTAACCCTACTAGAAAAATTGAAGATTTTACAGAAGCTTTTTACACTGATCCAACTGATGCACTCATGCGTTTTGCTTGTATGCCACCAGAAGCAACAGATGCGTTTTTTAAAAATCGTGCAGTAATTGAAAAAGCATTTAGTAATCCAAAAATAAATGTAGATAAAGATGGTAGAGTTGATGATGATTTTAAACCAAAACCAGATATTCAATACTTTATGCATGTAGACTTAGCTCAAAAACATGACCACTGTGCAGTAGCATTAGCACACGTTGATGGATGGGTTACTATGGAAATTGGTGGAAAATTTAAAGAAGCTGCCCCAAGAGTAGTAGTAGATGCAATAAGATATTGGACTCCTACAGCATCCAAATCAGTAGACTTTACAGAAGTTAAAGATTACATTTTATCAATTAGAAACCGTAATTTTAATCTTAAAATGGTTACATTTGACCGTTGGAACTCTCACGACATGATGCAACAACTTGGAGTTAATGGAATTAAAACAGAAATTTTGTCAGTAGCTAAAAAACATTATGAAGATATGTCTCTTGTAATAACAGAAGAAAGATTGCATGGCCCAAAAATACAATTGCTTATTGATGAATTACTTCAACTAAGAATTATTAAAGACAAAGTAGATCACCCTAGAAAGGGTTCTAAAGACCTTTCAGACGCAGTTTGCGGAGCGGTATTTAATGCTGTATCCCTAACTCCACCAGACGCGGATAAAGAAGTTGAAATCTATACTTATTCTGGTGTATTTCAAGACGAATTAGAAAAATTAAGACAAGAATCAGAAGAAAGATTAAAGAATGTTATTCAGGTTCCTCCCCGCAGAACTATGCCTAACAGCATCAGGAACTTCTTCGGTGACGGGGAAGAGATGGATGAAGATGAATCCCCTCTTGACAGCATTAGAATTCTATAGTAGAATACCTTTATGAATAGAAAAGAGAACAAATGTTAGCAGATGGTGCAATTCGGACAATTGAGCATGAAGAGGACATTTATATTAATTTATATGAACTTGTTGATTTTTTTGCAAAAGCCTCTTCGCAAATTGGACGGGAAATAAGAACAGCAAGAAAACAAGATCCTGCTCTTGATTTAAAATATGTCAAAGGTCTATATGATATGGCTCACGAATATGCAGTTGAGTTATCTGAATTAGGTAAATATGAAGCACAACGTAGACAAATGTCTAGTCAATTTGATAGCATTGAAGAGCTGTTAGATATATTTGACAACACACCAGAGAGTGTGATAGAATAGTTTTGCTCCTGTTAAAATGCCTGTTAAACTAATGTTATGAAAATATGTATAAAATGTAGTGAAAATAAAAGTCTTGATCTTTTTGTTAAGGCAGTTGATTGTATTGATGGTAGAAGTGGTGTTTGCAAAAAATGCAAAACTGAGCAAGTAACAAGATACTATCTTGACAACCCTGAAAAGAAATTAGAAAAGAAAAAAAAAGATAGGATATCTAAAACAAATTGGAAATCCCATCATATTTCAGAAGAAAAATATAACGAAATGTTATCTTTATATGAAGGCAAGTGCTATATTTGTAAAAATAAAAATGCAACAGATATAGACCATAACCATAATTGCTGTAATGGTGCAAAGTCTTGTGGTAAATGTATTCGTGGAATATTATGTAATAATTGTAATACCGCACTGGGGGTTTTAGAAAAAAATAGACAAAACCTTAATTTTATGTTACAATATATAGATGAACACATTGGAGTGTAACTCAGTCGGTAGAGTGGAGAACTGTTAATTCTCAAGTCGCTAGTTCGAGCCTAGCCATTCCAGCAAAACTATTAACCATCTAACAAAGAGAGTATAATATGAATATGACGATAGAAACAACTGAAAATAAACCAATTGAAAAAGAGTATGTTTTAGGGCCAATAAATCGTTGTGATGCTTGTTCTGCAGAAGCATTAGTTTTGGTTAAAGGAGTTTCAGGAGAATTGATGTTCTGTGGACACCATTTCGCAAAAAATGAAACTGCATTAAAAGAATTCGCTTATGAAATTTTAGACGAGCGAGAAAAGTTAGTTCAGAACAAAGCAATAGGTTCAGCTAACTAAATATAGAACAGGGCTGGCTGGTGGTCAGATGGTGGCTTATATCCTCCCTAGAGTTGGGTTCAATTCCCAATTGTTCTACTAAGCCCTTGTGGTGGAATCGGCAGACACGGCAGACTTAAAATTTGCTATCGCAAGATGTATCAGTTCAAATCTGATCCAGGGCACTAGACTATATACGACACACCTTAGTATGGATATAGTTACGAATAACCAAGTAACCCGTGAGACTAGTTCTGCGGGAGACTCTTAGGGCAGCCATTCAATGTGCTGGAATTCGTATATGGTCTTCACGTCACATTAGTTTAACGGTAAAACTTCTGTCTTGTAATCAGATGTTGTGGGTTCGATTCCTACATGTGGCTCCAATAGTGTATAATTAAACTATCATGACTGATGCACACGATCAAAATATAGAACTTCACATTCTGGCACATATCCCAGAGCATGACCCACGCGAAGATGATCCAAATTATAAATATTTTGAACAAGCTAAAGAAAAAATCAAAAAAGCTGGTCTTTGGAAATGTGTTATTAATGATGATCTTTGTGGTGGAGAACCAGAATTACATCACACTCATATAGAATTTTCCCAACTTAACAATACTTCCGAAGAAAAAGTTGAAGCATATTTTGGATTACATTTTCAAAATGATCAAGAATTTCAAGAATGGTTAGAGAGTCCAGGAAATCTTGAAGTTTTATGCACTAATCATCATAGAACACACTATGGAGTTCACTCTTTACCCCATGCATTATGGGAAACACTAAGATTTAGAAAAAATGGAACACCTGCTGCTGCAGAAGTTTTAACGCAAGCAGATATGAAAAATATATCTTTAAAGAAAGTAATTAATTCAGGAGGAAAAACAAATGGCAACAGCACACCAACTAGTAACACTTAATGCTACAACCCCAACACTTGTAAGCATTGCACAGGCAAATGAAATGGGATACGAACGTACCGCAGCAACAAGTTTTTTAAATACAGACGCAGCAATAACTATCTATCTTGGGTCTTATAAAGATGTTAATGGTAATATTTTATCTGCAACTTCTTATGGGTACCAACTTCCATTTGCTCAAGCAGTAGCCTATGAACTTGGAGCAGACGATCAAGTTTATGCAATTGCAGCATCAGGAACACCAAAACTTGCAGTATTTGCGATAGAATCTATATGACACCAAAGGCAAAAAAGAAGAAACGCATCAGACTAAACGTAAGCAGTTTAGCAAAAGCTGCTGCTTCTATTTATAAAAAGAAGTAATTAAATGGAAACTGAAAAAGATGTTGGAGCATACTCTGGTCGTATAAGTGGCGGAGTCGGCTGGAAAATTGAATTTAGTACCCCCGATTGTCAGCATGGTTGGTCATTGACAAAAGCGGGAACTGGTCAGTCTATTGGCTGCTATTTAACAGAAGAAGAAGCAATTAAAGCATTTGAAGCACTAGGTTCAGATGAACCATTAATTAAAGATGAACAATATGGTCAAACTAAACAAGATGAACAAGAAGGTATTGGTTCGTTAAGTTTTTGGGGTGGCTCTTTATCTCCCGTATTTGGTATCCAAAACGGGGATGCTGGATGGAAATCTACCTATAATTCCCCTACACAAAATGACGGGAAACCATCAGTAGGATACGGTAATTCTTCTAGTCCAAAAGGTAAATCAAACCAGTAATTTTGCTCTAAAATCAGTAAGTATTATAATATATATAGATTGCCTTCGGGAATCTATATAAAATATAACTCGCTGAAAGGGGTTAAAATGACAAAAAAAACAAATGGAATTACAATTAATTATGCAGCATCAGCAAATTCCGCAACATTTAGTGGTGCATTACAATCTACATTAACAAGTACACTACCAACTAGTTCCGTACTTTGGAATGGATTAAATACTATTCCCGCAGTTTACACACAATATAATGGAATAGATATCTCAAAAAACTTTATTGGGTGGGATAAGCAATTAGAAAATCTAGAATTGCTAGGTGAAAGAATTATTAAAAATTCTGGAACATTTCCTCCATACAATATTTTCCCAGAAGATGAAAATACAATTTTAGTTGAATTGGCAGTTGCTGGATTTAGCAAAAAAGATATTTCAATTAAACAAGAAAAAAATGCTCTTTTAATTGAAGGTTCAATTGAAGAAGATAAAGAAAAAGAAAAGAAATATAGTTATAAAGGTATTGCAACCCGATCATTTACTAGAGCTTTCGCTTTAGCCGAATATGTAGAAGTTGAATCTGCTGCATTTAAGGATGGAATTTTAACTATTAAATTAGTTAGAAACCTTCCAGAAGAAGAACAAGCTAGACAAATCACCATCAAATAAGATATAATAATAATACGCAGAGAATCCCGTGACTGTCCTTTCACGGAGCGAACCTAAATATTGTACGGGGAATTTGACAAAAGTTCCCCGTATGGTATATAATATATATTACGCGGAGAAAACTTGGACTCGTAACCAAGTAGTTACTGCCGTAGTTCTAAACAATACGTTAAAAGTTTAGTGGTGGACGGACTCAATAGAGTTGCCTAATCTTTGGAGCGGATTTAAAATGCTTCATATAGCGGGGTAGAGTACTGGTAACTCACGGGTCTCATAAGCCTAACAATGTCGGTTCGAATCCGACCCCACGCTACTGGAGTATAGTTCAAGGGCAGAACAACGGTTTCATACGCCGTATATCTAGGTTCAATTCCTAGTATTCCAACCAAATCCTGGGTTCTGGGAACGGACGAGCCTCCAAAACTTGTCTTGCAAGGTTCAATTCCTTGACGGGGTGCCAATAGTTTTTGCATCTATTTAAAATGCAATATTGACTGGATGTAGTTTAATGGTAGAACTCGTGCTTTGGGAGCATGGGGTGAAGGTTCGATTCCTTCTATTCAGACAAAAAAGGTGAGCCGAAGTATTACGATTATCAAAGGGATGAAAAACTCGTTATACATTTTATGCTTATCTTTAAAATTACATATGGGCCGAATGTTCGATAGTTATCTTATCAATCAATGACAAACTGCCAGTGAGCTGGCTCTCTATTGACAATAACATATCCATATGCTACAATTAAATATATGAGTCGGAGTATTACGGTTATCATTTCAGAAAATCACCGTTTTACACAACATATTCATAATTAAAATTAAATAAGTACGAGTCGATTGAATTAGTTTACCTTCAAGCAGAGTGCCGTTGGTTCGAATCCAACACAATTGTCCCAGGGACTTTTGTTAGCTCAGTCGGTAGAGCATCCGCCAAAAAACAACAACCAAACTATTTCTACCACACATTTGTACTTTTAAAATTAACAATGAATAACGAGTCGGCAGACTTTCGGTTATCGCTTATAACGACCAGTTGGAGGGTTCGATTCCCACCTGTCCCGCAAGGGATGTAGCTTAATGGTAAAGCAGGTAAAACCCGAAATCTATAACACATTCGTTATTTTTTTTATACAACCAACTATGCTCTGGAAGGAGCCGATTATGTCAAATGCACTAAAGAATGTAAATAAGAAAGTAACTGCTCAAACAGAGCGTTCACGCACAGATGAAATTAAGAACAACGCTGGAGGATATGTTTTTCAAGTATCTGATAAGTCGCGTCTTGAAAGATTCTTAATTTTAGGAACTGATGGTGGTACATATTACGCCAATGAAAAGAAAATTACAGGCGAAAGCGTAAAATTTTTAACTGATCTAATTCATGCAGATGAAGATCTAGTTCGCAACACTATTGTAGAAGTATCTACAAATGGTCGTGCATACAAGAATAGCCCTGCATTATTTGCTCTTGCTCTTTTGTTTACAGAAGGTAAGAATAAGGCTGCAACTCGTTCTATTTTTGATAATATTGCTCGTACATCTACTCATGTATTTGAATTTGCACAATATATCGAAAATCTTGGTGGTTGGGGTCGTGCTAAAAAGGGTGCTATTGCTGATTGGTACACAAATAAATCTGAAAATGATTTGTCATATCAAGCAATTAAGTATCGCCAACGTGATGGCTGGACACACCGTGACTTGTTCCGTTTGTCTCACCCAGTTGGAATTAATCAAGAAATTGGTAACTTTGTTTTGGGTAAGGCCCATGAGTCTAATAACGAAACAATTAAGGGATTTGAATCATTACAAAAGGCGGGATCTGTTAAGGATGTTCTTTCAATCCTTAATACAAACAAGAACCTACCTTGGGAAGCAATTCCTACACAATTCTTAACAGATGCAGATGTTTGGAAGACATTGTTTTACAATGGACAACTAAACGGTCAAGCATTAATTCGTAACATTGTCCGCCTTGCTCGCAATGGTGCATTAAATGATATAAATTTTGCTAAAGATTATGCTGCTAAATTAACTGATCTTGAAATGATTAAGCGTACTAAGCTTCATCCAATTAATTACTTAAACACAGTAGTTACTTATGAAGAGGGTCAAGTTGATCGTAAAGGATACGGCGGCTTTCATGGGTATGCAAGAAATAAGGATTGGACTACATCTAGTGTTATCATTGATGCACTTAATGATGGATACATTCTTTCTTTCAAAGCAGTTGAGTCTGCAGGAAAGCGTACTTTTATCGGCGTAGATGTATCTGGTTCCATGAGTTCAAGTGCTCTAGGAATTGACCTAAGTTGTGCACAAGTTTCTGGTGCAATGGCAATGACAATTGCTCGCACAGAACCTGCTCATACAATTATGGGATTTACTAGTGCTGGATATAATCGTTACGAGACGGGAATGACAGATCTTGGAATTTCTTCTCGCACAAGCTTGTCTAGTGCTATGGAGAAAGTACGACTATCTAATTTTGGTGCAACAGATTGCTCTTTGCCAATGCTTTATGCAGCAAAGAATAATATTGAAGTTGATACATTTGTTATTATTACAGATAATGAAACATATGATGGAAAAGTAAAGCCTTTCCAAGCATTGAAGGAATATCGTAATAAGACTGGTATTAATGCAAAGTTAGCAGTGCTTGGAGTTTCTTCTACAGGTTTCACGATTGCTGATCCAGAAGATCAAGGAATGATGGACTTTGTTGGATTTGACTCAAATGCTCCAAAGATTCTAGCAGATTTTTCCGCAGGAAGAATTTGACATCTTACTAGCAATATGGTAAGATATACTTATTAAACAAACAGTTATGGAAAGGAAGTCGAAAATGAAACAAGCACAATGTCTCCAAGGACAAGGCAGTTTTGAATCACGCCAAGTGATTTTTTCGGCGTACCTAAAATAACGGGTTGAAATTTATCTAAAACCCGTCTATATAAAAAATAGGCGGGTTTTTTATTTGGTTATGTGACAGAATAGTAATTGTCGGTGCCTGCAAAGCATCTGTTCGTGAGTGCAATTCTCACCATAATCTCGGGGCAGTTCTCATAGAGGGCTATGGTCAAATGCAATTCCATAGATGAAACTGAAATACTTTCCTGCCCCTCCAAATTGGGGGATTAGTTTAATGGAAGAATGCTACATTTGCAATGTAGCGATAAGAGTTCGATTCTCTTATTCTCCACCAAGGGTTAATAGCTTAAAAGAAAAGCGACTGGTTGAAGCCCAGTAGAATGCGGAGCGTTACCGTGTTTTCCCACTGATGTATTGTGTAACGGTTAGCACACCTATCTGATAAGTAGGAAGCAATAGTTCAACTCTATTTACATCAACCAAGGAAGATTGGCAGAGTCTGGCTGATCGCACTAGTCTTGAAAACTAGAAGAGGTAAAATCTCTCGTGGGTTCGAATCCTACATCTTCCACACTTCATTAGCATAAAAGTAATGTACCAGTCTTCCAAACTGGCGAAGTCGGGGCAGTACCGACATGGGGTTCCAAACCTGATTAGTTTAATGGAAGAACATTGGTGTTACATACCAATTGCGGGAGTTCGATTCTCTCATTAGGTACGCAAGGAAAAATGACAGAGTGGTTTATTGTGACGGTTTGCTAAACCGTTGAATGTAAAAGTTCCACAGGTTCGAATCCTGTTTTTTCCGCCATTCTCTGTTCGTCCAACAGGAAGGACGCTAGGTTTTGGCCCTAGAAATTTTGGTTCGAATCCAGAGCGGAGAGCTTTACCCAAATAGTTCAGAGGATGAATGCCTCCCTACGAAGGAGTGGACGGGGGTTCGAATCCCTCTTTGGGTACCATACTATGTAGAACACAAGGTGTGTTAGGAGTCTGTAAAACTCTGGCTACGGCAGGTTGGTTCGATTCCAACACATAGTACCAAGCACTAGTATTCCAATGGTAGAGAAATACGGCTTAGACCCGTAGTGTTGTAAGTTCGACTCTTACCTAGTGCACCAAGTTCTATTAGCCCAATGCAGAGGCGGTAGTTTCAAAAGCTACACAGTATAGGTTCAAATCCTATATAGAACACTCTGGTCTTATCGTCTAGAAGCAGGATACCAGGTTTTCACCCTGGAGAAGAGGGAGCGTTACCCTCTAGGACTACCATGATGTATAATAGAACTATGAAAAAATATTGGGCAATTGTATCTTTTTATTTTGAAAAATATCCAGCAAGAGTTACTGGTTATTTATCTGCAATTAGTCTTAATGGAATTAAATACTGGCAAACTATTCCAATGGGTATTTTAATTCCTATTGCAATGTTATTTATTGGTATGGGTGAAGGTGCACAAAGACTTGAAGATAGAAAGACAATTGATGCATTATATAAAGATAATGATCCCAAGAAAAAGGATTACGAGGAGATAGAAGAAATGGTTAAATTAAAGCATAAACATAGAGATATTGATATATCTGTGTAAAAGTGCTATAATAATATTCTTGGTCTGCAAGTGTTAAATAAAAGGTACTTTTTATAAAGTGCCTTTTGTGTTTAAATATGGGTTGTTAGTTTAACGGTAAAACCCCGCCCTTTTAAGGCGTGAGACTGTGGGTTCGAATCCCATGCAACCTACCAAGCCTCTGTAGCTCAATGGCAGAGCTTTCGGCTCTTAACCGAAATGTTGTTGGTTCGATTCCAACTAGGGGTACGCAAGATCGTGGTGGCATTAGTTCAATGGAAGAACGGCGGTTTGTGGTACCGCATACAAGAGTTCAATTCTCTTATGTCACACTATGCCAATGTAGCTCAACGGATTAGAGCGAACGGTTTCTACCCGTTAGGCTGGGGGTTCGAATCCCTTCATTGGCACCATTCTTAAAAATAGGCAATATCTGATATACTTTAAAGTGAGGAAGTGCAAATGGAAATTGATCCTACTAATGAAGAACACAAAGAATACATGAATTTTCTGATTTCAGAAGGTGCAGCGTGGACAGAAGGTTTGGATGATGAAGGCAATACCATCTACAAGTTTGATATGGACATTTTGGAAGAAATTGCTCCAGAATTACATGCAGTAATGCAAGAAGATATAGACAAAATTCTACTTGGCTTATTTGAAAAAGGTTTAGTAGATATAACTTATGATGAAGATCTAAATGCAGTAGTTGCTATTTCAGATGAAGCCGAATTGGTTTTAGAAGAAATGGGATTTAAATTAGATAAATCAGAAAGTATTGAATAATTTAATAAGGCGGTGATTTAAAAACAATGGATAATAACCAACAAACAAAAGAAGGCGGAATTACACAACCAGCATCATCTCAGCACGTTGCAGAAGCAGCAGGCCCAGAAGTTGCAATTAGTGCATTCCCAAAGACTGACCTTGGAGTAAACTCTCCTTCTATAGTTAATGTACCATCCCCTTTAACGGGAAGTGATGTTTCAATGACCACTCCACAATATGCTGGAGGAAATATCACTACGACAGAAGTAGGGTCAAAGTAATGGAAAAACAAAATATTAAAAAGTTTATTGATGATGTAAAAGATGCCTTTGAAAAAGCAATTGGCACTTCATCTTCGGCAAACCAAGAGCGGGATGAAAGAACCGTAGAAAACTATGTTAGAGAGTCTGGCAATGTTAATACAATTCCAGCAAAATCTAATGACTACACGATTGGAGGTAATAATATGTCAGATAACACAACAGAACCAGATCCAAAGGGTGCAACTGCAGTTCAAAAGGATCTTCCTAATGCATCTCGCCCAGCAGCAGCAGATTTAGTTGATCAACAAACAAGTCCAGATACTAATGTATCTGTTTCAGATGCACCAAATAACGATAGCCTTGCCGAAGCAGTTGCAACAGGTGGAGCAGGAGTTTATAAAGGTGTAGACGGTAAGTGCGAAACTTGCGGTCAAGCAATTAATAAAGCAGATGATTCAACAGATGAATCAAAAGTTGAAAAAGCTGCAGCAGATGATGAAATTTCAGAAACATCAGCAGATGATGAAAAAACTGAAAAATCAGTAGATGCTACAGAAAACACACAAGTTAGTAAGATTTGGAAGGGTTCATTCTCTCTCCCAAAACTTAATTAATAACTATATACATGTATATATATTTGCAAGGACGGGAAACCGTCCTTGTGCATTTAGAAAGGCAACTATGAGCAGAACAGATAAAGATCGCGGTTGGCAAAACCCAAGATCGTGCTGGTGCTGGAACTGCACAGGTAATAAAAAATCTGAATGGAAATGTAAAAGAGGCACAAGCAAAAAAGAATCACTTAAAGAGCAATTGAAGGAGTTAGATTGAAAGCACTAGTATTTGGAAGTAAAGATTGGACTGATTATAATGATTTAATTAGACAAGTTGTATTACTTCTTGAAGATATTAAACATTTGTATCCAGAGGATAAAGAATTTACTTTTATTCATAAAGGGGTAGCAGGTGCAGAAAACATGATTACTGAATTTATTGGTAAATCAGAAAAGTTACTTAGGCAAAAAGGTTATAAAATTACAGAAGAAATAATTAGAGATAAATCTTCTTATTCTGATGTTACAATGATTGAAAGTAACCCAAGTATTGCTTTAGTTTTTGGGGATTCTCCAAGAAATAGGCAATGCATCAAGCTTTTAGAAGCATTAGACGTGCCATATAGGTATTTTCCAAAATAGACTTGACATACACCTAAATAAACTGATATAATATATCAATAGGTAACTACTAACAAAGGAAATGAATGACAAATATTTTACCGCTCGGCGGGTTAATTTTAGTAAAAAAGATAGAGGTAACTGAAAAAGTTACACCGACTGGCTTAATCATGACTGCATCAACTTTAGAATCTGATCTACAACGCGGTGAAGTTATTGTAGTCGGGCCAGGGGAAAGAGACCAATACGGAACAACACACCCAATTCCATTAGATGTTGGAGATATCGTTTATTATTCTGATAATCATGGAACAGAAGTTAAAGATTCTGTAGGAGAAAAATACGAGTTTGTTAATTGGCGTAACCTATTTGGAAGAGAGCAACGTGCCTAAGATCACATTAAATTACGAATCAGCACATGAATTTGTTGATAAAAATAAAGATAAAGGATTTTTTTGGGATGGTTTTACTATTGTGAAATGGTCTCCAAGTAATAACGGCTTCATGCAACCTAATGGTTTATTTAGAAATAATAAGTGGGGATACTCAAATCGCTATAATCTAACTTCCAGTGGGACGTGGGAAATTAGCGATAAATATGCCAACCTTATTTAACAATCTAGGTTTGGATGAACAGGATGTAAAATGGTACCACCTTGCAGCATGTA
Organism: uncultured cyanobacterium; assembly: GCA_903848645.1. GTDB lineage: Bacteria > Cyanobacteriota > Cyanobacteriia > Cyanobacteriales > Nostocaceae > Dolichospermum. The sequence goes on along the minus strand of CAINGU010000031.1, from coordinate 40,409 downwards.
AAAATATGCCAATAAATTGGTTTTATGATGATTATGAAAATGATAAAGAAGTTGCAAAACAAGTAGACCAAATATGCTTACATTGTCCTGTAATTAAACAGTGTCATGATGAAGGTGTTACTAACAAAGAAAAAGGTGTTTGGGGTGGAGTCTATATGGATCTTGGTAGACCAGATAAGCAACACAACTCTCATAAAGATACAGAGATATGGAAGCAGTTGAAAAAACTTCATGGAAAAAATTAAATATACTTTAAAAATGGCAAAAGATATTCGGGCGATTAAAGTTCCCGTTAAAAATCTAAAAATGGATATTAGAGCAAGACCTAATTATCTTGCACTTACAGTATATGAAGACAACATCATGGAGATGAATGAATCTCAAAGGTGGCAAGTGATGGAATACCTATTACTAGTCAGAGATTTAATTAAAGCTTATGGAACGCCGTGTGAAATAGAAGGGTTGGCTGGCAATGGCTCATGACGAAGAAGAAATAGTAGAGTATGTATATTTACCCAATGAAGGTATATACGGAACTGTTATTAGATACGGAGCATGGTTTTCTTTAATAGAATACTATGATGGCGGATTTAAATATACTATTGAAGTGCCAAATGATGAATATGAAACGGTTAATGAAATAGGCATTGGTTATGTCTCAGAAGAAGAACAGGAGGAGGATAATTAATGCTATGTTATTCTTGCGGAAAACAAAGAGAAAAATTACATACAGTAAAATCAGCACTATTAAAAGGTGTAGATTTATTTATGTGCCAGGTTTGTATTGACAGCAAATTTGAGCCACGATATACAATTATTATGGCGGGAAGACAGTTTGGTACTGAATATGTAAGAGATTATATAATCAAGCACCGTTATGTCGGAAGAGATATTTCGGGAAGTGAAATCGTTGCTTAAAATTACAAATAATGCACAAGAATTTAAAAATGAAGATCGCTGCGTAGTTTACTTTACAGCACAATGGTGTAATCCTTGTAAACAGTTAAAGCCACATTATGGGCGAGCAGCAGTAATGAATCCAGAATTAAATTATTACTTAGTTGATGTTGATGATGTAGGTGCAGAGCACCTAGAATATTATAGTATTAAAAGCATTCCACAAGTTTTCGTTATGGAAAAAGGCGAAATTATTAAAAAAATTGATGCCAAAACTGCAGAAGAAATACTTAGGGAGATAATTGAATGACAACAATTGTAGGTGTAGTAAAAAATGGTCTTGCAATTATCGGAGCAGATTCTCAAGTTACTAGCAATGCTAGACCAAATAATCATCCAAGAATGCAAAAAATTACTGATAACAATGGATATTTAATTGCAGGTAGTGGAGATTCCACTCCTTGTGATATATTACAACATATCTTTAATCCTCCAATTCCAACAGCAGCAGAAAAAAAAGATTTATATAAATTTATGATTACTGAATTTGTTCCAGCTATGCGAAGAGTACTAGCAGATAATGATTATAAAATTGATAATTCTAATCCTGACGGTGGATTTAGTATGCTTTTTGCATACAATGGAGAAATCTTCCAAATTGATAGTGACTTTAGTGTATTGCTTAATGGTGAGGGCATATACGGGATTGGAAGTGGTGGAAATATTGCCATTGGTGCGTTGGCTTCGGGGAAGACGGTGGAAGAGGCACTTGAATTGGCTGCTAAAAACGATATTTATACATCTGGCCCATTTCAAGTAGTAAAACAAAGTAAAAAAGAAATAAAGTCAAGATATATTTGACAAAATTATAACTAATAAGTTACAATATATTATTGGCTACATAATGTAGTCACTATCCTGTACAGGGATAACTAACTAGATAGGAAAACATGAAGACAAATAAAAAGATCGCCCTTGCAATCGCTGCAGCCCTTGCACTCGTTGGCGTTTCTGCCCTTCCAGCAAATGCTACACCGCTCGCGGTTACAGTAGCAGGAGTGGCTAATGCTACAACTTCTGTAGCACCAAAGACGGTTGCAGTACCAGTATCAAATTCAATTGATGCTACAAATACAGTTGCTCTTACAGCTACTGCCGACACTGGCACAGTCGTTAATTTCGTTGCATCAGGCGTAAAGCTTGTTTCAACACTTGCTACAGCAACAGCACCTGTAACAACTACAAGTGGTGTTTCAACTGTTTCAGTAACATCTACGGGTGTTGCTACTACTGTATACGCTTATACAACATCTGTTAATACTGGCTCCGTTACAATTACTAATGGTGCATATTCAACAATTGTTTACATTCAAGGTACAGCAGGAGTAGTCTCCAACGTATATGTAAATGCACCAGTATCTGCTGCAGTAAATACTGCTCCAACATTTTCAGTTTCAGCAACTGACGTATTTGGAAATGCAGTAGCAAACGTACCAGTTTCTGTAACATTGATTAATGCTACATTTTCTGATGCATCAATTACTAAGACACTTACTACTTCTGCAGTTACTTCTGCAGTAGGTGTAATCCCAGTAACAGTTCTAGGTTCAGCAACAGGTTCACTTTCTGCAGTATCTGCAGGAACAGTAACAATTGTTGCAACAGACACTGCAATTGGAACAAATGCTGTAGGTTTGCCTGCACCAATTAAGACTGCAATCGGAACATTTTCTGTATCAGATCTTAATGCACAAATCTCTGGACTTAATGCACAAATTGCAACATTGACTGCACAAGTGGCAACACTTAACGCACAAGTTGCTGCTGATGCAACAGCCCTTGCAGCAGAAAAGTCTGCACACGCTTCTGATGTAGCAAATGCTGCTACAGCCCTTAGCACTGCAAACACATCACTTGCAACAGCAAATACTGCTCTTGCAAATGAAAAGGCAGCCCATGCTTCTGATGTGGCTAATGCACAAGCATTGCTCACAGCTAATACTAATGCAAGTACTGCAAAGTACAATGCACTTGTAAAGCTTTACAACGCTAAGGCAAAGAAGTACAAGTTCGCTACAACTAAGTAGCACTAATACAACTGGGTGGGGCGGGTTGAATAAACTCGCCCTATTTGGTATAATGGAGATATATGAGTAATGAATTGTGGTCTTGGGGATTATCTATAATAGGCGTAATAGGTCTATTAATGGTCGGTCACAAAAACTGGAAAGGCTACCTTGTTGGAATTATAACAGAATTCGCTTGGGTAGCATATAGTCTTGATACTAAACAATATGGATTTATTTTTGGATCTACTATTTATATATCTGCTTATTTATTTAATATTAAAAAATGGCTCTCCGAAGCAAACAAAAACAAAATTCGTAATATGTTTACAATTAATTTATTACATAACTACAAAAAAGGAAATTAATGTCCTATTTAATCTTTATTCTGCTTTTTATTAAGCATACAATAGTTGATTTTTGTTGGCAAACTGATGAAGAAATTGCTAATAAGGGCAAATATGGAAACCTTACAGGAATAATGCATAGTTATAAGCATTTTATGGGTACTTATATAGCTCTTGTGTGTTTAGTATGGACAAGTAGTTTAAATCCTGACATTTTAGTAGGTTTAGGACTTTTAGATGGTGTAGTTCACTATCATGTAGATTATATAAAGAAGAGGTTCGGTAATCCCGACCCATCACAAAAACAGCATTGGCGACACTTTGGCTATGACCAACTCGCCCATCTATTAACCTATACGTTAATAGTTTATTTAATTATGTTATGGAGATAAAATGGCATTAGAAATAAAGCAATACAAAAGTTCCCCTTGGAAATCAGAAACTGTTTATGATTTTATTAAATTTGACGGCGAAAATTATGTTGAAGTAATTAAATATATTCGTGATCGTGGTGCTTATGCATATACTGGAACACTTGATGAAATCAAAACCTTATTTATTTCAGATAAATGGAGTAACGAAAATCTTAATCCTACTAATTTTACTATAGTAAAAGAAAATGAATGGATAAAAATTGAAGATTTTAAGGATGGGGACATATTTTTGTATGTTTACTCTGAGGAAGAAATTTCAAAGAAATATACAGAATTAAGTGTATCTGACATTGCATCAGTAAGAGCAAAGTTTGAAGTTTCATCAAATAATATTGACTCAGCAAATCCTACGAATGGTCACTCAATTCGTTTACAGGCAGTCGTAAATGGCAGCCCAGAGAATGAATCATTCTACAAATGGACTCCATCTGGACAAATTCAACTATCTGTGGTTTCCCCCGCAGTAGCAGAAAAATTTGTAGTAGGAAAACAATACTATGTAGATTTTACAGAGGCTAACTAATGGCATCAGTACCACTATCAGTAGCACAATTAGAAAAAATTGTTGAAATTGTTGCAACAGATTTATTAGAAGAATGGGCACTAAATGATAGATTTTCAGAAGAAGATTTAGAAAATGCTAAGAAAAATGCATTAAATGATTCAATTTTTGTAATTGACACATTTATGTCTTTATTTAATGAAACTATGTCAGCAGAAGCAGAACAAAAAAGACTTATTTAAATAAGTATAATGGTATAATTACTATGCCATGAAAAAGTTAATATTGAAATCTAAACACTTATTTACACACTTTGAGAATAAAGTCAATGAAGTGTCTGATTGGACGGCAGAAGTTTCTGCCAGCCCTTGGTTCCTTATCTCCCATATAATATGGTGGTCTTGTTGGATTGGATTTAAGGTAGAAAAATTTCCCTTTGGTTTATTAACTCTTATTGTGTCATTAGAAGCAATTATTCTATCATCTTTAATCTTATCTTCGGGTAACAGAGAAGCAGAAGTAGAAAAAAGAATAGCTAGAAAAACATTAAACGCTTCTAGTGAAACTAATATCATGACAGAAGAAATCCTAGAAACTCTTAGAGATATGGCGGAAGATGTTCGCTTACTTAGAGATGAAGAGGAGGATATCTAATGCAAAGTATTTTGATGTATGCCAGTATGCTTGTTATTATGGCATTATCGTTCAAAGCCCATAATGCTCGTAAACATAAATTATAATTGACAAAAATAACTACTAGATGATAGAATTGGTCTTATGGATCTTACAAAAATAGACGTGTTAGACAAAGGGTATGTTCGTTTAATTGAAGTTTTAGGAACTGATCTTTCTGTTGCTAATGCAGCCCGTGTGTCATATGACAAAGAATCTAAAGAGATATCCCCAAAAGATATAAAATTAATTAATTTCTTATTAAGAGAAGGTCACACTTCTCCATTACGCCATACTGCAATTACTTTTGAAATTTATGCACCACTTATGGTGGCTAGGCAGCACTGGAAATATGTTGTGGCATCTACCCATATTGATGATCAAAATGGTTGGAATGAATCATCTCGTAGATATATCACTGAAAAAGAAGAATTCTATATTCCAAATAAGAATAAATGGCGTTCTGCTCCAGCAAACTCTAAACAAGGATCTGGGGAACCCGTTGATGCGGGGACAGGAGAGTTTTATTCAGAAAAGCTTGATGATTTAATTGCATACTCTTTAAATCTATATGATAAAGCATTAACAGATGGAATTGCTCCAGAATTAGCAAGATTATTTTTGCCAGCATATGGTATGTATGTAAGGTATAGATGGACAGCCAGCCTCCAATCAGTAATTACTTTCCTAGACCAGCGTTTAGAGCATGATGCACAAGTTGAAATCCAAGAATATGCTAAAGCCATTAATGAATTTACGACAATTGCTTTTCCAAATATTATGTATGAAAGAAAGAAAATAAATAATGGAGATTGATCCAGAAATAAGAGAGCACCTCGCTCTAGAAGTTGAAAAATTAATGCTTGATCAAAATGGTAAACATTTGCCTTCTGTGTTTGCGTTAATGTGGATTATGAAATGTGCAAATAGAGTAAGAGGGATAGCATGAGAGAAGATGTAACAATACATTTTGATAGAATTAACGGTTCGTGGTTATGGTCTATTGAAAAGGGAAAATATCGGGCACAAGGAGTGCAGTCCGATTTAGAAAAAGCAGAGCAGTATGCCTTTGAGGTAGTAGGAAATTTACCAGATGTTGGAACTATACATACTATCTATAATCCTCCAAAATATGTAAAACCTGCCACTGGAAAAATGAAAGATCAATTTATTGATGATAAAATTCCAGAAACATTTGAACCACAAGAAGATTAACTATTGACAAAACTTCTACCCTTCTGGTAGAATACATCTATGATTACAGATGAAGAATACGAAAAATTAAATAAATCACAATGGCGTAAAGGGCAAAAAGCTTTTAATGACCTACATCAAACTAATCCAGATATTGCTAACGAAATTCGGGGAACGCTGGCGGATCCATTTTATAATGATTCCCGACTACCAATATTTCAAGACAAAGTAAAAGAAATTAAAGAGAGAAATGATACCAGTATTTAAGCAAAAATTCAACTTTAAAGGATAATGAATGAAAAATAAACATAAGCCAAGAAATAGAATTGATAGAGATATATCAAGCAGCATATCTTTTCATCCTGCTCGTCCAGATGATCGTATTTGCGAATATGATGGATGGTGCTGGTCAGTTTATTTAAATAATATTCAATATGCATCAGAAATTTTGCCTGAGCGATCTGCAAAAGAAGCAAGAAAGAAAATTTTAAAATACACAAAAAAAGCTCTTAAAGAAGAGCATATTTTTTATTTTAGGGATATGAAAGATTAAAATGGATCAAAATAGAATTGCAGAAATTAGAGAAAAAATTACTTCCCGAATACCTAGAGGGTGGGGGAAGTGGATTAGCATGGACTCTGGCTGGTATGAACTAATCAATGATTTAGATGATAAAATTGCATACTTGGCTCCAAATTATGAAATTCATCAAGTAAAAGAAAAATTTGGAACATTAAGGTTTTATGTTGGCGGAGCAGGCACAGAAATAGACACAAAGGCTGCAGATATCATTAATGATTTAATTTCATATGCAGAACAGCTTTCTGAAAATATATGTGAAATATGTGGTGCAGCTAGATACGGTACAATTCGTACAAGATATGATAATAGTGTAAAAGTAAGATGTAGAAATTATTGGTACAAAACATTATGTAATGATTGTGCTATTATAGCAGGTTATCCAGTAGATGAAGAGGAAAAAGATGATTAAAGAAGTAATTATACCTAGAGGTATACCAGCATCTGGGAAGAGCACTGCTGCTTTTAACTACATTAAAGCCCGTACAGAGGGCACTGTAGCCCGTATTAACAATGATGATATAGTTGCTATGACTTTTGGAAAAGGGTGGCGCAGACAGCCAGGAATATCTGATGTGCTACAAGCAACTCGTGAAAAGCTTTTGGAAGTCTATCTTAAATCTGATTTAATTGAAAAAATTATTGTTGATAACACTAATTTGAATATTAGAACAGTTAGATCTTTGGAAAAAATTGCTAATAAATTTGGAGCAACAGTAACTATTGATGATAGCTTTTTGTCTGTTCCTCTTGAAACTTGCTTAGAGCGGGATTCTAAGCGTGAGGTTCCAGTTGGCGAAAAGGCAATTCGTTCTATGTATACAGAAGCAATTAAGTTAAAGCCTTACAAGACTGCTGAATTAGTTACATTTGAACCTTATGTGCCTCGCCCTGATTTGGATAGAGCGTATATTTTTGATATTGATGGTACTCTTGCTCATATGCATAATCGTAGCCCTTATGATATCAATTTAGTATCTACCGATACTGTAGATATCGGAGTTCGTGAAATATTATGGTCATTAAGTGAGTCTGTAATCCTTATTGTATCTGGAAGAAAAGCTACGGCATACCAAGATACGGTAGAGTGGCTATCAGATAATGGAATTCAATATGAACATTTATATATGCGTGGGTCTCTTGACGAAAGAGCCGATTATCTGGTAAAATATGACATATTCAATGAATACATCCGTGATAAATATAATGTTTTAGGTGTATTTGACGACAGAGACCAAGTAGTTGATCTCTGGAGAAACAAACTTAAATTAAAAACATATCAAGTAGCAGAAGGAGATTTTTAATGTCAGACACAAAGTTGTCGGATGTGTTAGACCTTGAAGAGTATGCAGAAATGGTACTCAAAGGTTACATCCGCGAGCGTTCACATCCTGAATTTCCACAAATTAAGATAGCTAACTATAGCGAGTCTTGTGCTTGGGAGGGTATTTGGAACAATTCAACTTTGCAATGTCGTGGATTAATCTTTAATGCAGATACACAAGAAGTATTAGCTCGTCCATTTCATAAATTTTTTAATTATGGTCAAGAGGGAGCACCTGTAATTGATTTAGATCAAAAAATTGAAGTTACAGAAAAAATGGACGGTTCGTTGGGTATTATTTATCCCCTTCCTAATGGTGAACTTGCTATTTCTACTCGTGGGTCTATGGATTCAGACCAAGCACGTTGGGCAACTAAATATTTTAATGATAATGGTTACTCACAACTTGAGTGGATTGAAGATGAATTTACTCATTTATTTGAAATAATTTATCCAGAAAATAGAATTGTTGTTGATTATAAAGGTCAAGAAGGATTAGTTTTAATTGGTGCAATCCAAATAAGTTCTGGAGCAGATGTTTCTGTAGAAACTTTAAAAGAGTGTTTTCCTAATATTCCTGTAGTTGAAATTCATCCTTATAAAACTTTACGGGAAGTTTTAGAAGCACCACAAGAACCAAATCGTGAAGGTTTTGTAATTCGTACTATGGATTGCGAAAGAATTAAAATTAAATTTGAAGAATATGTTTTACTTCATAAATTTATGACTCGCATTAATCCTAAGCACGTTTGGGAAGTTTTGGCTGCTGGAGAAAATCCAGATGTTGTGTTTGCTAATGCTCCAGATGAATTCCACACTTGGCTTAAAACAATTACAGAAGAGTTTAGAAAAGAATTTGCAAGAATTTTCTTGGATGTAAGAAGCCAATTTTCTAAGATTGTTCTTAATCCAAATACTAATATGAGTGAGCCTATTAATAGAAAAGAATTTGCTCTTTCAACTGAGGGAAACCCCTATCGTCCAATGTTTTTCAAAATGCTTGATGGAAAACCAATTGATGAAGTAATTTGGAAACAATTAAAACCAACTGGTGATGCTTTGCGATCAATTCGTGAAGTTAGCCCTGATGCAGATTAAGGAATAAAATGACTATTGAATTTAAGGCATGGCCTAAAATTGCTCGTTTAAACCGTGAAGTTATTATTACTGAGAAGCTTGATGGTACAAATGCTGCAATTATTATTGAAGATGGTGAATTTGGAACACAATCACGAAATCGCCTGATTACTCCAGAAGATGATAACTATGGGTTCTCTCGCTGGGCACACGATAATAAGGAAGCCCTTATTGAAATGCTTGGCGAAGGTCGCCATTTTGGAGAATGGTGGGGAGCGGGTATTCAACGTAATTATGGGCTAAAGGGAAATGACAAGCGTTTTTCTTTATTTAATCTTAATCGTTACAAAGATGTAGATTTTTCTCTACTACCTAATGTCGGTCTAGTTCCAGTAATTCCAAGCGTTCGTGCTAATGGTCAAAATCAATTACAAGATGCTGACTATGCAATTAATGTATTAAAAGCAAGTGGATCTCTAGCTGTTCCAGGATACATGAATCCAGAAGGAATTGTTGTTTTCCATACAGCATCTAATTCTTTATTTAAAGTAACATGTATTGATGATGAAAAGCCAAAGGGTGCTGCATAATGTCAGTGCCCTCTGGTACAATATATTTATAAGCAACTAACAAAGGAATAAAATGATTACCTTAACCGACCTATTTATGATTAAAGAAGCGGTAGCCTCTACTGCTCTTGAGCATGGGTGGGATGCTGCAAAAAGAGAAGAAATGTTTCGTGAAACTCTTGATGCTATGATTAAAGAAAGAATGGCACAAGAAAAACTTACAAAATCTCAACTTCGTAGAATTAGAAAAGAAATTGGTGCAGAATAATGCCTTCATTTACAGTTGATATTGATGCTTGGGAACTTAAAGATCATGGATACATTCATGAAGATGATCTTGAAGATGAAGGTTGGGTAAAAAAAGAAGATTTTAAAGATTTTAAAAATCCTGTAGAGCACTATTTATTTCGGGAAAATCCTGAAATAACTCCCGCACTAAAAGATATTCTAGAGATTATAGGAGTTGAAGTATGGCGGTTGAAAAGCGTACAGTAAATTGTTCAGATTGTGGGCGGGATATAGAAGTTCGTAGCAATATGTTTGCCCATCAAACACTATCTAATCACAAAAAGAAAGAGCATAAATAATGAGTAATGAATTAAATGAAATAACAGATTTTAAATCTGGCAAGTACAAAGTAACAACTTCACATGGCACATATTATATCTTTGAATTTTCAGAGGAAAAAAATATCGCTATGCGTGTCCCAGCCGAAGGGCGTAACCCTTTGCAAGCAGATAATGATTGGTTTCGCGTTAATGGACTTGATGCTATTAAAGTAGGGCTTCCAATTAATATGAATGTGCGGGGAATTCGTAATGATGATTGGTACACTTGGAGAAGTACTACTGACGTTGTTAAAATTGAAAAGCTTGAAGATTAATGCCTACTGATTTTGAAAGAAAGTTAAATCAAGAAGCATGGGAAAGTAAACTAAAAGACACTGAAAAATATTGGCGTAAGGCCATTTCAGAAGAGCTTTTGTCAATTGGGCCGACCCCAGGCAGGGCTATAACTATTGGTGAAGCAGCACAATTTGTACAAGGAATAAAGAATTAAATGTTTAAAGTTAGATTTAAAAATGTTTTAGTTGTAGATATTCCTAATGCTTACCATATGGAAAAGTCTTGGAATACAGTAATTGTTTATGATAAATTTGGTTCAATATCTTATGTATTTAATCATCAAGAAACAATTGGATATGGAGTAGAAAAATGATATTTACAGTTTTATATTTTTTGGGAATTATTCCATTTTTTTTGTTTGCTCGTAAATTTTTGATTAAAATAATGATTTTAGATTTTGAGTATTTAGATGTTGATTTTTCAGATATTGCAGTGGTATATTTTTTTGCTGCTGTAGCAACTTTTATGTGGCCTGCATTTTTAACAATATATTTAATTGGATTTTCTTTTAAGGGAATTTTTAAATCTGAGGCAAAACGCTTGCAATATAAAAAAGATTCAAAGTTTGGTCGTAAATAATGGGTGGGATAGTGACAAGGCCTTATCGTGAACCCCAAAAACTTAGTTTAATAAAAAGAATAAAAATTAAATTAAGATTAGATCCTCCCCCTGTAAAACAAACTAATGAAGAAATATATAAAATATATAAAGATGGAATATTTACTTTGAATGGAATATGGAAATAGCCATTCTTGACAAATAAGTAAATGATAGAGTAAAATATAACTATTGATAGCAAATGGCTATCAACCTATAAATAAGGAGAAAAATGTTAAATGTAGTACTTCCAGGAATTTTTCTATTCCTAGCTCTTATTGCTTTTGGTATCGGAATTTTCTTTAAGTCCTATACAGATTACAATGGTGATGAAATCGCAATTCGCGGTAAAGCATTTGCTTCGGGAGCAGGAATTTTTGCACTGTTTGCAATCACACTGTTCTTCTCGTCATTCACGGTAGTTAATGCTACCCAAGTTGGAGTTCCAGTGGCTTTTGGTCATGTTGGTAAGCCTCTTGATAATGGCGTTCACTTTGTAGCACCTTGGACAACTGTTGAGGAATACCCAATTCGTCCAATTACCGTACAATTAACTGCATCAGATGCTGTTATTGCTCGTACTGCAGATGCAGGACAAATGACTGTTCAGCTTGCTGCACGTTGGCGAGTAGAGCGACAAGATGCATCTACACTTTATTATCAATCACGAACAGGTGATCTACAATCAATTACAGATAACATTGTTTTGCCTAACTTGCGACAAGCAGTTGGTCAAATTTATTCTGTAACAGGAAACCTAGATGCAATTTCTAACCGTGATAAGGTTGCGGAAGAAATTCGTGTTCAATTAAATAAGCAACTATCTGTTTATGGAATTACTGTTGATACTGTATCAATGCGTTCTGTAGAACCAGATGCTACCACTGCTGCAACTATTTCGCAGTACGCTGCACAGCAACAAGCTACCCGTATCGCTACAGAGGCTACTAAGACAGCCACAATTGAAGCACAACGCCGTCTTATTGAAGCACAAGGTATTGATGCTGCTGGTAAGGCTGTATCTAACCTAACGGCTGCACAACTTGCTGCAGTATGTATTCAGGTTTGGCAACAGACTATTAACTCAGGTTTAGCAAAGGGTGTACCAGTTTACACAAATCCTTGCTCAAACACTTCAAGTTCGTTGATTGTGTCAGCTAAGTAATGTTAAAAGACTTTGTTGTTTACACTAAAAGCAAAGGTTTTGTAAGAGACCTTGTAGTGGTTGTAGTAGCAGAAACCCTATTAGCAATGTATGCACCCGCACTCCTTATTGCTACGGTTGTGCTCGGCACAATTTACTTAGCAGTAAAAGCATAATAAGTTAAATATAGATTGGGCGGGGTCTTGACAGATCCCGTCTTTTCTTGATACAATATAAGGAGAACAATATGTTCGGTTGGTTTTACTTAATAGTAAGTATCCTTACTTTATTTATTTCTTTCCCAATTTGGGTAAAAATTATTTTTAGAGATAACAAATCCGTTTTCAGTTATAAGCAAGAGATAGAAATAGATGATGTTGCTATTGGATTTATATTTGCAATATTAACAGCACTTTTGTGGCCTGCGGGAATCACATATTTTATTTTTTGGCAGCTAGGAGAACTAGTTGCAAAAATTATGAATAGCAATTATCAGAAAAAAGAATTTAAGAGAGGCAAGAAGTGAAAATAGCATATATAATTATTTCAATATTAGTATTTATTGGAGCACTTATCACTGGTACTATATTTGCTCGTAATGATGATGAATATAAAGAAGATGAAAAATTTCATTTCTGGCATGTGGGTCAAGGATTTTTTATCGCTTGTGGATCAACAATATTATGGCCTCTAGCGTTTATAGGTGCAATATTATTTTTGCTTGCAGAAGGAGTTGCACAATTTTTTAATTTGTTTACTACTAAACCTAAACGCAAAAAGCTAAAGCAAAAAATAAAAAGTGGAGAAAATTCCATTAATATTCAAATGGGTGGAGATGTAATAATAAATGGAAAAAAATCAGACCGTCCCCGTAAGTGATGAAGATTTTGCAATTGCCATGTTTGCACTATTCGGGCCATATTTAGGAAATGGATATTGTCCTGAATAGTAATTGGTTTAGTTTGCTTATTCCCGCATTAGTTATTTACATGGCAAAATATCATACACTTAAATATGATTATGAATATCTACAAGAAGAATGCATAAGAATTGGTAAATTTTCTACCAAAAAAGTATTAGAAAATGAAATATTAAAAATAGAAAACTCAAAACTAAAGGAGATAATAAATGAATCCACAAATAACAATTAAGGGAAACCTTGCTGCAGATCCCGAAATACGCGAACTATCAAGCACTAAGGTGTCCAAGTTTCGTATCATTACAAGCGATTCTTATAAAGATGATAAAGATGAATGGCAAAGCAGAGATACATCTGGCTGGACTATTGAAGCATGGGGAACCCTTGCAGAAAAGGCTTACAATACCCTCAAGAAAGGCGATAGTGTTATTGTTGTGGGTACAATTAAGGAACGTAGTTTTGAGGCTGCAGATGGAACAAAGCGATATGTATATGAAACCAAAGCTTCTGGAATTGGCTTAGATCTTCCAAATAAGCCAGCACATTCTGTACTTAATTCTGGAGACGACCTGTGGCAAGACCTGAGTGGTGCCCGTGAATAGAGCACAACGCCGTCACGAAAAGTTTAATACTGAGAATAGAGTAATGACGTTTAGCCCTGTTAAACGCAAACGTAAGACCGAAGATAGCCACATTGATTGGCTATGGCGTAAAGTACAAAACGGATTTAAATTGGAATTTGAGATTCCAGATCCGAAGCGTGAAGGGCATTTTAAAAAAACAATGTCACACCGCACGTTAGCTAAATTAATTTCATTACAGGAAGCATCTAAGTAATTGAATCAAGAAGAAATGATTGAATTTTATAAAGGGCTAATTCCACGCTTATTTATTGAATTAAATAAAGCAAAAAGTGATGCTGAATACTGGGAAAGAAAGTTTAATATGTCCAAACCTATAGAATATGAGTCAAGTGAACAACTGTAAACATAAATGGGTTCCTGAAAAAATTGGGAACTATTGGTTTTGCAAATTTTGCGAAACTACTACTAATAATCCATTGACAAAAGCAAAAAGAAAGTGATAGAATAATACCATGAATACATTTACTGCATGGCTAACCCATCATTGGTGGGATTTTATTTTTGGGGTATTTTTTATACTACGTTTTATTCCATTCCCCGAAAAAAGATGCAGTTGTAATTGCGATTGTGAGGAAAGCTAATGGCTAAAAAAGATCATCTTTCAAATACACAATTATTATTTATGTTTTTGTTATCAATTGGCTGGACTTTTTTAGCAGCCTATGCTGCACAAAAAAATAATAGTTTTGGCGGAGATGTATTTTTATTTATGGTAACTTTAATTATTAACTTTTATACAGAGGTAATAGTAACAGTAATTAAAATAGTATTTAATTTTATAAATAAGATAGGTAGAAAAAATGTTTAATAAACGTAGCAAAAAAGAAAAACCACTTAATACTGAAACAGTAGAAAGTCGTGCAGCAGAATTTAAAGCTTGGAAAGAATTTTTAAATACTCCTACTGGAAGAGTAGTTCTTAATAGAATTGAAATTTTTCATAAAAATAAGTATGGTTTTGCGAATTATTATTCAGCTCCCACTGCTGAAAAAAATAAGAAAATTGCTGATGTTGATAGAATTATTCATTGGATTGCTAATGATTCAAACCAGCTTAAAGACTCCGATTTAGAAGAAGTTCACCAATTAATGCTATCTTCAAAATCTGAAACTTTTGAAGGCTTAAAAGATTTTATAACTTTGTATGAAACTAAATATTTAAAGTTTAGGAATTTAAATGATTAAGAAATACATAAAAAAGCCTGTCATAATTGAAGCAGTTCAATTAAATTTTGACACTGTAATAGAAATTCTTAATTGGATTAACAAGTCACCTGAAATTGATGGATTTAAGCCAAATGCTGAATATGAACCAAGATGTCAATGTCAAGAATGTAAACATATGGATGAAGAACTAATTAGATTAAATGGTAAAGGATTGCCTCCATTTCAATTAGGTATTAAAACTTTAGAAGGTTGGATTACAGCCTCTCTTGATGATTATGTAATTAAAGGCACAAAAGGTGAATTTTACCCATGCAAGCCAAATATATTTGAGGAGATATATGACAAAGCAAATAACTAAAGAAGAAATATTTAATCCAGTATCGCCAGCCGATAAAGTAAGAACTTTTAAGCAACTTCGCAGAGAAGACGTTTCTGGAACCTCTGGAACTGGAATTGTAGCCCTTGGAGCGGTATTTCCTGATGGTACTACAGTTATTCAGTGGCAATCTACAGTTCGTTCTGTAGCCATTTATAAGTCTTATGCAGATGCTCTCTTTATTCATGGTCATGGAGATAAGACAGGATTTGTGTTTGATGAAGATCCAGGATTTATTCATCTTCTTCCATCAGAAAGGCGTGAACTGTAATGGCATCTTTAGAAGCAGAGCGGGTTTGGAGTAATATGAAAAATAAAAATAATTCAGAAAATGATAAAAGAAACCGTCAATGGGAAAAAGAAAATGCGGTAGCATATAGTAGCAAAAAGCTTTGGCTTCGTGGTCATAGAGCAGGTCTATTAAAATCTATGAAAATTTTGGCAGAAGAGTATGATAAAATTCAAACATTTATTGATCTTGATTCTGCAATTTACAAAGAAGAATTTAAAGGAGCACTTGCTCTTATTGAAAGTTTGCACAAAAAGTTTTTGAAAGATTTTTATGTAACCGAAGGGCAACTTTGGAATAATAAAATTGAATTTGAAAAACTATGGCAAGAATATTTAAATAAACTTAGTCTTACAGAAATTAAAGGACAAAGAGTAGAAGATCATAAGTATTTAATTACTGAACCATAAGATAAAGGAATAAAATGAAAAAAGAAGAAATATTAGAACCTAACTTTTTGATGTTTGAATACAAAGGCTTACCTATGTTTGGGTATCAACATCCAATATTTGATAATCTTATATTTGTTCGTGAAGATCACGATACTGCAAATACTGTTATAAGTAAAGATGCAGTATATTCTTTACGCCCCGCAAAAGTTGTTCCAACTGATGTTGTGTGGATTGAAAGAGAAAACCGCAGCCGTTGCGAAAATTGTAGTAAGCCCCTCCGAAGAACTTATACAGATTTTGATGAAGAGCTAAGTTTTGAGGATTTAGTATTTTGTAATTGGGAATGTGCAGAAGAATGGGTTTCTAAAGGGCAAGAGCCTGTTTCAGATAAATATGTTCCAATAGATAAAGAGAATTTATTAAGAATTAAATATATGCTTATGGAATATTGGAAAGATTTAGGAAAAGAATATTGGTCTACACTAGGCTCAAATAGGTTACAAGAAGTAGAGAAATTACTTACAGATGTATTTCCAAATGAAGTTACATTTATGCAAGCATAATATGTATTGACAAAATCTATATTATCGTGATAGAATAGTGTATTAATTAAAGGAGATTAAAATAGATAACTACGATCCTTGGGAAGCAAAAAGATCTAGGAAAAGACCTAATTTGCGAAATGCATTAACTGTTTTTGGTATTGTTTTTACAATATCAGCAATGGCAATTTTTGTTATTGTTAAAGATGATCATATGCCTCCACCAAATACAGACCCCCGTAATGGTATTGTTTATATAAATGGTTGGACTACTAAGCAGTGTGATGGCACAACTTTGGTTTACACTATTGATCGTGGAGGTAATGCAATCACTAATAGTCCTGAGTGCCAACCATGACAAATGAAGAAAAAATAACAGAAATATTTAATAATGTAACAGGTGTTTTGCAACCAGATGCATTTGGCTGGTGGTTAGCAAATCCAAATATTGGAAAATTGGGTATGGTATCTCCAATTACTTTAATTATTAATGGAAAAATTGATCAAGTTTTGCAAGCAAGCCGACAATATTTAAATACAGATTTTTCATAAATGGAGAACAAAATCATGAAAGACCCACTTGTAGATAATAGACGATTAGAAGATTATTCTGATATAGAATTAGTTGAATACGCACAACACTTTTGTCGTAATGAAGCTAATCGTGCATTTGCACGACCAATGGTAGTTAATGCATTTTTAACTCTTGAAAAAGATTTTCAAGATCATACTTTTTCAATTAACAAAGTTGCTATTTCTATTCTTACAGGAAAAAAATTAACAAGTGACGATAGATGGTGCGGTATTTGCGAAGAAGATTACCCATGCTCTGAATCTGTTTATAGAGCAAAAAAGATTTTGTTTGGCGGGTTCTAATGTCAAATAGACTTAGAGGAACTGGCAGAACAACCAATATGTTAAAATTGGCTGCAGCATATCAAACAAAAAATCCTTTTGCGAATATTGCAATAATTGGTACTTACCACCAAATTTCTTCATTTAAGATGGTTTTTGTTCAATTAGGTGGGGATTATAAAAGAGTATCTTGGCTTATTTATAACGGTCATGGCAAAGTTGCAGATGTTTATAAGAATCAAGGATTTAAAGATAATGAAATATTTGTAGATCATTATGTTTTAGAGCTAGAGCATGATTTTAACATGAGAAAGAAATTGGGTAAATAAATGGGTATGGATCCAGATGCAATCTTGGCTTTTGGAATTGATATTGGCGGTGAAGAGAGCGAATGGCATTTTAAAGATGGTTTAAAAAATTATCATTCTCCAGAGCTAGAAGATGAAGATGCTTATATTGAATTAGACGAAATAATAGATGATCTATTTGCAGAGTTTGCTGGATATAAGGATGAATCACAAAATAAATGGGATCTTGTAAGAGAATCTGGTTTAGATCAAAATAGATATGGGACATATAGTTATAGTGGTCATGTTATTAATTTAAGTAATTACCGATATAGAAGTTCATGGGAAGCACGTAAAATTGATTCACTTGAAAATCCCCCACAATCTGAAATTGATAAATTAAATAAATTTATTGAATTCCTTGATTCAAAAGGATTAGTTTTAAAGTCTGAATTTCGTAAACCTTCATGGTTACTGCTACCTTTCTACGGATAATGTTAGTGTTTTAGACGAGATAATGTTAGTGTTTTAGACGAGATAATGTCAGTGCTGAATGATATAATACTATTATGATAAAGGATAAAAACAATGAGTGATGATGATTTAAATCTTGAAATTTACTGCCCAGATTGTAATGGGACAGGGGAAGCACCTAGTCAGCCCGACCCAAGTGACCCTACAGGAATGACTCCCATGCAAGTTCAATGCCACTGCATCACAGGAAAAATTCTTATTTCAAAGAACCAAGCAAGAGAAATGGGCATAATTCAATAATGGCTACTGGGGATCATGTTTGTTGCTCGTTAGCTGGACGGCACATAGAGCAAATGCATTATTATTCCCAACCATTTAAAGATTCATACCTTCGTGAAAAATTAATTAATGATATTAAAAATTCTTCAAGAGTTTTTGAACAATTAATTTATCCAGAAGTTCGTGGGGAGTACGAGACTTGGAAAGTAATTTCTGTTGATGATGTTATTTCTGTTATAAGGGGAACAAATGAGTTATGAAGATCATATCCGTAGAACTGCTGTACAGCCATATGATGATTTGCGAGAAAAAATAGATGAATGGTATCCTCATAATTGGAATGAAGCATTAACAAAATTAGTAGATACACATTTTCCTAATGTGTTTGGAACAACTCTTCCTGATTATCCTAGAGATGTAATTGGTAATTGTAATGGTTGTGAGAAAATGGGTTTACCAGGAATTAAATGGCAAAATTGTAGTATCATTATAACTATAAGAAAGGCACTTTCATGAGTAGATTTTCTGGCCCGAACCCAGATTACCAAAGAGAATTAGCTCAATATGAGGTAATCAAATGACCCAACCCCTTCCCGTCACCAAGACCTACCTAACAACCGAGCAATTCATCAAAGTTTGGAAATCTCTTGATGATGCCAAAATTAAAAAGTTGTCAGCGGCTCGGGATGCGGCTCATATCCCAGCGGCTCGGAGTTATGCGGCTTGGTCAGCGGCTTGGGATGCGGCTTGGGATGCGGCTCGGTATGCGGCTTGGTATGCGGCTTGGTATGCGGCTTGGGATGCGGCTCGGGATGCGGCTCGGTATGCGGCTCGGGATGCGGATTTAGCAGTATTAGTCAAAGACAAAATCACCACAGAACAATTTGAGATTTTGACTAAACCTTGGACAAGTTGTGGACTCTCGCTCTTTGCAGAGGATTGGGATGAAGTTCTCAATCCACCCGTCACTGAACCAACTGGATTCGGGGCGATAGTTGAGGCTGACTTGAGACTTGCCAACGCAAGAGGTAACACTCGTTTTAAGTTGGCTCGACTTTACGAATCTCCAAGAAAAGAGTGGTTTGAGCCATTAAACAACAATTTCTACCAATGGTCAGAGTTGAACAACCCAACAATTCTAAGCGAGGGACTATGACCGACCTAGAGATTGTTCAAGAGGCGCAAGAACTTATAGAGCGCAAAGTAGATGAAACTTACCTGTCTCTTTTGTTTGATGAAAATGCCTCAGAGGTTACCGAAAGTCTTATGGAGGTTTTTGAGTCTATTTACGGAATTGGTTTTCAAGATGCTAAGACCAACTGGCTCTCATGGCTCGCCCACAAAGCGTTCTTTGAGAGGCATACGCAATGGGATGGCTTTGACGCTGGCGAGTGGTCTTGCGGTGCGTGTAGCGCGATAACGGACTTCGAGTATCTTGTTCCCTACCCCTGCCCTGAATTAGTAGCACAAGCACGGCTTATTTTAGGAGTGGCAAATGACTAAGGCGAACCTACCAATTAGGGAACGGTTGTTTGCTAAAACGGTTCAACTTGAAAATGGTTGCGTTCAATGGGTTGGCTCTACAAATCCAAATGGTTACGGGCAAATAGGCTATGAAGGAAAGATTTGTACCACTCATAGACTTTCTTGGATTTTGGCAAATGGAGAGATACCAAATGGTTTGTGGGTTTTGCATAAGTGCGATTTTCGCGCCTGTATCAACCCCGACCATCTTTTTCTTGGAACGGCTAGAGATAACACAGATGACATGGTTTCCAAAGGTCGCTATGTCAATGCCATGCTCTTAAAAACCCATTGTCCTCAAGGACACGAGTTTTCTCCTGAAAATACTTACAGGTGGAGAAATCAACGCCTTTGCAGAACTTGTCAAAAGGCACATCAAGAACTAAGAAAATCACGGCGACAAGCCAAAGCGATTATGGGGGTGGAGTAAGTGGAAAAAGAGAATGAACTTTATGAAAACTATTTTCAATCTAAGGTAGCAAGCGAATTGGAGCGAATTGCCGATTGCTTGGAACTTCAAGCGCGGATTCAGTTGGCAAAGGGTACGCAATCTTGGCAAATGGCAAGCGTAAAAGAAATCTTGAAGGCAATCAAATGACCCAACCCACTAACGATGGACAGACCTTCCCAGTTTTAGGTGAAGTCTTTGTCGGCAGTAACCCTAAACCCCAACCCACTCATACAAAGAAAAAGGAGAAACAAATGAGTAATACAAGAGCAAAATTCAGTTGCGTACAAATCGAGCCACATGGCGGAGAATACAAAATAGTTATGACTCCCGTCTATTCGGGAAGCGAAGAGAATCGTAAGTTTTTCGCTTTTACGCCAGGAGGTAAAATCGAGTTACAGGTAGTCGGCAGTGATACTGCTAGTCAATTCAGAACGGGTCACGATTACTATGTTGATTTTACGGAAGTTCCAGAATGACCCAGCCCACTCACGATGAAGTTATAGCGTGGATTGACAAGCAAAAGGGATTTCGTTGTGTTACTAGCGATGAATACGCGGATTATCCTTGTAATAAATGCGTTAATTGTGCTTCATACAACGCCAACCGAGATGTGTTGGAGAGGCATAAGCCCAAAGTTTATTATCTTTGCCCTCACGACCAATGGAACGGGCTTGAATACGAAACTTTAGAAACGGCAACAGAAGCGACTCTTGCTTATGAGGCAACAGCAACTAAGCCAGTTGAATCACAAGTTAATCGTATTACGCGAATTGAAATCTGTGAAGGTTGCACTGAGATTTTGCGAGAGCGAGAACCTGCTTATCATCACAAATCTTTCCCCTGCCCTACCTACCTAGACATACTCCAACGTATTGCGGAGGTGATGTAGGTGAAGTGGATACGCGAAAAATTATACAAAGAACAAATGGATAATGTTAAAAATGTCGTTGAATCAGGTTCGTCTGAACTGCAAAGCGCAGACATGAGGATTCGCGTAAATGTACTACAACAAAGCGAGGTGTAGAAGTGAGTGAAATAACTCGTAAACCTTTATTCAGTTTTGAAGAAGTTGAGGAAGAACTGGCTAAACAACGCGAGCAGATAGCACAGGACATTGAAACAAGAAAATTAATTGTAATTGAACAAAGCAAGGTAGGTTTGCAACCAGAAGAAGCTGATTTTTATCGTGAAATTATTGAAAGAAGTTTTGATGATGCTGCAGCCACCGTTAGGGAGAAAAGTGAACGCTAAGGATTTAAAAACCTATTTTAAAATAGAACAATTTAATGTGATTAATGAAGAAAAAATTGACTCTTGTATTATGCGAGGTGATGAAATTTTAAATTGGGCACAGCATATCTATAGATGGAAAAATGGTTATTCGCCTAGTTCAAGAATTTCATTAAAAGGCTGCATTGAAATTATTTCCGAAGAGCTTATAGGCTATGTGACTTTTACTAAAATAAAGGAATATGAAACTATATATGCTGCACTGGCTGGTGGGGGAACCTAAAGATGATTAATCAAGCAGACCATATATACTGTATAGAGAGTTTAAGATACATTCTAGGGCCATGTTTAAAATGTGGTAAAAATGCTGCTTATCATGGTATTGATCATGATAAATGGGTTTCTAAAGAAATAACTCAAGAACAGAAAGATGCTTTAAATAAAGCTTTGGGGCGGGAATAAAGATGGTAATTCTTAATGATAAGACCCAGTGTATAGAATATGTCAATAGTGAAGGAAAAGATATCGCTGGAATGACCTATGAGTTGTTCTATAATATATTTGACCAAATGCCTAATTCTTATGTTTATAATGAATTAGATGAAGATAAATGGAGATTTCTAATGGGTTGGCCTGAGATGCATATTACGGCATATGGAGCTATTTCTGCATATTTTATGAGAAGGGATAAATAGTGACAGATTGGTGGAGAATAATACTAGATTCACAAGATGGTACAGAAAGTTGCTCATGCAGATTTTGTATACTAGATCGTAAAGAAAAGGCGGGAGAGGATAAAGATGCTCTCTAAAATCTATATAAGAAAAGACCTATATAACAGTATAGATAAGGAATGGTTACTCAAATATCTTATATCTATGGAAGATAAAGGAATGCCCATATACCACATCATCCTAGATTAATAAGGGCTTTACAGGGCATTCTACGGCCTTTTTAGTGGAGCATAGTGGAGTAATGTGGAGTAAAGTGTCATAAGAAAAGTAATTAAAATCATCTAATAAATAGATAGTGATTCTAGCATGATATAGACCATACCATATTGGCATTCGTAATGTCAATAGCATTACATAACATTTTAATAACAATAAATATGCCCATATTTTATCAAATTTTATCAGATTTTATATACATTTCTAGATATTTTGTCTATATTTTAATTAAAATTAAAGTAAAATGAATCAATTTTATATATTTTTTAAAATGTCCAGAGAAATTGGACTCTCTTCGTAATCTATATAGGTATATTAAAAAAAATTGGGATCAGCTTGGGCTTCCCGCGCTGACCCAGAGATTTTTAAGCTCCTTCGTAATCTTTATTTTATCATATTGCGTTTTGCGGTGAAATTTTTGACATAAGAAAAAGACCCCAGGAGATTGGCAACTGGGGTCTTTATATGTTTGGACTTGGCTGGAGGTGCCTGAACGCCCTTTTTTATTCGCTCTATTATTATACTACAGTGAACTCGGTTTTGTCAATACCTTCCCGCCCCACTGTGTCTGTCAAGCCCAACTCCTGCAGACATGTATAAATAATCTTACATTCATCTTGAACACTCTTCAAATAGAAGGGAATTACAGGTTCATTTGCCATAATGACTATGTAATTTATTGCATATTGAAGGAATGATTCATTTACATATCTTGATTCTTTAAGCATTTTATATGCTAGGGTGGCAGGTGAGATTTCTGAATGTCCCAGCCCTTTGGCTATTGCCTTATGTAACTTCTCCATTCTCTTTCATCTCCTTATACCTCAAAATAGAAATCGTCATCTTTGTTTAACTTGTAATACTCATTGTATTGCTGCTGAATTTCGGGGGAAGCGAAAGCGATTATCTCATGCTCTAGATAATCAACTCCCTCCTGTGCTTTATCATAAGCCCATTGCTCAATCAAATAGTCTTTGATATCTTCATCTATAGAATCTTGAACCATTTGGTTTAAGCCCTCTAGGAATTCCATTATAGAAACCTCTTTCTATTATTCTTCGCCCAAATGCGAACATTGTCTGATTCTACCGCACTATGCACATAGTTGTCAAAATAGCCTTCCATGAGTTCATAGAAGTCTTCTGCGATCCAATCTTCGCCATAGATTTCTTCCATCTCTTCCCTATGACCTTCGTCCCATTCATAGGTTTGAGATAATGTAAAAGTAATTGGTGGGATATCAGTGGACATTACAATTTATCCTCTACTTGAATAAAGGATTTGATGTCTGCCAAATCAAGGGACTGGGTATCATTGATTGAAATCTCTTCCCGTACCGACTGCTCTGCCTCCTCTTCGCTATCTGCTTCTACAATAATAGACCAGATATTAGTTTCTGTATAACTAACTAGATACTTAGGCATTTTCTTCCTCCGTGTATTCTATAAGAACATTCTTGTAAAGCCAATTCATCATTTGGTTGTCAAGGTCATCTAGACCATACTCTAAAGTAAAGTCTGATGAATTATAAAACATAGTAAATATATCTAATTCAGTTAATGCGGGATTAACAATGTGGACTTCCCCCATTTCAGGAGAGTAATCATCTAACTTAGAACGAAGAACATCCCAAGTCCATACCCAAACCAAAGGTGGGTAAACCTTTAACTTTTGGATATCTCCAAGAATACTATTTAATTCATTATATGTATCAAGGATTACTTCTTCTTTAGGCTTTTCCATTTAACTTCTTCCATTCTTCAACAGTGAATAGGATATTATATCCTAATACCCTCATGTCTGTCAAGGCCTCTTGGTAGCCTTCTCCCCAACTTACATCTTTAAACTTTTTATCTTGAAATTCAATCATGGTATTAAGAATCTCTCCATGAAGGATTTCAAATGGCTCTATGCCACCTGCTATTGCCTTTTTAACATGAATAGGTAATCTTTCATATCCATGAATATCAGGTACATCAATCATTGACTATCAACCATTTTCCATAACTCAGGAAGAATAACATCTTTAAATTCTCCAAAATGTCTGTTGTAACAATGGTGGCATAATTGAATATCATCTTCAATATGTCCTTGGCTTGCCATTGTGTTCCCGCAATGGCTAAAATTAAGGCAGTTCATTATTCAAGCACATTGTAACTAGTGCAGTCCCCGCAAGCAGGTGAATCACTGAAATCAATTTCAGTTTCTTCATTTCGGGAATACCAGCTACCGTCTGCTTCATAAACAACTGTTGCATAACCACTTACTTGGTGAGTAAAAACAGTTGAATTACCACAATCCAAACACTTAGGCATGCTCTTGCTCCATTTCCTCTAGCATTTCTTCTTCACAAGTATTACAGATTAGATTGTCGTTAGGTGACATATTCCAATCCATTTCATGTAAACCACACATATCACATGGCTTCCATTCTTCATCATATTCCTTATCATAAGAAACATAAATGTTATATTCAATCTTTGAATCAAATGGAATTTCAGTTATGAAATAGCCCATACGATTTACAAAATGCCAACCCTCAGATATAAATAGTTCCCCGTCACAATCTACGAGAGTCCAAATCTTATTGGCGGGTGCAACAGAAACGTGCTCTGCTTCTGCCCCATAAGTTTCAAACATACATCCGTCATAGTTAGCATTATCATCAAGAGTATTGATAAGTGGCTTGAATTTATCAAACCACTCATCATAATTTAATTCAAGAAGCATTAGGCTTGCTCCACATCATAAACCTCAAATTCAACAGTGTCTAAGGCGAGAGAGTCAAGGTCTCGGTCACTAATGATAGCACGAGCCTGTTCAACAGAATCGGCTTCAACTTCATCAACAAAATGCTCTGTGTGCTTAGAATAAACAATATACTTAGGCATGATATTCCTTTCGTTTAGAGTTGTATTGTACCATTAGGGACTGACATTGGACTGATTATCTAATACTTATGGTCTGTATTACCAAAGACTTCAGATTCTTCGGCATAATACCCTAATGTATGTTTAACTAAATTGCAACCTGCTTGCCAATCTTCCCAATTACCGTCAGAGGATAAGGAAAAGTTATCTCCAAAATCATATCGGGCTGCAATAAGGATAGCAGTAACTATCTTATCATAAGGCTTACGGGCGGTCTTACAAAAATCCCACCGAGTTGAATTACGGTCAATGACAAATGTCTCATGAGAATCATCACCTACACCATTAAGGAAAACACAGTTAGGTGTAGATTTATTATCTAATGGTACATCATTGGCAAGTAACAATGCGTCTATATCATTAGTAAACACATACCATTGTTCATCTGTGGGCGTTTGGTGTAGTTGAAAGTAATGTGTATATCCCATTAGTAGCCACGCTTCTTTCGCTCTTCACGCTCTTCATCCGTATATTTACGGATAACCTTTACTTGACTTTCAACTTTATAATAATGCTCTACAAATAGACGGGCATTCTCCCAATACTCTAGTTCAATGCCAGTATCATTATGTAGTTCAACTAAGTCGTCTGCAAGTCGCTCTGACACTGACTTCAAATCTCTATGACCCATTATTGCTCCCTTGTTAGGATTGTATTGTATCAGACAGGACTGACAGTGTGACACTCACATATATCTATAATTAGTTCTTTAAGCTCACGAGCGTAATAAGCAGTGTGACCACACTCACAAGAATAATCTCCAGGAATGTCTGTACATACCCAATAATGCTTATGCATTTACTTCTTCTTTCTTATAGACATATTCAATAGAGGCGGGATATAAAATCCAATCTTCCTGTCCATTTGCCAGTAGTTGTATCTCGGCGGGAGATGTATAAAAGAATACTCTTTCATCATTTACTCCATAACTATCTAATCCAGTTTCTTCATCATACTCACCAAAAGAGAAATACATCCAGTCCATATGGTCATGGTTTCTCCAGGTTATACTAGCATAAAATCCAATAGGTTCTTTATACATTGAAATCTCCAATTATAGTTCAAAACCTATAATATGACAACTATTTAATAGGTTGTAATCTATAATTGAGCGTAAGAGTCGAATAGGTTTATTAGACATTAAAATCTCCAGATTTCATATCATCTAGCAGGTCAAGTAATGCTTCAACTTCTGCTTTTTGTTCTTCAGATAAACTAACATAATAATCATCTTGATAGACAGCATCTTTAACTAGATTAACTTGCCTAATTAGAGCAATTGGGTCAATATTTTCTATTAGCATTTTTATCATAGGGAGATTCTATCAGAAATAAATCGTGCTGTCAATTCTTAAATAAAAAATGTCCAGAGAATTTATCATACATCGTAATGCAGAGAATTTATGGAGTGTTCGTAACATGTCCGAAATGTCTGATTTGCGCGGGGGTCAGGTACGACCATAGAGGGCATGGTCTCTTCCTATGTTATATGCCTTTTGGCAATTTTGGCAGAATCCAGTATAGATATTTGTTTCAGATACCTCATAGGTGCAATTCTCACAAACTAGATTACCATTACACTGACCTGTGCAGCAATCACAATAAGATTCATAGATATGATCTACACAGCAAACATGAGGACAATCTGCATAAGGCATTATTGTGCTGTCAAACATATCTTCACAAGCACACCACCCAAATTCTGCCACCTGTGTGGCATGAGTTAATTGTGATAACTCTCCCCAACTAATTGATTGATTATTCATGACTAGAAATTACCCCCACAATTAACAAAATAACTAAAATTCCTACAACTATTAAAAATGCATCTATTCCGTCCATGACCGTATCCTATCACAAAAGGGCGGGATAATCAACTCCCGCCCAGCTATTTAATTAAGAAGATTCCCATCTCCCTACACGCTTTTGTGTAGGAATTTTTCTATGAGTTTTGGCATATTGAACTTCACTCTTTGGCAAATCCCCCTTAACTTCTTTAGTATGAGATATAGTTAAAGGCTTTGCCCTAAATGCTACACACATTTTGGTAAGACGAATTTCATCTGATGAAGTCAATTCAACAATCATATTTTCATTGTCTAGAACTTCATACTCTACACCATAAGTAATTGCTTTACCCATGCCATATGCAAATTGTGCACGATTAGGTGCTTTGAGTGTTATTATCAATTAGACCTCCACAGTCACAGTTCCCACAATTACAATGAGGCTCCCCATCAGGAGCCTCACACACATCACACTGATTATCCATCAATCTCATTAACTCTAATGACTTCATAGTTATCAATGATAACATCTCTGTTTCCATCAATTGAAATACCTTGTTCTACTTCCCAAGACAAATCATCAATGCTGAAATCAATCTCTGCTCGGAAGTCCCCACGAACTTCAACACGGGCAGTAAAAGAAATAGTGCGTTCAAGCGAGATATCAAAAAGGTCTGCAATCCAACGGAGTGATTCCTTTTCATTATCTTCTACACGTTGCCACTCTTCAAGAATATGCTCACGAAGGCTATCAATCTTGCTTGCTTGCTGATTACGATATGTAGATAACTCTTGTCGCTTAAATTCAAGGGCTTCTACTGCTTTGCGACCTTCGTCCAAATATCCTTCAATGCTTGTTACTTTTGCACTTTGGAATTCTGAGTATTCATTTGGGTACTCACCCTTAATTACTTTATAAGTAACAATTTGGTGTGGGTTGTATGTATCAATAGTTGTTTCAATTGAATCTTCATCAATCATTTCTTACTCCTCTAAATCGTCTGTTGTTCCTTGGCTTATTGTAACATCTACCACTGACACTAGGAATAGTTTGTAAGTGCTACACACTTGGCACTGAGGCTCAAAACAAGAGGGAGTCTTAGACTCCTTGCTACTAATCTCCCATAGAGCATCACAATCACTATTAGAACATACATATGTATGCTTAAACCATTTCTCAACCACGAACTGTTCTCCTTAAAGTATCACTAACAGAATCATTCCAGCCTTGTCTCCATGCTTGGGCACAATCCCAACATAAATAGCGATCAGAGTGTGTTAAAAATTGTGCTTTGTGACCACATTGGCAACGGGTTGAGGAATAATCCCAAATATCTTTCATACCAGAATTAGACATTAAATAAACCATTCCTCAAATTGACCAACAAGATTAATAAATCCTTCGTTTGGGTCAATTAGATTAGTTCTAACAGATTGAATAAATCTAAGTCCACATGAGTTATCATACCAATCAATTAGATTAGATAGCAATTTCTCATAATTATCACCAGTGGCGGGAATTATTGGGTCATACCCATATTCTTTCATTAGTTCCATTTGTTCATCATCCATAAGAATATAGATCTTGTGGCATTCATCCCATGCAATTCCTTTGCAATTTTTTAACGATTCTTCAACACTTATATCTGTTGTATTCATAGTGTCCTATCTGTTTAGATACAGTAGTATACCTTATACCACTGACACTTGGCGGGTATAGGGGGAAGTTGAACCCCCAACAGTTGATTGACAATCAAATGTGTTACCTTTACACTATATACCCAAGTAAGAGAATAATACCATAAATGAATCTGCAAATCAAATCCAAATGGCATATTCAGAGGTGATTTTAATCACATTCGTAGCAACACGCCCGAATGTGGCGCAGCTTGCGCCCCGAAATTGTGGACGAACGCCCACACTATTACATGTGGACGAACGTGCACAAAATGAAGTGGGGCTTTTGCCCCACTATTTTACTTTGCGAGAGCGAGAACCTGCTTCACAATTTTATTTTTTTCAGCAGTTACAACTGGGTCAAAACCACTTGCACCCTGCAATAGAGATTCGCCACCCTTACGGGCTGTGCGATAGTAATCAAGTCGCTCAGTAAGTGCATTAACTACACCCCATGCAGTTCCCTTGATATTTTCATTAGTAGGGCTAGTGTGATACAAGTCGTTAATCAAAATGACTTTGTTCTCCCACTTCTTTAGTGAACCCTTCTTGTCTTCATCAGGCTTTGGATACATCTTGTTGATAATGTCATTGAACTTAGCATTAGTAATTTCAATGTTGAACAATTCTTGTGCTTGCTTTTCAAACTCGTCAAAATAACCGAGAGTTAATCCAAGAGTCTGGCGAGCGATTGCGATTTTGCCTTCTACTGTCTGAGTATGGCGAATCTTGAAAGATTGCTTTGCAGAATTCATGGCAAGGTTAAGAGTATTTTGACATACTACACGAACAGGCGTGATTGCTGCTTGAACTGCACTTGAACCGTCATGAGAGGTTGAGATAACCAAATACAATTTAGTTTCATCATTAGCACCCTTTGGGTCTAGTACCATAGTGCGAGGAATCGCAACGGAACCAAAAACTACTTTACCCTTTTTAATAGAGCCAGCAGACTCCCAACGGCAATTTGGGTCTGTATCATGAATAGCGTCTGCAAAATCAAACAACTCTTCATTTTGAACAGGCTTGTATCGCTTGCCTACTGTTGCGAGCACATCTGTGCCACCATCAAATGGGTTAGTGCGAAGAACTAATTGTGCATTAGATACATCACGATAAGAGGGAACCAAATCACTAACTGGCTCCAATCGGACATTCCAATTATCCAATAGTGCTTCCTTTAGCATTGTTGCTGTTGATACATCTTCATCCTCACCAAAAATCTTTTGAGCGAGGTTGTGCCATGCAGGTGCACCGCGAAGAGCGAAAGTTACTTTACCGTCTTGCTGTTCTAAATCGTGAGCCATTATTTATACTTCTTTCTTTAGTTGATTAGTCTTATTATAGCACTATGGACTGACACTTGTCCATTCTTAATACTAAGTTAAACAATGATTTGTCCGTTATGTCCGATTTGTCCAGAGTGATAAAAATCACTTCGTAACTACGGCGTGTCGGTTTGACGGGGCGCACCAGCTATTTTTTAAATAACGATTTAATTTTAGCAATAAGGGTTACTGTAATTACAATAACCCAATTCATTAATATTTTATTTAGCATAGCCCATTATTTTTTACTAGCACTAAATCGAATATCTGCTTTACCAAATACACATAATCCACATGATACACAAGCAGAGCCATTAGTTGAAATTAATGGAATCTGTTTATTATTTTCAGGACACTTTGCACCAACCTTGCCCGTTAGTTCTTTCATTTTATTTTCAGTTGCAGCGAATGTCTTTCCAAGATATGCAAGGCGAATACTATGATTAATTTTCAAATCGTGACCGATAGCAGAATTATCATCATCAGTTGAATAATATAATGAAAGATTAGGAATATCTTTCAAAATAATTGCAGACTCTTTAACACGAGTATATACCCAAAATTGAATATCAGGGTGAAGTTCAATTACACTCTTCCAAGCATAAGTATAAGTATCGTTAAAGAAATCGCCGTCCCAATGAATACGAAATAACTTAGGAGCATTTTTCTTATCGCACTCCATGCTAAATTCATTAATCATTTCAGCAAGCAATGCAACCATAGTTTCATAGTTAGCGTCTTTTAATAAATCCCAATTATGAAGCAAATTAGCCTTTACACCCTTGAATAACTTTTCAAGTTTTCCTGCATAACAGACAGACTCACATACACTAGTGGCTCCTGGACATGAGAATGCTTTACCTGCGGGTAATCCGAAAGTATTAGCCATAGTAGCAGTCTTACCATTAGGTGAAACTTTATTAGCAACCTTACGGTCATTAGAGCGTTTTAATTGTGACATTATCTTAGACCTGCATAATCTGCCTTAAATTGTTCAAGACGCTCTGCCTCTTCACAAGAATGGCAGACATAATCCCAAGTATAAGGAATGTCATAAATTGAAATCTCTTCGGAGAGATTAGGGTGGGAAGGTGGACAGATGATACAGGCTAATCTAGGCATTAGTTGCCCCTTTCTTTAATACCTGAATTATAACACAATGGACTGACACTATCAAGTTTGCAGGACATTTTAGAGTATGATCTTAATCACATTGCGACACGCCCGAACGGGGCGCAAGCTGCGCGACTTTTACTCCGTTTCTTTTTTCAAATAACGAATTGCAATTTCAATTGCATTAGTCATATCATCAGCGATTGGTGCATCATCATAGCCAAATTCACCTACCCAAACTTCAAACCAATTATTCATGTCATAGTACCACTCACCAGATTCAATAGCAGCAGTAATGTCACTATCAGTTTTTATATCATAGTCTGCAAATGCATTACTATAACGAATAACTGCACCCTCTGGTGCACAAATTTTCATTTCACCACAAGTACGAATTTCTGCGGTGGTTCCTTTATATTCAAGTGTTGCAATTAAATCAGGAATATCCCAGCAGTACCACTCTGGGAATTGTTTGTCTTCATTAAAAATTTCAGGCTCATGAACAGTAAAGACTACATCTTCTGGGATATCAAATTTCATTGTCATAATTTTTGTCCTTATATTTTGGCTTACGTTGATATTTCTTTTTATTCTTGATAGGCGTTGCAGCATTACTACGCCTTAATTCTTGAATACGGTGTACTTTATCCATTATCTTTCCCATCATAATGAATACTGTAAATAAAGGTTGTCTTTGTCATAGACATAACGGCGGTAATCTGACCAAGCAGTTTCTCCATAAAAATACTTAGGGCGTTCCCCCGTGATTACAACCTTATAGTATTCCCAATTTTCAGGGTTAGAATCTTTATAGATAGTAACTGTATCTGTATCTATAATCTTTTCCCAATTGGCAGTAGATACAAGCGGCTTTCTTGACATTATTTAACCTCCACAATGTCTAGAATTGAATAAGACTCATTTTCTGTTGGTTCTATCAAATTATCCCAATCCCATGCGTTGGGGTCTGAAGGAGTTTCAATTTCGAAAGTTATGCGAAACTTAGACATTATTTTGTTACCACCCGTCCACCACGATAAAATATTTTTGTATACATCTTGCCATTAGGCATTTCAAGATTAACAGTTGAAAATTCATTAGCGAATCCCCAATCCTTAAAACTTAGAAAGTGTGAGAAGGCTTCAAGTGAATCTTGAATTTTCCATGTTTGGCGGGTTGCCAAATTTTCATCATAAGTTACTGTAAGTGTATACATTTAGTCACCGTCCACTTTTACATAAATTGTTGAATAGAAATCAGGCTTAGGAATTCCCTCACCGTTCCAATACGGACGGAGGAGGCAGACATAGGCAAATACATTATCGTATTTTTCTACACTCTCACGGCGTTCGGCAAATTGGATACAGCCTTCAATATGACGGGATAGCGAATAATATCGCTTACCTTCTAGGGCTTCTGATAATAGCATTAGTTGCTACCTACTTTCTTTTCTGTAGCCTGTAGTATAGCAGACACGGCTGACATTGTTGTTTCCTTGCGAGTAGCGAGGACTTGCTCCCTAAATTGCTCTAAGTTCATCTTAGGCCTTCTTTCTTCTTAATAACGGAAGTATAGCAGTTTCAACTGACATTATCAAATCCAAAATCGTAACAAATCGGACATTTTGTAAAGTATTTTTGTGATAAATATCACATCACGACACGCCCGAGCCTGGCGCAAAAAACCTAGCAGTGAGTGGGCCACTCTAGAGTCTTATAATTAATAAGCCCACTCACAACTTTATTTTATTATTTATTCTTCTTCAAAAACTGAATTCCAAAAAATATCATTTCGGAAATTCGGATTATCTTTTGCAAACATGTCAATAAAATCTTGTGCCATGTCTTCCAATACTTCTTGCTTTATGTCTTTTGAATAACTGTTTAGAATATCAGCAGTTTGAACATAATCCTTGCGGGTCATCATTTGATTATTATTTCCTATTCTTTAATAAGTGTGGGCAGTTTTAAGACTTGCCCACTAAGGTCTCTTTAGGATAAAAATCCTAAACTTAGAACACCCAAGTCGTGTAACGGTCTTGACCGTTTACATCAAGAAGCAACAGTGCACGAGTGCCCTCTGCTTCGACAATCTCCTTGATTGTACCTGTGACCTTTGACTTCTGTGTGGTGTAAAGGTCGCCTACCTGATAAGTTAGTGTCTTAGACATATTTTCCTTTTTCTATTAGTTGATTTACTTGCTTTAGAACTCTATTGTAGCATAAGCCACTGACATTTGTCTAGTGCTTTCTGTGTGTATAAAAATTATAATGTACACTAAATCCTTTAATGTTATGAGCACGATAGGATTTAGCATAAGAATCGGCGGGGCTAAGGATAGCAAATAAAATTACTAATAGAATTATCTTAGATTTCATTAGTCTCCCAATAGGTTTCAAAATCCATCCAACCATGTTTAGTATCTTGTCTTAGTGAAGGCAAAACAATAAACTCAATGTATTTAACTAATTCTTCATTATTTTCAGAAGATACCTGTAATTTAATTGTCATTTCCACTGTTCCTTATCTGCTAATTGTCCTAGTATAGCACCTAGCACTGACAGACCAACTATAAACAACCCGCCTAAAAATATGCGGGTAATGAGAGTAACAATAATCACTTATTTACCTGCCTTCAAGCACTTATGGCATAACAGCCAAGTGCGAGGTAGGTCGGTGGACTTGCAGAGCAAGCATTTGTTTTTAGTAGTCATTTTAGACCCTTTCTTTTGTTCAATAATGGTAGTATAGCATACCCTACTGACATTATCAAGCCCAAACGGGCACTTTCTATGTGATCTTAATCACACGAACATCTGTTCGAATCCCGCGCAAAAATTAGCTTTCGCTAATCTAAGTTACCAAATTTTAGAATGCACACTCCGCAAATTCCAGTAAATTCATTTCCACAAAATTCGCAAGTGCGGTACTTTTGTTCTTTAATTAAATTCAATTTGTTTCTTCCCTTCTTTTGTGCAAGCCTCCCAAAAAATTTCTTCATTGAAATTTGGATTGTCTGCTTTAAACAATTCAATAAACGGATGAATTAAATAATCGTGGACATTAGCCACAAGACCATCATGCTGGTCTGCTAAATCAAAATAAGCGTTAATAATTTTGGCGGTGGCAACATAATCTTTTCTAGTCATCATTATTTGGTCACACTCCAATTCGACCAACGAAGTCCTCGTTCGTCATCATCATAGCAAAATCGTGAAATGTCTTGTTCACAATTTTCACAGAAAGTAAATTCTGTGCCTAAGTCAATTAGGTTAGAGACATAGTAGGAGATAGCCTCATTATGAGGTGTGTGCTTTTCGCACTCTTTAACTAGTGTAGTCATTTTAACTACCTTTCTTTATTGAAAACCTTTTTCAATTTCTTTAATACTGGTATTCTAGCACACTAAATTGGAAAAGTCAATGGACAAATCGGACATTTGCAAATTATTTTATGTGTTTTATGTCACATTAATATGTGTACAAATCGGACATTTGCGCTGGATCTGCGCCAAAAATTCGCAGCTTTTTAATTCTGCGAATTTATTTTTATTTATTTATCATAGATTACAATTTGCGGGGAACACAAATCAGATTTTAAATATTTAAATCCGTGTTTATCCGTTAATGTAATAGGCTTATATGTAGCAGGCACATGACATGCCTTATTGCTATCTATATAAAAACCGTTATTGCTGTGTCCTGCTGTACCTACACCAATGCCAGCAATAAAACATACAACACATAGAACATATGTTATAAGTAGTCTATCTTGCTTATTCATCTTCTTCACACTCACAATCTGCGATTGTGTTACCACAACCACCACAACTAGCCCACGATTCATAGTCTGACATACCTACACGGTAGGCAATAGGGTCTAACTCTTTTAATGCACGACTAGTATCAAAATTTAGTCCTGCAATAGTTACAGTACCATAGGCATCATCTAGCATCATGTCATACGACTCTTCGATTTCATACTCTGTCATTTTAGACATTACAATATCTCCTCTACATCAAAATTGTCTACTGGTACTAGTATACCAGCCTCTACATCATCACTATCTGCATATAGTTCATCTATAACACTAGTGTACTGGTCTGCTTGGTCTTCCCATGCAGAGCGGGGCTTATCAAATAAGTATGACATTAGAGTATAAATCCCATCTTGTTAGGACGGCGGGAGTTAAGGATAAGATTATCTCTTTCCTCTTTAGGTAGCATACCATATGCCTCTACATTACTGACTATCTCTTTATGAGATAGTGGCTTGTTAATACCAAATTCTACAGAAATCTCTCTGTATATCAAATCGTTATTAGTGTTCATAGTCTGAACCTTTCGTTAAAGTGTTAAGTCTTTCTCAACTGCTTATAGTGTAACTATAACAGAGGGGTCTGACATTATCAACTTCAAAATGTACACAAATCGGACATTTTAAAAAAAATCTTTGTGAAGTGGGTCACATTTTTAGGGTATAAATCGGACATATAGGATATTTCGGGCGGTCTATTCCAAATGCATTTATTGTTGCAAAACCCGTATCATACATCATAAAAATTTATTAACATTTTGATCAAATTTGAAACTGTGAATTAGCTGAAAGAGTTGTCACTTTTGTATATTTTGTAAGCGTGGAATGATCCAAAATGAGATAAGAATGACAACTATTAAAAATATTATAAAAAGGCGGGAATTGGACTTGACAAGATAAAAATCACTATGCTATAATAAATATAACAACAAGATGACGATCAAGTTGGTGTATGGCGGAATATCCTTAGACGTTACAATCGGGGGATAACGCATATGAGGCCTTCACAGGTAAGTTTAGTAAGCTAAACTCATAATATGCTCAAAAACGGTACTATGAACCTACTGTAACTTGGCATTGGTGATGAAAACGTAATTCACCTACACACTTATTAAAACCTTACCTTATGGTGAGGTTTTTTTAGTATCTAAATGTTATTGATCAGTTGATTCAAAAATAAAAGATGGGGCGGGAGCAAGTATCTGTCCTGCTTCATGAAGCTTTATGAGAGAGTCAGTATCTCCTCCTAGCTTATCAGCAATCATAATAAGAACATCATAATTCCTCTGGGATTGAATGAATAATGCTCCAGTAATTTCTCTAATATTTTCTGCAATATCTCTTAGTGTTTCTTGTTTAGGATCTTTTAATTCACTCATGGCTACGCACTCCTAGTTACCATTTCTACTTCCCAACCTGATAAAACCTTATGCTTATTACAAAAATTTGTAGATTCCTTTATATGATTGCAAAAATTATTGCAAATGCAGCAATGGCGGGAGCCTTTTAAAATTATCATATCTTTATCCTAGCTCTCCATATTCTTTCTTTCCTTACTAATGCCATCTCTCTAACATAAGCAGGACATTGATATCCCGTAGTAAATGTTTCTCTGCAATAACAAGTCCATATTTGACCATTTGGGCTTGCGGCAGATTGGTGCCTCCATTTAATAAGATCTTTATTCACCGATTATCTCCTTTGTTATATGATTCCATTTATTATCTTCCAGCCCCGCCGAATTATTAATGAGCAAGTCCCCATTTTCTGCAGTTTGCATATGTAACCAAGGCAAGGGGCGGTCTAATTCAACAACTCCAATTAAAATATGGTCATAATAACCATTATCGTCTAATTGTTTCATGTGAAACAATATTTTATTATTATCCTCTTCGGGACAATCTTCAATATAGGATCTTTCAATGTATATTTTAGCCATTATACATAAAATTCAATAAATTCAAGGAGTGGTTCCATCTCGGCTCAATTTTTGGGCGAGTATTTTGGGTGTAGTTAAAGCGTGTTGTTTATCAGAAAGCTTTCTATGCATGTGAGACCAGCCCCAAGCTACGAGTTGAGAACATATTACCTGCTTCTCGTTTTCAGCCCGTCTAATGGCGGGTAGAAGGCTAATTCCAAGGCATTTAAAGCCTATTCCTACAATACTCCAAAATCCATACGGATCACCAACAAATGTTTTAAGAAATTTTACTAATTCTTCCGCTTCGGCCTCAGTAAACGGAGGCTCTATACCTGTACTCCACATAATTTCATCATGATTATATTTGTATAAATAATTAATTTGAACTCCATGAGGAGTTGCTTCAATTATCTGATTATTGCCTATATAAATACCTGCATGGTTCCATTTAGACCAAGTGCCTACTTGTATGCACCTTGCTGCAATTCCAGTAGTTCGAACTACAAAAAAATCTCCAATATTTGGCTGAACCATTTATGCAGAAATTGCTTTCATAAAATCTGCTAAGGGGAAGTTTACTCCAGGATCGGTGTGACCTCCAGAAATTTTTAGTGCTCTTGTAATATCAGCATGGGTTGCGATACCTTTAAGTGCGGTATTTCCTTTATGAATTGCAACAATTTCAGAGTCTGTTAAGTGCTTTGCTGGAATTCCATATTTAACCATATCTTTTTTAAATTCACCCTCTGCAAGATGTATAACACTTGTTTCATAAGCATCTTGCCATTGTGCTGCAGTATTTGCCGCATGTCCAGTTAATTCATAATTCTCAGAAACTAAGTTAATTGGAAAATCATCTGTTGCCCAAGGGGTGTCTACATCATCTACCGAAGTGACAATAACTTTATTATCAATCATTTCGTTAGCACTTGCTTCTGGAGCATTTTCTCCTGCAAACCACTGAGCTAAGTGCTCGGCTTGTCCTGGAAGTTCTTGATTTTCTGCAGAGTGAAGAATAAGAACTTGAATGTGGTGTCCTTCTCTACCTTTTGTATAATTTTTAGCTGTTGTTGTCATTTTGATTCCTTTTCACGATATCTATTGGCTGGATATCTTTAATAGTAGTATACGCTGAACCTTCTCGGGGACAAAGATATTGGTAATACCCGTCTTTAAATGTAAGCAAAGAAAAATTATCTTCATTGTTTACTTTTCCAAGAAATAATGGGTCTCCCTCTATCGCCCACCAACGGCTTCCTGGTTGCTTGGGAATATTAAAAATACTATCTCGTGATGCCCCATGAGCTTTTCTAATTTTTGAGTCAATGCCTTCTGATAAATAATTAATCATTCCATATAAAGACTCTATAATTTCGTAATAATCATTTTGAGAAAAATTTTTATTAGCAATTTCTTCTTTTGATAACAATGCCCCATATGGCATTTTAATGGTATTTACAATAGAATACCAATTGTTATTTACATTATCTATTCTTTCAGACATTAGTTATCAAATAAGGCAACAATAAACGCAAATATTGCTATAAGTGCTGACAACCCTGCAAAGATACAAAAATTACGCAATATAAAATAAATAATTGCAATAATAATTCCCGCAACTGTTATTGCAGGGTGTTGTAAATTGTGAACAAGTGCAATTAAATTAAATATGCTTAAAACTATTGATGTAAACCATGCAAATAATGCAAGTCCACCAAATTGTACCTCTAATTTTTTAAATTTTGCCATTTTCTACCTTTTCTATTTTTTTAATAATAAGTTCATATAGTTGCTGACCAACTAAGTTTTTATAGCCACAGGCAAGGCATTCTAAAATTATCCTGTTATTTATTTCTTTGTGAATTAAAGGGTATATTGCTGGTTCATACTCTTTATGCATAGGACAGGAGAGCGGTTCTACCCGCCCTTCCTGTGCTAAATTGTAATACTGTGAGAATACTTGTATTTTCATCAGTATGCTATTTTTGCCTTCTGAAATACAGATTTGACATATTGAAAGACAGTCGGATTACCTGGAACTGGTAAGAACCATGTATTTGGATTGCCTGCTCTTGATGGATATAAGTGTGCTGCAATTGCTTTACGCCAATCGTGGTACTTATTAAACGAAGATTGAAGTTCATCTATCATACGCTGATCCTGTACCCATTCTGGTGCATCACATGCACTTTTATAACCCATAAAGTTATTCCATGATGTTGTCATGTATTGGAAAGCTCCACATGCACTACTGGAATAAGATTTGCGATAATATGCATTCACTCCACCAGTTTCCTGATTTAGAATAGCATTCGCTAATCTTGATATTATTACCCTGTTGTCTACTCTTGATTTTAAATTTAGCAATTTGCTATATGAGGGCATTACAAAAGAATTATTTGTAGCAAGATCATTTACAGTATAAACGATATTGTTTGAATTCTTTTTTTTAATATCTATGTTAATAATTTGTTTTATATTAACTAGGTTAATATATTTATTGACATATAATACTTCTTTGCTGTACACTACTGCTTGTTGCACTTTAACTTGCGCTTCGGCATGATTGCTCAGTCCGAAGATTAACATTAGAATTGTTGTACTAATTGTTAGCCAAGTTGTTCTTATCCTTGCTTTGTTCATATTATTCATATGTACCTCCTGGGGTAAAGAGTAGACCTTTATCGTACCACAAAGTAACATATATTGTCAATCCATACGCTTACTTTTATGCTTAGTAGACAATATAAAATCCTTATGATACAATCGTTTTAGGTTTGTGGGGGCTTTTTACGGAACTCATAATGATGGAAATGTATCCTGATTTTATTTCGGTAAAGCACACTTATCTCCTAATTTTTTATTGGGGGGTAGGGGGGCTTTGCCCAAAATCTTTAAATCAGGAAATATACATATGAAAAACAAATTAATAATATATATAATATATACAGAAGAAAAGCTACATGATTTAGTAAGCAAATGTAGTTTTGTGACTGA
This sequence comes from uncultured cyanobacterium, assembly GCA_903848645.1. Taxonomy (GTDB): domain Bacteria; phylum Cyanobacteriota; class Cyanobacteriia; order Cyanobacteriales; family Nostocaceae; genus Dolichospermum. Next base: position 154 of record CAINGU010000031.1, on the reverse strand, counting down.
GTCCCTTTTTGTTTTGATTTAATGTATGATGTGCTTAGATTCGAATTTTCCTTTTTCTTACTCAATGATTTCAATAATTAATAAAAATATTTTCGAAAACATAATTTTTTTTTTAAATGAAATTGCCATTTATCAGGGGTTTGGGGTTTGGGGT
>CAINGU010000030.1 GCA_903848645.1 uncultured cyanobacterium | reverse complement strand
TCCTGATTTTTCTCCGATAGAGAATTGTTGGTCAAAAATTAAAAATCTACTACGTTCTCTCGGTTCTAGAAGTTATCCAGACTTAGCAAAAGCAATTGAAACTGCTTTTAGTCAAATCTCATTAAATGATATTTATAATTGGTTTACCCATTGTTGTTACTGTACCTCACTAGACTGAGAAAGGCTATATAGCAATCCTAAATTATTCTGAAAATTGACATTTATTATCTTTCCACCTCCGGGTAAGGCTGTTTCCATAAATGAATCTTCAAAAATCAGATCAGATTGCTATACTAATTGATCGAATGTTATCGAGAAGAGGATAACTGTTGTACCGTTTCTACCCAAATAGGAGCTTTCTTACCATTGACTGGAATCAAAGAATTCCAATGTTCTTGCAGGGATTCAAGACTCATATTTGGTAATTTCTGTTGTCCCCAAGCGATCGCATCAGCAGGTGTTTTCCAGTTCGTCCAAGGTGGATTTTCAGCAATGGGAATAAATTGACTCGAATTTGTAGAATTAGCAGCAGGTAGTAAACCTAAAATAGCAACCTCTAACCATAACTGTGGTTGAGTAGATAATTTTACCTGTACTTCACATTGTCTCAAGTGCTGCTGTCCTGCTAAAATAGTTGTAGTCTCCCAACTTTTAGCTATTTGACACAATTGTTGCCAAGTATCTTCAGTTAGCATCACCATTTCCTTACTGCTAGGAGATGTTTTAGCAATCAACATATCTCGATAAAAGCTAGTGAGATTTTGCAGAATTACTAAAGGTTCTTTCCCCCATTCCAATAAATTCCGAATAATATTAATTACTGAATCACTGTCATTTTCAGTAATTCTTTCTACCATTGTTAGCAATTCATACTCAGGCACATTTCCTACCATTTCCCATACCCAATTTTGGTCAATAGTAATATTTAGTAAACTCAATTGATCCAGTAAACATTGACTATCCCGCAAACAACCAGAAGAGATTTGTGCAATTAAACGTAATGCTTCCGGAGTAATATCAATTAATTCCTCATTCACAATTTGGTTGAGATTTTGTACCATATCCTCAACACCAATTCTTTTAAAATCGAACCTTTGACAACGAGAAATAATTGTTGCAGGAACTTTGTGAATTTCTGTCGTGCAGAGGATAAACACTACATTTTTTGGTGGTTCTTCCAAAGTTTTGAGTAAAGCCTGGAAACCCTGTGAACTGAGACTATGCACTTCATCTAAAACAAACACCTTGTAGCGGCTGTTGACAGGTATAATGTGGGTGCGGTCAATAATTTGTCTGATATTTTCAACACCAGAGTTACTAGCAGCATCTATTTCTACCACATCCAGAGATAAACCTTTGGAGATGCTGGTACAGGAATTGCATAGGCCGCAGGGTGTGGGAGTAGGAAAATTACCATGTTGACAATTGAGAGATTTAGCAAAAATGCGTGCGCTGGAAGTCTTACCTGTACCTCTGGGACCAGTGAATAAGTACGCCGGGGCAATTCGTTGGGATGTGATAGTATTGGTTAGAGTAGTTGCGATCGCTCTTTGACCAACAAGTTCAGCAAAAGACTGAGGCCGATATTTCAGGTGAAGTGGTTGGTATGTCATATTTTTCAAAAGTAGATATGTTGAATTTCCCCAAGCTCATTTATCATTAATAAACTTGGGGTGTGAGTAGTTTTTGGTGTGGTTGTTCAAACAGATTTGATATAACGAACCACAGAGGCACAGAGTACACAGAGACAAGAAAGTTTAAGAGATATTTTGTGCAAGTTTTGACGGATAAGTATTGAGACGTGCTTAGTAAATCTAAACCACTACAATTTTTGATTCAGTTATCCTATGCAGCAGCAACTTTCTTTTTTCTTCCTCTAGTTTTAGGAGTAGAATTTGCAGAAGTTTGAGAATTAGTTTTAGTGTTTGCTGTGTTTTTCTGTGGAGAAGAATCTGTGTTCATCAGATTATTTTTCTCCTTAACAACTTCTTCCGTATTCCCACCTTCAGCAGCTATATTTATTTCCTCATTTACTTCAGTTTCAGATGAAATATTTTCTGTAACGATAACTTCCTCATTATCATCTGAAGTATCTTCTTCCATTGTTGTGCTGTTATTATTAATAAGTTGAACTGGCATTACCAAAATTAATTGATTGAGAATACCATCAACAGGAGTAATAACCACAGGAGTTGTAGTTTGGTTGATATTAATCAACACCTCATTTGTAGGTAGGAATTTCAGAGCCTGTTCCATATATTTGATATTAAAACCCATGACTAATGTTTGCTGATAATCATCTTGGGTCTTAATATTTAAAGATTCCACAGCACCACCTATATCTGAAGATTCAGTAGATAAAGTTGCTTGTTGATGCTGGTAGTCACAGATAATTTTGACAATTTTATTTTTCTGGTCAGCGACAATTCCCACTCTTTTTAGAGCATTATCAAATAATTTCCTGTCAACAATAAATTGATGTTGAAATTGTTGGGGAATTAAAGCTGAATATTTTGGATAATCTCCTTCTAATAATCTCGTGGTAATTTGGATATTAGGTAATGTAAATACCGCAATTCCATTGTCGATGTTAATAGTACATTTGCTGTTATCTCCTACACTACCTAAAATCTTTTGTAATTCTATTAGTGTAGGTTGAGGAATTGTGATTTCTACTGTATTTGAATCAGTTTCAATTTGTGCATTTTCTGTCAATTGTTCATCTGTTTCTATCTTTCCAGAAACAACTGCTAACCGATGTCCATCTGTCGCTGCTGCTTCCCAACTACTATTAGTAAATTGGAAATGAACTCCAGCTAAAACTTGTTTATTTTCATCATGACTAGCAGCAAATAATGTTGCTTCTAATGCTTGTAACAACTTAATTGCTGGTAATCTAATATTCTTACCTTCAATTTCAGGTAAAGATGGAAACTCTTGAGGACTAACTGTTTGAATCCGACATTTACCGCAAGAGTGAGTAATAATTGCTGCATTATCTACAATTTCCAAAATAATATCTTGTTTGGGAAGACTTGAAATTACTTGTGTGAATAATTTAGCGGGTAAAGCAATTTTACCTTCTAGTTCTATTCTGGATTTGCATTGAACTCGAATTCCTAAACTCAAATCAAAAGCAGTCACTAAAATTTGTTGTTCGTGCTTATCCGCAACCAATAATATATTGTTAAGAATGGGGTGATGAGGTTTGTTAGGTACAGCGTAACTAACCAAGTTAAGGGTATCAGCGAGGTCTTTTTGAGAAATTGTGAATTTCATAATTTTGGGTTACTTGATGTCAATAAAGCCATGAAATAAGAGGTGCTTAGTTTGTCGCTAAACACCTTGATTCACCCTGTACTTTGTATACAGAGTAGTTTTTTTCTGGAATTTATGTTTGGTAAGTTCTAAGTAATCGCTAAAAACCAGCAATATAAAAGGTGTTAGCGTTTTATTACAGATGAAAATTTCTCAATTTTTACGATTTTTCATCATCTGCTTAGTTTGAAATGGTAATTTATTACAAATCATTGTGTAAATTAGTAAATTAATAAAAAAGGTCTGTTTATTAACCTATTTCTACTATGTGAGATTTACCGTTATTACTTGGAGAAACTGGGACGAGACTATGAGTATTTAACTGTTCAATCTCATTTGTAATTTGCTGTTGTCGTTGTTGAGCAAGAGATTGATAAATTTGTTGAAGAACTTTGATCGTTTCTCGTACTTGATGAAGACAATCAGTATTGAAATTTATTGTAACTGTTTCTCCATTTTCAAAAAATGAACAAGATTGGTTATTGCCATTGTTATATGAACTGACATAAGTGTCTTTGGTAATATTGGCTGTAAATGAATGAGATAGTTTCATATTTTGATAGAGATTGTACAATTTTTAGCAAGAAAATATGATGATTTAATTGACAATGAAGGCGTTTTGTGTATACATTATTATGTTGATATACACCTCTATAAAATTAGAAACCTAATCTAAAATAGAGATTACGCCTTCTGATTAAAATCATCAAATACTTAGCGCGTAGCGCATAATAAATTATTCGTTTTGGTGTCAAATAATTTATTGCTTGAGCTGGGTTTGTTGGTTTATATCTAGTTCGGCTATTTGAATTATTAACTCTGTTGGTACATTCCAACATTTACATTCCCAATTTTGACTTAATCGTTCTGCTTTTCTCACAAAAATAGTCGAATTTGTTGTATTCTCAACAAGCCATTTTTTAAATTGGAGTGCCTTTTCTTCAGTTTCAGAACCGAAGTATGTGACTTTTCTTTGTCCCAAAGGACTGGTGATAGTAGCAACTCTGGGTGAAAGCATATTTAGAGTCCATCCACTAGCACTAAGTTGTACTTTAGTAATGTTGAGCATTGATTTTATTTGTGGTAGTTTAATTTCAACTTTGGAAACAGGTTTTAGATATTTGGTAGTCGCTTTTTTTGGTTTTACAAATATTTCCCAGAACTTACGAAAATATCTTTTAATACCAAATTGATATGAAGCGGCATAGAATAAAATAACAAGAATAATTGACCGCAGACGTAGCTTGCTTCCCGAAGGGTACGCAGATGAACACAGATAAAGATGGATAAATCAATGGATTACAGTATTCTGTGCAGCCTCACATAAAATTGGTAAAACTCTCATTCTCTGTGTTCTCTGTGCCTCTGTGGTTAGTCACAAAAACTTAAAATACACAAAAAAAGAGATTTTAAAAGATTTTTTTTGCGTAAGTTCCATAAATAATTTTCTCTCTTGGATTTATCCAAGAGAGAAGCGCGTCAGCGAGAGTGATTTGATGCTGTATTGCTAAACTGAAATTGAACGACTTGGTGAAATTATTTCCTCATTTGTAAACTTTTGCAGAGAATTTACACAGGTATATAGTGAACGACAAGAACCTGTAGTATTATGGAAATAGGTTGCAAATTTTCTCAAACCTCCAGTTAATGTTAATGCTAACAAATACTCGGCAGCAATAACAGCTACTTGTTGATTAACAAATAAGCTTTGGCGGTTTCGTGCTTGAATTTCAGCACACGATAAACTTGTTGAATTTAATTCTTCAGGTAATGGTGTGAGGAGTTCTGGATGTTGCTTAGAAGGACTAGGAAGATTAATGCAGAAGTTCGGTTTTTGACGATTATCAAAAGCACTTTCTAAGGTAAATTGATTAGTAGAACCAAGCACCACTTGTCCAGAACTAGAATTAGCATGATTACCACAATCTAACCACCAAATTTGTGGTTGAGAATCTGAGTAATTTTGGTCTAAGCAACTGCTAATTTCAGCACGCGCAGCAGCATTATCTACGCAACCGATAATAACTGTTAACTTACGCCATCTTGCTGATATAATTCTTTTAGTGAATGGTTTAGCGATCGCTCTAATTACAACTCCCAATCCTAAACTGTATCTAGCTGCTAAAACTTCCGCTTTGTGTAACCCAATTTCTGACTGTTGAAAATTCTGTCGGGGGATGTTTTTAGGTTCAATGATATCTGGGTCTACAACTATGCAAGAAGCGGTTTTATTGCTATTTGCTTCAATCTCCAGCATCAGTCTAGCAACCGACGGAATCAAAAAACCTCCTGTCCCACCAGCACCCACAACTATAAACTCGACGTGATTATGTGCAGGAAGCATAAGCGGGACAGAGTGAGCAAAAGATAGGTCTAATTTCATCATGGTGTAATCTGTGACATCAAATCCGTTTTGTAGCGGTATTATTCCCTGAATTTTTACCTCTGCCTTCTCTGCGCGAAACAAAAACTGTGGTTTATTTACCTAAAAATAGCTGTCATCATGTAGATACTACTGAATTGGATGTTAAACAACTTGGCAACTCAAATACCCAGTTAGCAGGGATGTAGCAAAAGTGGCTGTATGTACCCAACCGCACACAGATATGGGGATTAGTGAAAATCTCACCCAAAACGGCAAAGATTCTGAACTTCCCAGCTTCTTCCTCGTCGTCAGTAGCAGAAAATTGTGCGCTCATACTGTGGTGACTGTGTATCTCAATCATCGCAGTCTGATATGATAAGCTGGTTGCCTCTACTGGAGTTACAGTGGTAGATGTGGCAGTTTGTTCTGGGGTGTGCAGATGCCACTCTCTGTCCGTAAAGCAGAGATAGAACAGTATTTCTTGGTGTCCCGCATTTTGAGCTAACTGTAAAATTTGCAACGTTAACCTAGCGGAAACCAAGGGATATTGCAGGTGAAAATAGGGTGTGAGATGGGGTAAACCGCGAATACTGCATTGGTTGATAGGAAAGCACGCAGATAGTCCTTGACGTGCAGCACGGACAAACACTCCGTTACCAGCTACCCAGTATTCCATCATTTTGCCTGTTATCGCTGGTAAGTCGGTGCTGGTGGCAAATTGATAATTGATGAGTCCTGGTATAGTCATGAGATAATCTGCTCAATTGCAGTGGTGATGGTTTTGTTACCCCAAGGCACTAAATCCCGTGTTGGGTATCTTTTAGAGTTTTTGTGGTGTAGTTGGTAGAGAAGCGATCGCACATCTTCAGGATATGATTTAGATTTACCCTGCACCGAATCTTGATTGAAAGCACTATGCCAAAACAATTGCCATACCTGCATGATATTTTCAGGGGAACAATTGGGAACATAATTTTCACCGAAACAGATAGAACCGTTCTCCATCACATTTGGTAATGGTGCATAAAATAGAGGAGAATTTTGCTCGAATTTCTTAATAGCCCAAATCCAATATTGACGATTACATCCGGCAAATATTAACCCCGGCATAGGTATTTTAAAAGTTGTATTTTCTAAGGAAATGCAATAACGTTGTGGTGGATAAAACTGCACTAACCATTCTCCTTTGTGACATCTTCCCCACCTCACGGTATTTACTGGTAAATAACCTGAGTCAATAGGTTCAGCAGCAAAAGCTTCTCTCAATGCAGCAGGAGCGATAAATTTGTAATTTGTTGTTTCTCCTTCTTTATAAACTAGAAGGTATTGTCCTGGCAGAAATAACAGATGTGCTAGTGTTTCTGCATGAGTAGTTTGGTTGATAATTGAATGTGAGATATCACTGATGTTGAGTTGAGGTAAAATGTTAGTTAATACCGTGCTTTGTTCCATAGTTTGATTACCTGTTTTCTATGGTTAATAGAAGATTCAATCCATTCTGAAAACTCTGTCATTTTCTGGCAATATGTTTGGCATAATTGCCATTGTTCGGCTAAATATTTCAGCACTGCTTGTTCCCAATCAAATGAGACATATTCTTCATGAGTTACATTTAACCAAATACATTCTGTACTGTGGTCAATGATGGATATTGCATCATAAAGTAGAGACAAAGGTGATGTTGTTTGTTGACAAAGTAAGGAAAGATTATCCCAATTGATTTTATCCACAGTCACCAATTTATGAGGAATGAAACCAAAGCAAGAATGCCAATCTTTTTGAGGATGTCCATAACCTATCAGTGATAAGAGAAATTGTTCTGTGAAACTGAGTTCTTCTAAACTTATTTCCCACCAATCTGTGTTTTGGGAGTAAACGGGAATTTCTGTATATCTTTCTGTGCATTCCCGAAAATCTTCGTAGTAATCTATGGGAAATAGCCACTCATTTACCAGTTCCAAAAACTCAATTTCTAGGTCACTGTAAACACTGGGATGTGAATGTTGTCTCAAGGGAGTTGTTGAAGATGACCATTCACGGGGGAATAGTTCTTTGTAGAGACTGAGGTAATTAATTTGTTCGCTGATTTCTTCTAAATACCAAATTCCCTCTTTTACAGTTTGGGGAATCTGGTATTTTTTCAAAGACTCAGCAGCCAATTGATATTGAGACTGCATTAGAAGCCGGAAATTGGTATTTGTGAAGGTATGGGAGGAGATTTTTTGAGAATATTTAAACTCTTGTCTAATTCAGTTTGCCATTCTCTCCCAGTGGTAATTGCTGTTTCTAGCTCATCTTGTAATAACAGCAGATTTTCGATATTCAAATGACCTTGAATTTCTAACATTTTGATTTGCCAGCTTAATAGTAAAGCCGGGTTAAATTGATGTTCGCTGGTAATTAGGGTTTGGAGGATATCACCTAAACCTTTAGTACCTGCTTTCTTAACCATGCGAATTTGGGTAATTCCCTCTTTATCCGTTCGCGTAATTTCTGCATGAGCAATTTCTGGGTAAAATGGTGTCAAGGCATTGCGGAGAGTTTCGTCAGTAGCTGCAATTTCATCAGCTATGGGTATTTCTTGACCTTCAATCATCAAAATGTAAGGCATATTAAAACAGTGTTAATTGATTAGATGGGTTAGTTTTATGAGGATTGGTTGGTGGTAAATCAGGAGGATTGACAATTTTGTTATTCTCTGATTGGTTGACAGATAATTTATGTTTTTGAGCTTCTTTTTGTTGTGATTGTTCTGCTATTTGTGGTAAAATAGCTTTTAGTTTTGTGAGAACTTCAGCTATTACTGGATACTGTTCGATTTCATGAAGTGTACTAACCTGCATGACTGGTGGTTCTCCTTTGATTCCAGCCGTGATAAACACTTGTCGTAAATCGTGTTGATTTGCTGATAAAATTTGGATGCCTAAGATGATAGTGTTGCTATCAAAATCAAATCTATTTTCTTTTTCAGATGCTACATTAACAACATCATTTTCTGTGGATGAAGTGGTGAAATCAGTATCGTTATCATCAGTTTCTATATCTTCATCTAGAATTTGTTGATTTTCAATTTTTGACATAATTTGTAGTTAGGAAAGATTAGCTAAACGGTGTAAAATCTGCATATTTATCCCCCATTTTCGGAAAGATTGCCATTTGTATTCGCACTCCCCTGGTGTGTATTTAGTTGATAGCTGGCTCCATTCCTCCCAAGCACAAAATAGGGTAGGATTGACTGATTTCAAAGCCATTCCCACCTTGATCCATGAATCATATTTATCTGCAAAGCGAGGATGAATAATTTCTAGTAGTAGCAGTGCTGTTTCTGTATCCTCACCTGTAAATTCTGGATTTGTTGGTAAGGAGTGACTGTTTTTGTGGTAATCTCTTTTTGGTGATTTCGCACGTTTGGTCATTTGTTCGATTATCCAAGATGGTGCGATCGCTACTTCGATTTGGTCAGGACGACAACCACTCAGCCAACGATAATAACCTGTTTGTGGATGAATACTGGGGGGAAGTATTGATGGTAGTTTAGTACCTCTAAATTCTAAAACTTCACCGGGGGCAGTTGTGATTTTGCGGGATTTGAGTTGAGGGTGAGTGTTACCTGGCAATTTCAGTAAATATTGCGCTCGTCCTGGTCGTCCTGATGTAAATGCAACTGTGGTGGGTAGCGGTTGATGTGCGATAATTGCTGCATGGGCGCTGTATCCATCACAGTCTACGGCGATTAAGAATTCCTGGGAGTTTTGACCGCAAAGTAGACCTATACCTGTGGGGGTTACTGTGTAAAAACCGTTATGGCGGTTTCTGACTGGTACTTTCTCATATTGCTGGAGTTGGTTCAGCAATGTTTGAGGAGACCAGGGGTGTTGTTCCCATTGATACCCTAATGGTCTTTTTCCCTGAGTGGGGATGATAGGCCAGTGTGGGGGGAGTATTTTTAGGGTGTCAATTAGTTTTTGGTTTTGTGGTTTTTTTCAGCATGGGTTTTAATTTTGATTGGGGTTGCAAACGAGACAATAAATAAAGAAACACAGTTAGTATTATCTTCCGAATTTGCTTTTATATCTGCGTTAGCAGAAATAGGTAATAACTATTAGTTAGTGGATTAAGTCAACATATTTATAATAGTATGTTGACTTGAATAGGGGTACAGCCGGGATACCTGCAAAATGGGACACGATGCAAAGTTTTGTAAAGATGCTTGCAATAATACCAACTTTATGGTTACTTTTCAGACTAAACTCACTCTCATGACGCAGAGAATAGTGTCTTCTCTTCAC
>CAINGU010000029.1 GCA_903848645.1 uncultured cyanobacterium | reverse complement strand
TTAAACCAGCGAAGTTATAACCACCGTTAGCATCGGTTGTGGTGGTGGTAACAGTATTGCCGTTGCTATCTAATAGGTTAACGGTAACGCCTGCAAGTCCGTTTTCACCAGTATCTTGAATACCATTAGCATTGCTGTCTGTGAAAACGAAGTCACCTAATGTTGCTGTTTTGTAGAATCCGGCATCAATAGTTTTGTTAACCTCTCCAGCAACTAAAGTAATAGGGGCAGAAGTTAGATTGATGACAGGATTAGCATTGGAGTCAAGGGCTATGTTGCTGCCTTGAAGGTAGGGACTGACTGTGTTAAAACCGGTCGGGAAGGTAAACCTGACTTGATAGGTACTAGGCAGAAGAGGACCAAACTGATACCAGCCTTTCTCAACTTGCGCTGTATAGGGGTTGTCTCCGGTTATAGTAGTACCGAGAACACTGCCGCTGGCATTGAGTAATGTGACTGTTACACCATCTATTCCTGTTTCGTTAGCGTCCTGAACCCCATTGGCATTCAGGTCTTCCCAGACAAAATCTCCAATACCTGCGGTCTTGACTTCCATCAAGATAGGCTGATTTCCAGCAGCGTTAGCAATGACACCAAAATCTTGGCCTGCTACAGGCACAAAATTAGTACCATTTGTTATAGCTAGATTAACAAGAGTATCAGCGTTTTGCTGACTATAGACTTCTAAAGAGTTATATTGTTGGCTACCTAATACACTTTTCTCACCAAGAAGCGTCCAGATGGCTAGTTGCACATCTCCCCAAGTGTAGTTAACCCCATTGTAGTTAAATTTATCGTTGACGACGTTGCTCGCTTCAGTAACGTTATTGAAAAGCCAGTTAATTTGCTGAAGTTTATCTAAATAGGGATCGGGAGATGAAGTGATTGTCTGTGAGCCAGTATAAAGTATACCAGTAGGAATATTTCCGTAGCTGGAATAGATACTACTGTTATTATAAGTACCTTTCTGAATATCCAAGGTACTATTAATACACCAAGCGTCATAAACTCCATTAAGTAATCCGCCATTGCTAATGGTGACATTAATGTAACTGGGTAAAAGAGATACTGTATTTCCTGTTGTGTCCCAGTTGGTGATGATTTCGGTAGATGCGGTCGGTAATGCTGAGTTAAAGATTGCAAGAGTATTATCTGCCATAATTTTTATACCTGTTCAGTAATTCAAATAGTTAGGTTTTCAGTGGTCTGGAAATTATTGAATTTATTTGTCACCTTCTTTTTATTGATCTTAGTGTATAGATATTTTCCTTAAATTTCAGTGTGCTATGTTAGTAGGTGTATTATCTATAAATTTTTGATGAAGATTTAAGTAGATTCCATGAAGAAGATTTTTCTGGCGAATATTTAGGTAAAATTCGAGCCTAATACTTATTTTTTGGCATTTACAACCTATAGACTATGATAGGCATCCTTATTTGCTTGTTTTCTCGTTATTACTGCATCAGTCATACACCAAATTCAAGAGATGCTTTACAAATATAGTTATTAGCATTACAAAAATTCTTGAAATATTTTCATAAGTAGGCATAAATAAATACCATCCTCATATACCTGGCGTTATAGAGAATTTGGTTATCTATGGGACTCCTATTTGATTTTTTAAATACACGTAAGTATTGCTATATTTTGCATAGCTAATTTTTTCTATGACAAAAAACTCCATAGCTCGATTTAATCGCATTGAGTTTGATAATGAAATCTGCGTTTTCCAGAATCCTTGTAGAGACGTTTTATGGGTAGGGATTCTCGGCTCTACATTGTTTTTCGGAAATATCTATTTGCTTTGAGCATTATGTAGAGATGTTGCGAAGATGATTTTGATTGAATTTATGAGCGAATTCGCTTCTAAAATTAGTTAACACTGTTCTGTGGAAACATTATTACGCAAGTAGCTTGTGTGAAAGGGGATAAAATGAGCCGTCCAATTATTCTGGGTATTGTTGGTGATAGTGCTGCTGGGAAAACAACTCTGACTAGAGGGATTGCTCAGGTACTAGGTCCTGAAAATGTGACTATTATCTGTACGGACGATTACCATCGTTACGATCGCACACAACGGGCAGAAATCGGCATTACGGCACTCCATCCTGATTGTAACTATCTGGATATCATGCAGCAACATTTATCGCTGCTACGGACAGGACAGGCGATTCTGAAGCCGGTTTACAGCCACTCCACAGGCACATTTGAACCACCGCAATATATCAAACCCACTAAATTTGTGATTATTGAAGGGTTACTAGGTTATTCTACCCGTGCAGCCCGTGATGCTTATGATGTCAAGGTTTATCTTGCCCCTCCTGAACCACTCCGCGCTAATTGGAAGGTGAAACGGGATACTCAAAAGCGCGGTTATACTCCAGAACAGGTATTAGCGGAATTAGATAAACGCGAACCAGATTCGGAAATGTATATCCGTCCCCAGCGGCAATGGTCAGATATTGTGGTCAGTTTCTATCCGCCTAATGATGAGATTGATGAAACTAATGGACATTTAAATGTGCGCTTGGTGCTGCGTCCTTCGATTCCTCATCCTGATTTTACGGAAATTATTCATGCTGGTCATAGTGATTCCCAGTCAGCTATCCGCTTGGGACTAGATAGAGATATGGGAAAACCAGTCGATGTTTTAGAGGTTGACGGTCATGCAACCTTGGAACAGGTAAATAAAATCGAACGGATTATGTGTAACGATATGCCTCATTTAAATAGTGTATGCGATCGGGAAAGTAATCCAGAATTGGGTAAAATTGCGGGGACAACTGGAGAAACACTGCAAAGTTACCCTCTGGCCCTGACTCAGTTAATTATTACTTACCATATGCTCAAAGCTACGCAAATCTACCAATAAATAATTCACGTTTATAATTCAGTATCACTTAGGTAATCTCCACAAAAATTAAAGATTTTGTCAAGGAGGAATAATTGTTCGCGGAAATAAGGGATAAATAAATAATGGCTCTACCCAATTATTCCCCATCCAAAATCCCCAATTGGTATGACTTATTGCCTGAGAATAGCCGATTTACCGGAAAATGAACGCCCTCGTGAAAGGTTAATGACTCACGGACCGAAAATTTTAGCTACAGCGGAATTAATTGCTATCTTGCTGGGTACTGGTCAAGGACCTGGTAAATTATCCGCAGTTGGTTTAGGGCAATATATATTACAGCAATTGGGCAAAGGCCAGTGTGACCCCTTAGCTGCTTTACGAGATGTTTCCCCTGCTGAGTTAATGGAAATTCCTGGTGTCGGACCAGCTAAAGCCACAACTATTTTAGCGGCAATTGAATTGGGTAAACGTGCTTTTTTATCTCGTCCTTCCGACGGGACAGTCATTGATAGTCCCATTGCTGCGGCTGCGGTGCTTAGTCAAGACTTGATGTGGCAAAATCAGGAGCGATTCGCAGTGTTGTTATTGGATGTGAAAAATAAGTTATTAGGAACAAAGGTAATTACCATTGGGACAGCGACGGAAACTTTAGTCTCTCCCCGTGATATCTTTCGAGAAGTTATTCGTCAAGGTGCTACACGGGTAATAGTTGCCCATAATCACCCTTCTGGGAGTTTAGAACCTAGTGAAGCAGATATAGAATTGACTCGTCAATTATTAGCCGGCTCTGAACTGTTAGCCATTCCCATTTTAGATCATTTAATCTTAGGTAATGGGACTCATCAGAGTTTAAGAGAAATTACAACTTTGTGGGATAATTGTCCACAAGTTGATTGATATTTCTACCTTTTTTGTTCTAATTCTTCTAGTTGTTTCTCCGTGCGTGCATTGGGGTTTTTAGGACGCTTAACAGTGGGAAATAGGTTCAGAGCAAAGTTATTTAAAGCTATGCGGGTCTGAATGCTATATTTCCCTAATGCACCTGGTAATACCTTATCTCCCACTGTTACAAAGAGAATAAAGCCAATAATAAAAAAGGGTATGTATCGTTTCATATTCGATTCCTCATGAATTAGTAATTGTAATTTATCTCTATCTCTCTAGGATGCCCTAATTATCAGGAAAACAATAACTCACACATAATATTCTTTTTTCAATCTCATATTCAAATAACATCATCTATCAAAACTTATTCAAGAGTTAATTTTCCCTATTTGGCTAAATATATCGAATTAATGCAGTATAATCTGGAAATCAAGGATATTTTTTAAACATGGATTTTATCACCATTTTAGGATTAGTAGCAGGTGCATTAACTACAGTCGCATTTTTACCGCAAATGTTCCAAATTTGGCGCACAAAATCAGCTAAAGATGTTTCTTATGTAATGTTGATTATCTTCATGAGTGGCTTGTTATTGTGGTTAATCTATGGGATTATTCTCGGTGCTTTACCAGTTATTCTCGCTAATGGGGTGACATTATTTTTTAACTTGATCATTCTATGGCTTAAAATTAAATATAAATAACTTTCCCAAAAAAAGCTGTGACCTCATCTGTATTTGACTCGGAACGCCTTCTATTTACCCCCGCAACCCCCAATCATGACGCTATTCCCGTAATTTTCGCCTTTCCCAATGAGTACACGGTGGGGATAACTAGCCTGGGTTATCAGGTGGTATGGGCAACTTTGGCTATGCGTGATGATTTGCAGGTAAGTCGCTTATTTACTGATATTCGGGAACAACTTCCTAGACATCCAGAATTATTAGGTTTTTCTATGTCTTGGGAATTAGATTATGTGAATATTTTTAATCTTTTGGAATCTTTAGAAATTCCGATTCGGGCTAATTCTCGCAATCAAAATCATCCTTTAATTTTTGGCGGTGGACCAGTTTTGACAGCTAACCCTGAACCTTATGCTGATTTTTTTGATGTGATTTTATTGGGAGATGGTGAAAATCTGCTTGGTGATTTTATAGATACTTATAAAAAAGTTAGAAAGGCTGATAGAGAAACTCAATTAAAAACCTTAGCCCAAGTTCCCGGAATTTATATTCCTAGTTTATATGTAGTAGAATATATTAGCCCAGATGGGGAAATAAAATCAATTAATCCCATTTCGGCGGAAATTCCGCCAATTATCCAAAAGCAAACCTATCGAGGAAATACTCTTTCTGCTTCTACTGTGGTGACAGAAAAAGCGGCTTGGGAAAATATTTTCATGGTGGAAGTGGTGCGAAGTTGTCCCGAAATGTGCCGCTTTTGTTTAGCGAGTTATTTAACTTTGCCTTTTAGAACTGCGAGTTTAGAAAATTCTTTAATTCCCGGAATTGAACGAGGTTTAAAAGTTACTAATCGCTTAGGTTTATTGGGGGCTTCTGTTACCCAACATCCAGAATTTACAGAATTATTAGATTATATTAGTCAGCCAAAATATGAGGATGTACGGTTAAGTGTTGCGTCGGTGAGAACCAATACAGTCACAGTTAAATTAGCCGAAACCTTGGTGAAACGCGATACAAGATCATTAACAATTGCGGTTGAAAGTGGTTCGGAAAAAGTCCGTAAAATTGTCAATAAAAAATTGGATAATGATGAAATTATTGAAGCAGCTATCAATGCAAAAGCTGGTGGTTTATCTAGTTTAAAACTCTATGGAATGGTGGGAATTCCTGGGGAAGAAGCTGAAGATATAGACGCAACTGTAAAAATGATGCAAAGTGTGAAAAAAGCTGCTCCTGGTTTGCGGTTAACACTGGGATGTAGTACCTTTGTTCCCAAGTCCCATACTCCATTTCAATGGTTTGGGGTCAATAAACAAGCGGAAAAACGATTGCAGTTATTACAAAAGCAAATCAAACCCCAAGGAATAGAATTTCGACCAGAAAGCTATAATTGGTCAATTATACAGGCTTTGTTGTCCAGAGGCGATCGCCGACTTGGCCAATTATTAGAATTAACCCGTGATTTTGGTGACTCTTTGGGAAGTTACAAACGGGCTTTTAAACAACTCAAAGGACAAATTCCCGACTTAGATTTTTACGTTCATAGTAATTGGTTAACTGAGAAAATTCTACCTTGGAATCACTTACATGGACCTTTACCACAGTCTACATTAATTAAACATTTGGCAGAAGCTAATAACTGGGAATTAAATCATAAATAATGCACACAGATACCATATTTTACCAAATCTTCCTCACCTTCCATACTCTCCTCTTTGAACTACTGGGACAACCAACGGAAAATGCGGCAGGTTATCAATTTACTTCTGTAGAAGTCAAAGAAAAAGCCTTTCGATTTGATGGAATATTTATGCCAGATAGTTTAGAAAAACCCATCTATTTTGTCGAGGTACAATTTCAAAACAAACCAGAATTTTACTGGGAATTAATTACAGAAATAAACATTTATCTCAATCAATATAAACCCGAACCAGATTGGCAAGCAGTAGCTTTATTTGCGAAACGGAGTTTGGATGTAGAAAAGTTAACTACTTACCAACAAGAATTAGTCAATAGTGGTCGAATCAAACGAATTTATTTAGATGAAATACCATCAGGTTCAATAGGGATGGGATTAATTGAATTAATTGTCAGTAAAGAAAACCAATCACAGGAATTGGTGAAAACCTTAATGGCAAGAACAAAGACAGAAGTTAGCAATGATAGTGAAAGACAAGGTATTATAGAATTACTGGAAAGTGTGTTGATGTCAAAGTTTTCACAATTAAGCCGTCAGGAGATAGAAGCCATGTTTTTAGTGAGTGATATTAAGCAAACAAGAGTATATCAAGAGGCCAAGGAAGAAGGTGAGAAAAACTTACTGCTGCGAATATTATCGAAGAGATTTGGAAAATTGGGAGATGCGTATATCAAAAGCATCAATAGCTTGACAATAGCACAGCTAGAAGACCTGGGAGAAGCATTATTAGATTTTGTAGAAATTAGCGACTTAGAACAATGGCTAAAATCCCGCACAGAGTAATTCTAATAGCGTAGCATGGCGTAAATTACACTCCTGATTCCTTATTTCTATCTTCTGACTCAAAATGAACCAAATTATTACTCAAGTAGACGCTTTCACTAATACCCCATTTAAAGGAAATCCTGCGGCTGTCTGTGTTTTAGATAGTCCAAAATCTGAATCGTGGATGCAAAATATTGCCCAGGAAATGAATTTATCAGAAACCGCTTTTTTAGTCAAACAAGATGACGGTTTTAATTTGCGGTGGTTTACACCAACAACAGAAGTTCCCCTTTGTGGACACGCAACTTTAGCCAGCGCCCATGTATTATGGTCACAAGAACATTTATTACCAAATCAAACAGCGCGTTTTTATACAAAAAGTGGTATACTAATAGCTAAACTAGAAAATGATTGGATTCAGTTAGATTTTCCAGTAAATCTTTCCCAAGCTGTAGAATCACCGCCAGAATTAAATCAAGTTTTAGGAGTAATTTGTAAATCTGTTGTTCAAAATTCTCTCGGTTATTTAGTAGAAGTAGAATCTGAGCAATTAGTCAGAGAAATGCAGCCGAATTTCCAGCAGATGAAAACCTTAACTAAGGCTGATATTATCGTTACTAGCATCGCTAATTCTGACTCGGAATATGATTTTATCTCCCGCTTTTTTGCCCCAGGTTTAGGGATTAATGAAGATCCGGTAACAGGTGCAGCCCATTGTTGTTTAGCCCCATTTTGGCGGGATAAATTGGGAAAAGATGAATTTTTAGCCTATCAAGCTTCTAGTCGGGGTGGAGTGGTAAAAGTGTACTATCCAGGAGCAACCCGCGTCTTTATATCTGGACAAGCTGTAACAGTAATGCGAGGAAAATTAACTATAGGTTAACGATTGACTTTTTAGAAAAATCCGGGAGATAAAGTTTTCTTAATACTTAACAAATATGATAGCAATGTGCGCTTAAATGAGAGCCAAAATTTACGAAAAAGCCATACAGCAAGCCTTATTTCCTCTGAATTCTGACTCCTGACTCCTGACTCCTGAATTCTTCTATAAGTTAATATTTGTAATGAAAATTTTAGATTTAATCTGATACTTATCGGGCATTATTGACTGTGAACATCCTTTAATGAAGGAAGTTGGGCAATAAATAAATTGAGGTTTTAATTTTTTATAGGTCATAATGTCAATAATACCGTCCTAAAGAAGGATGGCCATTTGATAAAAATGTTAGAATTCAGAAAGTGAAATCCCAGTAAATCCTGAATTTTTACATAAATAAACCCATACTAAAAACTGAAAAAATGACCATTAACCGTGCAAATAATAGCAATTTACTTCAAAAATCTGATTGGCCTGTAAAAGACTTACCAGGATTAAGCCCAGAAGATCAAGTTCAACTGAAAAATTGTGGCATTAATACCACAGAAGAACTAATTAAAAGAGGAAAAACTCCAGAGGAGAGAATAGTATTAGCAGGTAAATTACAGGTAAATATCCATTCTGTGAATAAATGGGTAGTTTTGGCAGGTTTAGCCCGTGTTCCTAGTGTAGGAACTCAATATTGCGGGATATTGCTTCACGCTGGCGTTATTTCTATATCCCAATTAGCGCAAACTCCCACTCACAGATTGCATAGACAGGTTATGCGCTTACAGGTAGCAACTTTACACAGCCGCGATATGTGTCCAGCAGTTGAATTAGTGCAACAGTGGAGTCATCAAGCGCAAGCAATGGGTAATTAGTTAGTTGTCAGTTGTCAGTTGTCAGTGGTAATAATTATTTCCCCTTGCCTCTTGCCTATTCCTTGGCTAAGACACCGTTCAGAAATATATCCGCTAGTCCTTCTGCCATTTTTTGTATTTCTTGGGGGGAGGCGTTGGGTTCTATGAGGGTATGATCAGAAAAACCGGCAATTGCAAATAAACCTAAAAAAACTTTAGCTCCAAGCTTGGCATCCATCTGACGATAGATGCCTTTATCTATTGCAGTTTGAAAAAATGCTTCAGCAACAGTTGTCATTTTATCAATAACTTCGGTTTGAATGCGATCGCGCAAATCTGGGTGAAATTGCACTTCCATAAAGCAAACACGCATAATATCGGCGTTTTTTTGTAAATTCCACATCCGTCGGCGCATAACTTGGGCTATAGCCTTATAGCTCGCCATTTCGCTGAGTTCTGTGAGTAAATCTGTGAGAATATCCACCCAGCCGCTAGTGGCCACTTCCACCAAAATTGCTTTTTTATTGGCAAAATGACGAAAGAGAGTTCCTTCAGCTACGCCGGCGGTTTGTGCTAACTCACGGGTGGTAGTTCCCTCGAACCCTTTAGCAGCAAACAACCGTTGCGCTGCTTGCAAAATACGTGTGCGCGTCTGTGCTTCTGATGATGGCGGAGAATTAAAAACTCGCATAGTAGTTATATAGTAGTTATTTTGATATCTCCAAAACAAGATTTGTAGCCTTATTGTGCAACATCAAATGCAAAAAAAACAAAAAGCTTAATAGAAGGTTAACTGTAACTGTGTTAATTACTCTATTTCTCAAGTAATGTAAATTTACTTTAACTTTTGCTTATGCACCAGATAATTTTAAATTTCTGCATGGGTAGCCTGAAAAAATCCCCATTTCGTCGTTTCCTAGCCACTACCTTGGCGTTGATAGTATTTGCTTGGGGGTGGATGCCAGAAATGGCTTTAGCTCTACAAAAATCCCAAAATTCCATTCAACCGTATCTAGAACGAGTAATTAATCAATTAACAGAATTTCGCTTGGATAATGGGCTAAAATTCATCGTTTTAGAAAGACATCAAGCTCCAGTAGTTTCCTTTCTCACTTATGCTGATGTTGGTGGGATTGATGAACCCGATGGACAAACAGGGGTAGCGCACTTTCTCGAACATTTAGCATTTAAAGGAACAAAACGCATCGGCACTACAAACTATAAAGCCGAAGCACCACTTTTAGAAAAGTTAGAACGGTTAGATAACCAAATCAAAACCACAAAAACCAGCGGCAAAAAAGATGAAATAGCCCGGTTAGAAACTGAGTTTAAATCAGTAGAATCCCAAGCCCTGAAATTAGTTAAACAAAACGAAATGGGGCAAATAGTCGAACAAGCTGGAGGTGTGGGTTTAAATGCCAATACTTCCTCCGAAGCTACGCGCTATTTTTACAGTTTTCCGGCTAATAAATTAGAACTGTGGATGTCTCTAGAATCAGATCGCTTTTTAGATCCTGTATTTCGGGAATTCTATAAAGAAAAAGAAGTGATTTTAGAAGAAAAACGGATGCGGGTAGACAATTCCCCTATCGGCAAGATGGTGGAAAAATTCATAGATGCTGCTTTCAAAGTTCATCCTTACCGACGACCAGTAATTGGTTATGATCAGGATATTCGCAACTTAACACCGGAAAATGTTAGGAAGTTTTTCAATACTTACTATGTCCCCAGCAATTTAACAATTGCTATTGTGGGAGATGTTAATCCTGCGGAAGTGAAAAAACTGGCACAAACTTACTTTGGCCGTTATCCAGCTAAACCCAAACCCCAGCAAAAACTACCAGTAGAACCCCAGCAAACTGCTACAAGGGAAGTTACTTTAGAATTACCTACCCAACCTTGGTATTTAGAAGGTTATCATCGTCCTGCTGTTACTCATCCTGACAATGCAGTTTATGAAATAATTGGCAGTTTATTGAGTGACGGGAGAACATCAAGACTTTATAAGTCTTTGGTAGAAAAACAAAGTTTAGCCCTGAATGCTGAAGGTTCTAGTGGATTTCCAGGGGATAAATATCCTAATCTTATCTTCTTTTACGCGCTCACATCTCCAGGAAAAACAGTAGATCAAGTAGCGATCGCATTAAGAGAAGAAATTGATAAATTGAAAACTGAACCTGTATCTGCGGTGGAATTAGCAAGACTAAAAACCCAAGCTAGAGCCGGGTTATTACGCAGTCTTGATTCTAATTCAGGTATGGCAGCACAGTTGTTAGAATATGAAGTGAAAACAGGTTCTTGGCGCAATTTGTTTCAGCAATTAGACAAAATTGCCGCAGTCACTCCTGAAGATATTCAAAGAGTTGCCAAGGTAACTTTTACGCCAGAAAATCGCATAGTTGGTAAATTGTTGTCAAAAGAACCTGGTTAGAAATTCAAAATTCCCACAGGATTAATCTTTAATCCTGTTAATCCTTTAATCTTTCAATCCTGATCCAAAATTGAAAATAGATATGTTGAGGTTTGATTTGAAAAGCAAAAAATTCCAGTTTTCCAAGGGACAAAGATTTGTTTTTACCTTGGTGATTGTTGTGGCTTGTTTGCTCGTAAATTTGAATTTTTCTTGGGCAGCAACAACAGCAAAGCATTACACTGATTTAAAGTTTCCGCCAGTTTCGGCAGTTAAATTACCTAAGTATGAAAGGTATGTACTAGAAAATGGTTTAGTAGTTTATTTGATGGAAGATCATGAACTACCATTGGTAACTGGTACAGCATTGATCAGAACAGGCAGCCGGTTGGAAGGTGAAAAAGCAGGTTTAGCTAGTTTAGTGGGTTCTACATTGCGAAGTGGTGGCACTAAAAAGCATTCTGCTGATGAACTAAATGAGATTTTAGAACAACGTGCCGCTTCTGTCGAAACAGATATGAGTGAAGCTGCTGGTAGTGCTAGTTTTGAAACCCTGAGTGAAGATATAGAAATGGCATTTGGGCTATTTACTGAGGTACTACGAGAACCGGCTTTTGCACAGGAAAAGTTGGATTTGGAAAAAACTCAAATTCGTGGTGGTATTGCTCGTCGCAATGATAGCCCTAATAGTATTGCTAGTCGAGAGTTGAGAAAATTAATTTATGGAAAAGAAAGTCCATACTCCCGCACAGTTGAATATACAACTCTCGATAAAATTTCTCGTGAGGATTTACTGAAGTTTTATCAACAATATTTTCACCCCAATAATATTATTTTAGGGATTGTGGGTGATTTTAATCCTCAAAAAATGCGATCGCTTATTCAAGCCAAATTTGGTGACTGGAAACCAAATACTCAAATTGCTAAAACCCAATTGCCACAAGTTACACAAGCTAATTTAGGCGGTGTATTTTTTGTTAATCAACCCCAACTTACCCAAAGTAGCGTCTTAATTGGTCATTTGGGCGGCAAATTCGATAATCCTGACTATCCAGCCTTGGACGTAATGAATGGCGTATTAAATGGCTTTGGGGGACGCTTATTTAATGAATTGCGATCGCGTCAAGGTTTAGCTTATTCTGTCTATGGGATGTGGAGTCCCCGGTTTGACTATCCTGGAACATTCGTGGCTGGGGGACAAACTCGCACAGAAACCACAGTTCAGTTTATCAAATCACTGGAAACAGAAATTAAACGTTTGCAAACTGAAAATGTGACAGCCAAAGAATTAAATAATTCAAAGGATTCTACACTCAACTCCTTTGTCTTCAATTTTCAAAATCCTAGTCAAAATTTATCTAGGTTAATGCGATACGAATATTATGGTTATCCCGCTGATTTCCTATTTCGCTATCAAAAAGCCATTACTGCTACTACAGCAGCAGATGTTAAACGGGTGGCACAAAAATACCTGAAACCAGAAAATTTAGTCACCTTAGTAGTCGGAAATCAAACAGGTATGAAACAACCATTAACCGATTTAGCCGCGAAAGTAACAACCATAGACATCACAATTCCTGGCACTCAACCATCAGCTAAGAATTAATAGAATTCAATTTATATCCCCGACTTCTTAAAGAAGTCGGGTATCTGGTTATTTTAGATATTTGGGGCAACCACAGGGGGTTTGCCCCTACAAAATTCATTGGTTTAGGGATTTTTACAATGTTCAATTAATTTTGCACAACTACTTAATGCAAAATAGTTCTTCCTTGTCATATATATGATAACACACTGAAAATTTTTTGTCAATACCATAAAATCACTTTTTTCCGGCTGGCGTTTTTATTTTAGACGGCGGTGGGTTAGCTTACACGTTAACCCACCAACAACTGATTTCGCAAACCCTACGGACTTGCTTGAGGATTTTTGGAGTGATTTTTTTCCTCTTCTACAAACTCCTCAACTGCATAAACATCAGGCCAGACAGTTGCACCGTGTTCATAATTATCAATCCCAACTTTATCAGCTTCAGGATTAACCCGCAGTCTACCAATAGCATTGAGTCCAGTGAACATTAAAAGGGCAAAAGCAATAGTAAAAACTGATATTGCCACTACGCCCAAAATCTGTATACCCAACAAATCAAAACCACCACCTAAAAACAGTCCAGCTTTTTTATTCAAAGTCAATTCTGATTGACCTAAAAAGCCCACCGCAAGTGTACCCATCATGCCATTAATACCATGAACTGCAAATGCTCCCACAGGGTCATCAATTTTGCACGCTTCAATAATATCAATACCCAAAACTACCAAAATCCCACCAGTTAAACCAATGACAACCGCAGCCCAAGGTGCGACAAATGCACAACCAGCGGTAATACCTACCAACCCTGCTAAAGAACCATTCAAACAATAGACTAAATCCCATTTACCTGAACGTTGATATTGATAAAACAACGCTGATAACGCCCCAGCACCAGCGCCCAGGGTAGTATTCAAGGTAATTAAACCAATTAAGCCAGGACTACTAGTACCAAGGGTTGAACCGGGGTTAAAGCCGTACCAGCCAAACCAAAGAATCATTGTTCCCAAAGCCGCCAAACCTAAGTTATGGGCGGGGGGAATTTGTCCCCAAGGAGTCCGTCCAGGGCGGGGTCCAAGTAAAAAAGCACCGACTAAAGCTGTCCAACCCCCAACGGTGTGAACTACGGTACTACCAGCAAAGTCATGAAAACCAATTTTTGATAACCAGCCACTGGAGTTCCACACCCAATGTACAACTACGGGATAGCTGAATGCAGCCATGATGGCACTATAAATTAAATCACCTATAAAGTCTGTTCTCCCAGCCATGGACCCAGTAGTAATTGTACTGGCAGTAGCGGCAAAGGCAAACTGGAAGAAGAACAAGGTGTAAGCATTGAGGCCAGAAGCTATTCCGGGGACACCAGCATTGGTAAAAGCGCCGTCAACGGGTAGTTGACTTAGGAAAAAGGTATCTGTACCAATAAATCCACCAGCACTTGTACCAAAGGCAATACCAAAGCCCACACCCCACCAGATTAAAATAGTGACAGCGGCATCAATAAAGTTTTCCAATAGGGCATTAACTACACCTCTTTGGCGCAGCAAACCTGCCTCTAACATCGAAAAACCGGTCTGCATGAAGAATACTAAAAAGCCTGTGAGGAGTACCCAGGTAGTATCAATAGAAATTTGTAATTGTTTGGTTGTTGCGTCTAATGATTCCAGTGTTACAGGGTCTGCGGCTTGGACAACTGTAGGCGCGAAAATTGCTAACAGCATTGAACCTATAGCTAGTGCTAGAAGGCGATACAAGGGGCGAATAGGTTTATTCATTACTGTTTTTCCTGCTAGAAAAGCTGTAATTAAGTTAGGCTTTTTATCTCATGTTCATGTTTGCAAATCTGTCACACTTGTTCAATATGGTTATAAAAAATAAACATAGAACATTAACAGAAATTTATTCGATAATTTCTGCTTTTAGTTAAGTGGAACAGTTATCAACTTGAATGTCAGCAGAAATCAAAATTTAATTCTGACTTCTCAATTATTTCTTAATAAAGTTGGTTGATTTTGTATTTAATAAAAGTAAATATTCTGTATCAAAAAATACATTTTTTTTGTGATTATGTGAATTATCAACTCTGCAAGAACACATAAAATTCCTCCATCGTTGATACTATCGGCATTTGCTGTGATCTGGATCTCATGATCACGGCTTAAATATCGTTAGATACAGAAATCTGATATTTATTAGGTAATTATATATGTAATATTTATGTGTGACGGTTTTATCAGTTGGGTTGAGAAAACTCCACAACTACCATTTATCTGAAATGGCTTACGCTTATAAATTAATTTTATTTGATTAAGAATATCTGTCTAGAAAAATGAATAAAATTGAATTTTATTTCTCGTTTACAGCTCTTTAATTTACTTCCGTTTGATAACAGAGGTCAGACAAAAAGCCTGACCTAATTATTTAATTTCTAAGCACAAAGAGCTAAAATTTGCTCAACAACTTGCGGGTTAACATCTTTATTTTCCCCCAAAGCAGTCATCCCATGCTTTTCTAAATTCTTGATGATTGCGGGAATAGTTTCTACTCCCACACCATAATCAGATAAGTGAGTGCGGACACCAACTGATTCAAAGAAATCACGAGTTTTACTAATTGCTGTATCTACCCGTTCTGCTTCCGAACCACCCACAATATCCCAAACTCTATCTGCATATTGTAGAAGTTTTTGCCATTTGCGATCGCGTCTAATTGTCAAAGTGTTTGGTAAAACAATCGCCAAAGTTTGAGCATGATCTAAACCATGCAAAGCTGTCAATTCATGACCTATCATGTGAGTAGTCCAATCCTGGGGAACACCAGCAGCAATTAACCCATTTAACGCCATTGTCGCTGACCAAACTAAATTCGCTCGTGCATCATAATCTGTGGGATTTGCTAAAGTTTTTGGACCTTCTGAAATCAAAGTTTTTAAAATTGATTCAGCCATGCGGTCTTGTAATGGCGCATTTACAGGATAGGTTAAATACTGTTCCATTACATGAGTAAAAGCATCAACTATCCCATTACTAATTTGTCTGGGAGGGAGGGAGAAAGTCGTTTCTGGGTCAAGAACTGAAAACTTAGGAAACACAAAGGGACTAGCGAAAAATAACTTTTCTTGAGTTTCCCACTTGGTAACAACTGAGTTTGTATTCATTTCCGAACCAGTCGCGGGTAAAGTCAATACCACCCCCATTGGTAAAGCCGCAGTTACGGGTGCGCCTTTTGCTAAAATATCCCAAGGTTCACCGACAAAAGGAACAGCAGCAGCGATAAATTTAGTTCCGTCCGCAACTGAACCACCACCAACAGCTAAGAGGAAATCAATCCCTTCTTTGCGGATTAATTCCACTGCTTTCATTAAAGTTTCAAAGTGGGGGTTGGGTTCAATTCCGCCAAATTCAAAGACATTCCGTCCAGCCAATGCTGATTTTACTTGATCATAAACGCCGTTGGCTTTAATGCTACCACCACCGTAGGTGATCAGAATTTTAGCGTCTGCGGGGATTTCCGCTGCAATGTTGGCGATTTGACCTTTACCAAACAGGATTTTAACTGGGTTGTAAAAAACAAAATTTTCCATGATTACTTACGCAAGAGAATGAGATTTATCCTTAAGTATTGTAATCAGATTCTTGATTTTTTGCCTGTACCCAGAGAATCCTATTTCCCAAAATAAAATATCTAACTTATTTAGGATTCTTGCAAATACTCACTATCAACAGAGGTTTTATTCAATTCACCATTTCGCCAAGTATCAGCAATATCTTTAATAAAACTAGCTAAAGGAATAGCAACTAACAAACCCAATACACCTCCTAATTTTGCTCCTATTAATAAAGAAATTACTACCCATACAGGATTTAAGCCTGTTAAATTTCCTAAAATACGGGGAGCGATAATATTAGAATTAATTTGGTCAAGAGTTACACCTATAACTGCAACCTCTAACCCTAAACCAAAATCTTTTAATGATACTAATAAACTGACAATACCAATACCAATACCCGTTCCAAAGGGAAATAAGGAAAATAAACCAATTCCCAATCCAAAAAGTAGTGATAAAGGCACTCGCAAAACTACAAATGCCAATGTTATTGTCACAGCTAAAATAGCACCTAAAGTAGCTTGACCAATAAAATAATTATTAAAGTCTTCCCGCAGTAATTCTCTAACTTTTATAGTAATGTTGCCAGGAAACCAAAGATAAATTCCATCCCATAAACGTTCACCATTCAATACTAAATAAATAGTGAGAACTATGGTTATCAGTAAATTAAATAAATTCCCAATAGTATCAAAAGCAAAACTCAGAATTTTTCCAGTAAAAGATTGCAGTTGACTAGATATTTTTCCTAAAATTTCAGCAGCTAGTCCACTTAAATTTACTGGTAACTGCTGTGTAGATGCCCAATTTTGCAAAGCTTCTATTTGTTGAGTTCCAGATTCAATCCAATAGGGAAGAAGATTAGCTAACTCATTCAGTTGTTCAAGAATTAACGGTACTAAAATCACACCTACAGCCCCTAAAATAATAATAGCTAATAGCAAGACTACTACAACTGCTAAATTGCGAGGGACTCCACGTTTTTGTAATAGTTGAATCGGATAGTCTAAGATGAAAGCCAAGAGAATGGCGATAGAAATGACGCTGACTAAAGGTTGAAAATAGTTAATAAATTGAATTAATAACCACCCATTAAGAAGAATAACAGGAAAAGCTAATCCTATAATTAACCATTTGCGTAAATTGAGTAGATTGTTCACTGGTTGCATGAGATTGATTAATAATCTAATTATTGCAAAATATCTGGAAAATTTAAAGGCTTGTAAATCAAATAATCAGTCTTTAATCCTTATGGTAGGCTGTTGATAAAATCCAGCATAATTTTCCGAGGTAACGTCGCTAAAGGTCTTACTTCTCCTGCTTTTGCGGAATAACATTCACCTCTTTGAATATCTTCTGCTGTTAACAAATCTAAATCCCAACCTTCAGAAAGTATGAGTTGATTTACTGGTACTAACAATGGTGCATGAAAGACATAACGTACAGCTTTTTCATCGCTATAAATTCCAAATTGGGTAAAATCAGTTAACTCATAACCAATTTCTTCCATAACTTCCCGCTGAACCGCTATTTCTGGAGTTTCTCCAGGTTCGATATGTCCACCAAATAAAGCCCAACATCCAGGAGCTATAATATTGGGAATATTGTCCCGTAATTGCATCAAGAATTTATTTTCTTGATAGAGAATTGTGACGGATACATGAACTAATTGATTATTCATAAATTATTTTTCCTCTAAATAAATTTCGCCGTATTCTTTACCAGCTAAAGGAACACTTTTGTACCGAACATTACCTTTTAATACTACCTGTTCTCCAACTTGGAAATTACCTTGGTTAGTAATAACCCAGATTTTCCCCGTTGCATCATTAATTTGATATGCCTTTTGCTTAATTAAAGGAGCAGTTTTTTCTACTTTACCTTGAATATAAACTGTAGTATCCTGATTTTGTTGAGTAATTTTTTGAATCTGTGTAACATTAGCACCAATAGTTAATTTTTTAAGATTGATACCAGATTTTTCTATGTTCCCACAAGCAGAAAGTCCTGTTACCAAAGAAAAATATAATCCTATGGTAGAAATTTTTGCTTGTTGCATAGAAGTTATAGATTGAGCGAACTTTTGCATTATTGCCGATTTATCTCCAGTTTACACAAATTACTTGTTATTTATCATAATGCTCTTTTGTCAAAAAAATATAGTTCTTCTGTCAAATTAAGTGATACCTCTAGTTAGGGAAGTTATCATTTTTATTGTCTTCAAAAATTATGACAAAATCTCCGTTAATATTTAGTTAAATCAACTAAGTGAGTGAATATAAAAATAATTGTTTTTTTGTAGGGAATAATGAGCAATGTTACAATAAACCTGATTCGTGCAAATACCTTTTTGGAGTTGAAAATGACCTTAGCGACCACAACCCCAGCAAAACCTTTAACAGACGCAGAACTACAAAAAATTAACGCCTATTGGCGTGCAGCCAATTATCTCTCTGTTGGACAAATATACCTTCTCGACAATCCTCTACTGAGAGAACCCCTCAAACAAGAACACGTTAAACCCCGATTGTTAGGACATTGGGGAACTACTCCAGGGCTAAACTTGATTTACGCCCACTTCAACCGAGTTATTAAAAAATACGACCTCAACGCAATTTACATAGCTGGACCCGGACATGGTGGACCGGGAATTGTTGCCAATACCTACTTAGAAGGAACATATAGCGAATATTACCCCAACATCTCCCAAGATGAAGAGGGAATGCAGAAACTATTTAAGCAATTCTCCTTCCCTGGTGGTATTCCTAGCCACGTTGCCCCAGAAACCCCCGGTTCTATTCATGAGGGGGGAGAATTAGGCTATGCTTTAGTTCATGCTTACGGGGCTGTATTTGATAACCCTGATTTGATAGTTGCGGCAGTTGTCGGTGACGGAGAAGCAGAAACTGGACCCCTAGCAACTAGCTGGCATTCTAACAAATTTATCAACCCTGTTACTGATGGTGCGGTTTTACCAATTCTGCATTTGAATGGATACAAAATTGCTAACCCCACAGTATTAGCACGGATACCTCATGAGGAGTTAGAAAGCCTATTTATCGGCTATGGCTATAAACCTTACTTTGTTGAAGGTTCAGATCCTGCGGAAGTTCACCAAAAAATGGCAGCAGTATTAGATACAATCATTCCCGAAATTCAAGGTATCCAAAGAGAAGCGCGGGTACATGGTTTTAAAGAACGACCGCAATGGCCGATGATTGTTTTACGCACTCCTAAAGGTTGGACAGGTCCCAAGGAAGTGGACGGGAAGAAAACAGAGGATTATTGGCGATCGCACCAAGTCCCTTTTGCTAATGTTGTTGGTAATCCCGAACATCTGCAATTACTGGAAGATTGGCTAAAAAGTTACAAACCGGAAGAACTTTTTGACACCAACGGTCAACTCATTCCCGAACTCGCAGAATTAGCCCCCAAAGGTCAGCGTCGCATGGGAGACAACCCCCACACTAACGGCGGAATTTTGCTGCGTGATTTGAAAATGCCTGATTTCTGCAACTATGCTGTAGAAGTAGCCAAACCAGGAACAGTTAACGCTGAAGCTACCAAAGTTACTGGTAAGTTTCTGCGCGACATTATGAAATTAAACGACGAAAGCCGCAACTTCCGCGTTTTTGGTCCTGACGAAACCGCCTCAAATCGGTTAGATCCTTTATTTGAAGTGACAAATCGTGCTTGGGATGCGGAAACTCTTCCTGAAGATGACCATTTATCACCTGACGGTCGAGTTATGGAAATCCTCAGCGAAACCAATTGTCAAGGCTGGTTAGAAGGATATTTGTTAACAGGTCGTCATGGTTTCTTCTCCTGTTATGAAGCTTTTATTCACATCATTGATTCCATGTTCAACCAACATGCCAAATGGTTGAAAACGACTCGTCATATTACTTGGAGAAGACCAATAGCATCTTTAAATTATCTTCTCACTTCTCATGTTTGGCGACAAGATCATAACGGTTTCTCTCACCAAGATCCTGGTTTTATTGATCATGTAATTAACAAAAAAGCCGAAATTATTCGTGTTTATCTGCCACCTGATGCTAACACTTTGCTATCAGTAACCGACCATTGTTTAAGAAGTCGTAATTATGTCAATGTGATTGTTGCCGGTAAACAACCAGCATTACAATATTTAGACATGGATTCGGCAATTAAACACTGTACCAAAGGTTTAGGAATTTGGGAATGGGCAAGTAGTGATCAAGACAGTGAAACAGATGTAGTTATGGCTTGTGCTGGAGATGTTCCGACTTTGGAAACTTTAGCGGCTGTGGATATTTTACGACAACATTTCCCAGATTTAAAAGTGCGAGTTGTGAATGTTGTTGATTTGATGACGTTACAACCACAAAGTGAACATCCTCACGGTTTAAGTAGTAAGGATTTTGATACAATTTTCACAACTGATAAACCTGTGATCTTTGCTTTTCATGGTTATCCTTGGTTAATTCATCGTCTCACCTATCGGCATACAAATCACTCAAATATTCATGTGCGTGGTTATAAAGAAGAGGGAACAACAACCACACCTTTTGATATGGTGGTGATGAATGATTTAGATAGATTCCATTTAGTTATGGATGTAATAGATCGTATACCAAAGTTAGGTTCTAAAGCAGCTTATGTAAAACAACAATTACAAGATAAGCTGATTGAACATAAGCATTATATCCAGAAACACGGCGACGATATGCCAGAAATCCGTGATTGGACTTGGCCATATTAATGGAATGAGTCTTTTTTGACTCCTTTCTTAACCTCTTCCTCTTTAGGGAGGAGGTTAACAATATTCAAGAACAATTTGTTAATTGTGAAAAATATTCGGTTTGTATTATTAAATTTCATTAATTGACTATTATTCATATAATTCCTGATCTATCTTTTCGGCTAAACTCCCATTATTACTTTGCTGTACTCACTAAAGATACAATATATTGATTTAAACTCACTCCTTCCCTTTCCGCAGTTTCAGATAACCGCCGATGTAATGATTTAGGCATTCTTAACATTAACTTACCACTATAACTATCATCTGTACTGGGTAAAGGAATATTATCACCTGCTTCATAAGCCGTTTCTATCCACAATTCCCGCGCTTCATTGATATTTGTCATTGTCTCTTCTAGGGTTTCTCCTTGAGTGAGACATCCAGGTAAATCTTTGATTTCTGCTACATATCCACCTTCTGCATCTGAGTACAAAGTGATAGAGTATTGAAGCTTTAAATAGTATTCTAGGGGTGATGGTTCAATCTGCTTGTTCGTCTGATTCAGTGTTTTCATTTATCCACTCTTCTAAATTTAATAACTCAACTATTTGCTGAACATAGACTCCTTTAACTTTCTGTCCCCCTGTTTTCGGTACGGTAACTTTTCTACCTTGGGAATCTCTAAAACTATGATGGCTACCTTTAGAACGTTTTTCTTCAAAGCCAAAAGCTTCTAAAAGATAGCACACATCCTCAAATCTTACTTCTGGAGGTAGTTTGAGGAATTTAACTACTAATTTTCTTAATTTGCTCATGGAGCGATGATACCACATATAGTATCATAAATTTTTACCATTGGCAAAATTTGCCCAAAAGCGATCGCTTGTTTTTAGTTTTAAAATCAGATATAGTTATTTTTGCTGTAAAATCAAGCACTAATACTACAAAACAACTCAATATTGTTTACTAAATAAAGTACAAAAGATGATCAACAAAAAATAAGCACTATTGACAACCCAACAATTCTCAATACAGGAACAATCATCAACAATGACATTATTGAATCTATTGAATCTATGATTGGTAATATTCTCCGTCAAAGCTATCTGGAACGCACTCAAAAATATCAATTATTCTAATTTTCCCATTGCGAAAATTGCTGCTGTTCTTGTCATATTAACGCTAATACAGACATTAAGAAGATTTGTCTTAGCGGTTATAATCAAAACCATTGAAAAGTTCACAAGCAAGACAGAAACTACCCTTGATGATGAACTAATTGCTATTGTTAAGCCAGCTTTAAACTGGTTAATTCTCATTGTTTGTGGCTTTTTTATTCTTTTTGAAAATTACTATTTGGTTGTTATTTGTGTAAATTTGGGAAATTTGGGCAGTTAATTAAGTTTTGTTTTTTGTGTCTTTTCCACAGTATAAAACAATGATAGGCTACAAAATATCAAGAATTAACAGGAGATTTCTATGAAATTAAAAAAGCCAAGCATTGGATTAGTTGAAGTTCCGGCTACTGGATTATATGATGCGGAAGGAAAAAATTGGACTTCTTTATATAGACATCGTTCTTTAATCAGTAAACAAGTGTTGATTCCTGATTTGCAAGCGGGGGGATTTGATGCCCAATTGGTCAATCTTAGAGATGATAATTATAGTGAAGAATTTGGTGAGGTGTTCTGGAAAGGGATGAACTTGCGGAAAACTTATGTGGGAGGCAAAATTTCTGCCCTTGATCCTGAAGCTTTTGATGCTTGGGGTGTGACAGTAAATTTCTCTCAAGATCGTCAAGTTACCTGTATGCTAATTGAACATTTGGCTAAAGGAAATCGCCCCATTGTTGTTGGTGGTTCTGATGCTTTGGCTGAACCCCATCACTACTTAAAAGCAGGTGCAACAGCAGTTGTTCAAGATAAGTCTGGGGCAGCAAATTGGGCGCTTTTTGATTATGTATTGGGAAGAACGCCACGAGAAGGACTTTCAGGGGTGATTTTTGCCGACGGTAAACAATATCCCAGAAAGACTCAAGCCAAAAGCCCAGAGGAGTGGGCGCTACCTTCGGTGGAAGTAGCAAAGGAATGTTTAGGGATGCTTCCCAATGTCCAAGGAAAAGCACCTGTTGGTTCACTGGTGGCAGATATTGGTTGCGATCGCACCTGTGATTTTTGCATGACTCCTACCTACGGTACAGGCTATCGTAGAATGACCCCAGAAACAGCCATGAAATGGTTGGCTATCCAGAAAGAAGCGGGGGCGCTGTCGATCAATATCGGTTCTGATCAGTTTCTCGCCCGTGGACTGTTTCCTGAAGGACGACAAGAGATTATAGATATTACCAATGGTGCGCGGGAGATAGGAGTATCTCTGATGTGGCCAAATGGTTTAGAACTGAGGAAAACCACCTTGGGAAGTGGGCGTAACTACGAAAGCAGTGATCTTAGACCTGATGAAGAATTGATTCAAGCTTTGTTTGGTTGGGATGGTAAAGTTGGTTGTCCTTTGGCTTATATCCCCGCAGAACGTCCTGTTTTTGGACGGGAAGCCTACAAAAAGTTGCTACCCTGGCAAGAGCATTGTACATTGATGAAATCTGTGGTTAGCACTGGTGTACCTGTGGTTACTTATGGCATCATTATCGGCCTACCTGATGATGACCATGATGACTTATTACGTCTGGAAGAAGCAATTACAGACTTGGTAGATGAACTGGTCAAAATTAACCCTCAGGTAGAATTTCAGACTTCTTGCTATAGCATTATTCCTTTACCTGGAACACCCCAAGCCTTTAATTTACGCAAAGCAGGATTGTTACAATTTGAAGATCCCTGTTTATGGGGAGTTTGGACAACAACCTCTAATACTCATCATTTAACCTATGACCAGGTTTCTGACTGGCAAATTCGCCTATCTAATATTCGCAGATCACCGGCTGAATTTACTAACTACAATGGGGAATATTCAGGAATGGTAAGTACAGCTTCTTCCAATGACTCAAAAGTTGTGTTAGGAAGGTCTTAAATTCAATCATTTCCTTTGACTGTATCATGCGATCGCTGCATTTCTAATCTACTGTTAGTTGATTTTTACTTTTGACCACATCCTAGTAGACAACGGCGTAAATCAACCAACCATTAAAAATCCCTGAAAAGCTTATACAATCTGCTTTTCAATTTTTAATTTTTAATTCCGCCCTGCGGTACTAGATTATTTTTAGCGATCGCTCAAAATGTCTGTAAAATATCACCTTACACTCAATTATTAACCATGAACCCACAACCTATTACTCCCCAACCTGGCCAAGAATCTGTTTGGGACTATCCCCGTCCCGCAATTTTACAAGATACCAATAAACATCTAAAAATTATTTTTAATGGCATTATTTTAGCAAAAACAACCAGATGAAAAAGAGTCTTAGAAACCAGTCATCCTCCTACCTATTAAAAATCCCCGAAAAGCTTGTGTAATCTGCTGTTTTAATTTTTAATTATTAATTTTTAATTCCGCTCTGCGGTACTAGCCAAAGTTAAATTAGCTTCGGTTATTGCAGATATTTTAGAACAGCAACAAATTACACCTCAACAAGCTACACAAATTTTAGGCTTAGAACTTGAACAAATAAATAATTTAACTAACGGTATTCTCAAAGAATTTACAATTGAAAATTTATTAAGTTATTTAATTAAATTAGGTCAAAATGTAGAAATAATGGTAACAAATCAACAGCAAGATAAATCTCAACCTAAAATTAATGTTGTCTATCAGAAAATTGCTTAATACTAGTTGATGTTTAATTTTTGAAAAAATCTGATATAATTAGATCAAGCCTTTACTTATAGGTTGAGATAATCATGGAAACAATCACTAAAAAAAAATATATTTATTGGCAAGACGAGGATATGTTTATCGGTTACTTAGAAGAATATCCTAATTATTGGACTCAAGGAAATTCCTTAAAAGAACTCCAAGGTAATTTATTAGATTTATATCACGAATTTGACCGTAATAATATTTAAAAATGCTGCAAAACTCTTAATTTTTCTTTTTTGAGATTAGTAAATTTCCAAATTGAGGTAATCAATATGACACAAGAATTAATAGACCTCAGAAATAGTATTTTAGAAAAACGTTACACCGACGCTTTAGCTATTGTTGATGAATTAGAGGGGATGAGTAAACAAGCTATTTTACGAAATATTCAAGCATTTTTGAGAATTTTGTTAATTCATTTAATTAAAAATCAAATAGAACAACGATTAACTAATTCTTGGGTTGCTTCTATTCGTAATTCATTAGTAGAAATTAAAAAAATAAATCTCAAAGAAAATAAAAAATCCTATTATATCAATCAAGATGAATGGGATAGTTTGTTAGAAGATGAAATTGAATTAGCCATAGCTGACGCTAGTTTAGAAGTTTTGAATGGGATTTATAATGAATTTCAATTAGCGGAAATGGTCAATAGAAACGAAGTAATTTCTATCGCTGGGAAATTTTTGGAATTGACTCATCTATATTCTGTGAAAGAATTACCAAAAGCTATTGCTGAACTGTTAATTCAGTTACCCGGTGGTGAAGATTGGAAATTAGGGAAAAAGTGAGATATTGATACAGATACATAAATATTTAAACTGAGTAGCCAATGATCACAAGTAATCAATGAACAATAACTAAACCTTAAAATATGCCAGTTAAATTAACTTTATGCCTTTTGCGACTGTAAGAATCAGCTAAGTCAGACTAGAATTAACCGGGCCAGTTAACCTTTGCTGAAATTCCCAACACAGGAGGTTTAATTTTGACGAAGTTGAAAATTGGTATTAATGGATTCGGTCGAATTGGTAGACTTGTGTTACGTGCTGGTCTTACTAACCCCAATATTGAATTTGTGGGAATTAATGATTTAGTTCCCCCCGATAACCTTGCTTATCTTCTCAAGTACGACTCTACACACGGGAGATTGAAAAGCAAAATTGAAGCCAGAGAAGACGGTATTGTCATTGATGGTCATTTTGTCCCTTGTGTATCTATGCGAAATCCCGCAGAACTACCTTGGGGTAAATTGGGTGTAGATTATGTTGTTGAATCTACAGGACTGTTCACAGATTACGCTGGGGCTGAAAATCACCTCAAAGCAGGTGCAAAGCGGGTTGTGATTTCTGCACCAACCAAAGAACCTGAAAAGGTAAAAACAATGGTCATGGGTGTAAATCATCACCTATTTGACCCCGCCAAAGACTTGATTGTCTCCAATGCAAGTTGTACTACAAATTGTTTAGCCCCCATTGCTAAAGTCATTAATGATAACTTCGGTTTAGCTGAAGGATTAATGACTACAGTTCACGCCACAACAGCCACTCAGCCCACGGTAGATGGTCCCAGTCGCAAAGACTGGCGCGGTGGACGGGGTGCGGGACAAAATATTATTCCCTCCGCTACAGGGGCAGCTAAAGCAGTGGCTTTGGTATTACCAGAATTGAAAGGTAAGTTAACTGGTATGGCTTTGAGAGTTCCTACTCCTGATGTCTCCGTAGTTGATTTAACTTTCAAAACTACAAAATCTACTACTTACAAAGAAATCTGTGCAGCTATGAAAAAAGCTGCGGAAGGTAATTTGTCAGGTGTATTAGGTTACACAGATGAAGAAGTAGTATCTACAGATTTTCAAGGTGATTCCCACTCCAGCATTTTCGACGCAGGGGCAGGAATTGAACTCAATGCCAATTTCTTCAAAGTTGTCTCCTGGTATGACAATGAATGGGGTTACTCCAATCGCGTCATTGATTTAATGTTGTCAATGGCCAAAAAAGAAGGATTGATTTAGGTGATTCAATTTTGGATTTTGAATTTTGGATTGTATTTAATTACAGAAAATTGCAATCAATTGTGCTACAGATAGTAATGATCAAAACCAGTGATAGGTTTTATTCTGAGAGTTATTTTTGTGGTGCGGTTGCTCAAAAATTGCTGTAATTCTAATCTAAAATCTAAAATCTAAAATTTCTGAGGGCTTAACGGGGTGTGCTACTTTACCGTTACTCCTTACATACTTATGCGTCGCACAAAAATTGTTTGTACTATTGGACCGGCTACATCTTCACCTGAGAAGTTAGAAGCTTTGGTAAGAGCGGGAATGAATATGGCTCGGTTGAATTTTTCTCATGGCGCTTATGAGGCTCACGCCCAGGTTTTTCATCATCTGCGGCAAATTAGTAAGGATTTACATAAGCCCATTGCGATTATGCAGGATTTGTGTGGACCAAAAATTCGGTTGGGGAAATTACCACCGGAAGGGCTAATGTTAGAAGCTGGGACTGAGGTGACATTTGTTTTACAAGAGAAGGGCGAAAG
Source organism: uncultured cyanobacterium (assembly GCA_903848645.1). GTDB lineage: Bacteria > Cyanobacteriota > Cyanobacteriia > Cyanobacteriales > Nostocaceae > Dolichospermum. The sequence goes on along the minus strand of CAINGU010000029.1, from coordinate 42,309 downwards.
TATTGACGAGTTACCCTTACCTCTACCCACTCTCTTCGCCATGATGCGATGTGGTGAACCCATTTTAATTAATGATGGTCGGGTGAAATTAACTGTTACCAGTCGTGACGCGGATAGAATTCGCGCTCAGGTGAATATTGGCGGTTTGATTTCTTCTCATAAGGGTGTAAATTTACCTGCAACTCCTTTACCTCTGAGTTCGATTACCGAAAAAGATTTAATGGATTTGCGATTTGGGATACAATTAGGAGTAGACTGGGTGGCGGTGTCTTTTGTGCGATCGCCCCAAGACCTCGAACCTGCCCGCCGCATGATTGAAGGTGCTGGCTCAAAAATTCGCCTCATTGCTAAAATCGAACGGGCGGAAGCTGTAGACCAGCTAGATGCTATCATTGAGGCTGCTGACGGTATTATGATTGCCCGTGGTGATTTAGGGGTGGAAGTACCGATTTATAAAGTCCCCTTAATTCAAAAAGAAATTGCGCGTCGTTGTAATCAAGCTGGTAAACCGGTGATTACAGCTACCCAAATGTTAGAGTCTATGATTAGCGCCCCCGACCCCACTCGCGCTGAAGCCACGGACGTGGCTAACTCGATCTTAGATGGTACAGATGCAGTTATGTTATCAGGGGAAACTGCCATGGGCGAATATCCGATTGCTGCTGTGCAAACTATGCACAATATCGCCTTACAAACAGAAACCGTACTCCAAGAGGGACATAGACATTCTTGGACTCCGACAGCGGGTAGTCTGACGGTGACAGAATCAGTATCTCAAGCGGTATGTCGCATTGCTTATGAAACTGGTGCTAAAGCGATTCTCTGTAATACCTCATCAGGAAGTACAGCTAAACTGGTATCTAAATACCGTCCCAGCACGCCGATTATTGCGCTGACTTCTGAATGTACCGCTTACCGTCAATTAGCTTTATCCTGGGGTGTAGAACCCTTACTGATTCAACCTGTTCACAATGCAGAAGAAATGTTTGTGAATGTGCTAGACACCGTTGTCAATAGTGGTTTAGTCGAGGAAGGAGACAAGGTTGTGATTACCTCTGGTGTTCCAGTTGGTCAATCAGGAACAACAAGTTTAATTAAAGTGCATTCTATTGGACAGCCAATTACGGCATGACGCATCTAAAATGGGTAGTTGGTAATGGGTAATTGGTAATTGGTGATTGGTAATTGGTAATAATTTCTATCACCACTGACCATTGACCACTGACCACTGACCATTGACCATTGACCACTGACATTGGAGTATGTTATGCCTAAGAACTTACTAGAAGCACTACGGGCAGTAACCGTTGTGGTAGCAGATACCGGAGATATTCAATCAATTGAACAGTTTAAACCTCAAGATGCTACGACCAATCCCTCACTGATTACCGCTGCGGCACAAATGCCGGAATATCAGGATATTGTTGATCAAACTTTACTTAAAGCCAAAAAAGACGCTGGCGCTGGTGCTAGTCAAGCCCAGGTGGTATCTCTGGCTTTTGACCGTTTGGCGGTATCTTTTGGATTAAAGATTTTGCAAATTATCCCCGGTCGTGTGTCTACAGAAGTAGATGCTCGGTTATCTTATAATACAGATGCTACTGTCGCTAAAGCACGGGATTTAATCGCTCAGTATAAAGCTGCTGGTATTTCTAAAGAGCGGGTTTTGATTAAAATTGCCTCTACTTGGCAAGGTATCAAAGCTGGGGAAATTTTGGAAAAAGAAGGTATTCACTGTAACTTAACTTTACTATTTGGTCTGCACCAAGCGATCGCCTGTGCGGAAGCTGGGATCACTTTGATTTCTCCCTTCGTTGGTCGCATTCTTGACTGGTACAAAAAAGATACTGGCCGGGATAGCTACCCCTCCGCAGAAGATCCAGGTGTATTGTCTGTCACCACAATTTATAACTACTATAAGAAGTTTGGTTATAAAACCGAGGTAATGGGTGCTAGTTTCCGCAATATTGGTGAAATTACTGAATTAGCTGGTTGCGATTTGCTGACTATTTCTCCAGGGTTGTTGACAGAATTGCAAAATACTGTTGCAGAATTACCCCGCAAACTTGATCCTGCTAAGGTAGCAAATCTATCAATTGCTAAAATTTCTCTTGATAAAGCCACCTTTGATCAAATGCACAATGGCGATCGCATGGCTTCTGATAAACTTGCAGAAGGTATTGATGGTTTCACCAAGGCTTTGATTTCTTTGGAACAACTATTAGCCGAAAGATTGGCTCGTTTAGAAAGTGAAAAGGTAACTGCTTAATAATTGAGAATGGGTAATTGGTGATGGGTAATTGGTAAAATTCTTACCTATCACCTATTCCCTAGATTATTTTTGCGGTTTGAGTTCAGAAATGGGGGCTTCTTTAAATTCTGTCAGACTAAACAGCGATAAGATTTCACTCCACTCCTTCTTATAAGTAGTCCGATTTTCCGCCAGCTTACTTAAAGTTTCATACCAGATATTATTTTCCGCATAGGGAACATATTGTTCTTGAGGACGGGTTTGCTTTAACTGCTCTACAAGTTGAGAACTTGGTTCAACTCTTTTAATCCAACCATCAATATTAATATTAGTTGGTGAACCTTGATCATTCACACAAGCAATTTTGAAAAACCAACGATATCTTTCTCCTGCTAATAATGGTTTTTCGGTAGCAGGAAGACTAAAATGGACAATCCCTTTTTTATCAGGTAAAGGGAATAAAAGTGGTTTTTGCAAAACAGATTTTCTTTTTTCATTTAATAATCTAAATTGTCCTGGTGGAGATTGAGAAGTTCTATCAAATGGGATATAAAACCAGAATTCAGGATAATCTTTAGTAGTTAATCCTTCATTGCTTTGAGGAACTAAGGCCATGAGGCTTTTATCGCTGATTTGCGAACATTGAGAACGAGTTGCTCCACCTCTGGAACGTCCAGAAGCGTTTCCTTCAGCCTTTTTATTAAAGAGAGCGTCAAAAATTGAAGCCTGTACAGGAGACACCAAAGATAGCAGACTACTAGAGAAAATCGTTGTCAAGGTGCAGACTAAAACAGTTCGAGAAAAAAGTGATAATTGTTGACTTTTCATAAGTAGATATCCGGTGAAATCAGTCTTTTATAGTTTATAATCGAATTATAACAGGTGTTCTACTTACAAGTAAACTTATATGGACTTTGTTGTTTTAGATACTGAGGGTAAACCAAATTTAACTGAATTAGCTATTGTTGATAGTCAAGGTATAGTAATTTATGAAGGTTTTTGTGATGGTAATTCTCATGGTTTTAAAAATGTTTTAAATCTCAAAAGTCTCAAAACATTATTAACAGAATTTTTGACTATTGTTGAAAATAAAAAAATTATCTGTCACTATGCAGAACATGATATTGATATCCTCAAGCGTAGTTTGGAACAAGTTGGTTTACCTTGGCAAAATTTACAATTTGATTGTACTTGGATTTTAGCTAAAGACTGTTTTGCTGATTTAGAAAGTTATTCTTTAGAGTATCTGAGTAAATATTTAAATCTGCGAGCTAATAATCAATATTTTCTGCCGAATATGGCACATACCGCTAGTTATGATGCCACATTTACTTATCATCTTTATAAAAAAATTATGATAGAACATCTAAAGAAACAACCTAATCCATTTAGTAGTAGTCGAGTTGATACACCTTTTCAACATCATCCAGATTTTGCTGATACTTATCATCGAGAATTTCAGATTTTACAAACTGCTTTAAATAATATTAAATTAGATGCTAATTATCAAAGTAAAGGTGTAGTTGTTATTGGAGAACCCGGTACTGGTAAAACTCATTTAATGATGCGACTTGCTCATGAGAGATTATCAAGTAATAGATTACTGTTTATACGTCAACCTAATAATGCTCAATCTGTACTTTATCATATTTATAGTAGAATTTTAGAATCTCTAGTTGAAAAAGCAGGGAATTTACCTCAATTAGACTCTTTAATTATTAACACTTTTCGGAAAATAATTAGTCTTAATGATAGAGATGTTAAACAAAAAGATATAGATATTTTAAAAGCCTTATATGATTTAGAAGATAATAGTATTAGTGCTTTAAGTAAAGAAAATACACAACGAAAACGAGAATATTGGCAATATATAGAAAAGACCATTAATGAATGGTGGATGAGTAATTATGCTCCAGGAAGTTTTGCTTTATCTATCATTAAAGGCATGGTTAAATATTGCAGCTATACAGATTATAAATATAGAAATATTACCACTCGTTGGTTAGCCGGAAATGTTTTAACTGACGAAGAAGCTGAAACTGTTGGTTTACCAAATTGGGGAGAAGAAATTAGTAAAGAAGCTTTTTCATTAGAAGCTATTTCCGTTTTAGGTAAATTATCTATTTTAGATGAACCTTTAATTATTATTTTTGATCAATTAGAAGGTTTAGGACTTCCTCACAATCAAGAAATCTTGTTGAATTTTGGGGAAGCTATCAAAGAAATTTTCACTCATGTTCCCAATAGTTTAATTATCTTGAATTTATTTCCTGATAGGTGGGAAAAATTTCAAACAATATTTGATCAATCTATTATTGGGAGAGTATCTCAATATCAAGTTTCTCTACGTCAACCAACAGAAGCCGAAGTTAAATCTATTCTCAAGGTGAAAATGCAAGCTGTAGATATTACCTTAGAACAGCTATTTTTACCTGAAGATTTAGATGATATTTTAGGTAAAAAACCTATTCGGGCGGCTTTAAATCGGGCGGCTAAATACTATGACTATAGAGTTAATGGAATTTCTTTACCAGATGAAAGAAAACCAATTCGGGAATTAGATAGTAATGAAAAAATAGAACAGCAATTAAAATTTTTACAGCAGCAACAACAGACATCAATAGAAGTTTTAACTCAACTAATTCAAGCTATACAATCACCTAATGCTGTTGATTTAAGCAACTTACAGAATAAATTAGCAACTTATTTATCTGGTGAAACTACAATTCCCGTAAATCCTGTAATTGAATATCTCCATGAACATAGAATTGAGTTAGAACAAAAATATCATAATCCATCTATTATTAGTGATAGTGATGATGTTGGTAAATTGAAAAATATTGCTGAAGCTTTAACTCATATCCAGTCATTTAAATTAACACAATATCGTTTAGGTAAAAAGGTATTACCAGAACATATTGTCATAGAAAAGGGAAATCAATATCATGTAATTGCTTTTTTAGAAATTAGTGGTACTTCCTTTACAAGTCGGATTAATAATTTCAATGAATTAGTCATTAATAATTCTCAAAGCAAATTTTATTTAATTAGAGATGAACGTCAACCAGATATTACTGGTAAAGTCGGTAAAGAAAGAATCCAACAACTGGAAAATAGTGCTAATGGGAATTTTGTTCTCTTCAATAAAGAAGATAGAATTCTCTTTGATTTGATTTATGATCTAATTATCAGTATTTATAACAAAGATTTAGATATAGATTTAGAATCAGCTTTAACTTTTATTACCACTCATCAAGAATGGTATCATTGGATTTTTACAAAATTTGGTTTTACTCCACCAAAAAAATAAAATCATCTCGTTTCTATATTTTGCATTATCTCGTTCCTATGCTCTACATGGGAATGAATTGAGGAAGACTCTGGCTTCCCTAATATCCCTAATATTTGAGGCAGAGCCTCAATGATAGCATTCCTAGTCAGAGACTAGGAACGAGGTAAAAGGTTACAAATAACGTAATCTGTAAGTTAGATAAAAAACTCCACTTCCTGAAGCAATCAAGGACAAAGCTGGGGGAACTAAAGGAACCCAACCGCTTTGGGATACCATAATCACAGCGCAAGCGGTGTACAGGACAGCTACAGAACCAACCATACCCATAACTAGATAAGAGGTGCGGTTAAGTCGCCAACAAACTATACCACCGACCAAAGACCAGCCGAAAATCCAAGGGATTTCATAATCCCAAGGCCACCACCAAATCAGGGGACGATTATCCAACACAGTGCTGAGAATTTGGCTAATCATTTGTCCATGCAATGTCACCCCTGGCACATCACCATAAGGGGTATTAAAATAATCTGCTTGTCGGGATTGTCTATCTGTAAAACCAATCAGAATAATCCGATTTTTGATCTTTGCTGGAGGGACTTTATTGGAGAGAACATCTATGATACTAACTCTAGGGGCAAATTTATCAGCATCACCCTGATAAACGCGATATTTCAGCAGCGTTTGATAGCCATTAAGTTGATCATTCTGTGCTGTATAACCACCACCATTACCTGAAAGTTGGGGAATAGACTTTTCACCAAATCCCATGGGCTGATCAAATATTTTTGTTTCCTCATTTAAGGGAGAAAAATATTTATGACCTTGGGCTTCTAAATAGCGTCGGGCAATTACTAAACTGAAGGCTTCCCAGACATTACAAGATTTTGGATCTGGTTCTTGCATCATGTAATGTCTGCGAATAAAACTACCTCCTTGAGCATCATCATCTATGAGATCAACAAAACCAACTCTTTCTAATGGAGCTTCTGGAGGATGGTTAAAACCGGGAATTTTGTTTCCCCGCTCATTCACATAACCATTTTTACATACTGCAATGAAATTGTTAGTTGCTTTCAGGCGTTGACTTAAACTGCTTTCCGCCGAGTAATTACGGATAAAATCCAGACCAATCATACTTGGTTGACTTGCCGAGATGATTTTCAGGGTATCATCCAAAGCCGCATCAGCAATTGAACCCCTACCGTTTTGATATTTGGGGTTTTCGTTCATCTTGTCAATACTTTGGGGATCAACATCCACCATCAGAAATCGTTCGTCTTGTGGTTCATTGGGACGTAGCCGTGCTACTTGGTCATAGGCCGCTAATTCTAAGGGCTGCATAATTCCCAATAACCGGGCTATGAACATGAAAATTGTTACACCTAAGCTAGTGAATAAGACACTACGGAATTTAATTTTGCGATAGGGGAGAGCGCGACTAGCGGTCAGATATTCTAACTGAAGGTTGGTGGGAATTGGTTGTTTGTTTTCAGACTCTTTTAGCCATTCCTCAGATGCTGCTAAATCTTTTCCCCGCAGCAAGAAACTATCATCACGTTTTTGCTGTTCCCACTCCTTGGCTTTGAGCAATAAACGGGTGTGATTTTTGACATAATCTGGATCTGCATCCAAGGTTCTGGTTAATTCCCCAAAGTTGGTGAGAAAATCGCCGCCATGTTTGCGAAAATCAATCCATTGTACTTTGGCTAAACCAGGGTGAAGACTATCAAAATCAACGGGTAAATATAAAACTGTGACAATGCGCTTATTCAGTTTGATTGCATATTCCACTTCAGTAGCGCAATAGTTGGAACTAATCGAATTGGGAGAAATAATAAACAAGAAATTGTTAGCAAGTTCAATTCCCTTGTACATTTCTTCCTGAAAGTCACTACCAGAGATAATGCTTTCCTGATCAAACCAGGTAGTTTTATTTTGAATTTGCAATGTATCATTTAGCTTGCGGGCAAAGTCTGCATCAGCATTAGAGTAGCAAACAAATACATCTAAAACCGCGTTTGGTGGTTGCTTCAAACTTTCAGCAATGAATTCTGCTTGTATAGATAAAGATGGCTGCTGTATTTTTGATTTTGCTACCTTTAACCAAGCTTCTGCATTACGGAGATCGTTATTCCGCACCAGAATACTAGGATTACGTTTTTGTCGTTCCCATTTTAAAGCCTTTGTCAGAATCAGTTTATGCTGGTGGTGGTAAGCAGCATCTTGATGGAGAATATTAATTAAATTATCAGTATCAGCCGATTCTTTTCCCTCTTCCTCCTGATCTGTAAAGTCTATAAACTGGATATTACGCAATTCTGGAGGAATCTGTTCTAGGTCTAATGGTTGTATTAACAAGGGAATAATCCGCTTTTTTAGAGACAACGCATAGGTAAGTTCTTGTTGACAATATTCTGATGCTAAAGAAGATGGAGACATGAGAAAAACCAGATTATCTGCTTCCTCAATCCCGCGATTAATGGCTGCTTGAAAGTCTGTTCCAGTTTGAATATCAGTTTTATTTGTCCAAACTGTGAAGCTTTCCCGCATCAAGGTTTTGGCGATTTTTTCCATGAATTCCCGTTCTTTGTCCGAGTAGGAAAGGAACACCTGAGTCATCAAATTATTAGCATTTTTAACACTTTGACAAATAAAAGCACAATGTAAATCTGTGGGGTTACAAGGTGGCTGTTCATCCTTGAACCTGATTTTTAACCATTTTTCTGCTTGTACCCGTTCATCGCCAATTAAGAGGTAACTGGATTGTTGTTGTTCTCGTTCCCACTCCAGAGCTTTAGCTAGAAAATAGGTATGTTGATGCACATATTCTTGATGACGAGCCAATAATTCTAATAATCCCGCAAAAGACTGTTCAAAGTCATCTATGCCTTCACGAAAATATACCCAGTTAATTTTGCCAATAGCTGGGTGCATATTGGGATAACTAGAATGTAATCCCTTAGCTTTGTATGTTTCCCACTCGCTGGGATCTTTGCCGGGGTTGCGTTGCTGCCAAATTTCTTCGGTAATTTGCTCTACGTGCAGCAAGGGAATAATCCGTTTATTCCGCTTTAATGCTAAGTCAATTTCTTTACCACAATATGGTGAGTTAATGGAATGAGGAGCAATGATAAACAGAAAATTATCTGACTTTTCAATGCCATCATCAATTTGCTTCTGGAAATCCACACCTAGAGGAATATCATTTTGGTCAAACCAAATTTCTAGTTTTTGTTCTTTGAGTCTATCATAGAGTTTAGTTGCAAAGCCTTTGCTATCGGCTCTACCATAAGATATAAATGCACCTTGAAAATCGTTCATTTAGGCAACTCCAAAAAACTAAGTGATCTTAATAAAACAACTTTTTCTAGCTCTTTTAAAGCCAACTACCAACTAATACGTAAGGGGCCCAAAAACGCGGATGATCATAATTTGGACTTTTTAGTAAAGCTTGCTGTGCTAGACGTAATGCTTCGGCTCTGCTGATATTTGGTTCTCCTAAGTGCTGGTAAAATTCTTTAATAAACGGTACGCTTGACTGATCATCTAAATCCCATAAACTAGCGATCGCACTACTAGCTCCTGCTTGAACTGTAGTCCCAGCAATACCCATAACTTCTTGGTCGTTTCCGGTAGCAGTTTGACAAGCACTCAAAATTAATAGTTCAATTCCCTGCTTGCTGCTTTTCCTTTGAGTTCTGAATAATTTATCAAATTCATCTATTTTCAATTTTCCATCTGCTGTCACCACAAATGTATTTTCTCTGTCAGCACCAAAATAACCATGAGTGGCTAAATGCACAACATCAAATTTAGCAGTATTGAGTTCTTTATTAAAGTTTTGAGTGGTAAATTTTTGGTCAGCAATCCAAGTTACAGCTACTCCTGTTTTCTGAATTTCTTTGACTTCTTCAGCAACACCTGGTAAGGAAGAAAAACCAGGAACGCTCTTAGGAGGATCTATCAAACTAGCTGCCAATATTTTCATTTCTTTTCTTTGTAAAGGCATGGGATCACGAATTTGTAAACCCAAAGCTAAGGAAACGGCGTATTTCTGCATTAGATACTTTTCACCATCATAAAGTGCAGCCATGGGAATTTTCCTTAGTGAACCATCCAAAACAAAAATCAAAGTTTTAATTTTGCTTGTTTCTAGTTTTTCTTCTATTGGTTTAATTAGCCAATTATAGACTTTTTGACCATCACTTTGGACTTCTTCATAAGCACCAGGATCTTGAAGAGATGTATACAAATTGGTTAAAGTATTTTCAATTTCTCCTTTAGATAATTTGGTAGGAGGATAGTGATATAAATCTTTATTATTGGGTTGTCTGAGAATAACTTCTAAGCGGTCATTTAAAATAATTGAATAGATAACTGCGGCTGTTTGATCTTTAGTATCAATTACCTCATCAAGTTGTAATTTGCTATCTTGACAAGCTTGTTGCAAAAAGTTTTGTAATTTCGCTACTTGGAGAGTTTCTAATACCTGACGAGCTTGTTTGAGGTGTTCTTGACTAGATTCTGGAGATTGTAATAATAAATCTACTAATCCGCGATATACAGGTTCGACACTTTCTCGAAATGAATACTGTACATCTGCACTACTAGCAATTAAATCACCGCGAATACTTTGCAAAGTATTAAATGCTTCGGTATATGTAGTTATAGCACCTTTAATATCTCCCTTTTGATTACATTCGCTTTGACCTTGACAAAAAATTCGTCCGATTTGCCATTGCCAACGATAGGTGATATCTTGGGCTTGAATTGACTGTGATAAATTTAGAGCTTTTTGAGTTAAGTCTTGAGCAATATCCCACTGTTTTGTTAATTCATATATATGTCCTAAATTACCCAAAACAAAAGATTGTGATCGCACATCTTGAATTTGTTCGGCTTGTTGACGAGCTATAGCTAAAATTTGGGCAATTGTTTGTAAATTAACGGGAATTTTCTCATTTAATTTCATCAAACTTTGAGCAAAATTCACCTGAGCATATATTCCCGAACGACCAACAGGTAATTTAGAAATGAGACTTTGAATTTGGGGATAAAGTAATTCAGCTTCTTGCCATTTTTCGGTTTCTATCAACAGCCGTAACCGATTAATTTTTGCCCTAATTTGAATTTGGATTGAGGTTTTATCAATTTCTGCATTCTGGTAAAATTCAATAGCTTGATTTTTTTGTAATATTGCTGCTTGAATATTTCCTTGGGCATTTTTGATATTTGCCTCAGCACGGGCAATATTACCCAAAGTAAGATAAGCAGTAGCAATATTTTCTTGTGATTGCAGTTTTTTGGCAATTCTCAGGCTTTCTTTTAAGCTTAATTTTGCTTGTTCCAAATCACCTAACAACCGAGAAGCAGTTCCTAAGTTACGAAAGCTAATGGCTTTTGTGAGTGAATCTGGTTGATTTTGTAAGGTTGCTACTAAGTTTTGAAAAACAGAATTTGCTCGTTTATATAATCCTAAATTCTGTAATGCTTGACCTTGATTTATTCCCATGAGAATAGCTTGATTACTATCTCCTAATTTTTGGTAAATAGTTTCAGCTTGCTGCCAAGATAATAGAGCATCTTCTGCCTTTCCTTCTGCCAGTTGCAGACTACCTTTAACATCCCAAGCTTGCGCCCAAATAGGTGATTTCTGTGAGGAATTAGGAATTTTCTGGAGAAGATTAATAGCTTCTGTAATCGTTTTGTTAGCTGCTTGAATTTCTCCAGTTTGTTGATAATTCAGAGCTAGATTAATTAAAATAACAGCTTTTCCTAACTGATCTCCATTACCTTGATAAACTTCTAAAGTTTGTTTTAATAAAGTTATTGATTCTGCAAATCTCCCCTCTGTATATAGAATTTGTGCCTGTTTTTCTTGAGGAGCAATGAATTGCTCAGAAGGATTTTTGGCATTTACTGGTGAAGTAAATATACAGAATATAGCCATGATAAAAGCTAAAACTCCATAGCGGAAGAGACGCGGTAATGGTAATAGGAAATGGGAGCTTAATAAGTTCATTTTTAGTTAGTTAATGTGAATAAGACTGGGAATTTATTCCCAGACGGGCTTAAATTTATCAAGGATTGTAGGTGAGAGAAAAATACAAACCATTTTCTTGCCATGTTTCTTTTTTTGAATCATTTGATGTTAAAGGAATACCCCAATCTAAACGAGCATTAAATTTATTACCCTGTCGCCATAGTAGTCCCATACCTCCACCTATTAAAGTATTGGGATGAGGATTTGAAGCACTATTATTCCAGCCAGTTCCCATATCAAAAAAAGGTGCTATTTGTAAAAGTCCTTTGATTTGGGGAACTCGCAAAACTGGTAATCTTATTTCTGTAGATGCTAAAAAACCATTATCTGTTAATAAACTATCTTGACGATATCCGCGCAGGGTTTTTTGTCCACCTAAACCAAATTGTTCTAATCCCAAAAGCTGTTTATTTGCTAATTGTAAATCTGTTCGCATTAAAAATATGGTATCTGGTGCTAATTGCCGCAGCCATTGTCCTTGTCCTCTCCAGCTAAAAAAGCGACTATCAGGTTCATTATTATTAATAGTGGCATCTAAAATACCCAACCCTAAACTAAATTGGGAACGGGCTGTTAATACTTGTTGACTACTGCGTTGAGTCCATTCTTGAAAAAATCGTAGTGCGGAAATTCTCGTTTTCCCATTGTTATCTGCACCAACTCCCAGGGGAAAAGGTCCGATATTATCAATTCCCAAAAATGTTTGGCTCATTTGTTGGCTGGCCGTGAGTCCCACAGTCAATTCTTGACTTGGAGTTTGCACGAGTGGCTGACGAAATGTTAACTCGTAAAAGCGGGACTGAGAGGTAATATCTAAGGTATTAAAAGGACTTTCTATGACATTATTTGCAGTTGCACCATAGTTAAAAATTAGTTTACCGTTGCGGGCATTGATTGGCAAACTATAACTAATATCTATGCCATTACTACCATCTGTGTTGGTATAACCAATATTTAAACCGTCTCCCATTCCTAACAAGTTGGCTTCATTAATATTAATCCGCCTTCGCAAACTCCCGACACTGGGACTGCGTTCATTATCTAATGAGAATTGGGTATGGAAGGAATCAGCTTCACTAACTTTAACTTCTAAAATATTAGTCCCTGGACGGATGCCGGCTTGTAAATCGGCAGATATACTTTTGATGAGCGGGTCGAGTTGTAAGAGTTGCAATCCTACCAAAAGGCGATCGCGTGAAAATGGTTTACCCGCAGCAATGGCCAAGCGATCGCTAATATAGCTCGGATTCAAGCGGCTTGTACCAGTAACATTAATTTTTTCTAAACGCCCTTCCACCAACTGCACCACCACCACGCCATTTTTGATAGTTTGGATGGGAATAATTGCCCCAGATGTCACATAGCCTTTATCTACATATAGTTTTGTAATCTCGGAACGGACTCGCAGTAGTTCAGTAAAGGTAATTTGATGTTTCGTATAGGGAGTAGTTACTTTTGCCAATTCTTCAGCACTAAAAACCGTATTACCAACAAACTCAAACCGTTCCACTACCAATGTTGTAGATGGTATCTCTGGAGTCACTTCCGGCTGAGTGGGTATTGGTGATGGAATTGGTAGCAATTGCTCAGGTGGTGGTAATACTGGCAGCGGTTGGGCTTCTGGTAAAGGTTGTCCCGAAGGTGGTTTAATTTCTGGAGGTATTTGGGCTAATAAAGGTTCTACATGGAAGCTAGGAATAGCTATAACTAGTAGTGCGAATATTTCGCGCCAATACACAAATAAACTCGTTTTTTTTGTTGTTTCTAAGGATTTTTTGCTAGATACGACCCCAATACAATTCATAATTGATTATTTTCCTTCTGAGCAACCCCACATAATTGACTAGACAACCCAGACTGAAAATCAGTAGAAATTACAGGTTGAGCAATTAAAACTATATCACCATTGGCATTACGTACCATACCCTGAGCTTCTACTAAGGGAGCAGTAACAGTAGCTGGTGTTATTCCCATAAGTAAAATTGCCCGATCACCTTTTTCCCTAATCACCCACTTAGCTGGTAATGCTCCAGCAGTCAAAGCATCATCAGGACTGGGTGGTATTCCTCCGCGTCCAGTAATGACAAATTCACTCTGACCCTGAGCAACATTACTGTTACTAGAATTACATCCTTGAGCAATTAATTTTGATGGGTCTATTAAGTTTGTCGGTATTGCTACGAGTCCTTGACTGGGATCAATGTCTAAAGTATTGATATTTACTTCACCATCTTCTCCAATATCAGAACTAGCACTAATATCACTACTTCCATTCATAGGAATTTTTTTTAAGTCATCTGTATTTAATCCTTTTCTTATTGTCAATCCAAAAGTCTGAACAGCCTTAATCTTAATCTCGCCACCAGTACCACCAAAGGCATTGGCAATAATATCACTGTCTTCTGTAGGAACGGCAATTATATAACCATCTTCAGCATTGATAGTAATTTTGCCACCATTTCCACGATTCTCTGTTGAACCAGCTTTCGAGGAAATCTCACTATCATTACGCAGGAGCAAAATTTGTGTATTGATGAAAATGTCACCACCATTACCACTGGCATTTTTAGCGGATATAAATGCGTTCTCTAGTTTGAGGAAATTAGTGTTCAGGGTAATAGTCCCCGCAGAACTTGTATTTTCAGGACTAATACTATCAACTGCTATTATAGCCTTATCGCTTAAATTAATATTTGGGGAATTGATGAAAATGTCACCAGCACTCCCCTGAGCTTGTGTTTGGGCAGTGCTGATAATGCTTCCTTGTGTTTCCAGCGTTAAGGTATCTGCATGAATATTTATATTACCTGCACTGCTTTTTCCAGATGTGGAGGTATCTAATTTAGAGCTATTACGAATAAAAAGTGAGCCTGTGGATATGTCAATACTTCCACCCTTTGCATCACCAAAAGTACGACTCTCAAGGCTACTATTGTTTGCAATTGTGGTCCTATCATTGGCTGTAATGCTGATTAATCCTGGGTGACGGGTGAATTCTGTGTTTCCAGAACTTTGATTTTTGTCTGTCGTTGTTAAGTGACTGTTGTTAATCTCAATGGTTTCTGGAACTAAGGACTCATTATAGTCAATAAAAGATTTATTAGAGCCAATAAAAATGCGTCCAAAGTTTCCCTCTGCATTGATTTTGCTATTGTTTATTTCGATGAGATCACTGGCATTGATGTAGATATCACCAGCATACCCGGAATTTTTATTTTGGGCGCTAATTGTAGAGCCATTGATATAAATAGAACCAGTTTCAGATTTAATCTGAATTTTAGAGTATCCGCTTGTATTGTCCTGAATATTACTGGTAATCTGGCTATTTTTGAGAGAAACATCTCCATTGGCTGTTAGAGAAATATTCCCTGCTTCTTCTTTTGCAGAAGTTGAAGTTATTTTCGTGTTGCTAACTTGAATATTTCCTGATGCTACGAAGGTTAAATCTTTACCTGCTGTTAGTTTTCCCTGTAAGTCCAAATTTTCGCCCTTTAGCGTCAAATCTTGCTCTGCTGTCAAATTCCCCTGAATCCTAATATCCCCCGGTTTTGAACCAAACTGCACCCCGGAAGGGACACTCATTGTTAATAATGGCATTTGGGGATTAGTTGCACTAAACTCACTCCCATCAGGAAATGTAAAACTATTTGCCGTAGTTGCGAAAAATGAACCTTTGATATCTAACTGGGCATTTTGACCAAAAATAATGCCATGAGGATTAAGTAAATACAAATTTGCACTTCCATTTACTCCCAACGTTCCCAAAATATTAGAAACGTTATTCCCTGTCACCCGACTAAAAATATTATTTATATTGGGAGGATTATCAAAATATACTTTTTGCCTATTATTGATATTAAATTCTGAAAAACTATGAAATAGACTACTTCCCCTGGTTGCCCCACCTTTTATTAAATCAACAGATTCGTTTTTACTATTAACTCCTGATGTGATAGAGGAGTTTTCACTTCCCAATGTGGCATCAGGTGTAATTTGTGCTATGGCTAGTTGAGGAATAGATAGCAGTAAGACAGGTAACAGGGTAATTGTCCTCATTACCACCGAAAACCTAGTTTGATATTGACTAAAATACTTGGTGTTACTCATGGTACATTAAATGATATTGTACTGGTGTTGACAATTAAATATACTAAGCTGTAAGTTGTATTACGTCAATTTGAATACATGGAGCATCCTTTTAAGCTTACTTTTAATCAAAAACAGACTGCACTGGCAATTAGGGTATCCGAAGTTGCTGAATTGCCTACTGCACTGGGACAAATGAGCCTTGGTGATTCCCGTCCTATTTTAGTCATAGTCGGGGGTGCAAGTCAGATTAGCGATGCTGATTTTCTCCGTATCCAAAGCTTGTTTGTAGAAGTTTTAGCCCCAATTGCCGAAACTTTGGGCGCGTATGTTGTTGATGGAGGTACAGATGCGGGAGTCATGCGATTAATGGGTTATGCCCGTAATCAAATTAAAGCCCAATTTCCTTTGATTGGTGTAGCACCTATTGGCAAAGTGGTTCTACCTCAGCAAACTACGACACCATCTGATGATGCTTCACCCCTACAGTCAGATCATACTCATTTTGTGTTAGTTCCTGGCAACAATTGGGGTGATGAATCTCCTTGGATAGTAGATGTTGCTAATGTTTTAGCTGGGGGTTATCCATCGCTAACGGTGCTGATTAACGGCGGGGAAATTACCTTTATGGATGCTTTGAATAGTGTCACTGCTGGCAGGTTAGTAATGGCGATCGCTGGTAGTGGCAGAACCGCAGATAAACTGGCTTTGGCTGTAGGTGGAAATACCACCGATGAACGAGCGACAAAATTAGCCGCATCTGGTAAATTGCAAACAATTAACTTAGATGCAAAACGAGAAGAATTAACCCAGACAATTACTAATTTACTGTCTAATTAAGGAGTGAATCATGGCTAATAAAGACCCTTATCGGGAGTTTTTAAAGAAAGATTTTGGCGAGATTTTTGATACATTGAAACTGCCTGATGTACAAAAGAAGTTTTTAACTTCTCGTTGGTTGGATCAAGTTCTCTGGATGGAAGCACAAGCAGGCCAAGCGCGAAATCGGTATTATCGTGCCAGACTGATGACAATTGTTGGCGGTATAATTCTCCCTGCTTTAGTTAGTCTGAATTTTAATAATGGTAAAGTCAGAGATATTCTTGTTTGGGCAACTTTTGCTCTTAGTCAAATTGTGGCAATTAGTGCCGCTGTGGAAGAATTTTTTCACTATGGAGAACGCTGGCGACACTATCGCCGTACAGTAGAATCTTTAAAAACCCAAGGTTGGCAGTTTTTTCAATTGACGGGTTCTTATATAATTTATAAAACTCATGAAGAAGCATTTACCACTTTTGCTGGACAGATAGAAGAAATTATTCAACGGGATGTAGAAATTTATGCTACCCAAGTTGTGCAAGAGAAAAAACAGGAAGAGAATAAGAATAATGGCAGCAATAATGATCAGCCAGAAACTTCTGAAAGCATTTCTAGTATAAGCACTGCTCAGAAAGATTCTGTAGCCATAACTTGGGCTGATGATTCCGTTCCTAAAGGTGACAAATCTGCGGTTCATTAACAGTAGGTTAATTAAAACCAATGATGTTTTCAGAAGATAGGGAATAGGCAACAGGGAATAGATAAATTGGTAAAATCCGTAAATTTTAATTTATGAAGATACTCATCCTTAATGCCGGTTCTAGCAGCCAAAAGAGTTGTCTGTATAAGATTACAGACTCTCTTCTTACCCTAGCACCCCAACCCCTGTGGGAAGGGAAAATTAACTGGATTCAAGACCAAAATCAGGCAGAAATTACAGTGAAAACAGCTACCGGCGCAACGCTGCAAGAAACCATAGCTGGTGATTCCCGACAGGTACAATTTGCTTATTTGCTATCTACTATGATCAATGGTGCAACTAAGGTAATTGATGATTTATCAGTTATAGATGTGGTGGGACATCGAGTAGTACATGGTGGTCAAGATTACCGAGAGGCTGTAATAATTACGGAAGATGTCAAACAGGCGATCGCTCGTTTATGCAATCTTGCCCCAGCACACAATCCAGCAGCTTTGGCAGGAATTGAAGCCATAGAAAAAAGTTTGGGCAATATTCCTCAAGTCGCAGTTTTTGATACCGGATTTCACAGCACCTTACCTGATGCCGCCGCTATCTATCCTATCCCCTATGAGCTAGTAGAGCAAGGTATTCGCCGTTACGGGTTTCATGGTATCAGTCATCAGTATTGCGCTCATCGAGCAGCAGAAATTCTGGGTCAAGATTTACCATCTCTGCGGTTAATTAGTTGTCATTTAGGTAACGGTTGTTCTTTAGCTGCCATCAAAAATGGTTGTAGTATTGACACAACGATGGGATTTACTCCCCTAGATGGTTTAATGATGGGTAGCCGCAGTGGTTCAGTTGATCCAGGGATTTTAATTTATTTATTGCAACAATATAATTACTCTAGTCAAGAACTAGATAATGTGTTAAATAAAGCTTCTGGATTAAAAGGTATTTCTGGAGTATCAAGTGACTTGAGGGAGGTGATAGCCGCAAAAGAGCAAGGTAATCAACGCGCCCAACTGGCTTGGGATATATACGTACATCGCTTACGGGCTGGTATCGGGGCAATGCTGGCTAGTTTAGCAGGTTTAGATGTTTTAGTCTTTACCGCCGGAGTTGGCGAAAAATCCGCAGGAATACGTCAAGCTGCTTGTGAGTCCTTTGAATTTCTGGGACTGAAAATTGATTCAGAGAAAAATCAACAACAACCTATTGATGTTGATATTGCTACATCTGATTCCACAGTGCGAGTATTAGTCATAGAAACTCAAGAAGATTGGGCAATTGCTCAACAATGTTGGCAATTGTGGCAACAATGAGTCAGGAGTCAGGAGTCAGGAGTCAGGAATCAGGAGTCAGGAATCAGGAGTCAGAAAGAAGAAAGAAGAAAGAAGAAAGAAGAAAATCCCCCTAGTAGTCTGTCAAATTTATTTTGACGGGTTTTTGGTAGTGCGGGCATCTTGCCCGCGTGAGCGAGACGCTCACACTACAATCCATCATTTTTATCTTGACAAACTACTAGTCCCCAGTCCCCAATCCCCAGTCCCCAGTCCCCAGCTATGTTTTTATCTCGTGAAGCTATTACCACACCCTTAATCGCTTGTTTGTGTATTGTCAGCATTAGCTTAATGCAAATACCAAAACTGCAAAAACTATTAATCAGTAAACAATCTATTCCCGTAGAAGCTCTGGAAAAAGACCTCAAAAAAGAAAGTCTGCGCTTAAACTTACTCCAGAATATACCCAGCTTTAGTTATAAAAACCTGATTGCAGATTGGGTATATATTGATTTTTTGCAATTCTTTGGCGATAATGAAGCCAGAGATAAAACAGGGTACAGTATTAGCCCAGAATATTTTGAAGTTATTTTAGGACGTGATCCCCGGTTTTTAGAAGCTTATTTAGGTTTATCTGTAAGTACCTCTTTATACGCTGGCACACCGGAAAAATCTATAGCTTTAATGGAAAAAGGATTAAAATCTTTATCCCCACAATTACCGCAAAAATCTTATTTTATCTGGCGTTATAAAGGAACAGACGAGTTATTATTTTTAGGTAATGCTCAAGCAGCACAAACATCTTTTCTCAAAGCCGCTGAATGGGCAAGCACTTACACGGATGAAGAAAGTAAACAGGTAGCATTTGTTTCTCAAAAAACCGCTGAATTTCTCAGCAAAAATCCTAATAGTAAATCAGCGCGAATTGCTACATGGATGATAGTTTTAAATAATAAAGTCGACGAAAAAACTCGCAAACGAGCAATTCGAGAAATTGAAGCTTTGGGAGGAAAGGTAGTTATTAATCCCGACGGTACAAACAGGATTAGATTACCGGAAAAAGATTAATTGGGGACTGGGGACTGGGGACTGGGGACTGGGGACTGGGTAATTTTCTTCTTTTTCCTTTTTCCTTCTTCTCCTCCCGCTCCCTGCTAGAAAGCCCCCTGCCTCTTTTCTCCTGACTGCTGCTGAGAATCGCTACAATAGAACTCCTACTATCCTCAAGTTTTAGACTTGTGAGGAGTGGGAGATTATTTTTAGCATGACAGGAGGATTATTTTAAGATATCTTAAGATAAGTTAACATAATTATCATAATGTCCTCTTCCTTAGAGAAGCTAAGTATAAGCAGCAAACAAGTACAGGAGAACCAACATCGGTGAATAATAAAAGATGGAGAAATACGGGGCTGTACGCGCTCCTTTTTATAGTTGTCATTGCGCTAGGAACTGCATTTTTTGACAAACAACCTCAAAGCCGAGAAACATGGCGCTACAGTCAGTTTATCCAAGAAGTGGAAAAAGGCAGAGTTGAGAGAGTCAGTTTGAGTTCTGACCGGTCTACGGCACTGGTAACACCCAAATATGATCCTAACAAAAAGATCGTTACCTTAGTCAATGACCCAGATTTAATCAATACTCTAACAACTAAAGGTGTTGATATTTCCGTATTACCTCAAGCAGACGAAGGATTTTGGTTTAAAGCTCTCAGCAGTTTATTCTTCCCTGTATTGCTGCTAGTTGGTTTATTTTTCCTTCTCCGTCGCGCTCAAGGTGGACCAGGTAGCCAAGCCATGAACTTTGGTAAATCTAAAGCCAGAGTGCAAATGGAACCCCAAACTCAAGTTACATTTGGGGATGTTGCGGGTATTGACCAAGCTAAATTAGAACTAAACGAAGTTGTAGACTTTTTGAAGAATGCCGATCGCTTTACCGCCATTGGTGCAAAAATTCCTAAAGGTGTGCTTTTAGTTGGACCTCCTGGTACTGGTAAAACCCTCCTCGCGCGGGCTGTTGCTGGGGAAGCAGGTGTTCCTTTCTTCTCAATTTCTGGTTCTGAATTTGTGGAAATGTTCGTTGGTGTGGGTGCTTCCCGCGTCCGCGATTTATTTGAACAAGCAAAAACCAATGCTCCTTGTATCGTCTTTATTGATGAAATTGACGCAGTAGGTCGTCAACGGGGTGCTGGTTTAGGTGGTGGTAACGACGAACGGGAACAAACCCTTAATCAATTGCTGACCGAAATGGACGGCTTTGAAGGTAACACCGGTATTATTATTATTGCTGCTACCAACCGTCCTGACGTATTAGACGCAGCTTTATTACGTCCTGGTCGTTTTGACCGTCAAGTTGTTGTAGACCGTCCTGACTACGCTGGACGCAGCGAAATATTGAGAGTTCACGCTCGTGGTAAAACTTTATCTAAAGATGTAGACTTGGATAAAATCGCCCGTCGGACTCCTGGTTTTACCGGTGCAGATTTATCTAATCTATTGAATGAAGCTGCAATTTTAGCTGCACGTCGGAATTTAACTGAAATTTCGATGGATGAAATTAATGATGCAATTGATCGTGTATTAGCGGGTCCTGAAAAGAAAGACCGGGTAATGAGCGAAAAGCGCAAAACTTTGGTTGCATACCATGAAGCTGGTCATGCTTTAGTTGGGGCTTTAATGCCTGACTATGACCCTGTACAAAAGATTAGCATTATTCCTCGTGGTCGGGCTGGTGGTTTAACTTGGTTTACTCCAAGCGAAGACCGCATGGATACTGGTTTATACAGCCGTGCGTATCTGGAAAATCAAATGGCTGTGGCTTTAGGTGGTCGTCTGGCTGAAGAAATCATCTTTGGTGAAGAGGAAGTGACTACTGGTGCTTCTAACGATTTACAGCAAGTTGCCAGAGTCGCTAAACAAATGATAACTCGGTTTGGGATGAGCGATCGCTTGGGTCCAGTTGCCCTTGGTCGTCAACAAGGAAATATGTTCCTGGGTCGAGATATTATGTCAGAACGCGATTTTTCGGAAGAAACTGCTGCTGCTATTGACGAAGAAGTTCGTAAGTTAGTAGATACTGCTTATCTTCGAGCTAAAGAAGTTTTAGTTAATAACCGCAAGGTATTAGATGAAATTGCTCAAATGCTGATTGAAAAAGAAACTGTGGACGCTGAGGAATTACAAGAAATCCTTGGTAATAACGATGTGAGAATGGCAGCTTTTGCGTAATTTTTCTTAAATATCTAAAATAGGGGTAATTCTGGTTTTTCTGGAATTACCCTTTTTTATTTTATTGTCAATGTTAAAAATGCTAAAATATAGAAAAATGGTAGATATAACTATGATCTCATCACAGTTAGCAATTGTTAAAAATGGCAAAATAGAATTAATTGATTCTTTATCTATTCCCGAAGGGACAAAAGTGTTGATTACCCCGATTATTGTAGATAACAATACGGAAAATCAAGACGATTCCGAATGTTTTTCTTTGAAAAATTTAGATCAATGTTATGGAGATAATGAACCAGAATACACCCTAGAATCAATTAAAGAATATAACAACAATTATGAAAGAAGGTAATATTATATTAACCCCTATTCCCCAAGCAAATGGAGAAATAAAAAACCGTCCTGCGCTGATTTTAAAAGAAATGCCAAAATATCAAGACTTTTTAGTTTGTGGCATTAGTACCCAATTAAAACAATATATTGCTAATTTTGATGAAATAATTTCACCAGAAGATGAGGATTTTCAATCCAGTAGTTTAATTAGTCAATCGGTTATTCGACTAAGTTTTTTAACCGTTATCTCTCGTAAAAGTATAATTGGTTCAATTGGGGCAATTTCAACGGAAAGACATCAAAGATTATTAGAAAATTTAAGCCAATATTTAGTTAAATGAACCACGTATCCCTTACGGGACCGTAGGGATAGGGACGAAAAACACGAAGGAAGAAGGAAGAAAAGAAGAAGGTTTATTTTATCTTATTTGTAAAATTAAGGTTTCTTCTCCTGGAGTAATTAAGGTTTTTCCTACTGGTACAACAGCTAAAGCATTAGTTTGCGCTAAATTAATTAAGTTTCCAGAATTTAAGTTACCACTTGTTTGCTGAAATTGATAAATACCATCATTTAATTTTAAGTTACCCCAAATATAAGTTTCCATTTTTCCGTTAGATTTTAATTCGGAATGGGATTTTACTTTGATAAATTTTGCTTCCCAACCTGTATTAAGTCCCGAAAGTTTTTTGATTGTCGGTTGCACAAATCGCCAAAATGTCACCAAAGCCGAAACGGGATTTCCTGGTAAACCAAAATAGAGAGAATTGGGAAAAGTGGCAAATGTCAGAGGTTTTCCTGGACGCATTTGCACGGCGCGAAAGTGAATTTCTGCTTCTAAAGATGCTAATATATTATCAATATAATCATAATCACCTACAGAAACTCCACCAGAAGAAAGAACTATATCCGCATGATTAATTGCATAATTAATAGTCTCTGTTAATGCGGTAGGATTATCTTTAACAATTCCTAACATTAACACTTCTCCACCTAATTCTTTTACCAAAGCAGCTAAAGCATATTGATTAGAATCTACTATTTGTCCAGGTTTTAGGGTTTGTTCTGGTGTTACCAATTCGTCACCACTGGAAAAAATTGCCACCCGTGGACGACGGAAAACACTAATTTTAGGTAGTTGTGCTGCGGCTAAAATAGCAATTTCCGCTGGGTTGAGGGGAATTCCTGCGGGTAAAAGTTCTTTTCCTGCTTGGTAAAAGTCTCCTTGGTGTCTAACAAATTCTTGCGGTTGCGGTTTAGCTAAGATAAAAACTTGATTTTCCTGTAGATTAGTTTTTTCCTGCATAATTACAGTATCTGCACCTTTTGGCATTATCGCACCGGTGAAAATCCTGGCTGCTTGTCCTGGTTTAATAGTAATTTGGGGTTGATATCCTGCGGGAATCTCTTCAACAATTTCTAAAATTGTCGGATTTTCAGAACTTGAATTTTGCACATCTTCATAACGTACAGCAAAACCATCCATTGCGGAATTATCCCAATGGGGAAAATATAAAGCACTAATGACAGGAGTTGCTAAAATGCGGTGAGATGCTGTTAATAAATCCACAATTTCAAGATCATGTTCTTGATTGAAAGGTTGGACAGCATTGAAAATAATCGTTTCTGCATCTTTGACTGATAACATAGTGAATAAATCTGTTATTTGGTTACTTTTGATAAATTAAAAATACCGAACCAATGGGTCCTAAATTCTCCACATAGACTTTATTATTATAAAACAATCCTGGAGACATTCCTCCATCAAATAACATCCCTTCTTTAATTGTCCCTAAACAGTTATTTTTAGCAATTCCTGTTAACACATCATCAAATTGATTGGGTAGTAATTCTTTATTATTAGCAGAAACTTGAATATTAGAATTAGCTTTTACATCATTTACCAAAAAAATTACATAACCCTTACTAGTAATCGCAACCAAAGAACGATTAGTAGCACCTTTACAAGCAAATTCTCCTAACGCTTTGCAAATATCCTTAAATCGTCCTTGATTATAAAATCTACCATTACCTCCCACCATATTGTAATTCAGAATATTTGCTCCTCTGCTTCCAGTTCCCATAGTTGCTTTTCGTTGTTGAGGATTTCCTCCTGATATTCCAAAGGAAGAACGTCTATTTTTAAATGCTCCTGAATACTCAACACCGCGAGAAATATTTAAACCTTGGGGTTGATTTTTAGGATCTATATAATCAGCATTAATAGCCGCAATTGGTGATTTACCATTTAATTGAGAATTAGCATCTGTAATAATTTCTCCAAACTGTTTGGGTACATATTCTCTACGAAATCTTCCCCTAGCATCTTTAGCATAAATCCGATGAGCTAAACCCACATTTACTTTAAAATCTAATTGTGGAGATTGAGGATTAAAAATAATTACATGATTAATTCCTTTGCTATATCTTTCACCATGATTATTAGTTTGCAAAAACTCAATACTAAATTTAGGATTTTTACCAGGACAATTAGCAGACTGTTTTGCTACTGAATTAGCTATCACATCTTGAGAACCAGATATTAAAGTTGTAGTTATCGTTAACAACGATAGAAAAATCAATTTTTTGGTAAACATATATAAAAACTAGCTACAAGATTACTATAGCGATAGATATAGCAATCTGATTTGATTTATGTATCCCTGACGGAAGACGCAGGTATATTTATTTACGTAGGTAGGGAACAGAGAACAAGATACCCAGCCAACAATAGGTTAATATTTCTTAATATATTTGGCTTGACTTAATTTGCATAAACTTGTATATTTTAAAAGGTGAAGACAATTTTAAAAACCTAACTAAAAAGCTCAAAAGCTTATAGGCTATGTGATTACGGACGGTTAGCTCAGGTGGTTAGAGTACATCGTTGACATCGATGGGGTCGTTGGTTCGAGTCCAATACCGTCCATACTTTTATCTGTGAGTTCACCTCGAAAGGTGTAATTGTAAGCCCTTCCTCTGAGGGGTGTTCCCACTCAATTTTGGCACTATTCTAGCGGATTCAAAGGTTATCTATTGAGTGCATTGTTTATGTATTGAGTTAAAAGCGGCTCACTGTCTATCACCTTTTTTTAGTGTGGTTGAAGTATAGAGACTTCCAATTTAAAAAATATCCCAAAATTTCTTGTAGTGCGGGCATCTTGCCCGCTAGATATATACCTCTTGTAGTGCGGGCATCTTGCCCGCTAGATATGTACCTCATAACACCGGGAAGTGCTGTATTGTTCAAATAAAGGAAAATACCAGGGGTTGAAAAATTTTTGGAAAAATCAAACCCCTGATATTGGGATGCTCACAGAGATTTCGCCTTCCTATTCAGGGCTTTTTCCTTGGGCAGTATAAGCTCCATGTTGTTGGATTAGTTTTGCGACTACTCCTGTCCAACCTGTTTGATGACTAGCCCCAATGCCCGCACCGTTATCTCCATGAAAATATTCATAGAAGAGAATGTATTGATTCCAGTTGGGGTCATCTTGAAACTTTTTAGTGCTTCCATAAACAGGTCGCTCACTTTGACCTTCTGTTTTGGGCAAGAAAATATTAATCAATCTTTGAGAAATTTCTGTAGATACTTCCCAGAGATTCATCATCTTTCCTGAACCAGTAGGATATTCTACTTTGAAATCATCTCCTAAATAACGATGGAATTTTTGGAGTGATTCAATAATCAAGAAATTCACAGGCATCCAAACCGGACCACGCCAATTGGAATTGCCACCAAATAGACCAAATCTCGATTCTCCTGGTTCGTATTCTACCAAAGGTTTCTGGTAACTACCATCTTCCATTCTGATTGCAAAGGGCAACTCATAAGGATGGGGTGGCTCGTGGGATTTAGATAAAGCTCGAACGCCATATTGTCCTAAAAATTCAGATTCATCGAGCATTCTTTTGAGAATTCTTCTGAGTCTTTCCGGGTTGACTAGGGATAAAGCTAACCCTCCTTCCATCAAATTACTATCTGTTTTATCAAAGTAAATGTTCTCGTTTTTTGTCAAATCCTGACGATGGTTTAGAAACCAATCAGCCCTTTTTTTGAAGTCGGAGTTCAAATATTTGTCTAGTGTTTCCTGATCGATCGCTTCCACTGCAAATAGAGGAATAAGTCCTACCATAGAACGGACTTTCATTGAGAAAGAAAAGGCGTTATTTCCTCCCTCTATGGCATTAGCCGGAAGTTTCAAAATGTCATAGAAGAAGCCACCGCCATCTTCATATTTACTATCATCCCAAATATCAACTTCATTTCCTCCCAGTTTGTTCATAGCTTCGGCAATCAGCAAAAAGTGCTGGAAGTATTTGGAGGCCATATCGTCATAAACTTTTGAATTTGTATGGCTTTTGGCTAATTCTGCTGCCATCTTCAACAAGTTAAGACAAAACATTCCCATCCAGCTAGTACCATCTGATTGCTCAATACTAGCACCGGCAATTTTCAAATTACTGCGGTCAAAAACCCCAATATTATCTAGCCCCAGAAAACCGCCTCCAAACAGATTGTTGCCATCTACATCTTTGCGGTTTATCCACCAAGTAAAGTAGAGGGATAATTTCTGAAATAGTTGTTCGAGAAATCCTCCGTCTGCATTGCCATACATTTTCTCTTCTATTTTATAAACCCGCCAAGCTGCCCAGGCATGAACTGGGGGATTTACGTCGCTAAAGTTCCACTCATAGGCTGGTATTTGACCGTTAGGGTGCATAAACCATTCTCTGGTGAAGAGATATAATTGCTTTTTCGCAAATTCTGGGTCAATTAAGGCTAGAGGGATGGTGTGAAATGCCAAGTCCCAAGCAGCAAACCAAGGATATTCCCATTTGTCAGGCATGGAGATGATATCTTCGTTAAACAGGTGAGTCCACTCACTGTTTCTGCTAGAGTTCTTGCGTTGCTCTGGTGGGGGTGCGCCTGGGTCTCCATTGATCCAATCTTGCACGACATAATGGAAAAATTGCTTACTCCATAACATCCCTGCAAAGGCTTGTCGTTGGACGTTACGCATTTCCACTGGTAATTCTTCACAGGGAGTGACTGCTTGATAAAATTGATCAGCTTCACTTTTGCGTTGTGCAAATACTGACCCAAATTCACTACCAAAGGGTGTTGCTAAATCGTCAATATCACTGAGGCGCAATCGCACGATTTTGGTTTCCCCAGGGGCAAGATTTAAACGATAATGGGGTGAAACTTTGGTTCCTTGTTGATGAGGATTTACTGCACTGGTTTTACCATTAACAATATAATCGTTAATGCCATCTTTGACGTAAGAATCATTCTTTCCCCATCCGAACTTTTCTTTGTTGGTTTCGTTTTCCGTATACAGCATGGCATCGGGGGTTTCGCAATAAAGCCATTTCTTGACCTCCGGTTGCGCTGATTTGAGGTCGGTAAATTGAGCTTTAACTACCTTAAAATCTCCACTAGAGTTAACACCTTCCAGAGAGGGTTTAGCTTCGTCTGTTGCGCCCCAAGACCAAGTGTTACGAAACCAAAGAGTTGGTGCTAGATGTAATTCTTTAGCTTCTGACCCATGATTAACAACCGTGATTTGAATCAAGATATCTTCGGGAGAATTTTTGGCATATTCGATGAAAACATCAAAATAGCGGTTATCGTCAAATATCCCTGTATCCATCAACTCGAATTCAAAGGCGCGAGAATCTTGGGCTTTGCGGCGGCCATTTTCCTTCACTAACTCTTCATAGGGAAAAGCCTGATGGGGATATTTGTACAGCCCTTTCATGTAAGAGTGGGTGGGGGTACTATCCAAATAAAAGTAATACTCTTTGACATCTTCCCCGTGATTTCCCTCACTATTTGTTAACCCAAATAGCCTTTCTTTGAGGATAGCATCTTCCCCATTCCAGAGGGCGATCGCAAAACAAAGACGTTGGTGATCATCAGAAATTCCCATAATCCCATCCTCACCCCAGCGATAGGTACGGGAACGAGCTTGATCATGGGAAAAATAGTCCCAAGCGTTACCATCAGCACTATAATCTTCGCGCACTGTTCCCCATTGTCGATCGCTTAAATACGGACCCCATTGTTTCCAGTGCTTTTCCCGATTACTATCTTCAACCAGTCTTTTTCTTTCGGCTGTGTCTTTAATTTGCATCATGGCTTTTTGCGATTTAATCAATGAACTGTTGGCAATAATAGTCTTAGAGGTTGTTTGAAAAGTTTTCGGCGACTATAAGTCGCTACTACATAAACAAAGTCCACCGTCGTGGACTAAGAAAAATTAAGGGTTTTAACCCACGTTCGCGGAGCGTTCCGAAGGAATAGGTGGGTTTTGCCCGTGTAGCCGCGATTTCTAATCGCTTTTCAAACACCCTTTAAGCTAAACTCGTCAGAAAACTAATACTAGGAGCGAAGAAATATTCTCCACCTTTCATTTTCACCCATAGCTCAAAATGATACTCCTTAGTTTCCTTGTCACCCCATTTTGTTGGCCATTTTGATATTACATTGGATGGATCACCTTTTGGTTTTCCTGGCTGACCAATTACAGGATCGATCCCTACTCCAACATCAACAAAACGATCAGGATTTGCCCATCTCGATTGCATAAAATTGAATTGGTTTTCAATATCTGCTTGGAAACAAAGAAACAATAATCCTGAACCCTCTGTCGGTTTTGCAGTAGGATCATGTTCTCCATAACTAACTGCCCGTCTAGCAATTCGATGATCTCTTTCTATGCGTAAAGCTTCATCAAATTCAGGAGCAGATTCAACCCGTCCTGTATCACCACGCGGGTTTGTTTTGCGAATATGGGCATGAAATGGACATTTTGTGGCTGCTGTATCCTCATCAAAATTAAAGTTATTAGTTGGGGTGACAGCATAGGTGGGAATATCTGATTTAGTTACGGGAGTTCCATCGGCAAAACGACCCATAACTAAAGCCCCAGCTAAATCATTTTTGATGTTTAAAGTTTCAGCAAGTTTCTGTTGATCCTCATGAAATGCTTTAACATTTTGTTCGAGTTTTCGGTAAACTAAATAGCTACCGTAACTATCCTCGGTTTTTCCATTATAATCTTTAACGAGAATAATATCTAAAGAGGCTCTGGGGTCCCATTGACTGAAATTACAATCATTGGTTTGCGCTCTCATAATATCTCGTTTGATAAATAAAGGCTGACTGACCCCATCCACAAACCCAAAATGTTCAATGATTTGTCCGGCTTTATTTCTCAAAATAAAGCCATCTTCTCTGTGAATAATCACAGCAACTTGACGCAGACTTTGAGAAATTTTATTGACAGTTTGCAACAAATTAATCAAGTTATCATCAGCAATCAATAGTAAGGCATGGATATCTTTTTGAAATCCTGCTTCCCAGTCTTTAACCTCTGGATCTTTTAAAAAATCTTGTCTGATTTGCTCGTTTTTCATCCCCATCGTAAAGGGCTGATCTTTCGGAACTTGAAAAGGCTTAAATCCTAAAGCCTCATAACCACGACGAGTTAGTAAAAAGTTAGCAAAAACCTTGCCGGGAATACCTTCTTGTCGGTAGCGTAAAGCCTCATCTGCTTGCTGTTTAGCTGATGTTACATAAGATTTTGCAAAGGTCTGTATCCAGTTCTTAGCTTCAGCAACTTTTTCCGATTTCCATTCTAAAAAGAGATGCACGCTGTAATCTCGTCCATGTCCTTTTAAAATGTTTCCTTGTAAGTCTTCTAGGAGTCCTTGATACTTGCTTTCGGTATCTTCTGGATCAATGCCGCTTTCGGGAACATTTTTTAAATCTTCTTCTGTTAGTGCCACAAATTTCCACCTTTTTGATGAATGTTTTTTATCCAGCTTGAAGTTTGACAATTTTGGCTTTGGCAGGTTTGCCTACATCATTGAGATAAAACATCATGTAGTATCCAGGAGGATAGAGATTGGCGTTGTCAGGCGCTGTAAATTCCACCAATGAACTATCATCCGAGACCTTAGTGGGCAACTCTGCTAACCGTTGTCCATAATCAAAGGAATGGGTAACAGCCCCCAATTTGGCGAGTACCAGCGATGGGTTTTTAGTGCCATTTTCTACCCTAATTGTCCCTGTTTTTCCATATTCAAGAGTGTCAGGAGCTTGATTGATTTGAGGACGCTCACCTGATTTAAAGAGATAGGGAGGAATGAAAATTTCTCCTTGCCAAATTTCCGCCGGCACAAAGGGTTCAGAATCTCCTTGGGCGTAATAATGTTGGGGATCTTTGTAAAAGGTGTCGAGATCAAATTCTTCAGCTTCACCTGATTGATTGTGCAACTTGGCAAAGGTAAAAAATGTTTGAGCATCACCAAGAACATCCACACGAACTGTGCCGTCTTTTTTGAGTGCGGCTCGGTTGGCATTGCCACCCACAATTAATACACGGGCATCCGGTAGTAAAACAGCCCCATTATGGTACAGTCTGGGGAATTTACCAGGGTTTAAGGACTTGGTTCTATAACCTGCGGTTGCCTTTGCATCTGGGGTCATGAGCAAGGGTTCGTAAACTGGCTGATATTCGGGATATCGCCCCCCATTAACCACTAAAATTTCCTTGGTGGGTAAAATGACGGCTTGGAGGTTAGCCCTTGGTTTATCAAGGAAATGGTCAAATATTTCCCATTTACCAATCTTGTTATCACTTTTTTCAGTAGGTGCAATCCAATGTTGTAAACTGCTGGCTACCCTGACCTCTTTGGGAAATCCTGCTGTATTGCCACCCCGTCCAAAACTAATATTATTAGTACCGATAATGCCACCTAATAAAATGACATCTTCCGAATTAGGGACTTGTAGGGCGGTTCCGTAGGCTTTGTTGGTTTCTAAGCGATCAGGACCGACTTCAAAACTAATGGAGAGCTTGCCATTATCTGCTTCCTGAATGCTCATTAAATAGCTTTTTTTACTGAAATGGGGAACTGTAACTCCGGCAATACCGGCTTCATCTCCTGTAATCAGCAATCTGCCATCTTTTAAAGGAAAAACGCGGGGATAAAGGTCAATGCTATCGTAAACGTCCTCACCTTCTACTTTGGTGTTGAAGGGACTATTTTCGATTAGTCTGGGGTCGAAGTATTGGAGTTTTTCTGTTTTGGGATCGTAAATTTCAATACTGGGGTTAATTTGATTGGGTTTATCCCATTTTAAACCGGAAAAAATGACCACTTTTCCACTGGACAGGGGAATTAAACTCGGATACCAACGCCCATCTTTTGTCTCCCCGATAGCTTTCCATTCTCCTGTTTGCCATTTATACAGGTTAATCTGCTTGCTGCCGGTAAAAGCTCCACCTGGGTAATAACGTCCTGTTCCCCCGATGAATAGGACATTACCATCGGCTAACTGCACATGACCCAGACAAAAGAGATCGTTTGTTGTCCCATTTTGTGAGGCTGGAGGTGAGGGAATACGTTCAAATTTTCCCGTTTCGGGGTCTAGTAAGCCTGTATTATTGATGGCATTGTAGTTTTTTGGATCTACACCTTCTTTAAACTTATATTTGCCATCTTCTTCAATCAGGGTGCTACGAAAACTACTACCATTGACCATTAAAACTTTGCCATTCGGTAGCACAATGGTATGGACAGACTGCATCCGATCTTCTATAGGTGGCATGGGCATAGTTGTCCATGCTCCCATAGTTTCGTGGGGTCCGGCGATTGCTACATCCCAACCTAAAAATGTTAGGCATAAGGATAGGAAAAACACCACAAAAACTGAGACAATCTTGATCCTTTTGGGTAATGGTTGAACTATCTTCATAATGAAGTATCTAAGTCAGAATTTATGATCATGGTAAATCGTTATTTCTCTAAGAAAATTTAGCAATGCTTAATAGCTTTTTCGATTTCCTTTTTGGTTGCTTGGATAGCTTTATCCACAATATCGTAGGCACTAGGATAGCAATTAGCTTCATCTTCCCCTGGTATCCAAAACTTGCGTCGAGACAGACGCAGAGAGTTAATAAATGGAGGAATAGCATTGAAAATTTCCACAGCAATTGGGCCTGTATAAACTTCTAAAACTGGTTTGAGAAAGGACTGCCAGGGTAGCCAACTGGTATGAAGTGCGCCACGATCAGGAGGTGAGACTTGAATGTAATGTAGCCGTTCTTCTTGGGCTAAATAGGCAACTTGTTCTGAGAATATTTCTGGGCCATCTCCATCTAAGATTTCATGGGCGCTATCAATTACAACCCCCACTTGTTTACTTTCCACACCTTTGAGAAAGTCAATTAATTGAGATAATTTATTTGGGCCAGGAGTTTCCCAATGAGTAATAGGTTCAATGGCTAATTTGACATTTTTTCCTTGAGCATATTTACCCAATTCATTGAGAATCGGTTGAGCATTTTGATAACGCACCGCTAAATGATCCTGTAGTTGATCGCTCCAAATAGGATCATTAAAGTCTGTGGTTGGAAAAACACCATAGGGTATGACAATAGGCCCCATCATAATTTCACCCCCTAAAGCAGCCGTAATATCAACTCTTGATTGCAGATATTCTAGGGCTTCTTGTCTCTGTTTGGGATAGGGAGAACTAGGATCGAAAGTTCTGGTTGCTCCGACATTGGTGGATATTTTAATATCTGCCAAACCTTCGCCATCAAGATACTGACGTAAATTTTGATAATTTTCTAAATCTTGAGCATAATTTGCAGGATTAGTTAAAGCAATGGGAAATTCAAACCCAGTATAGCCAAATTTTTTCAGTTCTTTTATGTGTGCTACTACAGTTTTCCGATATTCTAAATTATCGGGTTTTAAATCTGTGGTAAACATGAAAAAGCTCAGGTAAATATTAGGCAAAGATGATGAGTTGTTCATTTTATTATGTTCCAAAAAATTCCCAGTAAATTTGAATTACGGTACAATGTTTTCCCTGATATCTCTGCAAAAATTACAAGGGTTTTTTGTTCCAAATTTGACGGTCAATTTTCCAGATGCCTGCATCTTTTTTCATTAACCATAAAGCCCGAAATTTCACCTGTTTTGCAGGACTACCATCATGAGGATAAATAGTTGCCACAGAGATACCCATGACATAACCTAAATCATCCATTACTTCAATTTCATCCGCTGTAAAAATTGGATCAATGTCTTGGGTAGCAATGCTTTGAGCAAATCCTTCTATAATATCTGCCCTACCACAACGATCATCTACATCCGGTGCCATCCAAAGTGCATCTTCTGTATACATATCACCATAACCATCAAGATTTCTAGTTCTCACATTCTCGGCATAGGTTTCTTCAAATACTTGTCTGATTTCCTCTTTATCGTGAAGGCTCATATCTAAACTCCTAAGAATTGTTGTTGAGTTGTGCAAAAATGGTTTTAGTGGTTATAAAACCTGACTATTTAATATTTAATTTTTAAAAAAGTCGGTAGATAAAATCTCCGACTTTTAGTAAATAAAAAATTATAAACCAGTCACTCCACGGAGATAACGTCGGGCCATGAGCGCATATTCTAAAGGCTCACGTAAAGGCTTAATTGTGGTATTGCTAGGATCTTGTTCTGCTTCCACCATTAACCATCCTTGATAGTTAACAGCAGCTAGTTTATTTAAAATGGTATCAAAGTTAATGATTCCATTTTCATCCCCAGGAACTGTAAAAACTCCAGAGCGAATTGCACTTAAAAAGCTGAGTTGCTTTTGTTTTGCTTCGTCCAAGATATTTTGACGAATATTTTTGAGGTGAACGTGCTTAATCCGATTACCATAGGTATTGATCAGATCCAAAATTTCACTTTGGCTAACACCTGAATAGTAAAGATGGCCAGTATCAAGTAGTAGGTTCAGATGATGATCCTTTGTTCCTGCCATGAGACGATCAATATCTGCGCGGATTTCTACTCCAGTGCCGACGTGGGGATGGTAACACAAGATCATGCCATTGGCAAAGGCTTGATCTCCCAGAGAATTTAAGCCATCAATCAAGAGTTGCCATTGTTCATCAGTGAACTGGGGACGATTATTTAAAGGTTCAATGGGTTGTTGATGGACAGCCCCTCCGAGTTCGGCAACGACAATCACTTTACTATCAAAATTCTTCATGAATGCCATCTGATCCTTGAAGATTTTTTGGCTATCTTCTTTCGCTCCGATAGTGAAGAAAGTCCCAACCCAGGGTTCAGAAATTGTTAAACCCCGAACCTCTAGGTCTTTTTTTAATGTAGCGATGTCTTTGGGAAATTTAGGAGCGCCTTGAAGACCTTTAAACCCTGATAGGGCAATCTCACTGATAATCTGTTTGTAGGAAATGGCAGGATTAAGATCCATAGTGAGATCATCACTGTTACTCCAACCTGTAGGGGTAATACCTAAACGGACTTTTTGAGGGTCGAAAATGGGGGTTTTAGGAACTAGAGAAGTTAAACTATCAGAATAGCTAGTTCTTACCTCAGCATTGGCAGGAAGTATGGTAGTGATTCCTATAAAAATCACTATGAATAGGGAAATTAATAACCGACTGATTTGTTTAGAAAGGGATTTTAGCCCATGGAGAAAAGTAGTATTTTCGGTGATTTGTGTCACGAGAATTCCTCTGTTTTTTTATTTTGAACAAGTTGATTATTTACTTAGCCGTTCACCATTTTTGCGGGATGTTTTAGGGGTATATAGCAATCCTATTTGAGTTGTGAACAAATAGGATTGCTATACCAGAGAGGGTTTCCTGACTATCCCGTTTATGGTGATATGTTAACTATCAGCCTATTGAATAGCCCCAAACTGATCCACCTTACCGTTATATATGGTGTCATTAGGCATCCTGGCACGAAACAAATCGGCATCAATGAAGTTAGTCTTCGTCAGAGTAGCTCCTGATAATCTGACATTTCTCAGGACAGCATCAGAAAAATCTGCACCATCTAACTTAGAGGTAGATAAAAATGCGTTGGTGAAATTTGCTTCTTTGGCGATCGCATTAGACAAATTTGCACCAGAGGCGATCGCATATTCTAGATTAGCCTCTGTGAGATTAGCCCCCGACAAGTTTACCCCTGCCATCTCTGCATTAGCCAATTGGGAATTTGTGAGATTGGCGTTAGTTAAAATGGCGTTGTTTAACCTGATTCCTAAAAGGCTGGCTGCCGATAGATTCGCTCCTGTCAGATTTGCTTTATCTAGCTTGGCTTCATTCAGCAAGCTGTTCGACAAATTAGCCCCTGTGAGATTTGCTCCAATGAGTGCGCTACCATACAAATCTTTATTGGATAAATCCACTCCCGACAGATCACAGCTATTACACTCGTTTGTCTCCAGTAAATGAACAAGAGCAAGACGGCTATTAGTAGCAACGAAGGCATTAGCAGGTAAACTAAACAGCGTTACACTCAGAACAATTGTCAGGACAAAAGCAGAAATTCCCCGAAACCAAAGTTTAATATTCATGGTGTATCTCCATTAAAATTGTTTGCCAGATAATCAAGTTGTAATTAACTCAAACTAACTGAAGGAGGCTCACTCCAAGTCCCATAACCAGGTGCTTTCGCGCCGGGAGGGTTAACCCCAATAGCCTTCCACACAAGTCCTTCTGGATAGGATTGAGGACTGGGAATAAAAGGGCTATTTGTTTGGTCAATCCCATACCAGGACTCCAAAGACTTGGGGAGTTTCTCCCAGGTAGCTGTATACCACAGCTTGATGATGTTGCGAGCAACAGGTCCGAGTGTGGCAGAAGTGAGAATTTCCGAACGTAATCCCTCAGTCAAAATTGTAGGATTATGTTTCTTTTTTGCACTCTTATCAAACTTCTGAAAGGTTTCTAGCAATTCTGTCAATATTTTCTCACCAATCATGTTCAGAACGGTGTCAAAGTAAAGGTCAGCTTGTCCAGTTCCTTCCAGATCAAACCGAGAAAATCCTGTTACCTCTGCTGAGAAATCCAGGAAATACCCCATGAATTCAGGTGTCTTAATACTCACTCGTTATTTACCTCCACAAAATTTCTAGGTTTTTATTTCTAGGTTTTTGAGTCCCAACTTTTGCTTTTTACTCAAACTTATAAATCGGACCTGCATTAACGCCCCTCAGTCCAGGAATGGGGTTACGAATCAGACTCGTAGCCAATTCCTTGAGTCGGAACATACTTCCCACCGCAGGAAGCAAATACTCAGGATGACCATTAAAGGAATGTTCAATATCTGCAAGGAATCTGCTGTAAGCTTGCTGGAACTCCAGTGCGTGAGCATATAATTCTGAATCTGGGTCAGCATAACTTCTGAGTTTACTCAGCGTCAGATTCTCCATCACGGGATAAACAGCGTTCCAATCTACAGCAAACTCTTCACCTGTAGGATGATCAGGCTTATCTGAGTTTGTGGGATCTTCCTTGTCTATCTTATAGTAGCGACCCTTCAGGAGTTGTTGGAAACGATAGTAATGAGAAAGTTCTTTTTCAGAATCATAGATCGTTGTAGTTCCAGATCCTTCACCTTGGGTTTGAATGATATACAATGCCTTGATAGCAGAGTCAAGATCCGTCACCTTGACGATATCTCCCGCACCATCATAGTAATATTCAGGGGTAATTTGCTTTTTGGGATCACCAATGAAGAGATTCTTACCTTCATTCTTATACTTCTTATCCAGTGCCTTTAAGCCCCGAATCACTTCTGTATAGAATAATCCAATGGTGTGGTAGCTTAGGTTGTCATT
This sequence comes from uncultured cyanobacterium, assembly GCA_903848645.1. Lineage (GTDB taxonomy): Bacteria > Cyanobacteriota > Cyanobacteriia > Cyanobacteriales > Nostocaceae > Dolichospermum. Next base: position 5,620 of record CAINGU010000029.1, on the reverse strand, counting down.
TTTACCAGCAAGTTTTAAAAAATTGTGTCTCCTTGTTTGTTTGGTTCGAGACTCCACTAATGGTGCATTGTCATCTACATGATGAGAACGTTCAATCTTGAGAAATGTCTTTACTGTTTCTTCGGAAAACTTGCCGACATTAACTTCAAAGTCTTCTGCTCCTGTGGGTAAATGAGTAGGATATGTGGGAACAAAGTCAGGATTGGTCAAAACTCCTTGAATATTTCCTCCCACTGCATTAAACACATTGGCTACTAGAGTCAGATGGAGCATTTCCTCTACAGCGACGGTGCGAATAAAGTGAAAAGCCTCCAGATTTGAGCCTGGCTTCAGGGAATAAAGAGCAGTCAGATAAGGGGGAAGAGTCGCGTGTTCTATCATCAAGCCCTGGATGAGATAGTAATGCAGGTCTTCAACCGTTGTAATCAACTCTAAACTATCAATCATCAAATACCTCTGCTGATAATATTTTCAAAAGTTGTATAATCAGTGCGCTTTGTCGTTTTCAATCCTAGAGATTTACAGGCTTAGACGCAATATCTAAGTCCCTAAGCATCTCTTCAGTAGCCATGAAAGTTAGAGCGGCGATACTCAAGGTAGTATTGGAACTACCAATGGAGGGCATACTTCCTGCACCAACCATGTAAAGATTCTGATGATCCCAAGAACGCATATATTTATCCACAACTGAGTTGGATTTAGTCGTTCCCATGACGTGAGTTCCTGAAAAGTGATTTCCTCCTCGGAACCAGTAGCCTTCACCCTCATACTCAAAATAGGCAGGGTCTGTATTATCGTAATGGGTATGATCTTCCGCACCTACATGATTGAAAATGGTTTTGGAGAGATTTCGGGCGTAAGCAAAGGTTTTTTTGCAATAATCGGGTAGGTCAAAATGAATGACGGGACGATAATTACCCAATTGATCTGTATATCGAGGATCAATGGTGACTCGGTTGTTGGAATCGGCGGGTAATTCGCACATGAAGGCTAATAGTAACTGCCGTGATATCTTGCTAATTAGTTCTTGACGTAGTTCAGAACCATACAGATTACCCTTTTCTACAGCATCTCTTACCACGTCAGTAGCACCTGTTCCTGACCATCCCCAACCATCATTGTGGATATCCATGGCAAATGTGCATTGGTTGTGACGAAACTTACCTTTACGGAAAGTCCCGATTCCTGATGTCACTAAGGGTCCTCGCATTGTCCCAGTTACTTCCGGCATCAAAGCCCAAGCTAAGAGGAAAGGATGATCCATGAGGTTGCGTCCCATCAAATCATTGCTACTCTTCAAATCGGAAGCAAGCATCAGTTTGGCATTTTCGACTGCATGGGCAGCTAGGACAAATAAAGTACCTTTGGCAATACCGACAGTATGGGTAGGAGAGTTCTTATCTTGATAGTGCTTGTAGTGGATAGCGGTAACACGACCGTTGGCGGGATCAACTTCCACCTTATAGGCTACAGCCTGGGCAAGTAAATGTACTCGATCAGGAAAAGCTATGGTATTTAAGGTTTTGCGAGCATCATACTTCGCTTGCACTGGACAGATAGGGACACAGTTAGCGTTACCTTGGCAGCGTTCCCCATACTCTAGAGGCTTAACACTAGCAATTCCATCAGGAACGAAGCGAATATCAGCTTTATGTCCGTACTCGTTGTACTTGGGATTAGGGATACTATTGCGACCCTGGGGAAATGTACTGAGTTCTAATTTAATAGTCTCGCCTTCAAGTTCTACAGTAGCTCCATTCAGTCCTTCCGTAACTTTCTTATCTAAGTAAGAAGGAGGAAGCTCAAGCATAGGGAAGACATAGCCATCTTTAAAGGGGACACCTAGACCTTTTTGTCCTTCTACGTCCCCAGAAACCCCCATTTCATACTCCGCTTGGCGGTAGTAGGGCATGATTTCTTCATACTTAATCGGCCAGTCAAGACCTTTTCCATACTTAGTTTGTAACTCAAAATCTTCGGGTAACATTCGGATGGTTTTCCCTTCCCAGTGCATGGTAGTTCCACCTAACACTCTTGTATAAGAACCGCTAAGAGGTAATGGTCCTTTTTCTTCAAAATAATGATTAGCGCCATCAGTGGGGCTAAGGGCATTACGGTTTACGGGATAAGGGGAGTTGGCGTTTTTGTCTACTGCACCATAAAAGGTATCAACGTGACTTTGAAAGCCCTCAAGGGTTAAACCATAACCAGTTCCCGCTTCCAGGATTAAAACTCGCTTGCCCTGTTCACTGAGTTGTTTGGCAACAATGGCTCCAGCTACTCCCGCTCCGACTATGACTACATCATAGAAGGTTTGAGAAACTGTCTCGGAAGTGACGAAGTTTACTGTAGTCCGACTTTGGCTCATATATTACTCCTTGGCACGTATTTAATTGACCCAATGGTGTCAGGAACTTTCACGCCAGTAATCTACCAAGCATCAATGTATTTAGTCAACACTTAGTAGATAATTGTTTTATACACTTGATTGTAGAAGGATTTGTTGATTATTGATGTATTAAATATTGGGTTAATATCAGTAAATACTTGGTTGATACTTGGTAAGTATTCAGTAAATTTTCTGAGTAAATTTGTTGTAATATAAGCAAATTGTGAGATTTTAACCGGATTATTTAATATTTCATAAATATTTAGTAATATTTAGCAATATTACGCCAAAAATCTTAATATGCTGTATGAAGAGATAGGAGATAAGCTGAAGGCAAGTTTCTGCTTCCAGTCAGATAGAATGGTGTGCGATCGCCTAATATAGAAACAGGGGCAAAGTTATGCTTCCAGTCTCAACAAAACGGGCTTTAGAAATTCTTTCCCGTCTTCAGCATCTTTATCCAAATGCAACTTGCTCTTTAGATTACTCAACTCCTGTACAATTGTTGGTAGCAACTATTCTTTCCGCCCAATGTACAGATGAGCGCGTAAATAAGGTAACACCAGGATTATTTGGCAGGTTTCCTGATGCGGAAAGTTTAGCAAATGCTGATTTATCAGAGTTAGAAGAATTGGTACGTTCGACGGGTTTTTATCGCAATAAAGCCAAGAATATTCAAGGTGCTTGTCGAATGATTTTTAAAGATTTTAATGCTGTTGTTCCCAACAAAATGGAAGAGTTATTAAAGCTTCCAGGAGTAGCGCGGAAAACTGCAAATGTGGTTTTAGCTCATGCTTATGGTATCAATGCTGGGGTGACAGTAGATACTCACGTGAAGCGGTTAAGTCAGCGTTTAGGGTTGACGAAAAATACTGAACCGGTGGGGATTGAAAAAGATTTAATGAAGTTATTACCCCAACCTGATTGGGAGAATTGGTCAATTAGATTAATTTATCATGGTCGGGCTGTGTGTAAAGCCCGTTCTCCTGGTTGTGATGTTTGTAAATTAGCTGATTTGTGTGCTATGAAATTGTCAAAATAAATTAATCGTCAGACCAAAAATAGCCTTTTTCTCCAGTACCTCCACCCTTCCATTCCATAGGTTCATGTGTAGCTTTAACTTCAAAAATGATTCGTTTAGGTCTTTCATAACAGCTTTCCCAATCTTCAATTATTCCTTGACGATAAGACGGCTGATTTTTGCTTTCATGAAGAGCCAGATATACATCTTTCTCTAATTTAGCCTTCTTCGCATGACATTCAGCAACCCACCAATTACCGCTTTTGAAATACCCATTTCCTAAATCTTTAACGTTAAGATTTTTGTGGCAAATGACATGAATTTCTAAAACTTTTCGCATTTGAACTTTTCCCATTGCTATACCGATATTTTCTCAAGTAAAGGCTACAATACTCGTAAAATAAGAATTCATATTTGTGTCAATTATCACAACTCATCATAACATAAAGCTACTACTCAACTCTTTTTTACCAATTTCTCTACAATTGTCAGGAAGGGTGTAGAATGGGGAATGCTGTCTTTCATTAGATTAGGGAATTCATGGCGAAGAAGAGTATGATTGAGCGCGAGAAGAAACGCGCTAAAATGGTAGCTAAATATGCTGAAAAGCGGGAAGCACTGTTAGAAGAGTTTAGAACAGCAGAATCTCCGTTGCTGAAGCTAGAAGTTCACCGTAAAATTCAACAATTACCCCGCAACAGTGCGCCAACTCGTAAGCACAACCGTTGCTGGTTAACTGGTCGTCCTAGAGGTGTATACCGTGATTTCGGGCTATCTCGGAACGTACTCCGGGAATGGGCCCATGAGGGTCTTTTACCTGGTGTTGTTAAAAGTAGCTGGTAGTTAGTAGTCAGTAGTCAGTGGTCAGTGGTCAGTTATTATGAACCAATAAGCAATGACCAATGACCAATGACCAATGACCAATTACCAATGACCAATTACCAATTACCAATGACTAAGGTATTATTGACCACAACAATGATCAATTCCCAGGCTGTCTAAGAGTAGATCGCTAACGGCGTTGGCGATCGCAAACTCTCCAAAAAAGCTTTTAGAAAAATCAAATGATTGCATCTCTGTGACAATGGCAATTACCAGAGAACCTAAGTCATTTTCTCCTTCCATGCGTTGTCTAACAAAAATCTGTGATGCTCGCTGGGCAATATTTTGATTGATTGCTTCAGGAATAAACTCTTCATCAAGCCACTGTAGTAAGTTTTGTTGTAACCATTCTCCTTCTTGCTGGGGATTTTCCGAAGGAGGTAGAGTAATGGGTGGAATTGCTGGAATCATCTTTGTATATCTTATATAGATTTTGTTTACCAATGTAATCTCAGAAGAATGTAAGAAAATGCTGATAGCAGCCTATTACTCTCATCTGAGGATTTTTTTGATGATTTGCTCAACTATGGAATATGATGTTGCTGCTATTATTCGGGGTTATGCTCAAGGTTATTTTCTCATGGCTGATGAGAGTAATAACCTGGGATGGTATGGAAGTAAGGAACGGACTTTAATCCCTTTGGATGAACGCTTTCGCTATCCTAAGTCATTACAGCGCGTTCTTAACCAAGAACGATTCACAGTAGCCGTGAACCGGGACTTTTTGGGTGTAGTTGCTGGATGTGCTAACCGCGATAAAACTTGGATTTCCCCAGAATTAGAAAAGATTTATTGGTTACTTTACCAAACTGGTTACGCTTATAGTTTTGAAACTTGGCAAGATGATAAACTTGCAGGGGGAATTTTAGGAATTGTCATTGGTGGTGCTTTTATTGGTGAATCTATGTTTTTCAATATTTCTGAAGGTTCTAAAGTGGCAATGGTGAAATTGGTAGAAAGATTGCGTCAAAGGAAATTTATACTATTTGACGCACAAATGATGAATCCTCATTTAGCTAGATTTGGTGCTTATCAGGTTAGTGGTAAAGAATATGAAATTTTACTAAAACTAGCATTATCAAGTCCTGGTAAATTAATTTAATGGTAATTGGTAAGTAAGTGGGCGTGAAAAAATATAATATAAACCTAACCCCCCAACCCCCTTCCCTACCAGGGAAGGGGGAGTCAAAGCCTCTCCAGTATTAAGAGTTATTCCTTTTCCCTCTCCTACAAGGAGAGGGTTAGGGAGAGGTTTGTTAGCTGGAAGGGGGAGTCAAAGCCTCTCCAGTATTAAGAGTTATTCCTTTTCCCTCTCCTTGTAGGAGAGG
>CAINGU010000028.1 GCA_903848645.1 uncultured cyanobacterium | reverse complement strand
TTTGTGCCTATTCAACGTCAAGAAATATCCTCTCCAACAGAGTCAGAACCAGAATCACAAGCGAGTATTCAAAGGCAATCATCCGGGTTTAACCCTTTCAATATCTCTGTTTATCAACCAGGAACAACCCCACCTCCTCCTATCCAAACAGTCAGAGTTAAAGGTGGTGATACCCAAGCTGCACCTGTGAATATTGAAGACACCATCAAGAGTAAAAGAGGTAGTGGGGAAGGATTACACGATGGTATTCGAGAGCCAATGGAAACGGCATTTGGTGCTGATTTTAGTGGAGTAAAAGTTCACGCTGATGGTGAGTCAGATCAACTGAATTAATCTTTAAATTCTCGCGCTTTTGCTACAGGGCAAGATATTTTCTTTAGTCAGGGAGCTTATAATCCTGGTAGTAGAAATGGACAGGAATTATTGGCTCATGAATTAACTCATGTTGTCCAACAGAATGGAGGGGTACAGCGGAAGATCGTTCAACATCAGGCTGCGGGACAAGAAATAGTACAGATGATGCCCAAGGTTAAACCTGGTAATCTTTCTGTTAAAGACGCACAAATAGCACTTGCTAAAGCTAACAAAAAATTGGCTTTTGAATTAGCACAAACTGCCGCAGATATTGCTGGTATTGTAGATCCCACACCAATTTCTGATGGCATCAGTGCGGCAATGAGTCTAGCTAAAGGTGATTATGTTGGTGCTGGACTATCTATAGTGCTAATTGAGCAATCACGAGAATTAATAAAGATGGAGATTCTGATGATGATTTCTTGCTTTGAAATTGTAACCACATTTTCAAGGGTTCGCTAAATGTAAATATCAGCGTTGCTGAAAGTAACAGATAAGGAAGTAGCTGTTTAAACATATCCGCTGATGTATATAACAAAATAATAGAACCAATTCCCCCACCAATTAAACTGGTAATACATAGTATCAAAAGCTGTCGTCGCGGGATGTGCAAATTGTGACGATATGCTCCTGCACTGGCCATAGCTGCAATCCATAAAGCAGTATTATTTGTAGCATTGGCAGTAATTGGCGATATACCAGTAAATATCAAGGTGGGAAATGTAATAAAACTACCACCTCCCGCTACAGCATTAAGTGACCCGGCAATAAACGCGGTACTGAAGAGAAGCAAGCTATGGACAAGTGTTAAATTGTTGGGCATTTTGGCTCTACGTTTGGAGAAGAATGTTTGCTAAAAGACTTGTTTTTTAGTAAAAACTATGGAATACTCTTATTATACTACGTAAATTCGACCAATAAACCGTAGTTAAAGTTAAATCCTGGTAGTTTACCAGTCAAAAAATGTAACTCACAAGGAGTGAAATTGCTTCACTTCTATATTTCGCTGTCATTCAACTTGCGATTTTTGCAATTAACTAAAAATTCCCACAAATCCTAATCAACAAAATGAGTAACATTCAACTTTATTACACTAAAGGTTCTACTTTCTCCCAAAGAACTCGTGTGGTTTTACTGGAAAAAGGAATTGATTTTACACCCATTGAAATTGATTTACAGCACAAACCAGAAGGTTTTACCGATATTTCTCGTTACGGTAAAGTTCCTGCACTTAAGTACGGAGATATAGAACTATACGAGTCTACAATTATCAATGAATATTTAGAGGAAGTATTCCCAGAACCCGCTTTGTTACCTCATGATTCTGCTAAAAAAGCGGTTGCGAGAATTTGGATTGACTACGCTAATACTCGTTTAGTCCCAGCTTTTAATAAATTGCTGCGTGGTAAAGATGCACAGGAACAAGAACAAGGAAAGAGAGAGTTTTTAGAGTCTCTTTTGTATATTGAGCAAGAAGGATTAGGTAAACTATCTGGTAATGGTCCTTACTGGTTAGGAGAAAATCTGAGTTTAGTTGATATTAGCTTCTATCCTTGGTTTGAAAGATTACCAGTTTTAGAAAAATTCCGTAATTTTACGTTGCCAACAGAAACACCACGCTTGCAGCAATGGTGGGAAAATTTGCGTCAACGTGAATCTATTCAACAAGTTGCTAATCCTACAGAATTTTATGTAGAGAGATTTGCCAAAATTCTTGGTTTAACAGTTCCAACGGCGTAAAATGCGGTTTCTAATATTACTGCTAATTCAGGTAGTTGCACTCATATCACTATTCACTAATTTACCAGCATTAGCAGTTACCGTTAATCCCTGTCCTCCAGGAATGGTAATGATTTCTGGAGGCATATTCAAAATGGGAGCGGATAATTCTGGTTTTGAGGAAGAACGAACAGGAGAAAACGTCACAGTTAGCTCCTTCTGCATTGATAAATATGAGGTAACAAACGCCCAATTTGCTGAGTTTGTCAATGCCACAAATTATGTAACAGTTGCAGAACGCCCGTAACACCGCAGCTTTTGGTAAATGGCACAATACACCAGATTATGAAACTAGTGCAGTTGGTTCATTTGACCGCTGGCCGACAGGGTTGGGATTTGAGTATTTTTACGGTTTCTTAGGTGGTGATACTAACCAATGGAGTCCGGCTTTAGTCGAAAATACGAAGCGGATTGCACCACCAACAAATAATCCTGATTACCATTTGACACCAGATTTAGTAGATCATGCGATCGCCTGGATTCATTCTCAACAGTCTATAGCCCCTGATAAGCCTTTCTTTACCTATTTGGCTACCGGTGTTACCCATGCACCTCACCACGCCCCCAAAGCCTGGATAGACAAGTATCAAGGCAAGTTTGATCAAGGTTGGGATAAGTTACGAGAGGAAACCTTTGTCCGTCAAAAACAACTGGGTGTAATTCCTGCTAATGCCCAACTTACTCCTCGTCCCAAAGAATTACCAGCATGGGATTCATTATCTCCAGATGATCAAAAAATCTATGCCCATGAAATGGAAGTATTTGCGGGATTTTTAGCATATACCGATCATGAAGTGGGACGATTAATTAATGCCATTGACCAAATCGGTGAATTAGACAATACCTTAGTTTTCTACATCGTTGGTGATAACGGTGCTAGTGCAGAAGGCGGTTTAGCAGGTAGCGTCAATGAATTGAAAGTTTTCAATAAAGTACCCGAAAGTCGAGAACAACTCCTAGCTTCTTTGAATGATTTAGGTAGTCCCAAAACCTTTAATCATTATCATGCAGCTTGGGCTTGGGCTGGTACTACTCCCTTCCAATGGACAAAGCAAATAGCTTCTCATTTTGGTGGCACTCGTAACCCCTTAATTATTGCATGGGGCGATCGCATTAAAGATCAAGGCGGACTTCGTAGCCAATTCCATCATGTCATTGATATTACGCCAACTATTTTTGAAGCTGCGGGAATTACTGCACCTACAAAAGTTAATGGAGTGAAACAACAGAAGATTGAAGGTACTAGCCTAGTTTACACATTTAATGATCCTGAAGCTGCTTCTGAGCGTAAAACTCAGTATTTTGAGATGTTCGGAAACCGGGCTATTTATAATAATGGATGGATAGCTGCGGCGCGTCATCCTCGATTACCTTGGCAGGGTACAATTAATGCTGACTTCGAGAAATATCCTTGGGAACTATATAACATTGAGGAAGATTTCAGCGAAGCGAATGACTTAGCATCTGAAAATCCAGAAAAACTGGAAAAACTGCAAAAGTTGTTTTTATCAGAAGCGCGTAAACACAAAGTTTTACCATTAGATGATCGTCTTTCTGAAAGATTTGATGTCCAAATTCGTCCTTCCCCAGCCGCAGGACGCACAACTTTTACTTACTATTCTGGTGCAGTTAGTATTCCCGAAGGTAGCGCCCCAAGTCTGAAAAATAAATCTTTTAGCATTACGGCTGATGTGGAAATTCCAGAAAGTGGTGCAGAAGGTGTTCTATTAACCCAAGGAGGACGTTTTGCTGGTTGGGGATTTTTCCTCGAAGATAGTAAACCAACTTACGTTTACAACTTTGCTAATTCCGAACGCTACATTATTCAATCTTCTGAAAAATTAGCATCAGGTAAATCAACAATCAAATTTAATTTTGATTATGACGGTGGTGAAGTTGGTGCTGGTGGAATAGGGAAGTTATTCATTAATGATCAACAGGTGGCTGAGGGTCGGATTGAAAAAACTTTACCCTACCGTTTGGCTTTAAATGAAACTTTTGATGTTGGTCGAGATACAGGTACTCCGATTGTGGAAACCTATCAAGTACCGTTTGCATTCACAGGTAATTTACAAAAGGTTACTTTGAATTTGAAGTAATTTTTGTCTCACGCAGAGGCGCAGAGGCGCAAAGAGCAAGATTGAGAGGATATTTTAAAAGTCATACTCAATTCTTTTCTTCTCTCTGTGTCCTCTGTGCCTCTGTGGTTAGTTTTAAAAAAGATTTTGAGGCTATAGACCTCTGGGAACCATACAAAAGTTTAGTCTTAGAATTAATGCCAAATGTTGATGTAACAGCGGATAGATTTCATGTAATAAAACAAGTTAATGAGGAATTAGATGCAGCACGTAAATCAGAAAAAAGTGCGGCTAAACAGCTAATAAATGAAGAAAAAAAAGGAAATATTGGCAGAGATAAATAAGAGTAAATATGCCTTGTTAAAAAACAATACTGTAGCCAAAAAAAGAGGATGAAGAGAGGGCTGATGTAGTAGAGTTATAGTCTTCCAAAACAAAAACTCGAAACCAACACACAGCCCATGTTTGATATCTTAACACTCTTGCAATGCCTACTACCAGAAATA
>CAINGU010000027.1 GCA_903848645.1 uncultured cyanobacterium | reverse complement strand
TATGCACAACAAGGAATTACAAAGTGGCAGGAAATTCTCAATCAACTTTATAGAACTGTCAACTTAATTCCGGGAATTTTACTGCAAAAGAAGAATCAAGTTCTGAATAAATTGAAGGAAATTCAAGGTTTGTCAGGGAAGATGCTGAAGTCGGCTTTTGACACAATCAAAGTAAAAATATCGAAAGTATTAGATGATCTTGCTAGTCAACTCAATCACAAGCGTGGTAAGTTAAATACTAATCCTAATAAATGGCTAAGTAAACATCGTGATAATGTAATTAAAAAATATGGTGCTGATGGTATGAAAATGCTATCAGAGGGAGTCATTGCCAAACGAGTTACTAAGCAGGGTCATACTTTAAAAGTTCTGGCTAATGGTAAGATAGTTAGGTGTTCCACTTGTAGTGAACTTGCTAAAGAGTTTCCCCAGGAATTAGCTGATCCTAAAAATAGGCAATTGGCAGAATGGTTTAATTCAGTCCAAACAAGAACAACAAAAGATCCAGAAAGTGTAGTTGGTGAAATTGCAGAAATTGAGAAACAGTTGCAAGCTTTTAGAAAGGCTAATCCAAAATTTAGTTCTGATATTATTCAGCCGCCACCTATTAAAAGTGGAAATAGATATAGCCCTAATCCTTCATGGAAGAAACAATTACCTGCATTTCCTGACGCTAAACCAGCTAAGAGAAAAACATCAGTTCAAGGAGGGGGAGGACTACGGGAGAGATGGAAAGATAATAATGGTTTTATTTATGAATGGGATTCTCAACATGGAACCATAGAAAAATATAATACTAAAGGAAAACATTTAGGCGAATTTGATCCATTAACAGGACAACAAACTAAGTTTTCTGATCCTACAAGATCAGTAGAACCTTAAAAAACTTAATTATTTTATCCAATTTGAACTGAAATAATATTATGCACTTTATTGCACCAGAAAAACTACCTCGTTGTCTCACTTATTTCGATAAAATAACTGAGAAATACATAGGTAAGATATCAATACCAGAAGTTGAGTTAAAGCAAATTCAAAAACTTTGGAATGAACCAGAGGATGAGCCTATGGTTGATTGCTATCCTCTTAATACAAAAGAACAGATGGAGTTTTTTGAAAAAATAATTTCAGCTAAACTAAATCTAGAGGCTTATGATTATTTTCTTGAAGTTGAATAAAAATTTTAATAATGAACACCATCAAAAAAATCACAGCCGGCATCTTCTTAACGATAGGTCTAGCCATCCTCATTTTAGGAACTGTAGACCTAATAAACCCGGCTCTTGCGTCCCTTTTATAGAGAATTAATACTAAAGCGCCAGTTTAATAAACTACGTAATCTGAAATTGCTAAAGTTACGAAATCCATATCCAAGTCTTTCGATTAATTTGGGTTTATTAATTCCTTCCCAAGAATTACAAGCAGTTGGACAAGAAGCTGCAACAGATATTCAAGGCAAATTTGATGAATTACAACAGAGTGTTGACGATAAACAAGGCGAATTAATTGATTCTTTAGCTCAAAAATATCAAGAGAATCTTCAATCAGTTGATGCCAAAATTAACGAAATGAAAGAAGCCAATAAAGGCTTAGTAGATAAAGTTAAAGAAGGCATTCAAGGAGTATGGGAAACTATTCAAAAAATCAAATAAATGTTCAACACTACATTAGCTAAAGTAGCTAGTGTAGTTGATAAAATTCTTTTATCTCCTATAGAATTTTTAGGTAATTTAATTAATGGGGTTAAACAAGGTTTCAATAATTTTACCGATAATATTGTTACTCATCTACAAACAGGTTTAATTACTTGGTTAACAGGTTCTTTAGGTGGTATGGGTATTCAACTACCAGAAGATATCTTTAGTTTGCCAGGAATCTTAAGTTTAGTGATGCAAGTATTAGGACTAAACTGGGGTTATATTCGCGGTAAAGGAGTGAAATTATTAGGTGAACCAGTAGTTGGAGCAATGGAACAAGGTTCAGAATTATTCCCCATGTTAATGAATGGTGATTACATCGGAATGTGGGAACATCTGAAGGAAGATTTTAATGATTTGAAAGAATCAGTAATTGAGCAGATTAAAGAGATGGTAATTACTCAGGTAATTACTGCTGGTGTGAAGTGGATAATTGGATTATTAAATCCAGCATCGGCATTTGTGAAAGCAGCAATGGCAATCTATGATATTGTCATGTTCTTTATTAATCGTGGTAGTCAAATATTAGATTTGGTGAATGCGATTACAGATGCGATAGCGGCTATTGCTAATGGTGCAATTGATGGTGCTGCGAAGTTGGTGGAAAATGCTTTAGCTAAGTCTTTACCTGTGGTAATTGGGTTCTTAGCTTCGTTGTTAGGAATTGGAGATTTGGCGAAGAAGGTACAAGATATTATTGGTAAGATTCGCCAGAGAATTGATCAGGGTATTGATAAGTTGTTAGTTAAGGCTAAGAAGTTATTTAAGGGAAAAGTTAATAAGCAATCTCAACAGTCAGATGAACGAACAGAAGAACAGAAAAAAGCTGATCTAAATAGTGCAATAGCAGAAGCGGATAAAATGATGGAAGAAAAAAATACTACGCCTGATAGTGTAATCAAAAAATTGCCTACTATTAAGTCAAAATATAAACTAACATCGTTGGAGCTAGTAAAAGACAATGAGACTGATTATCATATAGAGGCTAAAATTAACCCTGAGAAAAATGGTCAAAAACATAAGTTAGGAAAAGGAGGGTCTTTTCAACTTGCTCCTGGTGGTTTCCAAGCTCATGAAACTGATATACTCTCTTCAGAAGGAGAGGGTAAACAAGTACATTTATTAACAAAGCATGGAAAAAATGTACCTTCTGCATATTTAAAAGATCGTCTTGAAGAACCATTAAAATTATTTCGTCAAGAGCGTACTAAAAAAGAACAGCTTTATAAAACTCAAATTCAAAGTATGCGTTCTACTATTCAACAATTATGGTCAGAAACTGGAAATGCAAGACCAGATAAAGTAGAAAAAATAATTAATAGAATTCAAGGAGAAAATGGACTTGAGAAACAACTGGAAAATATACAAAATAAACTTCAGTGGCTAATGAGTATAAAAGAAGACAATAAACATGATATTGAACACGCGTTAAATGTAGAATGGCGTTTAAATATTACTTTCCGAGCGACAAAATTCTATAATGCTAAGATTATGAAAAAAGCTATAATGGAAGCAATAAAAAATAATCAGCAAAAAATAGATGAAGGTTTTACAGATGAACAAGGTAATACTAGAAAAGAGGGTACAACCTTACGTCCACCAATCAAACACAACTTACCTCAGAATATAGGTGTAGGATATGAACTCAATTCAAAAATGGAAGCTGTAGAAATTCCTTCATTAACAAAAGTTGTGGTAATTTTAGTAATTTCAGATAGTAAAAATCGTCTTTATAAAGTTGAAACTGCTTATCCAGAATCATAGAGAAAAGAAATGAATAATAATAAGTATAATGAATAACAATAACTATAATAATGATATTGAAATTGTAAGTGAGTTTTTGATAAGGTTCTACCATCAAGAACCTAATTATCTTGATGCTACCATCAGAGCATTAGAAGTATTAATTGATCGTCATGAATATAAATGGGAGTTAGCAACTGCTTTCACAAACATCCTAGATGCTATATTACCTAATAATACATTAAAGGAACTTGTATTATTTAGTGCAAATCGTTATGTACAAAATGATCAAGAGGCAAAAGAATTACTAAAAGCGATATATGACGATAATATTCTAGACACAGCTATTAATTTTGATGAACTTAGGGATTAATACATAGAATTTTAAAGAAGTTGGAAAAAATCGCTAATCAAATCCTAAAAAACTTCAAGAATTTTGGTATTGACGATTAATCACTGCTATTCCTAAAGCTGCTAATTGATTATAGTTGAATTGGATTCAATGTTTGAGCAATTCATTAACTTAAATAATACCATGCAAAAAACTCCATTAACACACTTAACATTATTTACTAGCACTAACTCCTCCATATCTCTCAGCACCATCAACCTATCTTTACATCAAAAAGATGATACAATTCGAGAAATTCGTCTTATCTTCTCCATCAATTTTGATATTTACCAACAAATAGAACAACAAAACCTCTTTAACCTCAAACCAGAAGTTAAAAGTCCCATTACAGGAGGAAAATTCCTACCACAAATAGACATCAACCTAGAAATTACCCTCAAACCCGACATATTCCCACAATTACTATCAACCACAAATAACCCTGAAGAAATTGCTAATTATTTAGTAAATCTCAGTCAACAACAGTCAGAAAATACAGAAATTCATCCCCTATTACAAACAGAAAATTGGCTATGTTTATCTATTAAACAAACTCAAAATAGCAAAGAAATTGGTTATAATACCTTTTGGTATTACGTCAATCCTGGAATTATTAATAATCCTGATACTACCAGTGAACAAGTATCTGAAGGAATAGTTAATTTTGTAAAAGAATGGACTCAAGCAAACTTAGCAACAGCTACCCAAAATTTCACCAATGACATACTTACAGATATTGGTAGTATCTTTCAAGATTTCACCAACGAGATTTTTTTAGAAACAGGTAAACAAGATACTATTAAGAATTATCAAGAAACTCTTTTTGATAGTATCATTAACTTTTTTGATCAAGATGATTGGTCTTATGTCAAAATAGAAGATAATACTGCTTTACGTTTAGCTTTTGAAGGAGATACTGGGAGATGGAACTGCTACGCTAAAGCTAGAGAAGAACAAAAACAATTTGCATTTTATTCAATTTGTCCATTCAAAGTACCAGAAGATAAAAGATTAACCATTGCGGAATTTATCACCAGGGCAAATTATGGCATGATTAACGGTAACTTTGAACTAGATTTTAATGATGGGGAAATTCGCTACAAAACTAGCATTGATGTGGATGGAGATAAACTAAGTTTTGCAATAATTAAAAATCTAGTTTACGCCAACGTGACAATGATGGATGAATATTTACCAGGAATTATAGCAGTAATAGAGGGTGATGTGTCCCCAATAGAGGCGATTAGGGCGATCGAGCAACCTGATCTCAATGGAACTGAGAATAGTGCGACCTAGGAATCGCTCTTGTAGCGACTGTCTTAATTGTCAAGGTATCACCTACGAAATTACACTTTGTACGATGCCTGCGGGGGGTGTAGCGATCGCCCAAATTGAAACCTAACAAATTGTCTATTTTTTGACCATAAAGGACAATTAATAAAACATAATCTGCTGATTGAATTCTAGGTATACTGATGCAGAGCCGTGAAACGTCCCACCCCTCAAAATCTAACCAACAGTCTGCATCTGTACCAGTGTCGAATCTCTTTCCGGCACGACCGTTTGGCGTTCCTACCCAAACAGAATCAAAAACAGAAAATACAGGATTAGATGAGGCTAATGAGTATTCCTCACATCCTAGTCTGGACTTCGCTCATATTGCTGTTTCTGCACCAGGAACACCACCACCAGAACCACCTCCACCACCCTCACCATTAACTGGAGCAAAGCAGGTTAAATATAGGACAACCAGGGGATAAATACGAAGTTTAAGCCGACAAGCGTGCATCACAGGTAGTGAATCGGATCAACTCACCTCTTTTTGCACCTATTCAACGTCAGGAAATATCTTCTCCCACAGAGTTAGAACCAGAATCACAAACAAGTATTCAAAGGCAATTATCCGGGTTTAACCTGTTAAATATCTCTGTTTATCAACCAGGAACAACCCCACCACCACCTATCCAAACAGTCCGGGCTAAAGGTGGTGATACTAAAGCTGCACCTGTAAATATTGAAGATACCATCAAGAGTAAAAGAGGTAGTGGGGAAGGATTAGCCGATAACATTAGAGAGCCAATGGAAACGGCGTTTGATGCTGATTTTAGTGGGGTAAAAGTTCACGCTGATGGTGAGTCAAATCAACTGAATAAATCTTTAAATTCTCGTGCTTTTGCGACAGGGCAAGATGTATTTTTTAGGCAAGGGGCGTATAATCCTGGAAGTAAAGATGGACAGGAATTATTAGCACATGAGTTGACTCATGTTGTTCAGCAGAATAGTGGAGTGCAGCGGAAGAAGCAGCCAAAAGAAAACAAAGAGATCAAAAAAGTCCAAGCCAAGAATCTTTTCGGACAAACCCCAGAAATTCCAGTTAATAAAGATCAATTTTCTGCACCAAAATTAGTAGAAACAGCGCCAAATTCCCTACCAGCCAAGAATCTTTTCGGACAAACTCCAGAAATTCCAATTAATAAAGACCAATTTTCTGCACCAAAATTAGTAGAAACAGCACAAAATTCCTTACCAGCTAAGAATCTTTTAGGACAAATACCAGAAATTCCAATTAATAAAGACCAATTCTCTGCATCAAAATTAGTAGAAACAGCACAAAATTCCCTACCAGCTAAGAATATTTTAGGACAAATACCAGAAATTCCAGTTAATAAAGGTAGTGCAATAAATAGAGCAAATGCTGATAACGTTGTGCAAGCCAACTTGTTGGATGATACCAAAAAGGTGATACAAAATGTTGGCGAGACAGTTTTAGGTGCTTTGGCTGGTGAATTTAATAATGATCCTAGTGTCACTCAAATAATTATTGATGGAATTATCAGTCTTATTCCTATTCTCGACCAAATTGCAGATGGACGTGATATAGCTGCCCATATTTACTTTATGACCACCAAAGGAGAATACAATAAAATTGAGCGCTGGATAGGTCTAGCTTTTTCCTTAATTGGCTGCGTACCAGAATTAGGTACAGTAATCAAGTCAGCAAGTAAATTTCTCTTTAGAGGAACTGCAAAGGTACTCCCACATTTAAAGGAATTATTGCAACTGATTGGCAAAATTCTACCAAATGGTACTATTAATTCATTCAGTAGTTTTTTGTCCCAAAATTGGCATAAATATGTACAACAAGGAATTACAAAGTGGCAGGAAATTCTCAATCAACTTTATAGAACTGTCAACTTAATTCCGGGAATTTTACTGCAAAAGAAGAATCAAGTTCTGAATAAATTGAAGGAAATTCAAGGTTTGTCAGGGACAATGCTGAAGTCTGCTTTTGACAAAATCAAAGCAAAAATATCGAAAGTATTAGATGATATTGCCAGTAAACTCAATATAAATTCTTCTGCTTCAAAGAAAGGCCAACTTAATCAGCAGGGTCGTCAAACAGAGCAACCAACATCACGTGCCTATCGTGTCCAAGGAGGTACTCCACCGAAAAAGATTAGCCATGAAAGAATTACAGTTGGTGAAAATGGGGAAATAAAAGTTATCCCAGAACCAGGAAAATCAAAACAGACTAAGTTGTATATAACTTTTGAGGATATAGAACGCGCCCGTGTATATTTAAGAGAGAATCGTCCTGGTGGAAAAATTGTATCTTTTGAGGTAGACCCAGCATTTATTCAAGAAGTTCGTGCCAATGCAGTAAGACAGGCAGAAATTCGTACACACAGAGGTTCTCCAGAAATCTCTGATCCAACACAAACAACTCCTGCTGTTAGGCAAAAACTAGGTCTCCAAGAACATGAATCTACTGCGTATGGTTTACCAGAGGGATGGATAAAAAAAATGGAAGGGGCTGCTCGACCTGGTACTCTTAAAATAGAGGAAAATAAATAATGAAGCTAGAAAACTTAGATATTGATGATTTAATCGGTGCTGTTAAATACAAAGATAGATGGCGATTCTTTGCTGGCACAGTAGCTGAGTGGGTCTTAGATTATGCTTTGTATGATCCTGGGTTTGATCCATTGAAGAGTAATATTGTCTTCCGAAATAATTTGCTTAGAGTGGATGAAAAAAATGCCCCACAGTTTTTTGAAGCAATGGAGCAATATGAGCTACTCCTTGTGGATATACAACAATTGGTTAAAGAAAAAGGAGCTAACAATTGGCCTCTGACCATAGTTGTTGACTTCGATGGAAAAATATACATTAATGGTTTCACTGAAATACCTCTACATAAATATATCCCTATTGACTGGAAGGGATATGAAGACTATCCAATTAACTACGTACCAGATCAGATTAAAGATTGTTGGTTGCAAAATTAAGGAATTATTGCAACTGATTGGCAAAATTCTCCCAAACGGTACTATTAATTCATTCAGCAGTTTTTTGTCTCAAAATTGGCATAAATATGTACAACAAGGAATTACAAAGTGGAAAGAAATTCTCAATGAACTTTATGGTGCTGTTAACTTCATTCCTGGAATTTTGTTGCAAAAGAAGAATCAAGTTCTGAATAAATTGAAGAAAATTCAAGGTTTGTCAGGGACAATGCTGAAGTCGGCTTTTGACAAAATGAAAGCAAAAATATCGAAAGTATTAGATGATCTTGCTAGTAAAATCAATCCACAGAAAAAAGCAGCTACCAACGTTGATAATGCAACTAAAAAAGCTAGTCAGTTACCTATGGCATTAACAACAGCGAAAGCTATCACAGAAGCTAATGAT
>CAINGU010000026.1 GCA_903848645.1 uncultured cyanobacterium | reverse complement strand
GGGCTTGACGTTGGTGTTGTTCTCGGGGTTGACGTTGGCGTTGTTCACGGGCTTGACGTTCGCGTTGTTCACGGGCTTGACGTTCGCGTTGTTCACGGGCTTGACGTTCACGTCGTTCACGGGCTTGACGTTCGCGTTGTTCACGGGCTTGACGTTCGCGTTGTTCACGTTCACTAAGTGGTTTACTGTTATCAAAAGCAATAATATCACGATTAAAATTATCATGCTGACGTTGAACTTCAGCAGCATTAGCATTTTGAGAAAAAGCTGCAATTGAGGTTGCTGCTAGTAAGCTTCCAAGAAGAATAGATTTAAATTTGTTCATAAGTCCTCTAATCAGCCTCGTATTGTTTAACTTGGGTTTGGATATTCCTAATTTAATCGGTATATTATGAGTTCGCTTGTGAGAAAAGTCATGTTAAAACAGTTACTTTTGTCACTATAATGTATGAGAGATAACAGGTGACAGAGTTGAACGTTATTTGATAGCTGTAGCGCGGCGTGTCATTCTGAAGGAACGGCAGGTAAAATCCCTTTTTCAATATAAATTGGGTGAACCAGTGGCTTCAATGTCGGCAATTGCCTAGCAAACAGAACTGCCCCAATAATACAAATACTGCCATTCAAAACAAACGTACTTTGAACACCAATCGTACTAGCTAAAATACCTGAAAGTATATTCCCAAAGGGTGTCATTCCTAAGAAAGACATCGTAAACAGACTCATGACTCGTCCCCGTTTATCATCTGCAACGATGGTCTGAATAACCGTATTACTAGCCGAAATTTGCAAAATCGATCCTAAGCCAACTAGCATAATCATGGGAATTGATAGCCATAGAGTCCGTGATAGGGCAAATCCAATCAATCCTACACCGCACAGAATTGGAGCAGCAGCAATCACCTTGCCTAATCCTAATATAGATGGTCGCGTACTCATATAACCACCGCCAATCAACGCCCCTACTCCAGATGCTGCCATCAAAAATCCTAAAGTATGAGCATCACCGTGGAGAATTTGAATGGCAAAAACGGGCATTAGTGTGGTGTTGGACATAGCCATGAGGCTAAATAAAGCCATCAGCAGTAAAATAGACCGAATTGGTAGAGACTGAAACGCATAGTTAAATCCTTCTTGAATACGTTGTATCGGATTCATCGTGTTTACCATTCGTGGTTGAGACTGGAGACGCATTAATAAAAGTCCCGCAATCACTCCCATATAACTAATCCCGTCAATCAGAAAACAATAGCCAGCACCAACTTGGGCAATGATTATACCGGCTATTGCAGGTCCAATTAACCGTCCTCCGTTGACTAGAGAAGAATTGAGAGCGATAGCACTGGCTAGATCATCGGGGCGTTCAATGATATCCTTCACCAATATCTGCCGCACTGGAGCATCAACAACATTGATCAATCCTTGGCAAAACCCTAATCCCAATAACAGCCAAATATTGATAGTTCCAGTTAGAGTTAATACTGCAAGGATCAGTGATTGAATCATGGCTAGTCCTTGCGTTATCACTAGCAGACGACGATGATTATAGCGGTCAGCAATTAACCCACCAAAAGGAGCAAGGATAAAACTGGGAATTTGGCTGACAAATCCAGTTAAACCCAACATAAAGGCAGAATGGGTCAACTGATAAACAACCCACACAGTAGCAAGTTGGGTCATCCATGTGCCAATTAGGGAGATGCCTTGTCCGGCAAAGAATAGTCGGTAGTTTAGCGATCGCAGTGCTGGTAGCGTTAATTTCATATCACAACTCACTTCTTAAATTGAATTGACCCTAGACTATTTTGCTCTGCTTGCAAATTTATCTAGCCTGTAAATTTCTACGAGTTTTGGTGTTTTTACATTTTACAGGTGGGGCAATAAATTTCTCAAAATAGAAATAATTAGACTATCTAGATAACCAAGAGCAGATGTTAAACTACATTGATGAGTTTGCGAAGATAAGCTGATAAACTGAGGAAGGTTGGCAATTGAAAGAGTTTAACAAACCCATTCCCAAAGAAAAACTTGACATTGTTGAGAAGACTAGATCTAATCTATTTGCTTGGCGTGGTCAGTTTTCGCCACAACTTATTGAAATTATATTAAACGCATATTGCTTACCTAATTCAGTTATTCTTGATCCTTTTGTAGGTAGTGGAACTGTTTTATTGGAGGCTGGTATTCTCGAATTTGAAGCATATGGTTTTGAAATTAATCCAGCAGCTTGGATTCTGAGTAAAACATATGAATTTATCAATGACACTAAAAGAAAAGAATCTGTCAAGATTATCAGAAGTTTAATAGATAAGGAATTCCCTTTTAGAATCTTTGAAAATTGTAGTGAAGTACAGAATTTGCCAGAAAAATTCACAAAAATCAAGAGTGAGCTAGATCAAGAAACAATAAAAATATTCGATGCTTTGGTTATTCTTCTGGATATCGAAAATAATAAAATTACTCATGAGTTTATACAATCAAAGTTTGCTGATTTGGTAAGTGTGATTGAAAAACTTCCCTACTCTCAACAGCAAATAGGTGTAGGTCTGTCTGATGCTCGTTTACTACCTTTGAAAAACGATCAAATAGATTTTGTGATCACATCTCCACCATATATAAATGTATTTAATTACCATCAAAACTATCGTAGGTCTGCCGAAATGTTAGGATGGGACTTATTAAAGATAGCGAAGTCAGAAATTGGATCTAACCGAGCAAATAGAAGTAACCGATTTTATACAGTAGTTCAATATTGCTTAGATATAGCGGAAACTTTAAGAGAGCTTTCAAGAGTGACAAAAGATAAAGCTCGGATTGTATTTGTTGTCGGATATGAATCTAATGTTCTGGGAGTGCCTTTTTATAATGCTGATATCATTGAAAAAATCGGAGTCAGAGCTAATCTTTTCGACAGAGTTTTAAGGCAAAAGAGAGAGTTCAAAAATAAGTTTGGAAAAGTTATCAGAGAAGACCTGATTAACTTTTTAAATCTAAATAATGAGAGTTATCAGGAGGTAGTTGAGCAAATTGCAAGAGAAGTAGCATTTGATGTATTAAAAAGTAGTCTTTCTCTGGTATCCTCGAAAAATCTTGAATCCTTAGAAAACGCAATTGATAAAGTTCATGATATTGGCAGAACTCCAACTTTAGATCAAAGATTATTATATATTTATTAACCTTGTCAAATTGCTAGTATAGCTAGTCTAAAACCTTTAATAAAAGTTCAATCTATGCCTAATCTTTCTCGTCCTCATTACACAAAATTAACTGCGTGTCTCAACAATCCTCGGCTACCTGAAGCTGATAGAGAACGGCTAGAAGAAGCTGTTAAAAAGTATCATGAATGGATCTCAGATTTGCAATCCATTGAGCGTGGTCAAGCAGATACAGTGGAAAAGCTAGTTGAAGCTACTAACCGATATAAACGTTTTATTGAGCTTGATTTGATCTTCGATAGCTCAGACAATTTTTTGTATAGACAGAAAGGACAGCTAAAGCTAGATAACACTATCTTAGAAGAATTCTTGCCACAAGTAGCTTTTCGCAGTTTGAGGGGAATAGATGACTCTTTTGAATTAGGACCAAGAAATACATTCTCAGGGCTTAGTTTTTTATCCTCTCTGGGAAATCCAGGTCAAGGTGGTGAAGCAAATATTAGAACCAAAGATCAAGATTTTATAATCGGTAAAAGATTATATCTCAAATCGTCATTCGATCCAGAATTTCTGGATTACAAATTGATAGAGTCACATCTTGGGTATGTTTGTGCAGAATGTAAAACAAATCTAGACAAAACCATGTTTCAAGAGGCAGTAGCGACAAGTAGAGACTTAAAAATTGCTGTTCCTGGATCTTTATACTTTCTTATTTGCGAATTTCTTGATATGACACCAGTTTCAATTATTTCAACTCAAATTGATGATGTTTTAATCGTGCGAAAAACTAAGCGTATGTCTTCTAATATTCGACAAGAGTATCGAACTCCCAAGGAAAGGCAACTTCATAGACAGGAATATGTAGATTTTTTGGATTCTTCTAAATACTACCCTGATGTATTTCAAAGGATGATAGATAAGATTCAATCTCTAATTGATGATACCAGTCCATCAATGGAAAATGTTTTAAATCAGGGACATTTCTAATGCTTTTTTAATTACTAATTAATTTTGACTTTTGACTTTTAAATTGCCATTGTTTCCGCCAACTTTCCATATATATGTAGAAAACCGGTGTTAAATATAAAGTCAATATCTGCGAAAAAACCAACCCACCCACCACAGCAATTCCCAAAGGACGACGAGACTCTGAACCTGCACCCAAACCAATCGCAATTGGTAAAGTTCCCATTAATGCTGCCATTGTCGTCATCATAATTGGCCGAAATCGCACTAAACAAGCTTGATAAATTGCCTCAGATGGTTTTTTGCCTTCTTCTCTTTGGGTATCAATGGCAAAATCTACCATCATAATCCCATTTTTCTTCACAATACCTACCAACAACATAATCCCAATAAAGGAATAAACATTAAGTTCAACATTAAACAACATTAATGTTAACAATGCCCCAAAACCTGCGCTGGGTAAACCCGAAAGAATAGTAATAGGATGTAGAAAATCCTCATAGAGAATCCCCAAAATTAAATAAATTACTAAAATTGCAATTAATAGCAACAGTAATAAATTCAATAATGAACTTTGAAATACCTGACTTGCACCTTGAAAACTGGTAATAATATTTTCAGGAATTACCGTATTAATTAATTTTTGGATTTTTTCATTTGCACTTCCTAATGATATACCAGGAGCAAGATTATAGGAAATTGTCGCCGCATTCATGCGTCCTGCATGATTCACCATTAAAGGAGCTACACCTTGCGTTAAGGTAGCAATGGTTTTTAGAGGAACTGCCTGTCCGTTACTAGAATTAACGTATAGTGAAAGTAGAGAATTAATATCTTGTTGATATTGAGGAGCTAATTCTAGAATTACCTGATATTGATTAGCTGCGGCATAAATTGTAGATACTTGATAAGCAGCGTAGGCATTTCTTAAAGTAGTTTCAATTTGCTGGGCTGTAATCCCATGCAATGCAGCTTTATCGCGGTTAATGGTGATTTTAACCTGAGAAGTAATTTGTAAGTCACTATTGACATCCTGAAGGTCTGGTAATGCTTTCAGTTTCTCTACTAATTGTGGTACATATTGCTGCAAAACTTCCACATCAGTATTTTGCAGTGCTATTTGATAAAGTCCGGTACTTTGTTGAGAACCAATAGGAATAGCTGGGGGAACTTGCAAAAATACTTGAATACCAGGAATATTAGCCACTTGCAATCTTAAATCTGCCACAATTTCTTCTGCACTAAAATGGCGTTGATTGCGTGGTTTTAAGCGAATAAATAAACTCCCAGAATTTCCCGCCACCGCAGCGCCGCTACCAGTAGCACTAGAACCAGCCCCAATATTAGAATTAACAGCATCCACATCTGGATTATCGCGGATTAAATTCACCACTTCTTGTTGATGACTCACCAAATTTTCAAAAGATGAATCTTGAGCAACTTGAGTAATTCCAGTTATTTGTCCAGTATCTTCACTAGGAATAAAACCCTTGGGAACAACCACAAATAAACCCACCGTAACTATTAACATCACCACCCCTAAAATCATCGTCGTGCGGTGATATTTCAAAACCCTTTTCAAACTCCAATCATACAAACCAAGAATCCAATCAAACACCACCTCCGAAACCCGATATAATTCCTCATTCATCCGTGACATCCGTGTAATCCCTATAATCCGTGATCCAGGTTCATGATTTATAGGACGCAAAAAGCGACTGCATAACATCGGTGTTAAACTCAAAGAAACAAAACCCGATACCAAAATAGAAACCGCAATTGTCACAGCAAATTCATGAAATAAACGTCCTAATAAATCTCCCATGAACAACATAGGAATAAATACAGCAACTAAAGAAAGGGTCATGGAAAGAATAGTAAAACTAATTTCTTTCGACCCATTTAACGCTGCTTCTAGGGGCTTTTCTCCCAGTTCTAGATGACGGACAATATTTTCTAACATGACAATTGCATCATCCACCACAAACCCAACAGATAACGTTAATGCCATCAAAGATAGGTTATCCAAAGAATAATTAAGTTGGTGCATAACTGCAAAAGTACCAATCAAAGAAACAGGTAATGCCAAACTAGGAATTACCGTCGCTGACAGGTTTCTTAAAAATATAAAAATCACGCCGACAACTAAACAAATTGTTAGAATTAATGTAAATTGCACATCGGCAACTGATTCTCTAATTGATTGAGCCGCATCATATAAAATACCTATTTCGACAGATGCGGGAATTTGACTTTGTAAGTTAGGTAATAATTTTTTAATAGTATCTACAACCTGAACTGTATTCGTTCCTGGTTGTCTTTGAATACTCAGAATAATAGCGCGACTATCATTATACCAACTGGCAAGTTGATTATTTTCTACACTATCAATTACTTTTCCCAATTGTTCCAAATAAATTGGCGTGCCATTTTTATAAGCTACAATTAACCGACGATAAGCCGCCGCATCTTGAAGTTGACCATTAGTTTGGACTGTAAAATTCTTATGTTCACCAGACAGACTACCAGTGGGTAAATTGACATTTCCCTGTGCAACTGCTGCTTGGACTTGATCAAAACCAATTTGTCGAATTGCTAACTTTTCAGGATCAAGTTGAATCCGCGCTGCATACTTTTGAGAACCATAAACTTGTACCTGTGCAACGCCACTAATGGTAGATAGTTTTTGCGCTAAAAAAGTCTCTGCATAATTATCTACTTCAGATAGAGGTAAAGTAGGAGATTTGAGATAAAGATAAAGAATAGGTTGTTGAGCAGGATTAACTTTACTATAAGTAGGAGGATTGGGTAAATCGTTGGGAATTTGTCCCGCAACTGCTGATATAGCTGCTTCTACATCCTGAGCAGCATCATCAATATTCCTATTTAAGTCAAATTGGAGAGTAATTTGAGTTCTCCCCAAAATGCTGGTAGAGTTTAAAGAATCGAGTCCGGCAATGGTAGAAAATTGTTTTTCCAAGGGACGTGCAACCGAAGCAGCCATAGTTTCAGGATTTGCTCCCGGTCGCGCGGCACTAACTTGAATTGTGGGATAATCTACGTTAGGTAAATCACTAATGGGTAATGCCCGATAACTCATTAAACCGAAAATCAAAATACCCACCATTACCAAAGTTGTCATGATGGGACGGCGAATAAATATTTCTGAAATATTCATAATAAGAAGGTGACATTTGATAGATGACAGGTGACAGTAATAAGAGGAAATAGAAAAATTTAATTCGCCTCTCCTTTTTGCTTTCTTTGGTGGTGTCTTCTGGGTTTTGAGTCATTTTCACCACCTGAATCCTTACCTTTTTTAATCCGAATTTTGCCACCATCAACAAGATTTGCCTGACCATCGGTAACGACTTTATCTCCTGGTTTTACTCCTTTTTCAATGACACTAACTTCATTAATGGAACTGCTAACTGTGACCGGGATATTCTCTACCGTCATATCTGGTTTGACTACAAATATAAACTGTCCTTTTGGACCATTTTGCACTGCTTGGGAGGGAACAACTATTGCATTTGGTTTTTGGGTTAATGTCAGAGTTGTATTTACAAATTGACCAGGAAATAAACTTCCCTGAGTATTATCAAAATCACCAATTAGTTGAATAGTTCCTGTGGAATTATCCACCGTATTATTGATAAAAGTCAGAATCCCTGGTGAGTGTTTTTTATTATTGTTAAAAGCTACATCTACCTTGAGTTTGCCATTTTCCATATACTGTTGCACTGCGGGAAGATTGGCTTCAGGAATGGAAAAGGCAACTTGAATAGGTTTAATTTTAGTAATTGTTACTAGGGGATTTGAGCTATTTGCCTGAACCACATTTCCTTGAGTGATCAAAATATTCCCAGCGCGGCCATCAATGGGGGCGTAAATTTTAGTATAGGATGATTGGATTTTGACGTTATCTAATGCTGCTTGATCTCCACGCTTCACAGCTTCGGCATTCTGAATGGCTGCAAGATCACCTTTAACGACGGCTTGGGCATTTTGGATGGCTACTAGGTCACTTTTAACCACAGATTGAGCATTTTGAATGGCTATTTTATCACTTTTAACTACGGCTTGAGCATTAGTTATTGCCTCTCTATCTGCTTGGAGTGTGGCTTGGGATGTCTCTCCATTTGTAGAATAAAGTTGAGCTTGATCTTGGCTGACAGCACCATCTTTATATAATTCGTGATAACGTTTATTTTGAGATTGAGCGTATTTTGCTTGTGCCTGATCTTTTGCTAAAGTAGCGATGGCTTGTCTGACTAATCCCTCATCTTTAGTTAAAGTAGCTCTAGCTTGTTCAACTTGCCCTTGATCTTTAGTTAAAGTAGCTCTAGCTTGTTCTACCTGTCCTTGATCTTTAGTTAATGTAGCCCTAGCTTGTTCTATTTGTGCCTGATCTTTGGCAATGACTCCTTGCGCTTGTTGGATAGCAGAATTTTGGGTACGATCATCGAGGGTAAATAGAAGTTCTCCTTTTTTTACCTCCTGACCTTTTTTGAAATGTACTCCTATAATTTTTCCACTAGCTTGGGGTGTCACCGCTACCGTAGACCCTGATTGCACATTACCAATCGCTTGCAATTGAATCGGTACGGTTTTTTGTGTCACCATTGCTACGGTTACAGGTGTCGGTTGCTTGCCTTTACGCTCTTTTCCAGCTTTGTCGGGTTTGGCAGTACCAGCATGGATACCGAATAAACCTAACCCAGTCAATAATATAATGGACAAAATTGCCAAACTCACCTGTTTTGGTTTTGGTGATTGTGGGATTTTCTGTTCTAGATTTTCCTCGGTCAAACTATCGTGAGAAATTTCATGGTTCATGAGAACCTCCGGTAGATGTTAGATTCTTAAATTTTAATTTTTACCTGTCTGAATCAATTGCTCTAGATTAGCGACGGCTTTAGCATATTGAGGATCGGCTAATGTAGCTACCGCGTGATTTTTCACTAAAGCTTTCTGTTGTTCCTTGGTTAATTCCACAGTAATATCTGGGGCAATGCCGACATGATTAATATCCCGACCTTTGGGTGTATAGTATTTAGCGATCGTTAATTTGATCCCTGAACCGTCCTCCAAAGGCTGTACAGCTTGAACTAAACCTTTACCAAAGGTGCGAGTCCCTACTAAAGTGGCGCGATTATCGTCTTGCAACGCCCCCGCTAGGATTTCGCTGGCGCTGGCAGATCCCTTATCAACCAGTACCACTAAGGGTTTGTCAGTGAGAGAATGTCCCGTGGCGTTGTAGCTATCTCTAACTTTGTCTCGATTTACCAAAGACACAATTGCCCCTTCCTTTAACCACATACTGGCAATTTGCAAACCCGAATCTAGTAGTCCACCAGGATCTGAACGCAAATCCAAAACGTAGCCCTGTACCTGTTGTTTTTCTAATGTTTGAATTGCCTGAACCATCTCTACAGGAGCGGTTTTTGTAAACTCCGGTAAGCGAATATAACCGATTTTACTAGTTGGGGTTGTTCGTGTGTTGTAAGTTACAGGATGAATGGGAATATTCGCACGGGTAAGATTGAAATTTTGCGCTTGCTGACCTCGTTGAATTGTGAGAACTACCTTAGTTCCCACTGGTCCAAGAATTCGCTTCACAGCAGCTTCAATTTTCATGCCCTGGGTTTTTTGACCATTAATTTTGATAATTACATCCTCTGGCAAAATACCCGCTTTAAATGCAGGTGTTCCTTCAATGGGGGCAATCACGGTTAAAGCTTTAGTTTTTTCATCTTGTGCTAATTGCAGCCCTACACCAGTGAGATTACCGGAAAGGTCTTTATTCAGAGCTTGAAATTCCTGGGGTTCAAAAAAAGTCGTGTAGCGATCGCCTAATTTAGCTACCATTTCTTGAATAGCTACATAAGCCTGTTTTTTGGAAGTATAGGTGTGGCTAAGATACTGTTGTCGAATTGCTTTCCAGTCTTGATGATTAAAGCTGCCATCAACATAATTTTTATCCAGAATTTGCCACACATCATCTACGAGTTTTTGGTGGCTAGGTTGGTTTTTACCTAAAGCTTGTGAAGTGTAAATACTACTTCCTGCTAGAATCGCTGCTATCACAACAAGTTGTATTTTGATTATCAGCTTATGTTTAAGCATAATTAAATTGATACAGGTAAATTTATAAAAACAGTACAGAGAATTATTGCCTTATTCACATCAGCCTATCTTACAAGTTAAGATAGATTTCTGCATGGGCTAGGATTCCTAACTTAACTAGGAAAAAAGTCACAATCATCTCATGACTTTTTTCCTAGTTAAAAATAATTCATTCAGTCAGAATAGTTCTGCTGATACTAGAGATACAGCGGTTTCCGATCTTATGAGGTACAAAGTTGAATCATGAAACTCTTGTAGTGCGGGCATCTTGCCCGCTAGATATGTACCTCATAACACTCTTATAGTGCTGTAAGCTGATGTGCAGCTAAATTGTATAAGAGAACTCCACAAAAAAGATGAACTGCTTGCAGCAGCGCTAGTTCCCTCCGGGACGCACTCGCGTTCGCTATTCAATGGCATCTTGCCCGTCCTGGTATTATTAGCGGGCAAGATGCCCGCACTACAAGAAATTTTGGGATATTTTTTTAATTGGAAGTCTCTAACCAAAAAAACCAAAATTATAGTAGTGCAAGCATCTTGCTTGCATCCCTTATCCAAATTAAAAACACAACAGCTTATAAATGATTGTAACTAAAACTACCTTCACCTCTTGGGTAACTTGCCCCAAACCCAACCCCCAAGCTAAATTACGCCTATTTTGCTTTCCTTACAGTGGGGGTAGTGCTGCGGTTTTTCGGACATGGGCTGATGATTTACCCACAACTATCGAATTATGTCCTCTAGAAATTCCCGGTAGAGGCAGACAAATCAAATCACCTGCATACACAGAAATTCAACCTTTAGTTCGAGCAATAGCCACTAATATCATCCCCTATCTAGATAAACCTTATGCTTTTTTTGGTTATAGTATGGGTGCATTAATTAGTTTTGAGTTAATTCGGCTACTGCGTTCTGAATATAATTTTCACCCCTTACATCTTTTTGTTGCTGCTCGTCACGCTCCACAATTACTGTCTGAAAAACCGCCGATTTCTCAATTACCAGATCGGGATTTTTTAGCGGCAATATCTCAGTTTAATGGCACTCCCAAAGCTGTGCTAGAAAATGCCGAATTGATGCAGATTTTTTTGCCGATTATCCGGGCTGATTTTACAGTTTTAGAATCTTATGCTTATAGTCCTCAATCACCTCTAAATTGTCCTATTAGTGCTTTTGGTGGTTTACAAGACCCAGCAGTTAGTTATACTGCTATTTCTGCATGGCAAGAACAAACTATTGCTTCTTTTTCATTACATAAGATAGATGGTGATCACTTTTTTATCAATACGGCTAAAAGAACTTTACTTAATAGTATGATTCAATCTTTACAGTCGCATATCTAAGATATTTTTGTCTAAAAAATATTCACAATCTTCTTATTTATCTTCGAGAAGATAAATTTGATTGATTCGCCAAATAGTACGGTTATTACGACGATCATATCTATAAAACCGAACTGTAATCACTTGATTTTCTAGTGCTATTATTTAATTGGGGAGCTAAAGATTAAGCTTCAAGAAGTTAAAAGTTAGAAGCTTTACCAGTAGTATTATTGTTTACCAAGTCAGAAGCTTAAGATTCAGTCTTACCAAATCAAAAAGTCCAATTAGTGAATTTTTGAGGAGATAGTTATGGCACTTGTACGTTGGGACCCGTTACGGGAAATAGAACGCTGGGACCCATTTCCTGAAATGGGTTCTCTACAGCGGCAAATGAATCGCTTGTTTGAACAATTATTACCAACTGATGGCGGTGAAAGAGGAGGATTAACTTTCATTCCTCCGGCTGAGATATCAGAAACAGATGGTAATTTGAATTTGAGAGTAGAAATACCAGGTTTAGACGCAAAGGATCTGAATGTCGAAGTCACTCCTGAAGCAGTTTCTATTAGCGGTGAACGGAAGTCGGAAACGACAACAGAAGGAGAAGGTATAACTCGCTCAGAATTTCGTTATGGCAAGTTCAAACGAGTAATTGCTTTGCCTACTATCGTAGACAATGAAAGAGTCGGGGCAGAATATAAGGATGGAATTCTCCGTCTCACTATTCCTAAAGCTGAATCAGAAAAACAAAAAGCTGTGAAAGTCCGTCTTGGTTAGTTGTCTGCTAGTAGGCTAAACAGAGAAGGGTGAATGGTTATCAAATCATTTCATCCTTCAGCTTTTTGGCTAAAAGTACAGAAAGTTAGGTTGAAAAATATGTTTTTATTTATATAATTGATTCTTCAGATAGATGCTAAAAAGGATTTTCATGTTTACTAGTTACAAATGCAACAAATTTATCCTATATTCCTTTTCATACTTTTATAGAAGAGATGAGCAAATATATCTCACTCACTGTTAATATATCGGAAATAGCAGTTTGGGTCTCTGGCTTGGATAGGATTTCCTGATTTTTTAGGAAAGTTCTATAAAAACACACACTGATACAGTTTTATTTGCTTGAATAGCTATATAAAGAGGATTGAGATTGGTAATTACTAATTATGGCAACCAAAGTAATTGATGTTAGAGAATATACTGTCCGAGCGCACAAAAGACAGATTCACACGCGAGTTTTCAACTTTGTTTGTAAAGAATGTAATCAGGCTACAAAGCGGGAAACTTTCGGAACGCGTCCTTTATATTGCGAAAGTTGTCGTCCTCCCCAACCTCCTAAAAAATCACTCCAGGTATCTACACCAAGTAAACCTAGAGCCATGACTTATACCAGCAATATAGATTTAGGTTGAGTGAATTTTTATGAATTCTCCAGGACAATTACAAGCACCACCGGATGTATTTATTACGCCATTGTTGGAATTACGAGATTACTATGGGAGTCTCGCACAAAAATACCAACGTCTATTCATAGAGGCGCGATCGCAATTAGATAATGTAGAATCTTTATTGTCTACTTGGTCTTATCCTGATGACAATCAACCAATTGAGGCTAATGAAGAAGATTCACTATTGTTGTTATCTTCTAATCACACCTCTGATGTGGAATGCTTACAGTCTCTAGAGTCAAATATTCCTAAATCAGACTCTTTAAAGATAGATCATTCCCTTTCCGAAGTTAGAACCTCAGATAATTTTTCCTTTCAGCGTCGTCACTATGTCAGCAAAGGGGAAGACGTTCCCATGCTTTCCCACTATGAAAATATGACTCGCATGGAAGCACTTAAAAAGCTATTGCGAGAATATGTGGGAACTGTCTGTCACATAGATTTTATTGTGCGATCGCTCTATGGTGATTTAGAATCTACCATCTTTAAAGTTGTTAAGGGTAGAGTCCAATCATCTCTGACTCAAGGAAGAGAAAGTGGTTATTGGTCAGCGATTCCTAATGAACCTGGTTGTTATACCCTAGATTTAAATTCATTAGGTCCAATTCAAGGTAGGGGAATATCTAAGGGGATTAAATCCCCCAAAACCAACAAGCATTTCGTCAGACCCCAGATGAAAGTAGTACCAATGTTGGCACAATTTGATGGTCAATTTTTAATTGATGCTCTAACCTTGTTTCTAGAACAAAATGCGGGACGAATTTTCAATGTGAATGAGATCGTCAATGGTATTTATGGACATCTGGACGCAGAGGAAGTCAGAGAGGTCAAAAATAAGGTTCTCAATGAACTATCTAGGGGTCATCGTACAGGCCGATTTGTCAGAGTTCCTCACCAAATCGGTTTGTATACTTGGGATATGAATATGATCGCCCAAAAATGACACAAAAAGGGTGCGTTACAAGTTAAGTTGTTAACGCACCTCTAAAAATTAGATAATTTATGCTATTTAGCTCAACTGAAAAAATACATAAGCAAATACCGGACTTCTTTAAGAAATCCGGTATCTTGTTTTTTTAAATGGAGAGGGGGGGATTCGAACCCCCGAAGGGATATAATCCCTTAACAGATTAGCAATCTGCCGCTTTCGACCACTCAGCCACCTCTCCAGGTCATGAGTAATAATCGTAGCAGAAGTTTTTGAGCTTGTCAATAGTTATTTTCTAAATAAATTCAATAACCAATGACCGGGAATTTTAGATTTTAGATTTTAGATTTTAGATTAAAAAAATTTGGCACAGAACCGGGTCCTCTACTGACGGAAAAATACTCGCTGCGCTGCGTACGCTTCGCTAACATAAATCCCAAATCCAAAATTTTCCAGCTTCTACACTTGAGGGTGGAGTTAATCCAAAATCCAAAATCGTCAATCCAAAATCGCCTGACCACTGACCAACTTACAAAACTTGCGATCGCATCCAAGCTGCGGGCAAGGTGCGTAACTTTTTCCATTGAGGAACATAAGCTCGCTGACTGAACACATCATAATCATTGCGCTCAATCACCTCTAGAATCTGCTCATAGAGCATGGATGCAGACCAAACAGGCCACCGAGCATCAGCAGCCAGGTAACTAATACCTTTATCTGCTTGGATATAGAATTTACGGGCGCGATCAATTTGAAATCGCATGAGTGAACGCCAACGGTCATCCACTACGCCTTGAATACATTCTTCCTCGGTGTAATTAAATTTGGCCAAATCTGCTAGGGGAATATAGATTCTGCCTCGACGGGCATCTTCACCAACATCGCGGAGAATATTGGTAAGTTGATTGGCAATTCCCAAAGCGATCGCTTCTTCTATAGGAAGATAGGGCTGTTGGCTTTGATGCCAAGGGGCTGTATGGATATTATTATCTACGCCCATAATCGTCGTTGACATCAAACCCACAGTCCCCGCTACTCGGTAGCAGTAGAGGTATAAATCCTCAAAGGTTTCATAGCGACTGCGATACAAATCCATGCGCTGACCGGCGATCATATCCCGAAAGGGTTGAATGTCTAACGGAAAGCGTTGAAGGGTATCTACTAACGCTACATCATAATTATCCAATGGGCATCCCGCAAAAATAGATTCCAGTTGCTTTTCCCATAGTTCTAGGGTTTCTGGCGTGGTGATAGCAGATGCAGGACCATCCACTAATTCATCTGTACGGCGACACCAGGCATAAATTGCCCAAACAGATTGACGCTTGGCCGGACTCATCAGCATTGTACCTAAATAAAAAGTTTTAGCGTACTTAGCTGTGAGTTCTCGACAAAGGTTGTATGACTCATCTATAGAGACCAGCGTTTTCATGCGCGGGGGGGAATCAGGCAGTTGCAGCATTCGTGGCGGGCGGTCGTGTTGGCGTTTGCAGGTTAGAGGGATTTGCTACCGTCAGCGCTTGAAATATCGCCTGCGCTGTTAGTTTACCAGAAAGTACAGCCCCTTCCATACTGGCTAGATAGCGTTGCATTGTATAATCCCCAGTCAGATAGAAGTTAGAAATGGGGGTTTGCTGTGAAGGGCGGTACTGTTGGCGACCTGGAGTAGCTTTGTAGACTGAACGTGGTGTTTTCACCACATGATATTTCAGTATTTTAGTCGGATTATCTCCCCCAAAATCTTGAGGAAAAAGTTTTTCTAACTCAGTAATAGTTGCAGCAACGATTTCCTCATCGGATTTAGATATCCAATCTTTCGCTGGTGCTAGAACTAATTCCAGCATGGAACGATCAGGATTAGCGTATTCACGGCAAGTATTACTCATATCAGCATAAACGCTCAGGAGGGGAGAACGCGAAAATAACAGATGATCAATATCTGTTAATTTGCGGTCGAACCAGATATGAACATTAATCACCGGTACGCCTTCCAAACCGTCTAATTTTTGGAAAAACTCCATTGCTTTCCAAGAACTGGGCAAAATCGGCTTTAAAGGATCAACGGGTAAGGCAGAGACATAGGTATCCGCTGTAAATATTTCATCTTCTGCCCCATTTAAGCCGCGCAGTAGGAATCCTTTTACAGTTCCATCCTCGTTGAGTAAAATCTCTTTCAAGGGCGCATTGAGACGCACCTCGCCACCACGTTCAGTGATGTGGTCAATAATGGGCTGACACAATCTTTCTGTGGGTGAACCGTCAAGGAAGGCCATTTTTGAGCCGTTTTTCTCTTGGAGAAAGCGATTCAACGCCGTTAAGAGGACGGTGGCAGAAATTTCATCGGGGTCAATGAAGTTCAAGGCTTTGGACATAGCAATGAATACTTCTTTTTCTACTCTGGGAGGAACGTTTTGTTTTTGCAACCACTCCCGGAAAGAATATTTGTCCATTTCTTCGACGTACTTTTGCCCTTGGAGAATGGCAGGTATTAAGCCAATACCAAAACTGATTTTCTCCGGCCAGGTCAACATATCGTTGTTTCTCAGAATTGCTACCATTCCATTAATAGGCGCTGGCAAATCTGGAAAATCAAATCGGCTGTAAGTCCCTGGGGCTTCAGGCTGATTGAAGATCATTGTGTGTTCTTTCCACTGCAAGCGATCTTCAATGTTCAATTCTTTGAATAACTGCAACATATTGGGATAAGCCCCAAAAAAAATGTGCAGTCCTGTCTCGTACCAGTCACCATCAGCATCCTTCCACGCTGCCACTTTTCCCCCTACTACGTCTCGGCGTTCCAAAACAATGGGTGTGTGACCTAGGTCGGTGAGATATTTTGCACAGGAAAGCCCTGCTAGACCCGCTCCCGCGATCGCTACGCGCATTTAAACCTACTATTCTTCAATATTTCTTAACTGTTTTGTCGTTCTCATTATACGTTGCAATCCTTTACATTTGGCGCTTCGGGTGGGATTGCTTCCCAAAAAATTCCCAAAATCTGCCCCTGAGTATGTAATTTACTTTGATATTCAGTAATTGGATTAACACAAATTTTTTGTCAGTGAAAAATATTTATTGTAGTTTATAGCTCATCACAAATCCGTGTATATTTTGTGATAACTGCTTGCTAGAATTACAAAATCAAGCTTCTTATTTAAGTGTTTACACTTAGAAAATCTAAGTAGGTTAGTAAAGTAAGTAGCAAAAATAATCAGCATTCATAAGCAAAAATAATGGAAATATTAGTAATTCCTGAAAACTAGATTTAAAACTTTTATTAATTTAAATACCCATTAGGGTATATGATGATCCCAGATAGTTTAATCATCATTAAATCTGAATTTAATAGAGATTGTGTAATTCAAAAAAAATTTGTTCCTTGTTCAATAAAACTATTTTTTCTATTCAACCTGGGGAGTATTTCCCTGGGCAGTGTGCATCTACTTGGAGAATAACTAAACTATGATAGCAACGGTAATGCTATGGGTGACATCCTTAACGGGTGGTGCTTTGGTGTTGACGGCAAATTTACCACTGGGTTTAATAACCAAAGTACCTCCAACACAATTGACTGCCAATTTATCCAAGCCGCAGCAATTTTTGAGGATGGCTAAACAAAATAAAACTGCTTGGCAAAAAACCCTAAGATCAAAAAATCTACTCACATTTAACTGGATAAATAGGCAATTAGCATCACATCAAAAAACTTTTGTTGCTCCACTTTCAACAACATTGGAAGCAAAAGAAACAAAATTTTGCCCGACTGTGCCAGAAAATATACCTGCACAACCTCCCTTGCAAAATGTTACTAAATTTGTGCCAGTAAATCTGACGCAAGTTAGTATTACAAAGCTAAATTTGTCACCTTCTACCCTGGTGCGATCGCTCCAAAGTTTCTTTAATGTCATCAGCAATCCAGTTGAGCCAAATGGGAGTTATGATTACTCACCA
Source organism: uncultured cyanobacterium (assembly GCA_903848645.1). Taxonomy (GTDB): domain Bacteria; phylum Cyanobacteriota; class Cyanobacteriia; order Cyanobacteriales; family Nostocaceae; genus Dolichospermum. The sequence continues at coordinate 7,520 of CAINGU010000026.1, read as the reverse complement.
GTATTGATTGTCAAGCATAATTCATCAACGTATGAAGTATGGGCTAATAATAGCTTTGTTGCCAGACTTCCAGACCAAACTACAGCTAATGCTTTACAAAAACGATTACAGCAATTAGTAACATCATCCAATATCAAACCTACGCAATTACAACCAGGCTTGGTTGATGGAAATCCTTCCCTGATGGTAGGTAATCAGTTACTATTTGCAGTTAATCGAAAACTCTCTGATGAACTTGGTCGCAGCGGTGATATTTTAGCAATGGAATGGACTAACAATTTGCGAATAGCTCTCCATACTAAACCGCTAACATTAGTACAAGGGCAAATGGAAATGTATGGATTACAGTCCTCAAATACAAAGCTTTCTGGTGTAGCTTCTTGGTATGGTGATTATTTTCATGGTCGCTTAACAGCCAATGGTGAGATATATAATCAAGATGATTTCACGGTTGCTCATCGTTCTTTACCTTTCAATACTTTCTTGAAAGTTACAAATTTAGAAAACAATAAATCCGTAATTGTGCGTGTCAATGATCGTGGTCCGTATATTTCACCCAGAAGCCTGGATTTATCTCGAACAGCGGCTCGTTGTCTCGGTAGTGAACATACTGGAGTCGTCGCTTATCAGGCTGTGGTTTTACAACGAAATTCCCCACAAATGACTTTGAAGCCATCTCAACCCAAAACTGAAGATATGGCTAATGCTAAAAGTGAGTTATTAGTTTCTAATTTTTAGTAACATTGAAGGATAAGGTAGGGAAGGCTTTATCCTCCTCCCTTCCCGGTAGAATACCGATTGAATGAACCACGAAGACACGAAGGAAGAAAAGAAGAAGTAATGAGATATCAATCCTTACAAAGCTTTGGTAATCATCTGATTTTGGGTATTTCTGGGACAAGTTTAAACGATGATGATAAACGGGCGTTAAATGAATTAAAACCCATTGGTGTCATCTTTTTTGCGAAAAACTTTCTCGACGGTGTACCATATCCAGTCTGGTTAGAACAGTTTAAAAACCTGATTGATGAAGTTCGTCAATATTCTGAACGTGACTCCATATTTACTACTTTAGATCATGAAGGTGGACGGGTTGTCCGCACTCCTTTACCAATTACCCGCTTTCCCCACGCTTATTTATTGCAGTCTCACGCTCATGAAGTTGCCAAAGCCACAGCTTTAGAATTAAAATCTCTGGGAATTAATCTTTCTTGGGCCCCTGTGGCGGATATTTTCTCTAATCCCCAAAACCCAATTATTGGACCTCGTGCGTTTGGAATTACACCGGAAACCGCTAGTCAAAGAGTGCGGGAATATTACCAAGGCTTGCGGGAAGGGGGAATTTTAGGTGCTGCTAAACACTTTCCTGGCCATGGAGATACTAGCACTGATTCCCATTTGGAGTTACCCATATTAAATTTGAGTTTGGAAGATTTGCGAAACCGGGAATTGATTCCTTTTCAAACTTTGATTCAGGATCAAATTCCCTTAATTATGACAGCACATATTTTGTTTGGGCAAATTGATCCAGATGTGCCGGCAACTTTATCTAAAATCATTTTAAATGATATTTTAAGGGCAGAGTTAGGTTTTCAAGGGGTGATAGTTTCTGATGATTTAGATATGAAAGCTGTATCGGAAATGTTTATGCAATCTGGAACGGTTGCGCGGGCTTTTCATGCTGGTTGTGATTTATTTATAGTTTCTCGAAATATCAATTCTTCTTCTTTAGAACGGACATATAAAATAGCTGAAGATTTTTCTGCTAGTTTGAATAATGGTAGTTTAGATGTAGGAGTTGTAGAAGCTGCGCGGGAGAGGGTGGAAAAGTTATTGCGGGTAACTCCTCAATATCCAGTTTCAACCCTTGATAAGAAAACATTGGTAAAAAATGCGGAATTAGCTATTAGTTGTTGTTTGTAAGGGATATAATATCTGAAAATTACCAAATCTTTACCAAAAAACTTTCTCAGTAAGTCTTATTTATAAATTTTTCTGAGTTGTTTAAATTTCTGAGATTGTTGTTTAGTAGTAATTAATAAAGGATGTAAAAGTTCTTTACGTCCTTCCTGATTGAGTAACATTAGTACAGCATCATAATCTTTTTTGAATTCACTTGTTATCTTATAAGTATAACCACAATTAACTTGCCACCATCCATCACGGTTTCCTATTATGTATAGGACATAAAAATAAGTATCAGCAGGTAAATTTTTTGCGGCGCACTTAGAACTAACAGCAGCTAATCCAGTCGCAAAAGCCACGTCTGTCCATGTTAAGATTCCACCTTTATTGGCCGCTAATTCTGGGTTTTTACCTTTGACTGTGATGTAATAGACTCTATCCGTCATCTCTGCTATATTTGCTGCACCTATATATTCTCCATAAGTAGGTTTATTTGCGGCTAAAACACTAATAGCAGCAAGAAAAGGTAAAAACCGAGTCTTCATAGAAGTTGATTACTGTCTTGTATGTAACAAAACTTATTTTACCCTTAAACCTGATAAAATTACGAGTCCCAATTATTTAGGGTGTGCTGATATATCGGTATGCACTTGAGTGAAATACAGTCAGCCAATCCTAAAGCCTGTAGGGGCGCAGGGTCTGCGCCCTCGATTGTATTGCATCAAGCACGATAACCGCTATAGCGGAGCGTGGCGTAAGCCATAAAAGTATTTTTGTGAAGGCTAGGATTCAGGAGGAAGAGGGATTCTGAACCTTGATTACTGATGTCAGTCTCCCAAATTCAAAATCCCTAAAATCCTTCTAAAACGCGGTTTTAGCTGACTGCTGATAGCTAAATACTTATTGAATTAAGTTTATCTACTTAATCCCAATCGGGTATCTTGCTGCCATCTTCACCACCAATACCGATTCCTGTGTTATATATACCAGCATCAGTAATGTTAATATTGTCCATTGATGCTTGATAAACATTGGAATCATTAACCGTCGCCCGGGTAAGATTTGCGCCGTTTAAATTGGCTTTTTTCAAATTGACATTGGTAACAAAAGCTGATGTTAAATTAGCACCGGCTAAGTTTGCTCCAGTTAAGTCAGCACCTTCCAAGTTAGCATTTGTAAGGTTAGCACCTTGAAGATTTGCACCTCGCAAGTCAGCACCAATTAGATGAGTGCCACTCAGATCCAATCCTGATAGATTACACTGGATACATTCTCTAGTTGACAAAAGTTTCTGCAAATCTTTTTGGTTTCCAGCTTGAACTGAATTAGCTAGAAACAGGGGAGCTATCAAGGCCATAGCGGCTAACAGTTGAAGTTTCATACAATTTCCCCCTTATAATGGAGTTATGTCCGTTCTTTTCCTCACAACTTTATTATCTCACTAATTGGCTAAAAAATATTGATTTAAATCACAACTTGGAATTTTTTTTTATAGTTCAGTAATAGGCAACGGAAAGCAGGAAAGAATTTATTACCACATACAAGTTATATGAAACCTAAATTACAGATACCAGAAGTAATTAAAACCCTGCAAGATGAATTACCTACACTATTTGAGCAGAATATTTCCTATGAAATATATAGCCATAATATCTATTTTTCTGACCCTGTGAATAAATTTAAAGGGAAATTTAACTATTGGTTAATATTTTGGACTTTGCGTTTTCATGCTCGGTTATTTTTTACGGAAATTGCTTTTGATTTACATGATGTTTATCAAGCTGATATTAATACAATTATAGCCAGATGGACAGTTAGAGGTGTTTTACGTGTTCCTTGGCAAGCAAAGTTACTTTTTCATGGTTATTCAACTTACAAATTGAATGCAGATTGTTTGATATATGAGCATATTGATACCTGGGATAGAAAGCCAGGAGAGATATTACAGCAGTTTTGGCAAAGGGGAAATGGCAACCATTAATAGATAATATAGTAGGCTTTAATCACCCATAAAAATGTTTTTTTCTCTCTATTATCTGTATTTTCTGCATCTGGATCATGATAAAAAAGTATTTCCCTAAATAATTTAATACTGATATATAATCTTTTGATAACATCAGAAGCTTTAGATCAGAAATTTTATGCTACCAGCAATTTCCCTTGTTATCACAGCTTACAACCGGGAACGCTATTTAGGTGCTGCTATTAAAAGCATTTTAGCTCAGACTAGGGGTGATTTTGAACTGCTAATTTGGGATGATGGTTCAACGGATAATTCCGCAAAAATAGCTCGTGAGTATGAACAGCGAGATCATCGGGTAAGGGTAATAGTTGCTGAACATTTGGGGCGAATATTAGCTTTGAAATTAGCAATTGCCAACACAACAGCACCTTATATTGCTTGGGTAGATAGTGACGATTTACTAACACCAACAGCACTGGCAGAAACTGCGGGAGTTTTGGATAAAAAAACAGATATAGGTTGGGTTTACACCGATTATTTAGACATTGACGACAACGACACAATTCTTAGCTATGGTTATCGTTGTCTTGTTCCCTACAACCGCGAAGAACTTTTAAATAAGTTTATGACATTCCATTTTCGGCTAATACGTCGGGAAGTATTTGATTTAGCGGGGGGAATTGATGACTCTTTAGAAGTAGAAGATTACGATTTATGTATGCGACTTTCAGAAGTGGCTAAAGTTGAGCATATTTTTAAACCACTTTACTATTATCGGACTCATCCCAATAGCCTATCTTGGCAACGAAGTTATCGGCAAATTAAAGACTCCTACAAAGCTGTAGTTAAAGCCCAAAAACGGCGCAAATCTTGGAGTAGTTTTGTAGCTGCAAATGTTGTACCTTTATTACTGGGTTTATTTCCCAATGTTGCTCAAGCACAATCTGTAACCCCTGCTAATGATGGGACAGGAACTGTTGTTAATAATCAAGGCAATAATATTAATATTACTGCTGGTAGTATTAGCAGTGATCATGCTAATTTATTCCACAGTTTTTCCCAATTTGGTTTAAATGCCAATCAAACTGCTAATTTTATTTCTCAGCCACAAATTCAAAATATTTTAGGTAGAGTGACAGGTGGTAATGCTTCTGTCATTAATGGCTTAATCCAAGTGACTGGGAGTAATGCCAATTTATATTTAATTAACCCCGCAGGAATTATATTTGGAGCTAATTCTAGTTTAAATGTTCCCGCATCTTTTACCGCAACTACTGCTAATGGTATTCAATTTGGTAATCAATGGTTTAATGCTATTGGTACAAATAATTATAGTAGTTTAGTTGGTAATCCTACAGGTTTTGGTTTTATCAATAATCAAAATGGTAGTATTTTTAATGCTGGAAGTTTAGCAGTTAATCTAGGTGAAACTTTTACGCTATTAGGTGGTACAATTATCAATACAGGAACTATTAATGCTCCTGGTGGTAATATTAAAATTATGGCTGTTTCTGGTGATAAAATAGTCAGAATTACGCCAGAAAATAGCTTATTAAGTGTAGATTTACCTGTTGATGATCAGAACCAAATTAATTCACAAAATCAACAATTTTCACCTTTGTCTTTACCACAATTATTAACAGGGGGAAATATCAAGAGTGCTACAGGAGTAACTGTAGAAAATGGTGAAATTAAATTAACTAGCGCTAATACTGTTGTTCCTACAAATGCCGGGACTAATATTATTAATGGTAATGTCTCTGTAGAGAGTACGGGAAATGCTGGTAATATTCAGATTTTAGGCTCGCGCATAGCCCTATTCAATGCCAATATCAATGCTAATGGTGTTAACGGTGGGACAATCCTAATTGGTGGAGATTATCAAGGTAAAGGTACAATTCCCACAGCTATTAATATCTACACAAGTCAGGATTCTGTAATTAGTGCTAATGCTACAAATGGCAATGGTGGTAAAATTATAGTTTGGGCAAATGACACTAACCGCTTCTTTGGTAAAATTACAGCCACAGGTCTTAATGGTGGATTTGTTGAAACTTCTGGTAAAAACTTCTTAGATGTTTATGGTGCTATTGTTAATGCCGGAAATTGGTTATTAGACCCTACAAATGTAGAAATTGTTGCTCGTGGTACAGGAACTTTAACAGGTGGTCTTTTTGATCCAGGAACTAATACTAACATTGATCCTGATACCATTGTCGCTGCTTTAGATGCAGGTACAAATGTGAGTATTACCACAGCTAGTGGTACGAGTGGTAATGGTGATATTACCCTAACTGATCGTATTGTTCAATCTGGAGGAGGTAGTGCATCCCTAACTTTAACAGGTAGGAGATTTAACCGCAATTCCTATGGTGGTTTCATTAGCATGAATAGCATCGGTGCATTAACATTTAATATTAATCAAATTAACCCAGAAGCAATAGCACCTAGCAGTTCTATTCAAAATGCTATAGATGCTATTATTACTTTAGCTGGTTCGGCAATTATTAACTTAGGAGCAGGTACTTATCAAGGTTCACCAGAAACACCAATTTATATTAAAAATAATATCACAATTAATGGTGCTGATCCTGCTAACACTTTTCTAGATGGCAACAATCAAAACGGTGTATTTACAATTTCCAATAGTAATATCACCCTCAATCTTAATAATGTCAGTTTAATTAATGGTAAATCATTAAGTTCATACGGTGGTGCTATTGACAATCAACAAATTGGTACTACCATCAATATTAATAATGTCACATTTACAAATAACTCTTCCGTTTATGGTGGTGCTATCTATAATCCCTATGGTGACATTTTAAATATTAGTAATAGTACCTTTAATAATAATTCTGCTTCTTATGGTGGTGCTATCTATAGTCGGGAATTTGGTAGTGAAGTAATTATCAATAATAGTACCTTTAATAATAATTCTGCTACTGATGGTGGTGCTATCTATAGCGATGCTAATTTAAATATCAATAATAGTACATTAAGTGGTAATACTGCCTCTGGGGATGGTGGGGGTATATATAAATTAGCTACAAATGGTAGCTTAGAACTGAAAAATACTATTGTCGCAGGTAATTCCAGTGTAACTAGTCCTGATATATTTGGGGAGGTAACAACAGGAAGTAGCTATAATTTAATTGGTAATGATACTGGGATGATAGGTATTACCAATAGCAATGGTAATCAAATTGGTACTGCTGCTGCACCCATTGATCCTAAATTAGCACCATTAGGAGATTATGGTGGTAAAACTCAAACTATGGCATTATTGCCAGCTAGTCCTGCTATTAATACTGGTATTTTAGATCCTGATTTTCCCACAGATCAACGTGGTATTAGTCGTCCTCAAGATACAGTGCCGGATATTGGTGCTTTTGAAGTAGTGGGTTATACTCTTACACCTGTTGGGGGTTCGGGACAAAGTACAACGGTAAATAATGCTTTTGCTACGAATTTACAGGCACAGGTAACAGAAAATGGTTTTAATAAAGCAATTCCTAATGCCACAGTGACATTTAACGCTCCGCTTACTGGTGCAAGTGCAAGTTTTACAGGTAGTAGTACCTTAACTACTAATAATAGTGGAATTGTTTCGATTCCCGTAACTGCAAATACTATTTCTGGAAATTATAGC
>CAINGU010000025.1 GCA_903848645.1 uncultured cyanobacterium | reverse complement strand
GAGTTAGAGGATTTGAAAAGCATCTAATTTTTTATTTAGAAGGGGATGAGTATATTGAAATTGTTCGGTTAATTCATTCTGCACGGGATATTTCACAGATTTTAGCAGAAGAAGAATAGCTATAGTCATCAGCTATGCGATTCCTAGGTCGAACAAAATGGACGAAAAATAGTTGTTGAAATCAAGAGTTTTCTTAGTCCTTCTCCCATGAGAGATTTTGAACTAGCTTTAGGGCAATATATTTTATATCGTAATTTAATTAACCTCACAGAACCAGACTATACAATTTATTTGGCTATTAAAGAAAGTACATACGAAAACTTTTTTACTAGAGATTCAATCAAAGAGATTGTCGAATTAAATCAAATTTTAATGATTGTAGTTAATGTCGAAAAGGAGGAGATATTACAATGGATAAACTAGAACAATATCAAATAGCAATTAAACAAGTTCTCACAGAATATCATAATTGGGTTTCTGGTGCGGCAAATTTAACTGATGAAAGTTGTTTGATTTTTGATGATAATAATCATCACTATATTTGGTGTTTTTTGGGTTGGGATGGAAAAAAAAGAACAAATAATATCCAAGTTAATATCAGAATTAAAAATGATAAAATTTGGATTGAAGAAGATTGGACTGAAGAAGGAATAGCTAATGAGTTAATGAAGTTAGGTATTTCTAATCTTGATATTGTTTTAGCTTTTCATCCTCCAGAAGAAAGGAAATATACTGCATTTGCTACTGCTTAAATATTATAGCGATTCCTACGGAGCGCTTCGCTATCGCACCCCCTCAACCTCCCCAAAAGCGATCGCACTCCCTTCAACTCCCAAACAGCGAACTGCTTGCAGCAGCGCTTCGCTATCGCACTCTCTCAACTTCCCAAACAGCGATACTTTGGGTAAGTTACACTTGCTGATTCTGATCTGATATACTGATAATGTGTAAAAATAATCAAATCTAGTATTTTATGATTAATAATCACCAAATCATCACAGAAACATCCTCAACTACACCCTGGAACGATTTATTATTAGAAATTGCCCAAACTCCAGAAGAATATATACCAGAAATATTGGAAATTGTCCGTTTATTTCGTCAAAATTTGATCAATAAACCAACAACTTTGATAACTACAGAAAAACACAATTTAGACTGGCAAGAATTTATTAATCAAACAGCAGGAAGTTGTGCTGATGATCCAATTATTCTGGATGATTTAGGTATTGATGATACTTTAGATGATAGCTTAGAAGAAATGATTAATTGTTAGGAATACAAACTGATGAAATATTTGTTAGATACTAATGTTTGTATTCAATATCTTAATCAAAGATCAGAAAAGATTATTCAGCGTCTTTAGATATAGAGATTTTCATAAATTTATGATACAATCAAAAATATTACAAATAAGTAATTCTATGTTAAATTTAGAAAGGATTACATTTGATCCGCAAATCATGGCAGGACAAGCTTGTATTCGGGGGATGCGAATACCTGTTTCTTTAGTGGTAAATTTAGTAGCTAATGGAACACCACTAGAGGAGATTTTAGAAGAATATCCTGATTTAGAAGCTGATGATATTCGTCAATCTTTGCTTTATGCAGCATGGTTAACTCAAGAGAGAGTTTATTCTTTTAAAACTGCCTAATATTAAAATGAAGTTTTTAGCTGATATGGGAATTTCACTACGGACTGTATCTTGGTTGCGTGGTGCTGGTTATGATGTGGTGCATTTGCGAGAACAGGGTTTGCAAAAACTACCAGATTATGAAATTTTAATTAAGGCTTGTGCCGAAGAGCGAATTAAGTAGGTGAACACATAGGAAAGCGATTATTCATCTTTATTAAACTGGTACGTCTGACTCCCCCTGCGGTAAAATATCCTTAGTTCGAGGAATTGGCTATGAAAATAAAAGCAATTATTTGGGAAGAAGACGGTGTATGGTGTGGTTCTGTACCAGCTTTACCAGGATGTCATACATGGGGTGAAAGTTATGAACATTTATTAGAAATGTTGAAAGATGCTGTTCAAGGTTGGTTAGAAGTTGCTAGTCAGCAAGAAGAAGTTGAACCACAAAAACAGTTGATTGAGTTATCTTTATGAAATCGGTTTCTGGTAAGTCTCTGTGTAAGATTGTTGAACGCTATGGATGGAATCTAAAAAGGATTACAGGTAGTCATCATATCTATGTTAAGGAAGGTATGAGTGTGATTCTTTCTATACCTGTTCATGGTAATCGTGATTTACCTACTGGTACACTCAGAAGTATTTTGAAAGATGCTGGTTTGACTGAAGAAGATTTAGATTAATTTCGCTATCGCACCCACATCCCTACAAAACATTTGACAAAAATTGACAATATTTGCCATAATTAAAGAATCAGAAATATAAAGACTTATTAGCTATGACTACAGTAAATATTTCTCTTCCCGATTCCATGCGGGACTTTATCAATGAACAGGTTGCAAAATGTGGCTACAGTACCACAAGCGAATATATTCGACATTTGATTCGTCAAGACTTAGAAAAAGTGGCACAAGCACGACTAGAAACATTGCTATTAGAAGGCTTAGATAGTGGTGAAGCGATTGAAATTACGGATGAGTGGTGGCAACAAAAACGCACTCAGCTTCTGGAGAGACTCCGCAAGTAATAGCAATGACTAGACGAATTGTAATTAGACCAAAGGCTAGTGTTGACCTTGATGAACAGTTTGCTTATATTGCTGACAGTAATTTTGATGCAGCATTGAGTTTTTTTGATGCTACGAGGCAGACTTTTTCACAATTAGCACGACTACCTGGTATTGGTAGTGTTTATAATGTTAAAAATCCGCGTTTAGTTGGTTTGCGGAAGTGGGGAGTTAGAGGATTTGAAAAGCATCTAATTTTTTATTTAGAAGGGGATGAGTATATTGAAATTGTTCGGTTAATTCATTCTGCACGGGATATTTCACAGATTTTAGCAGAAGAAGAATAGCTATAGTCATCAGCTATGCGAT
>CAINGU010000024.1 GCA_903848645.1 uncultured cyanobacterium | reverse complement strand
TTTTATTTCTGGTAGTAGGCATTGCAAGAGTGTTAAGATATCAAACATGGGCTGTGTGTTGGTTTCGAGTTTTTGTTTTGGAAGACTATAACTCTACTACATCAGCCCTCTCTTCATCCTCTTTTTTTGGCTACAGTATTGCATGAATAGAATGGTTTACAGTCTTATGCCAAAAAACGAACCCAACAGTTAGCTAAGTTGGGGTATGTGGCTTTTGCAGCCGATATTTATGGTAAAGGAATTAGACCAAAAAATATCGAAGAATCAGGCAAACAAGCCACTATTTATCGTCAAGATCGGAAATTACTGCGTGAACGGGCAAAAGCTGGGTTACAAGTTTTACAAAAGTATCCCTTGACTGACTCTAAACGCATTGCTGCCATTGGTTACTGCTTCGGTGGTGGTACAGTATTAGAGTTAGCTCGAAGTGGTGCGAATATTGCGGGTGTAGTTAGTTTTCATGGCAACTTAGACACGCCTGATCCTAACGATGCTAAAAATATTAAAGCGAAGGTATTAGTATTGCATGGTGCTGATGATCCCTTTGTCCCAGAAGAGCAAGTGCAAGCTTTTCAAAGAGAAATGCGTCTAGGTAATGTTGACTGGCAATTAATATCCTATGGTGGTGCGCTTCATGCTTTTACTAACCCAGAAGCTAAAAATAATCCCAAAGGTGCTGTTTATAATTCAATCGCAGATCAGCGTTCTTGGCAAGCTATGCGGCAGTTTTTTGCCGAGATATTTGGTAAGTAATATTTTGTGGGTTTGAACACTGATTATATTTGTAATAGCTGGTAATTGGTAATTGGTAAAATTCTTACCTGTTCCCTGTTCCCTGTTCCCTGTTCGCTATTACTTCAAAATTATGTCTAATCTTCCACCGCTGAATACAGAAACAATTTGGGCAATTATTAATGATACAATTGATGATGATACTGTAAAAAAATTATTATGGTATCACCTGGGTTATCGCTATAATCCCATTACAGACACATGGACTAATAGTGAAGTAGCACCAACATGGAGAGATGAATATCCCCAACCACCGGATTTTATTGATTCTCGTCCAGCAATTATGAAATTAACTCGTTCTATTCCTCCAGAAAATAAACAGCTACTCAAGGAAAAACTTGGTTTTAAAGGTTACAAAATTGGTGAATTTGGGCCTCGACAAACTCGCAGAGCTACATCAGCAAATTGGTTATTAAGCTATATGTTAATAACCACTGGTAAAATTGAGTAGATTTGCTAACTATAGCAATTTTCCCAAAATATCCCCGACTGCTTCAAGAAGTTGGGGATACGATCCTTTTGGCTAACTTATGGTATTCATTATCTTGTATTTTTATCAAAAACTGTGTATATTAATATATCGACCCTTGCATATAGCCATCTGATCTAATTTGTGCAACTTGTTTTTTTTAACTAATTTAGACTTAAAGAGCAGAAAAAACGTTTTCACAAATATTTTAGATAGGATTACTACCGGATAACACAATTCAAAATATTTCTGCCATGATCCACAAATTAATTAATACTAACATTAAGAGTTCTCATGTTTTACTAACTCCTAATGAAGTGAAGGAAAAATTACCTTTAACAAAAACTGCTGAAAATACAATTTTAAAATTCAGACAAGAAATAGAACATATTCTAGATTTTCAAAATCGGCGTAAATTTATTGTCGTCGGTCCTTGTTCAATTCATGATCCTAAAGCAGCCATAGAATATGGGGAAAAATTGCAAGCATTAGCCCAAAAAGTTCAAGATAAACTACTGTTAATTATGCGGGTTTATTTTGAAAAACCTAGAACTACTGTAGGTTGGAAAGGATTAATTAATGATCCAGAAATGGATGATTCCTTTAATGTAGAAAAAGGGATATTAATTGCCAGAAACTTATTATTAAAGTTGACAGAATTAGGATTACCAACCGCCACAGAAGCACTTGATCCCATCATTCCTCAATATATCAGCGAATTGGTATCTTGGTCAGCAATTGGCGCAAGAACAACTGAATCACAAACACACCGAGAAATGGCCAGTGGTTTATCTATGCCGGTGGGTTTTAAAAATGGTACAGACGGGAATATTCAAGTTGCTGTAAATGCGCTCAAATCAGCGAACACACCCCATAATTTTCTGGGTATTAATCAAAAAGGACAGGTAAGCGTATTTCAAACTAGGGGAAATGCTCATGGTCATGTAATATTGCGGGGTGGAACTCAGCCTAATTTTGATGCAGAGAATATTCAATTAGTAGAAGAACAATTAAAAGCAGCTAACTTATCACCAAGAATAGTTGTTGATTGTAGTCATGGTAATACTAATAAAGATTACAGATTACAATCTATGGTGTTTGAAAATATTATTCAGCAAATAGTAGATGGAAATACTTCCATTGTCGGTATGATGCTAGAATCGAATTTGTATGAAGGTAGCCAACCAATTACCGGAAAACGAGAAGATTTACAATATGGTGTTTCCGTAACTGATAAATGTATCAATTGGGAAGAAACAGAAAGAATTATTTTAGCTGCTCACGCTAAATTACAGTAAAACGTAGGGGCGCAGGGCCTGCGCCCATTCACAACTAATATTTTGCGAATACAAATGGGATTGGTGCGGATCGAACGCACGGCCTAGCGCTTAGGAGGCGCTCGCTCTATCCAACTGAGCTACAACCCCAAGGACAACACAAATATTATCATAGCAGTATTTTTAGTGAGACTGCCAGTAATTATCCCAATCATCACCACCGATTTCTAAACCGCAAAGATTACTACTGGCATTGAGGATAACTTGAGATTTGCCACCATTAACTTCTCGCAATTCTAAATTTAGCTCCCCTTGCATAGTATCTCGACAACAAAAAGTTAAACCATTGGTTGTTGGTGCGCGGAGGGGTGTACCTGGAAGGTGAGTAGTTCCGGTCAGTTCAACTTCGTAATTTAGGTTTTTGGCTTGCATTTGCCATCTACCCCAGGGCTGAATTTGCCATTTTACTTCTGAATTCCAGGGAACAAATTCATAAAATTTGCCTTGGTGGTGAATACCAATCATGGCGACGGATTCCATCCACCATAATACCCCACGTCTGCCGCCACCGGCTGTTAAAGCTAAGTCAGGTTGATTGATAAAAGAATTGCAATTTAGCCAAAACCATTTTTGGGGAAATGCACCACCCCAATTTTTTTCTGCGTATGCTGGAGCATTTGTAAACTCATAAATTTTACCATGCCAATCTATCCAACCACTGGCTAAACCGTGAGCCATTAAAATTTGCCAGCCAGGTTCAAATATCTGCGAAAATGATAACCAACCGGCGGTTGATTGCTGAAGACTATTTTGATTTCCCCATGCGTACACGGGTTGAATTTCATACTCCCAGCGGCAATAATTACCAGTAGCAGGATCTGTAATTATGCCTTGGTTTAAGGTGGCTGTGGCTTGATAGCCTTCTTGAATATGGTGTGTAAATTCACTAGGAAGGAGATATAGGGGGGAAACTTGTAAGTTGGTTTTTCCCCAATGTCCTAATCCTAAAACATCCCGACTCGCCCAAAACTTGTTAACATCGGGAAAGGTGCGACAGAGGTATTCATCATTTATGCCCAGGATTTGGGCTGCGCCGCCGCTGTAGGGCTGATTACCCTTGGGATCTTCGATGGAGTACATGAAGGCGAAGGTTTGCCTAATTTCGGGCAGTGTGACGCGGTAATACCAGCCTTCAAAAAAGCGGCGGTTGCTACCGTCCCAATGATAGCCGCTGTGGGGGGTTTGGGTGAAATTGAGGAGGTTTTGGGGAATACTCAACATAGGTTGTAAGCTGTTGTGCATTTAGTTTGTATAATTCTAGCGGGCAAGATGCCCGCACCACAAAGTTCAAGTAAATTGTGGTTATCAAATTTAGCTGCGTAACAGCTTATTTTGTTGTTTATTTTTCGATATGTGCAAGGCGAAGACTTTGGACTAAGATGATGAGTGAGGCGATCGCCATTAATAATCCCCAAAACCAATAAGGTAAAAACAAATATCGTTGCATTTGTCCTGTATCTGATAGTCCTAGGGGGCCAGCGGTATAACTAAATAAATAATCAAGTTGATGATAGGTACTTACACAAGCTTGCACACCTAAAAATTGAATTGCGAACCCTTGTACCCAAAGAGGTGTTTTTAAGGCAATTCCTAATATGATTAAACCTAACAGGGGAATGGCCACAAAACCAAACCAAGAACGCACCCAAATTAATGTAGATAGCAGTAAAAACCCACCTAAAATCTTCAAACTCAAGGAAGTTGTTTTCAAGCTCCGAGAAGCAAGAATTAAACTTGCACCGGCAATAGGTGGACCCATTGGACCCGCAGCCGCGACTAAGCCAATACCAAGGTATCCCCATGTGTTACTCAAAGTATAATGAGCTACGCCAGAACCGTTACTAAAAATTTCTAATTGTTGAAACTGTCCCCCCAACATCAAAGCCATTAAACCGTGACCCATTTCATGAAACCAAGTCGCTAGAATAGAAAATGGGTATAAAATATAATTACCTATGGGTATTTGCCACATAATTGCTGTGACTATAGCCGCTGCTACTAACCAGGTTAACCCCATTTTTTCTACTTCTGTTGAAGTAAATAGAGGGTTGAAATTTTTATTTGCTTCTCTCATTAGTGACTATCCTTGCAGTAATTACACCAATTAGCTGAGTATTATTGAATCTATCCTAATTTACTTCCAGAGAAAGGAGGAATATTCCTATTAAAATTAATTTTCGTAAGTGTGGGTATTTTGTAAAATAACTTATTTTGGGCTATTTTGTATGTCTGCGGATTAAGTTTGATTTTATTCCTTATCTCTAACATTTTCATGACATTTCTGTATCTGACAAAAACGGTTCTCGCTATAACAAGTAATCTAAAATAATGTTGGTATCAATGAGAATTTTCACTAAAGATACTTCTCTACTCGATGTTCTTCTAACATTGCATTTACTTGTTCATCGGTTGGTGCTGGTTGATTGGTTTTTGATAAACCTTTCATTTGTTTAATTATGCGAGTCCGTTCAGATTTTTGACTGGGTTGATTTTGCAATGATTCGATGATTGCGCGGATGAGTTCTAAGCGATCGCTCTCAGGTAGTTGAAAGGCTTTTTCTTTAAGCTCTTGTAGGGACATAGAGGTTATTTTAACAAATGCTATATTTACCTTTATTCTATTTTATTTTATGGCGATATCTTTGGTCAGCTTTACGATCGCATTCCTCAAAATTGCACCACAGCGATCGCATTCCCAAAATCATCCCACAAGCGATCGCACTCCCCAAAATCACACAAACACCGATTTATCAGATCCCTCATCTTATTCAAGCTGACTTAAAATATAAAACCTATGTATAAAAATGAGAATAAACCTCTTGCAACGTTGTAAATTTGTTAGAATATCAAGGTAATTGGAAACAAACTATACCGCATAAAAGGATAAAATAGTATGGATACTGCGGAACTTCTAGCACTTTATGAAGCAGGAGAAAGAGATTTTCACGGATTAAACTTGGAAAATCTCAAATTAATCAATGTTGATTTAAGTGATATTAATTTAAGAGATGCTAATTTACGAAATGCTGATTTAAGTGGTACTGATTTAAGTGGTGCTAATTTAAGTGGTGCTAACTTAAGTTGGATAAATTTAAGTGGTGCTGATTTAAGCGGTTCTAATCTAAGACGTACTAACTTAATGGACTCTGACTTAAATGGTGCTGATTTAAGTGATGCTGATTTAACTGATGCTGATTTAAGTGGTGCTAACTTAAGCTATGCTTACCTAATTGGTGCTGATTTAAGAAATGCTGATTTAAGTGGTGTTGATTTAACTGATGCTTACTTAAGTGATGCTGATTTAAGAAATTCTAATTTAAGTGGTGTTGATTTCACTGATGCTGATTTAAGTGGCACTGATTTAACTAATACTAACTTAAATTTTGTAAACTTATATGTTGCGATAACTGATAGCGAGACAAAATTAGATTACAAGTGGCAAACTGTTTATAACAATTCTATTATTGGTAAAATAGATTCAGCCTATAACTATGAAAGTTTCAATGATGAAGATGATAATGACATAAAATTAATTATTGCTGGCGTAGATTTAACAGCTAACAATATAAATTTAAGAGGTGTTAATCTAAGTAGTCATAACTTAAGTGGTACTGATTTAAGAAATGCCGACCTCAGAAAAGCTGACTTAAGTGATGCTGACCTAAGTAATGCTGATTTAACGGGTGCTGATTTAAGTGGTGCTAATTTGATTGGTATAGATTTAAGAAATGCTGATTTGAGTGATGCTAATTTAAGTAGTGCTAATTTAAATGGTGCTAATTTAGATTTAGCAATTTTAACTGGTAAGCTAATTGATAACGAGACAAAATTAGATCATAAATGGTATCTAGTCTGGGAATTGATTAATAAAAAATCAAAACCTAGAGAAGAGAAATATGATCAACTTTCACTATTTAAACTTAATTCATTACTTAAACTTAATTCATTTGATCATGATTATCGTTTATGTAGAGATTTAAGTAATTCTTGTCTGAGAAATTTATACCTGACAGGATTAAATTTGAGTTTTTCAATTTTATATCGTGCAGATTGCGAAAATACTAATTTCACAAATACTAACTTATATTGTGCTAATTTTCACAGTGCTGATTTAAGAAAAGCAAATTTTACTAATGCTGATTTACGATATGCAATTTTAATAGGTGCTGATTTAGAAGGAGCAGATTTTACCAATGCTGATTTACGATATGCTAATTTAGATGGAGTAGACTTAAAAAGAGCTAAAAGCACAGAAGGAGCGAAATTTACAATGTTTGATGATATATCATGTTCTTGGAATCAATTGGATGATGAGCAATTTGAACTACTTTGCTACGATATTATTAAAGAAAAACATCATCCAAGCGAGATACATAAAATGGGTAAATCTCGCTCCCGTGATGGTGGTAGAGATATTGAATTTTATAAATCTACAAGTATTAATAATCAGGTGAAGTGGATAGTACAATGTAAATTAATCAAAAATGAAAAGTCACTATCAGGAAAGAGTATTTCCGATATACCTTATATGTTAGGTCGTTATAATGCTCGTGGATTTTGTGTGATGACAAGTGGTGTAATTGACTCTACTTTACATGAAAAATTGGAGTATGAGAAGAATAGAAACGGTTTTGACATAGAAAAATGGTCATATTTAGAAATAGAACGCTTTTTAGCAGAACATCCAGAAATTAAAGCAAGATATTTTAAAGATTAATCTGATAAAAATTATCCATAAAAATAGCCTACGCAGGTAGGCTTTGTCTGTATAGCCCCAGATTTCTAATCTGAGGACTATATAAAAAAACACATTCAACAATATACCCTAAACTGCCTCATTACTCAATCTTTGCAACAATTCCTCACGGGATAAATTACCCAAAGAAAGAAGTAACTGAGTGCGTTCAGAAATAGGAATATTAGCAATCTTTTCCACCAAACCAGATAACTCAGCATCCAAACTACCAAAACGCCCTTCCAGAAGAGAAGTTATCAACAAAAGTTGTCCTTCTTGCTTTCCTTCTTGCTTCCAGTCTTCTATTTGTTGTAAATAAGCCGGTGATAAGTTCATAATTACTTCCTCTTCTTCCCTACTTAAATTATCTCTCAATTCTAAATTCTTGCGCCAGTCCGCTAAAATTTCTAACAAGTTCTCTCGAAAAGGGTTATTTTCTGGTAACTCAGTTAACTCCTCCACTGCTCTTTTTTGTGTTCCTCCTTTCCCCAAAACTCTCAACCATAAGGTATCCTCATTTTCTGGTAATTGATGAATTACAACTATTGCTGTTTTCAGAATATTCGGTAGAAAATAAACACCTTGAACCCAATCTTCTGCAATTTCAGTTGCACCTAAACCCGCAATCATCCGAGATGAAAAAGTTGGCGTTAAAATCCATAAAATCGGTAAATCTGATTCAGCAATATTTCTGTTTTCGCGTTTTGCTTTCCTAACTACATCACCATGAACGGCATATAATTTGAGTAAACAACTGCGAATTTCTATTTCCGATGGTGGATTGCGAAAAGGTTCAAATAAACATTGAGTTTTTGCTATCTTCCCTAATAAACCTAAAGGTAGATTTTCCTGAACTTGATCAGAAAATGGTTCAAACCAAACATCAATTTCTTGAACTTCACTTTTTACCTTTTCGCTTTTTTTAATTGTTCCTAGAGGTGTTAATAATTCCTCTAGATATTCTTTAGCAAATTGGTCGTGAGATTGTCGAGTCATTTGATTATATCAAAAATCACATTAAACATGAAAAATATTATATAATAATTATGTTACTACCGAAAGCATAGATTGAAAAGTAGTTTACACCCAAAAGTTAAACTAATTTACAAAAATCAGATTATAATTGTTAAATAGGAAGACTAAACATGGTAAAAATATGAATACGATAGAAGAAATAATCATCAAAATACCATCAAATATTGCCGAAGCTTATCGCCGTAGCACTAAAGAAGAACAGGAACAAATTCAGCTAAAGTTAGCATTAATTATGGAGTCAAATTTATTAAATAATAGCAAAGAAGCAGTTCAAAAACTCAGAAACACAATGGATAAAGCTAGTCAAGAAGCACAAGCTAATGGTTTAACTCCTGAAATTTTAGAATCTATTTTGCAAGATGATAAATAAACGCCGTTTTGTATTTGATACAAATGTTGTTGTAAGTGCATTTTTATTTGGTCAAAGTAAACCACGTCAGGCATTAGATAAAGCTCAAGATATAGGTATTATCTTGTTAAGTGCTGCTGTTTTTGCCGAGTTACAAGAAGTTTTATCAAGACCAAAATTCGACCGTTATATTACCTTATAAAGACGGAGGGAATTAATAGATAATTTAGTGGAAACTATCGAGTTTATTAATGTTACTGAACAAATCAATGAATGTCGAGATCCCAAAGATAATAAATACCTAGAATTAGCTATTAGTGGCAAAGCTCAATGTATTATTACAGGTGATGAAGATTTGCTGATTCTTCACCCATTTAAACAGATTGATATTTTATCGGTTCAGAAATTTTTGGATGAAATTTAATTTGTTCACTTATAGATTTTTACATTTTAATATTGATGTTCTCAGATTCCCGACTTCTCCAAGAAGTCGGGGATATGGTTGTTCAGTAATTAACCTTGTGCTACAGGTTCTTTCGCTAAAAACTTCTCCAACTCAGTCAAAGCATCAGCATCAACCTTAGTCTGCATTGGACAGAACTTAGGACCACACATAGAACAAAACTCAGCGGTTTTATAGATATCTGCTGGTAAAGTTTCGTCGTGATATTCCTTCGCTCTTTCTGGGTCTAAAGATAATTCAAATTGACGATTCCAATCGAAATTATAGCGCGCTTTAGAAAGTTCATCATCTCTATCTCTAGCACCAGGGCGATGTCTAGCAATATCCGCAGCATGAGCCGCAATTTTATACGCAATTAAGCCATTCCGCACATCTTCAGCATCAGGTAAACCTAAATGTTCTTTAGGAGTCACATAACACAACATCGCTGTTCCATACCAACCCGCCATAGCTGCCCCAATCGCTGAGGTAATATGGTCGTAACCAGGAGCAATATCAGTCACCAAAGGACCGAGAACATAGAAAGGAGCTTCCGAACACTCTTCCATTTGCTTGCGGACATTGAACTCAATTTGATCCATAGGAACGTGGCCGGGACCTTCCACCATGACTTGGACATCATGTTCCCAGGCTTTGCGGGTGAGATTTCCTAGAGTTTTCAGTTCCGCCAACTGGGCTTCATCGGACGCATCATGGGTACATCCTGGGCGCAGGGAGTCGCCTAAACTGAAAGAAACATCATATCTTTTAAAAATCTCAATGATGTCGTTGTAGTGAGTATACAGCGGGTTTTGTTTGTGGTGATGCAACATCCACCGCGCCAAAATTCCGCCACCGCGAGAAACAATCCCTGTGAGACGGTTTCTAACTAAAGGTAAATGTTCAATCAAAATTCCCGCGTGGATAGTTTGATAATCTACCCCTTGCTGGGCGTGCTTTTCGATGATGTGGAGAAAATCGTCAGCGGTGAGATTTTCGATAGTACCGTGAACGCTTTCTAAAGCTTGGTAAACTGGAACTGTGCCAATGGGAACAGGTGAAGCATTGATAATTGCGGTGCGAATTTCATCTAAATTACCGCCACCTGTGGACAAATCCATGACAGTATCTGCACCGTATTTTACCGCCAGGTTGAGTTTATCAACTTCTTCCTGCAAGTTGGAAGAGTTGGGAGAAGCACCAATATTAGCGTTAACTTTACAACTAGAAGCGATACCAATGGCCATCGGTTCTAAATTTGTGTGATTAATATTTGCAGGGATAATCATCCGTCCCCGTGCGACTTCGGCGCGAATAAGTTCAGCCGGCAGCTTTTCCCGCTTCGCTACATAATCCATTTCTTCAGTGATCACACCCTGACGGGCATAGTGCATTTGCGATACGTTCTTTTGTCCACGTCGCTTGGCTACCCATTCTGTCCGCATATTACAATCCTCAAATAAACAGCTTCCCTCCGCTGGTATTACCCAGACTCAGGTGTTAAGGGTTTGATCTCAGCTTGTTTTCCCAAGCACCCCTAGCATGGTGTAGATTGTAGCATTTTGGTGATGGTTGGGGGGAGGGGGATGATAAATTGTGAGGATCTGGGGGAAAGAGGTTTTGGGAGATTTTACTTTTCGTTATATTTTTCGTTATATATCTATTTCGGTTTTTTTCGTCCAACTACTTACTCGGAAAGTGACAGGAGAGGGTGAGAGACTTCCAAATCAAAAAATATGCCAAAATTTCTTGTGGTGCGGACATTTTCCTGCTAATAATACAAGGACGGGCAGGATGCCCATCCCACAAGATTAGATAGCGTTCGCGGAGCGTCCCGGAGGGAAATTGCGCTGCTGCAAGCAGTTCATCTTTTTTTTGTGGAGTTATCTTAAACCGTTTTCACGAAGACAGAACCAGCTTCAATCTTAGCTTGGTAAGTTTTTAGAGGTTTTTTAGCTGGCCTTTGTTGTGCCTTACCATCACGAGCAAATTCTGCACTATGACAGGGACAAACAAATTTACTTTGTTTTGCTTTCCATGCAACTGTACAACCTTCATGAGTACAGGTAGGATTAACAGCAATCAGGTTTTTGGCTGCTTTAGATGTTCCCACTACCAATACTGCACCAATTGGTGAATTTTCTGCCAATAGTTGACCAGTCTTATCTAATTGTGCCACAGTCCCTACTTTTTGCCAGCCTTTGGTAGCAGCATTAGATCCAGAATTAGCTGATGTGCTACTTTCTGGAGAACAAGCTGCAAGTGCTATAGGTAGAGAACTAGCTAAACAACCCAATCCTACCCAATTGATAAATTCACGACGTTTCATAGTTGCTTTTAATTAATGCCTAATTTTTTACTAATATAGCAATCCTATTTGAGTTGAGAACTTATCCGTGAGGGAAGGGAACAGGGAACAGGGGAAAGAGAGAATATTTTGCCATAATATTCAAAAATATGGCTCATTTCTTATACACAGCAAGCTTTATGAAATTTCTTTATTCAGATTTTGCATATTATGTACTCAAGAGCCTTATATTTTCTGTTATTCAGAGGGAACTCCAAAGCAACAGGGAACAGAAAAAACTTATGTTTAAAAACATGAGATGGAAATAATGACACTGTTTTTTTCGGGCTACGCATCTTTTAAAAACATCCTTTTTTTGACTGAAGCTCTAAACTGGTGCAAATGAGTGTTTCTTATCTGTTCCCTATTCCCTGTTCCCTTCTTTTGTAAAAGTCTAGTCCAAAAGCTGGGTTTTGCAACAAGAAACCGATGGGAATTTACAACCTAAGCAGCGAGGGAAGCCGCAGTTTAGTTATCTCACAAATACTGAATTAGAGTTAAGAGAACTGATTGTCGAGAATCATAAAGCTATTTCTACCGGTACTGTCTTTGTCCCCATGCACTGGGGTAAGTTATGTGTGGATGATGCGGAAGATAATACGCTTGTTTATTTATAAGCTTGTCTTGATTCCCTTCAACTAGAATTAAAGGCTTGTGCTGTGCAATTAGTACCAATTTCTGGAGAATCTACTATTAAAAATTATCAATTTCAGTCCTCCCAATGGTAAGCTTTTAACTGTATTCCTAAATTGGGAATTAACAATTTAACCTATATTAGGACTAATATTTGATTTTTGAAATATACGTAGGGTGGGCAATGCCCACCGGTGGGGGATTTGGGTGGGCATTGCCCACCCTACACTACTTAAAATCTTTCAAATATCATTTATGATTCCTATAGTTATGATTATATTTCTAGATATAGCAGGAAATAGAAAAGTTTGAAACTGTTTTTAATTTTTAATTGTTTATCCTCTAGATTTATCTATAGGATTTTTGTTTTATCTTCTTAATTTTCCAGTTAATTTTAACCAAGGAGTACCAGATGAGAAAATTAATTAAAGGATTGCTAGAAGTTACCAGTGACAAAAGTTTCATGCACCTGATTGAAATTGTCGAGGTAATAGTTTCAAAATTACTATCTCTACTGATGGTAGTAGTAATTTTTGCCACACTTGGTGACTTAGCAATATTTATTTTCAAGGAAATACTTTCTCCAGAGGAAGGTCGTTTTAGTCAGACATTGTTTAAAACTTTTGGGTTATTTCTTAATGTTTTAATTGCTTTAGAAATATTAGAAAATATTACTGGCTACCTCAAAAAGCACGTTTTACAAGTTGAGTTAGTTATTGTTACTTCTTTGATTGCTATTGCCAGAAAAATTATTATTCTTGATTTGAAAGTCACTGAAGGTATAGAAATTATCGGTTTAGGGATTGCTATTCTTTCCCTATCAATTAGTTATTTAATCATTCGCAGTAGTAATTCTAAAAAAGACGATTAAATCGGAAATATTACTAACACCACACTATGAGAATGAGGAAACAGGTTTGATTAATCCGGGTTCTACCTGACTCAGTGACTTCTTTCAGAGGAAACTCCGAAGCAACAGGGAACAGAAAAAACTCATGTTTAGAAACATGAGATTGAAATAGCTTTAAACTCAGCAACTTTTGTTTCTTATCTGTTCCCTTTTTTGTAAGTTCTGTAACTTTTCACCTATCACCTGTTTTAAAATTCTCACTCTTTATTTAATTTTGTATTTTGAATGAGAGCAAAGGGAAGCTTAGTAAAGCTATAGTATATTTATCAATGGTGCGGCTGTGAATATGGCTAAAGTTAAGTCTACTACCATAAAATCATCTGATAGCGTAGCGTGGCATTAGCCATTTTATTTTGTTTAGACACACTCACTAACTCGATGACAGGCAAAAACGCAAGACAGAATGCATTTCTGCGGCTGGTGGCGACATCAATCGAACTTTCAGAGCCAGCATCTCGCTACTCGTTACTTCCTGGTAAAGAAATGGTAATTGGACGTGACCCTAGCTGCCAAATTGTCTTGGATGCCATGATCTACAAGATGGTATCTCGTCGTCATGCGGTGGTTCGTCCCCAATACTCAGCCACCGATAGCCGTTACCGCTGGGTAATTTGTGATTTAAATAGTGCTAATGGCACTTTTTTAAATGGAGAATACCTACAAGGATGTCAAGAATTACATTTGGGCGATCGCATTTCTCTTGGTGCTGATGGACCACAATTTGTCTTCGAGTATGAAGTTATTACTCAACCAAAGATGATAGCTGTTAATAAAGCTACGGTATTATCATCTGTTAATAAACATCATCCGTCCTTAAAACAAGATTCTGTAAGCTTCACACAATTATTCCCGATTATTTCTACTGGCAAAGATCTAACCCGCAAAGCCTACTTAATACCGGGAATCCTGACGGTAGTTTTTGTGGTATTAATGTTTGCAACTGTAGGTCATCCCCAAGCCAATCAAGTAATTGTGGGGTCTTATATCGCGTTTGCGGCTTACTACTTTGTTTATCAACTATGTGGTAAACCTAAGCCTTGGTGGGTAATCATAGCTGTGGCACTGAGTACAATGTTAATTTTGCTCAGTCCTCTATTAGATTTGTTCATCAAAGTATTCCGAGATATCTTACCCGGAACATTGGATGGTACATCTCAAGAAGGGATTACCTTTACCGAATTGCTAGTGCGGATGTTTTTTGGTGCGGGATTAATGGAGGAGTTGCTGAAAATATTACCAGTATTAGGAGCATATCTGATTGGAAATTCCTTGCCGTCACCTTGGCGAGAACGGATTGGGGTTTGGGAACCTCTGGATGGTATTCTTCTGGGTACAGCTTCGGCTGTGGGCTTTACTTTACTAGAAACCCTGGGTCAATATGTACCCTTAATTTCCCAAAATTCTGGTCAATTAGTGGGTTTACAGCTACTTATCCCCCGAATTTTAGGTTCTGTGGCTGGACACATGGCTTACAGCGGCTATTTAGGCTATTTTGTTGGTTTAGCTGTGTTAAAACCCCTCAAAGGCAAGCAAATTCTCTCTGTCGGTTACTTGAGCGCTTCTGCACTTCACGCTTTATGGAATGCCACAGGTTCTATTAATGCTTTTTTCTTGGTGGTAGTTGGTGTTTTATCTTATGCCTTTCTCATGGCTGCCATTCTCAAAGCACGGGTATTATCACCAACCCGATCCCAGAATTTTGCTACCCGGTTTCTCGACCCAAAATAGAATGTAAGTAGGTGAGCGTTAAAAATTGTCGTTGGGATAAGGCAGGGGAGCAGGGAGCAGGGAGCAGGGGGAAAGAGTTTGAGCTTGCTTTGCTTTTCTTCACATACCTTTAATTGTTTCTGTTAACCTACTTAGTCGGATTCAGGGAACAGGAAACAGAGTTAAATCAGGGTTGAGATTCGGATTTTGAGAGATGTTGGAGGGCATAATTAGCGATCGCTAAACTAATTTTTGCCTGTTCTATTTCTGATAAATTTTCCCAATCTCGATGTTCAAAATCTTTAATTACAGATGTCAATGTGTGTGGTTCACTACTCCGCATCGAGTAAGCAAAAGGACGAGCTAAAACTAACAAATCACCTGTTTCCCAATTAGGTAGTAAAGCTTGTACACATTCCACTAGTTTCTCACTGGCCGATTGTTCAAGAATAAAGATTTCAGCAGCTTTTTGAGCAATAGCAGTGAGTAAAACTTCAGGGATCACCGAAAAAGTATTTTGCAAAGCTTTCTGAAGATAATAAACTGTCTTTTTACTAATATCGTCATTCTCAACAATAGCAACTTGATCCCAAATCATATCTAGGTTTTGATAAAAATTATCTGCACTTGTCAGTATTTCTGCTTCTGGGAAATCCTGCCAACCAAACTGTTGTTCTAGATGCTGAAAATAACTTTCTGAAGCTTCATCAGCCAGATTCCAAGGATAGGTAGCATCTTCAGGTTCTAGTAGTGTTTCTAGAAATTCTAAATCAACTGGTGATGGGATAATATTTAAAGTATTTAAGTCGTTAGTTGGGTTTTTCATTTTCTTCTCACTATTAATTCATTGCTCTTGTTGACAGCTACAACCTGAAGAATTAGATTTCCGTAAAATAATTGACTTGCTTTTGGTACTTATGAAACGGTTTTTATTCCTGACTTCTGACTCGGTGACTCCTCCCTAATAAATTCCCAAATTTCGCCTTTAGAACTCCCAAACATTAACTGCATTCCCGATTGTAAAGGGACTTCTTCCCGGAGGATCTGTTGCCAACCGTTAGGACTTAAATACCAGGTAGTCCCATAGGTGGAAAAATCTTGCAGGTAATAAGTTGTACTGGATGTAGTTTCATTGAGAGTATTCCGGCATAAAATTTCTGCGTGGCGTTTAGAAATGTAAATTTCCGAGATCACAATATCATTATCTTTCGTGCGACCGATGCGGGTGACTCCAGAACGTAATAACCAAGTTTTACCTCCTGGGGAGAGCGATCGCAAATAGGCTGTATTTACAGGAGTAGCTATGCCAAAAATTGCCGTATCTGGTAGTTCTGTAACTCCTTCATCTACGGTTTTAATCAGTTCTCCATCAAAATCGGGATGGAAGTAAAGAACTGGTAATGTCCAAGCTGGTTGATTGAATTTATACAGTGTTAATAGTTCTTGTCTGGCTATTGCTACCGCTTCATCAATGGATTTGCGCGATCGCAAGCTGGAAGCAAAAGTTTGGATAAAACTATGACTTTCTGCATCAGCAATTTCATCACGCATTCCTAACACAGCCGGTACACCATGGCGAATCAGGACTTCTGCCAAACTACTAGCAGGTATAGCTTGATGATTAATTGCTGCTGGTTGCGCTCCCCAACAGGCGTTAAAAACTGCGAGTTTTACACCTGTGCGAGTTAAAACTTGAGCTAATTCTATGCCATTAATCTTGAGTCCATTTCCTAAAAATAATAAGCCTCCATCCGGGTCTGGTAGTCCGTGTCCGGCATAAAAGAAAACATTATAAGCTTTAGTTTCTAACTCCTGAATTAACTCGGTGCTAGTAGGTTGTACCAGAGTTTTTACTGTACAAGGTGCATATCCTGCGGCTGTTTTTCCCACAGGACGACCTTCTAACAATATTTTTTTCAGTAAGGATGCTTCCCGATCTAGTTGTAATTTATGATCATGTCCTAACACCAGCAGAATATTTACACTTTGGTCGCTTCGCAATTCCGGCAAAGGTTCAACTTCACTGGTGGTACGACTAAATAAAATATCTTGAGAAAGAGATATAGCTGATTGTCCAGCTTCTGGCTGCATAATTTCCCAAGGTAAGGCAATCAAATCAGGATCACGAATTTCCAAACGAAAGCGTAATTGAGTATGCTGACCCATAGCCATACCACGACTACGTTCCCAACTACCAAGAATCGCCCCATCAAATACCCATCGCCATAAATTGATACCCAAGGATTGCATCAGGCGACTACTGTAAGGACTTGTACTTTGACCTTCTGAAGGTGAAATTACAGCTAAGGGTAAATTAACTGATGGAGAAGTTGAAAGAGAAGTAATATCTAAAGGACTATGACCAGCAAACATTTGCTGCCATTCTTGCCAAACTTGATTAAGTTCAGCGGAGAAAACACAATCACGGAGAACATAGCCGCTGGGATAGGGGGCTTTGACTACCCAAATGGCGAAGTTATCTGTGCCAGTATTTACTAGACGGGCGATAGCTATGCTCGCCGAAGGCATCGCCAAATTCAGGCTCGACATAGATTGGTGAAAACTAAACGTTCAAAACACAGATACAGATATTCTAGTCAGAAGTTTCGACAAGCAAGTATTGTTGCTGCTGTTGATTATCTGTATTATTTCAGGTTTTTAACAATTTAGCGAGATTGGGGATTGGGGGATTTGGTCAACTTTAAATCCGTCAATCCAAAATAACTTTACACAAACTTTATGTAGCGAATAGTTTGGTTATTGTACCGTATTCATATATACTCTGATCATTCCCAATCAGAAACAATAATGACACTCCAAATAGTCTTAAATCAAAAAGTATCCCTATCTACAAATGTTCTGACTCAAGACCTAGCTGGCGAGTCTGTTTTGCTCAATCTCCAAACCGAAGAGTATTTTAGTCAAAACGAGGTTGGTACAAAAATGTTACTTGCGCTGACCGAATCAGACTCTATCCAGACAGCTTATGAAACCTTATTAAAAGAGTATGAAGTAGAGCCAGAGAAGTTAAAACAAGACTTGCTCAAATTCATTGAGAAATTAGTTAAGGCTGGAATAGTAGAAATTACTGATGCTTAACTAGAATAAAATAATTAAATCATGCGTGTACTGATGATTGGTTCTGGGGGTGTTGCCTTAACACGACCCTTAGATTGGGTAGTCAAAGCAGGTTATGAGGTTTACTTACTAGGAGATGTAGACCCTTACGAAAACGACCCTCCCAAAAATTACCGCTATTTCCCCACTGTTTGGCGAAAGTATCAAGAAGAGTTTACCGATACTTACCCCTATGAAGATAAGATGGCAGAGGAAATGGCAGCGCCATTACGTCAACTTGTAGAGGAATTTCAGCCTAATATTATTCATGTCCACGCCATTGGCTGGCACGCTGAATGTTGTGCATTGGCGAATGTGAAACCTCTGGTTGTCTCGGCTTGGGGCTTTTTAAATCATTTATTACAATCAGAAAGGGAACACAGCAAGCATAATGATAGAGTGAGCCAAGTCTTTAAAAACACTGGTGTACTGATTGTAGAAACACCGAGTTTAATAGACAAATCCAAAGCCTTGCTCAACTCTAATCAACGAGTCGAATTAATTCCTTTAGGGACAAACACCCAACATTTTCGCCCTGGAGTTACGAAGGATTTGCTAAAGTGGCGACGGGAAGTATTAAAAATTACGGACGATGAAGCCAGAATTCTGTTTTCCCCCCGTGGCTGGTCTAAACTGTACAACCATGAGCAGATATTTACAGCTTATGCCCAGGCTTATCCTAAATTCACAAAACCGACGGTACTAGTATTTTCAAAGCTAGGACGTGGTGGTGGGGAAGAATCAGTAGCTATTTACGAAAGTATCCGCAAGCAAGCAGAAGAACTTGGTTTATTTGATAACCTGCGTTGGATGCCTTCTCTACCTTATAATTTCATGCCTACAGGTTACAACTTAGCAGATGTAATTATCAATTATCCTGCCACTGATGCCTTTCCTTCCACACTCATTGAAGCCGTTGCCTGTGAACGCCCAGTGATTACCTGTGATTTATTAGCTTATCGGGGTACTTTCATTGAAGAATTTTGTACTTTGGTAGAACCTGAAAACCCAGAGGTTCTAGCAGAGGCAATGATTAAAGTTGTCAATCAACCTCCCCAAGAGCGAGAAGCACATCTAGCCCAAGCACGGCAAGTTATTGTCGAGCAGTATGATGAAGCAATTTTACAAAAGCGGATGTTCCAGATATATGAAGAGTTGGCATCTACTACTGATAATAAAAAGAATAATCATCAATAAATCAAAAATAACTTTACAGAAACTTTATGTAGCAAATAGTTTACTGATGGTATCTTACTTGTATATAATCTGATACTTTCCAATCAGGAACAATCAGAAACAAACCAAAAATAAGGATTACTCAAATGTCACAATCTGAAAACGCTAAAAATAACTATTCTGAACCTGAATTGAAGGCTCACGGTAAAATCTCTGGTTTGACAGAAGCTGTTGGTGGTAGTGGTGGTTTCAGTACCACTGGTTTCTCGACTACCGGGACTACCGAACGTCTTCCTGTTTAATGAGGTACGGATTGACACAATAAATCTGCCTACCTTGTTGGCTTTCCCCTGGGGCTAAGTTGTACAGACAAGTGATGGAATTATCGAACTCCTTGTCCTAGCTGACATCCCTCTTCTGAATTAAGGAGAGGGAATTATATTTACAGAAACTTTATGTAGCAAATAGTTGACTGATAGTATCTTACTTGTATATAATCTGATAGTTCCTAAGCAGGAATAATCAGAAACACGCAAAAAATAAGGATTACTCAAATGTCACAATCTGAAAACGCAAAAAATAAATATTCTGAACCTGAATTGAAAGCTCACGGTAAAATCTCCGGTTTGACAGAAGCTGTTGGTGGTAGTCGTGGTTTCAGTACCACCACCCGTCCCCGGTTAAATACTTAGAGTATAAAAAAATACCCATATATCATACTGACTAGCTGTCACATTAATGGGGGGAAAGTAGACTTAGTAAGTAAGGAAAATTGATGAGGTAGAAAAATTACCCATAAATTTAGCTTAAATATACTTTTCTACCTTCCCTTTCTTTAATAGAGGCAGGAAAGACGATTAAATTCTTATTTAAAAATAAACCTGCTTACATAGTTTTAGATAAAATTGTTGATCCATCTAATGCAAATATAGACATAAATGTCAATTAAAAACGATCATTTTTACTATCAATTTTATGGAATTAACCTGTCTATTAATCGCTCCCTACCAGGGTTAGTTGCTGTTAATAGTTCTGCATCCATAGATGTTGTTGTTCACTTAGTTGGTGAACAGCAGAGTCAACAGCCATTACTGAATCTAGCTTTTTGGAATGTGCCATTAGAGTCCTACCAACAAACAGGCTTCCACCTGTGGACGACACACCAGGATGATGGCACTTATTGGCGGATACGGTCTTTTGATGGGGTTGATTGCGTGGAATTCATTTTGAATCCTGATGGGAGTCAAGTTTGGGGTTTTTGGTCTAGAGATGAACTATTTACGGATG
Organism: uncultured cyanobacterium; assembly: GCA_903848645.1. Lineage (GTDB taxonomy): Bacteria > Cyanobacteriota > Cyanobacteriia > Cyanobacteriales > Nostocaceae > Dolichospermum. Next base: position 39,681 of record CAINGU010000024.1, on the reverse strand, counting down.
CGGTATCTTTGTTGCTGGGTTGTGTTCTCGGTCATCTGTTACGGTTGCGGGGAGTAACTTGTCTTCATTCTAGTGTAGTTGCCATTGATGGTAATGCTATTGCCATTTTAGGACAATCAGGCGCGGGGAAATCAACCACAGCAGCAGCCTTAGCTGCCCGTGGATTACCGATTTTAGCAGATGATATTGCCGCAATTATTCCTGATGAAAAAAGGTTTTGGGTACAGTCTGCTTATCCTCGTCTGCGTCTGTGGCCTAATTCTGTAAATGCTGTTCACGGCTCAATAGAAGAGTTATCACTGGTATCAACAAATTTAGATAAACGCTTTATAGATTTGCAAGGTAAGAATCAAGAAAAATGGCAATTTCATTCCCAAGCTTTGCCATTAATTGCTGTGTACATATTAGGAGAACGTGACCCCAATCTCACAGCACCGATAATTAATTCCCTCTCTTTACCGGAAGCCATGAAGCATCTGATGTTTAATGCCTATGGGCGGGCTTTCCTGAATCCCCAACAGTGTAAACAGGAGTTTCAGGAGTTAGGTCAATTGGCGAAAACTGTTCCTGTGCGGGAGTTATTACGTCCTGATGATTTAGGGAGTTTGGGAAAAATTTACGATGCTATTTTAGAGGATTTACGCCTGATTCATACTTTAGTTTAGCAACATCAATAATTTGAATAGCTACCTAATATCTACTGAGAAAATTTTGTAAATCTTCAATTGTTTATGCCAACAGTCTCTGTTATTATTCCTACTTACCAGCGTAGCCATATTGTCAGTCAGGCAATTAATAGCGTCCTAGCACAAACCTATAAGGACTACGAAATTATAGTCGTCAACGATGGTTCTCAGGACAATACTCCGCAAGTGTTGGCTCAATTTAGCGATACTCGCATTACCGCTATTCATCAAACCAATCAAGGATTATCTGCGGCTCGTAATACTGGAATTCGATCTGCAAGAGGCAAGTATATCGCTTTTTTAGATGACGATGATCTGTGGGAACCTCAAAAGTTAGAAAAACAGATTTCTATCTTAGAAGCAAATCCAAATTTTGGCTTAATCTATTCAGATGCACTCTTTTTTTCTGATGAAAATGGTTTGTTAGGGAGTTCTTACAATCAAGCGTTTCCTACTCCTAATCTGCAAGTATTATGGACTCTTTTTAGATATAACTATATTCCAGTTTTAACCGTTGTTGTGCGTCGAAACTGTTTAGATGAAGTGGGTTTATTTGATGAAACTCTGCGCTCTTGTGAAGATCACGATTTATGGCTGCGCCTGATTGAAAAATTTCCGATTTATTTTTTAAATGAAGTCTTAGCCCGTTATCGTAACTCATCAAACAACCTTTCTAAAAATCAAGAGTTAATGTTTATTAACCACCTGCGTGTTAAGGAAAAAGTTCTTAATCGCAATCCAGAATTGCTAAAAATACCTATTCATTTTCTTGATCCCTGTTTTTACGATTACTATCTAAAACTTGCACGATTCTATATTAAAAATAATCAAATAGAGCAAGCGAAGGAAGTTTTGCATCGCTATCGAGAAGTGCGGGGTGAAACCTCAAAATATGAGGAGTTACGATTATGTATATCTACTAAGCAAATTTAAGACTATGCATTTTATTGTCACTGGTGGAGCCGGATTTATTGGCTCTCATCTTACAGAACAATTGTTATCAGAAGGTCATCATGTCACTGTCGTTGATAATTTAACCACGGGACGCTTACAAAACCTACCTCAACATCCTCGTCTGAGGTTTCTAAAAAAAGACATTTTGATATGTCAACCAGAAGATTTTACAGAAAAAGTTGATGGTATTGCCCATTTAGCAGCTATTTCATCGGTGACAGAATCTTTGCATCGTCCTCTAGAAGCTCATCACAATAATCTTTCCGCAACTCTGGCTGTAATTCAACTTTGTCAAGCTTTAGGTATTCCTAAGTTAGTGTTTGCGAGTTCTGCATCTGTATATGGGAATCTGACTCAATTACCGATTTCTGAAGATCAAAAAACCTCTCCTCTCTCACCCTATGGTTTACAAAAATTAGTCAGTGAACAATATGGTAGTCTGTTTGCTAAACAAGTAGGTTTTTCCTTTGTAGGCTTACGAATTTTTAACGTATTTGGTCCCCGACAAGTTCCTGATTCAACCTACTCCGGTGTAATTTCTCGATTTGTTGATATGATGCAACGTGGCTTACCAATCACGATTTACGGCGATGGAACTCAAACCAGAGACTTTATTTATGTTAAAGATGTAGTTAGGGCTTTTTCTCAAGCATTAAAGGCGAATATTACTCCTGGTTCATCCTTAATTTGTAATTTAGGAACTGGAAAACCTACTTCTTTATTGCAGTTGGTTGATATCCTCAAAAAATATTTTCCCCAGTGGCGAGCAGAAATTAATTTCGCTGCTCCTCGTTTGGGAGATATTCAACATTCACAAGCTGATATTTCCAAAATATCTTTATGTTTAGATTTCCAGGCTGAGTGGTCAGCAGAATCGGCTATTAATGGTTTAATTGCATCATCAATTATACAATGATAAAAAGCTTAAAGTAAGAAAATGAATAAAATCGCTAAATTTTTCGCTCTAAACCGTAGAGAAAGCAACCTTTTAATTAGCACTTTTATTTTATTAACATTAGTCAGATTAGGATTGTGGTTGATATCATTTAAAACTTTGCAGCAACTTCTATCACCCATTAGTAAAACCAAATTCCCAAGCCAAGAAAAACACCAAACCTCCCTGGAAAAAATTATCTGGGCTGTTGAAGTGAGCAGTCGTTATATGCCTGGAGGTGTAAAGTGTCTAGCCCGTGCCTTGACTTGCCAAGTTTTCATGTCTCGTTATGGTTACGGATCTCAACTATGCCTTGGTGTTACCAAAGGTGAAGCAGGAGAATTAAAGGCTCATGCTTGGGTGGAAAGTGAGGGAAAGATTATCATTGGCCATATCCCCGATCTCTCTGATTTTACCCAACTGGCATCTTTTGCTAAATAATATCTTTACCAGATATTTGGTACTTTAAAAAACGCAATCGCACTATGTCACAAAAATATTATTTTTTCCTAATTCCATGACTTTTGTTAAGCCCCTAACTATAAAACGGAGAATCGAGGAGGCACTACACCTGGGAAATGCCTTGGGCCTTGTCTGGGAAAGTGGTCCAGGCTGGGCGATCGCCAGGGGTTTCCTGTTGCTTGTACAGGGGATATTCCCCTTATTGTCACTATATCTGAGCAAGCTCTTACTAGATGCAGTGGCTAAAGGGCTAACAACAACGGATAAGGAGGCAGCTTTCAGACAGATATTGCTGTTAATTGGTCTCACTGGCATCCTTACTCTCACCAGAGGAGTGTTTGACTCGATTGGAGAGGTTGTGACAACTATGCAGGCGCACGCTATCTCCGATCATGTTGATGATATCCTCCATTCCAAAGCGATTGAGATTGATTTGGAATACTATGAAAACTCAGATTTCTACGATATGCTCAGTCGCGCCCGCAAGGAATCTTCTGATCGCTGCGTTCAGATTCTCAATCGTTTAGTGGCAATTGGTCAGAGTATCATCTCCTTGGTGGCGATGTCAGGGTTGTTAGCCTTGTTTGATTGGAGACTTATAGCCCTGATGATCACTTCGGAGATTCCCAGAATTTTCGTGCGGTTGCAATATACAGGGATTATCTATCGCTGGCATCAAAGGCGAACATCCACCCAACGGCGGGCTAACTACTATAGCAACATTATTACCAGTGATAGCCATGCTAAAGAAATTCGGCTGTTCAATTTAGGTCATCTGTTTAAGAGTCGGTTTTTTGCTCTGCGTCGGCAACTCCGCCATGAACAGCTTGCTATAAACTTTCGCCAGTCCCTAATAAGTCTAGTTACCCAACTCATCTCTACTTGTGTCATGTTAGCGTCCTATGTTTTCATTGCTTATCAGGCGATACATGGGAGAATTACCCTGGGAGACTTGGTAATGTATAACCAGGCTTTTCAGCGTGGATACGGCGCTCTCTGGGATTTTTTTAGCGGTTTCAGTGGTCTGTACGAAGACAACCTCTTCATTTCCCATTTCTATGAATTCTTAAACCTCAAAGCCAAGGTAGTCGAACCATCCCATCCCCTACCTGTACCCCAACCGATGCGCCAAGGGATTAGGTTTCACCAGGTTGGTTTTCAATACCCTGATAGTTCCCGCACAGCCCTTCATTCAATCGATCTCACCATTCGTCCTGGGGAAGTAGTGGCCATAGTAGGAGAAAATGGCTCTGGCAAAACTACGCTCATTAAACTTCTATGCCGCTTATATGACCCAACAGTCGGCAAGATTACTGTGGATGGCATTGACCTACGCGAGTTTGCCATTCCAGACCTGCGCCGCCAAATCAGTGTGATTTTTCAGGATTATATGAAGTACCATCTGAGCGCCCGGGAGAATATTTGGTTTGGGAATATTGACTGTCCCCCTGATGACGACAAAATTGTTAATGCTGCCCGCCATTCTGGTGCTGACAAGGTGATTGAACAGTTACCCAAAGGCTATGATTCGATTCTGGGTAAGCAATTTGAACAGGGTGAGGAACTCAGCATTGGTCAGTGGCAAAAAGTGGCCATGGCCAGGGCATTTCTGCGAGACTCCCAAATCATCATTCTTGACGAACCCACCAGCGCCTTAGATCCCAAGGCTGAATATGAAGTGTTCAAGCAGTTTCGTGAACTTCTTCAAGGTCAATCTGCTATTTTGATCAGCCATCGGTTATCTACAGTCAGGATGGCTGACCGTATTTATGTGGTAGATAAGGGGAGAATTGTGGAAAGTGGTACTCATGAAGAATTAATGCAGTCTGGGGAGACTTACGCTCATCTATTTGAAATGCAAGCCCAATATTATCGTTAAAGGCTGAAGTAAGTAGTAGTGCGGAATAAATTTCGTATTAAGGAGAGGGAACAGGGAACAGGGATTTCTGTTTTTTCAAAAAATGTGCAATTAATTTTGCTCAGGTACTTGTCTGAATAATTACAGGTAAACGTTTTATGGAAATCTTACTTCAAGCTGCTGTGAAAAAATCATTGGTGGCTAGTCGCCCAGAAGTCGAATTATTACTCTGCTGTGCTAGAACCCATGTAGATTCTGAAACAGCCGAGCGAATTATTATTCTGCTTCAGAACAGCATTGACTGGGCATTTCTGATCGAGATAGCAAATCAGCATGGAGTGATGCCTCTGCTGTACTGGAGTCTCAAGGCCACTTGTCCAGAAGCCGTTCCCAAAGATATCTGGGTTAAGCTGCAAACCCTTTTTCACGCCCATGCAGCCTATAACCGATTCTTGACTAGCCAACTCCTTGATCTTCTGAATATGTTCAAGGACAGTGATATCTCTGCCATTCCCTTCAAAGGACCTGCTTTGGCTAATTCAGTTTACGGCAACTTGGTACTGCGGCAGTTTTGCGATCTGGATATTTTGTTTCACAAATCTGATATCTTAACAGCCAAAAACCTGCTCATCGCCCAAAGGTATGAGAACGCAGAAAAGTTAACCTATGAACAGGAAATTGCCCAATTGCAATCTCCTTACGTGAAAGCTTATACCTACAAAAGCAATAAGACACCTGTTATGGTGGAGCTTCACTGGCAACTCAGAGCGACTTACTCATCTTTTCCAATCAATTATGAAGGTTTGTGGGAGCGGATGATTCCGGTATCCTTAGCTGATACCCCTATTTTCAACCTCTCGCCTGAAGATGAAATCCTCTATCTGTGCGCCCACGGCTGTGGCGATCGCTGGCAAAAATTCTTGCAAATTTGTGACATTGCCGAAGCGATTCGCACTCATCAAACCCTTAATTGGCAACAAATGCTCGAACAAGCTAGTCGGCTGGGCTGTCGGAGACGTTTATTTCTGGGACTTTTCCTGTCTAAAGAACTCTTGCAAACAAATCTTCCCGCAGAAGTTTGGCAAAAGATTCAAGCTGATTCCGCAATCAAGTGGCTGGGTGAGTGGGTTTGCCAAAGGCTTTTTCGTCAACCTGATGAGTCTCCCAAAGTTCTTGACCAAGCTCTCTTTGATCTAGTGAGTTTGGAACGCCTACAAGATAAGGGACGTTATTTGCGCGATCGCTTAATTTTGCTCATTGTTACAAAGTTTAGACTTGGATTTGCGAGAAAGTACGGACTACCAGGTGGCAAACTGCTCGACTAATAAAAAGTTCACTTAAACCTATTCACAGGGACTAGGCTGATCCGATGGTAAAATAGAGATATCTAAATCTTGGAGTTGGGAAAAGTTAAGTTCAATGATTTTAGTTGGGGAATTGCTAGTTGCACACAACCGCAACCGTAAATCTGGATTATCCGCAGCATTAGGATTAACTTTTTTCTCGATGACTTGGAAAAAACTTTGAGCAGGAAAAGTTTGATTATTTACAGTTATGGAACTATTGGCTGTAAGTACCCAGTTAGCAGAAAGATTCTCTAAAGTTCTCTGTGTATCGGTAGTTGGCGGTTGACTGGAAAATGGGGACGGAGATGAAATTATTGTTGGTGATTTGAGTTGCAGTTTAAACCAATATCCCAATAAACCAGCTAATAACGTTAATCCCAAAATAACAAACAACTGTAGTGGTACTGGGGCAGGTTTGATAGTTTTATTTTCAGCAATGACTTGAGTTTTCTGATGATTACTGAAACTTTCGCCATTAACCGTATCATCTAATGGATCTAATTCTGTGCTAGATAAAAGGCTAGAAACGTCTGCCGTAATAGTTATATCTGGTTCAGAATATTTGACATGATAATGTACTAAGGCAATGGTGACATTATCATGTCCGTTTTTAGTATTAGCAATTTCTATTAGTCTTTGGGCAAGATTTTCTATACTTGTTTTCCCAGAGAGCATGGGTAATATTTCTGTTTCCCAATATTCTTCTACTCGGTCAAAATCACTCAAACCATCAGATGTGAGTAAAAAAACTGCATCTTCGTCAATAATAAAGCGTTGAGACGTGGGATGCAGTGAGGTACTTTTACTCATTCCCAAAGCTTGAACTAAGGATCCAGAACCACTGTGTTGCAATGCTTCCCTGTAGAGAGCATAACCTAAACGGACTTCACGGGAAGCGACATCATCATCTAAGGTAACTTGATAACAGTTATAGCGAGTAATCCAATAGGCACGACTATCACCGACATGAGTAATATACATTTCATGGGCGATAGGTAAAGCCATGACAATGGTTGTTCCCATGCGTTGTCGCCCTTGACGATGTTCGCTATCGTTACGCTGGCTGATTTTGTCATTAACGACTGCAACTGCTCGTTCTAAATCAGAAAGTAGCAGTGAGGGATCTATATTGTCGTAGGGAACTGAAGTTAGTCCTTGGACTTGTTGTTGAATAGTTTCAATTGCTAGGTTAGAGGCGACATTGCCACCATCATGTCCACCAATACCATCACAGACGATTGCTAGGGTGCTATGCTGGGGCGGTTTAGCGATCAAAGTATCGCTAGGGGGGTAACAAGCATCTTCGTTACGTGGGCGGCTAGGTCCTGAGTCGGTTTTAGTATAGATTTTAATATTGGTTGTTTGAAATCTTTCTAATTGGCTCAATCCTTGATCTAAAACTTTAATTAATTTGCTCGATGAGTTAATTTCACCCTGTATTAGCAGATCACATACTTGTTGTATAAATGGAGCAATATTTGGTTTAGCATTTTTGAGCAGTTGTACCCAAAATTCTCCCAATTGGGATAATCTAGGTGTATTTTCCCGATCAAAACGCAATTCTAGTAAGCGAATCAATGCCCCTTCTACTCTAATTAAATATGGGTCTAGGAGACTAGATGCTACTCCTTCAATGGCTAAAGGTTGCCATAAATGAGCTAATTGCCACAGCCAATGGATTTGGCGAATTGATGAGGCTTCACTCCAAACAGTATCTAAACTGCTGCACAGATTTGCCTGGGTGATAGTTGCATCAGTTATTAATGGTGGTCTTTCTAATAGTAATATTTCTGTTTGGCTTTGCTCATGACCTAACTTGAGGACTCCATAAAGTTGCGGTATATTGAGACGATAGGGAATTAGTTTGAGATAAGGTTTAATTCTCTCTAAATCATCTAAATCAGGTATTTCGGGTAATAAGCCAGGTTTGATATCTAAAAGGATGGATTTGCTAATCACTAAATAGCGCTCGGCTACAATCGCTCCAGGATGACAATGGCTGAGATCATCTCCCACAACCCAGAGATAACGCTTCGGTAAGGGTGTGGAACACTGCTGGCAAAATTTGTGGGTGAGGGGATTAGCAGATTGACAATATTCATTTGGGCAGTAGAGCGTTACCGCATCATTTTCCATAGTTTTCCCACCGATTCTGCAATTGGCATTTTTTCAACAGTATTTAGGAGCGGCATTTGATACCGCGCATATTTTTAGCAACCCACAGCCTCATCATAACTTCTATTGTTGCGGGAATATGTAGCGATAGCAGAACTAATTCTCAATCGGTCACTAAAATTTGATATATCTGAGGAATTACATTTCCCAGGGTTAGGTAGATATGTACTAACCCAAGTTGCTAGTGATCTAAATTTAGGTAGATAAAAAGGTAATTAGTAAAAATTATTACTTTTTACCTGTTTTTCTCACTAGCAACTTAGTAACCTAAGTTTATTGATTCTCTATAACTGCAACTTGAGGTAGTCCCATGCTGTAGTTGGTGACGCGACTGGAGAGATTGTAGCTAATTTCGCTTTTTTGGAGGAGCGATCGTAGATAATGCTCTAAGTCTGAACCAATGCGGCGTAAGTTATAATCGGTAAGATCCTCGCCACTAGATGCTTCTACCAGTTGATCAAATTGGCGATAAACTTTTTGTAGTGCATCTTCATTCCAGTTGAATTCGTTGTCTGGATCAATATCTAATGTCAAGACTTGATGACTCGGAATCAGTTCATCTTTGTCCATTTCCGCCGCAAAAATGCGAATATGACGGGTTGTGGACTTAAGCAGCATCGGGTTATCCATAAATTTGGGTGTAAGAGTTTGGCTGAATTACACTGCAATTATTTTAACAAGAATACAGAAGTTGAGGAGTTCAGCAGTTCATAATTCTTCTGATCAGTCTAGACTACGCTATCAGAATTTTTTGAATTATTTTTTCTCATGTATGTGATTATTCACGAAAAATTTTCTGATTTTTTTACTGATTTGGATTTTTTTTGATGTAACTATACATATATGGTAGTGACTTTACTGAAGTTTTCTACAATTAGTGAATTTTTCTATCATTATAGATTGCATTTATCAAAGGAGCGTCTTCAGTGCAAATGCTTAAGTATTATCACGTGGCAAAAGTAAAAAAAATAATATTTCTTGACGTTTTTAACAAGTTGATGTAAAAACCTTTAACAAGGTCTAATCAATTTTTTACAAAAACTTCATGGTATGACATCTTAAAAACTGAATAATAGTTTATGGCTTGAATATGCCATAACTGGTAAAGAAACATGAAAAAACAGTAAAATCTAATTGAAAAAATACAGGGGGAGTAAAATAGGATGCCAGTTTTATGGATGAGGAAAAATTCTTATCTTCAAAAACTTTGGATTCACAAAAGTATAAGGAAAGTATAAGCAATTTTTCTGGAGATTTTAGTCACTTACCCGTATAACCATTAAGTAAAGGAATCCTGAAAACCATGAACTCCAAAGCATTACCACGTCAAATAAATAATCCCGAAGTAGGTGTTTATGAGTGTGAAATTCATCTCAAATTCCGCCTGATTGAAGAAAAGAGTCTGTTGAGTGATCGTGACCAATTGTTACAAGTATTACTAGAGGCTTTAACTGAAGGATCTGATGATTTTTTAGAAACCTTGCAAGCATCTGTTAAGGCTCAGGAGATTTCGGAGTTTAAAGCCTCTCCACAAATGCGTCGCCAACTAATGCGTTTACGCAATTTTGCTGATACTATTCAATAGTAATTGGTGTAATTTTACATAGTAATTACTCTAATTTAGAGTTTTCCAGATTCAGTTTTTCAGGTCTGCTTCTACTTATTTTTCCTAATAATTCAGTTTGCTTGTAAACGTAAAATTGCGTCTACAGTATTGGTGTCTCAATCCTGAAAAATTAGGAAAATTACAAGGGAAAATATGTAACGTAAGTTACTATTTTAGCAGCAAAATTAGCCGGGTGCATTTTACCATTTTTCTACCAATTAATCCTAATTACCATGGTGGGTAGTTCACTTAGCTAGTCCATGTTCTAGCGCAAATCGAACTAACTCTGTGCGACTATTAGTACCAGTTTTACTAAATAAACGACTGACATATTTTTCGACGTTGCGGACGCTTGTTTCTAAGCGACGGGCAATTTCTTTGTTCATTAATCCTTCTGCTACTAGGTTTAAAACACTTTGCTCTCTAGGGGTCAAATCTATTTTAAACGGGGCTGGGGATTGGGATATGGCACTTCGATGAGTTAATAGTATTCTAATTTGAGCGATTTGATTTGCCAAATCGGCAAGATTTGGAGTTTCGTTATCTTCCCCCGTAGTGGGGGTTTGAGCGCTGCGACGCGCTAGTAAGTTTTCAACTATGGCGACTAGTTCATCGGGATCGAAAGGTTTGGGGAGATACGCGTCCACACCTGCATGATAGCCTTGGATGCGATCGCCTGTCATGCCTTTAGCTGTTAAGAATACCACTGGTAGAGCCTGAAAGCGGGGGTCATCTCGCATTTGTTTGAGGAACTGATAGCCATCCACCTGGGGCATCATAATATCAGAAATGACTAAATCAGGTGTACTGTGTTGCATCCAGTCCCAACCTTCACGGGCGTTACTGGCAGTTTGAACCCTAAAACCGCTTTCTTGTAAGTATTCTTTCACGGCTTCCCGCAATCCCGGTTCGTCATCTACCAGTAACAGTTGTGCTGACATTGAAAATTCCTATTAGGTGTACGTTTTCCTAATGTAGCGAAATTTGGTTGGTCTTGGCTACTGGAGAAGGGGGAGATTGGAGGGATTAAAGGGAAGGGTCATTCCCTAGCTGCTGTGTTGAGTGACCTCTAAGAAAACTCCACAAAAAAGATGAACTGCTTGCAGCAGCGCTAGTTCCCTCCGGGACGCTTCGCGAACGCTATCCAATGGCATCTTGCCCGTCCTGGTATTATTAGCGGGCAAGATCAGTAAACCAAAAAGTTTTTCCAAAAGAGTGATTTTTACGGAGTGCTGACGCTATTGTTACAGACGCAGCAGGTATCACCAACAAAAGAAGAGGGACATTTATGTGCTATATAATACTAAATACATCAGAAATAGTTATAACAATTTGCACTGGGTCAAAATATGAAATGATGAACGTAGTGTGTATAAATACTAATTGTTGATCATGCTACAACGAGTAATTATTAAGGGATTCAAGTCCATTAAGACAATGGATATTAAGTTGCGTCCCTTAAACATATTGATTGGAGCTAATGGAGCAGGTAAGAGCAATCTGATCTCCTTTTTCAAAATGCTGAATGAGATGATGGCCGGACGACTTCAACAATATATCGGTATCTCCGGTTACGCTCAATCTCTGTTACACTTTGCACCGAAGGTAACACCGCAAATCGAGGCACAACTAGAGTTCAAGATTGACAATGGGAGTCTGAATATTATCTATACCATCTGTCTAGTTTATGCGGCAGGTGATACTTTGATATTTGCTGAAGAAACAGCGACGAGAAACGGCTTACACCTACCTCAACCTTCAAACACTTACTCGTTAGGTGCAGGACATCAGGAAACAAAAATCAACAAAGCAGCACAAGCAGGTACGCCAACAATTGCCAACACTATCAAAAAATTGCTCAATGGCTGTTGTGTTTACCACTTTCACGATACGTCATCTACCGCGCGAGTTCGTCAATCCTGTTACATTGGTGATAACTATTCGTTGATGTCTGATGCTGGAAATTTAGCTGCATTACTCCTCCGATTCCGCGATGATAATAACACAGCCTATCAGCGTATTATTAAAACAATTCGTTTAATTGCCCCATTTTTTGATGATTTTATTCTTGTACCTAGAGGGAATAATGTTATTCTCAATTGGCTGCAAAAAGGGTCAGATCAAGTATTTGGTCCACACCAATTTTCAGACGGTACTTTACGTGCTATCTGCCTGACTACGTTGCTTTTGCAGCCAGAAGAAGACCTCCCAGAACTAATAATTGTTGATGAACCAGAACTGGGTCTTCATCCCTATGCGCTCAATGTTGTCGCTGGAATGTTTGGGAAGGCTTCCTATCATACACAAATTCTTATCAGCACTCAATCTAGTTCTTTTTTAGATAACTTTAATCCTGAAGATGTAATTACGGTAGATAGAGTAGGTAAAGAATCGCAATTTAAGCGGTTAAATCCTGAAGAATTAGAAACTTGGTTAGAAGAATATAGTTTGGGAGAAATTTGGGAAAAAAATATCATTGGTGGAGGTCCACACTAATGGTAAGACTCTATTTATTTGCAGAAGGACAAACTGAGCAGACATTTGCCTCTATTATCCTGCAACCACATTTGACTCAATATCAAGTATTTATGCACCACCCTAGACTCATTGCTCATGGAAGAAAAAAGGGTAAAACTAATCGTGGTGGTAGCGGTTATGGTGATTATCAGCCAATGAAGGATGACATTTTGCGATCGCTTGCGGAGGATAAAAATACAGATGCTTTCTTTACAACGATGATTGATCTGTATGCAATTCATCATAATTTTCCAGGATTAGATGAAGCTGAGATTATGCGCCAAAATCCCATCAAACGAGTCGAGTTTTTGGAGAAAAGCTTTGCTGATGATATTGATGATCCTCGATTCATACCGTACATTCAATTGCATGAATACGAGGCATATCTTTTTTCTGATCCTACTTGTTTTGAGTCCTGTTATGATAATTGCTCAGATAGGGTTGCAATTCTCAAGACTATTGCTGATAAACATGAAACTCCTGAGTTGATTAATGATAGCAGGGAAACAGCCCCCAGTAAACGTATTATTGCCCAATTTCCTGATTATGAAAGAGCAAAATCTACTTATGGTCCATTATTGGCTGAATCAATTGGACTAGAAGTAATTCGGAATAAATGCCCTCATTTTAATTCATGGCTATTACGACTGGAATCATTGAGTAAATAAGGAATTGATACCCCCATTAATATTGGGGGTACATTTTTGTTTTCATGAAATGCGATAGCAGGATAAATTCTAATAAAATTCATTGAAACTTATAAAGGATAAAAGCAATGACTCAGGGGTATTACTTGCTGAATTTTGGATTTTTTATGACATTTTTAGTTCTGATGGTAGTAGATATGAAGCAGTTTATAGTTTTATTAGATTTTCCACATTTTCTATTTTCAAAATTGTGTGAACTTTTCTTAGCTATTCCTAAAGAATGTGTTAATGATCAATTCTTTTATAAATGTATTCCTGATAAATCTATCCTTTCCTCTCTGATCACAACCGGTGTTTCAGTAATGAGCTTGCTTTTGGGTAACACGATTATCAATTCTGTCAAATATAATAACCAAGTTAAGGAACTCAAAAAGATATTATATTCTTTGATTGAGAACCAAGTATCATCAATTTGGTTAATACGGGAATCGCTAATTAAAATTAGAAGTATTTACCTTCGTGAAATTTATGAAATCCTTTCAGGACAGAAACAAGCAGAAACAGAAAGAGAAAAGAATATGGTTAGAAATTTTTGGTCGAGTATAGCACAAGTGAAAACGAGAATTGTGAAAGTTGAGAAAGATAATTTATACGACAAGCTATTAATAGATAGAAAATTACTAAAAGCAGATCCAAGTATTGTGGTTGACAGCTATTTCAATACATTACGATCACTATTAATCAATTTAGAAACCCTATTTTTCTCTAATTTTCCAGATTCTAGTAAGGAAAAAGATTTCCATTGGAGAAAAAAAGATTCAATATATGATCTTCTAGATGATCGTATTACAGAATTAACTGTATTAATGTGTCAAGCTGAAATATGCAAAATAGTCTTATTAGAAAATAAAATCTTCAACATTGTCTGGTGGGAAAATAAGGAGAATAAAAAGAATAAGGAGTCCCTTGTAAGCACTTTTTATAAATTAATTAGTCGTAATACAAGCGAATTTGAATCTCCTAAAAGAGAACTGATACCCCCAGATTACCTTGAAAAGATTGATAAGTTCATTAATGAAAGATGTCGAAAACAGAAGTTGAAATACTGCGATTTGTCTGAACTTATTCAATCTACACGAACTGTTATTTTAGTTATTCAACATTTGACTGAGAGGTTATGGTTTGTACAAATACCTATAAGCACACGCGCTAATATCTCTCGCTTACCATTACCTGCTTTAAAAAAATTAAGCGAGGTATCATTAGATTTTACCAGTTTGGATGATTTACATAACTGGTTGTCTACAAATCAAAAATAACTGCATAAAGAGACAATTTCATTAGGTGGGCAATACCCACCTAATTATTCACTAAATCAGCAAAACATCAATTATTCAACAGTCACAGACTTAGCCAAATTCCTTGGTTGATCTACATCCAAACCTCGCCGCGCCGCAATATGATAGGCTAACAATTGCAATGGAATAACCGTGAGAATTGGGGAAAGAATTTCCTCAACTTCGGAAACCGGAATTAAATCATTAAAGATTTCCGCCGCTTCACCATCTTTCACAGATGTTACCCCAATTAACCGGGAATCTCTGGCTTTTGCTTCTTGGGCATTAGAAATCACCTTTTCATATACATTACCAGGAACAGCGATCGCTACCACCGGAACTTTTGCATCTAACAACGCAATTGGTCCATGTTTCATTTCTCCCGCTGGATATCCTTCCGCATGAATATAGCTAATTTCCTTTAATTTTAAAGCCCCTTCTAAAGCAATCGGAAAATTAATTCCTCTACCAATAAAGATAAAATCTTTCGTTTCTGAAAAGTCATGTACTAAATGCTCAATATAACGTTCTTGAGTTTCTAAAATCGCTTCAATTTCCCCTGGTAACTGCCGTAAACCCGTGAGAATTTCCTCAAATCTTGACAAACTAATTTCTTGACGACGATAAGCTAAATCTAACGCCAAAGCATAAAACGCCATCAATTGGGCCACAAAAGTTTTCGTCGCAGCTACACCAATTTCAATTCCCCCATGAGTATTGATAATATTTGCAACCATATTACTTAAACTACTTTCTGGACGATTAGTAATCCCCAAAAGTCGCGCTTGATACTTAGCTTCCTTTCCTTGACGGCGTTCTTTTTCCATAGACAAAGCCGCCAAAGTATCAGCAGTTTCCCCAGATTGAGTTACACCAATAGTCAGAGTATGAGCCGTTAGCGGTGATGGTGCATAGCGAAATTCTGAAGCATATTGTACTTGAGTAGGAATTCCTGCTAATTGTTCTAATAAGTATTTACCCACTAACGCAGCGTGCCAACTTGTACCACAAGCGACAATTTGAATTTGTTCTAAATTTGCATAAAAATCCGCTGGTAAATCCAATTTCACCGGTGATTCAGCCGTGATTTGGGCGTTCTCTACTGTGGGGAAATAAGCCTCCAAACAATCCCGTACCACTCCCGGTTGCTCATAGATTTCTTTGAGCATAAAATGTTTGAATCCCTGCTTTTCCACCATAATGGGATTCCAGTTCAGGGTACGGGGATGCTTCTTTAAACGATGTCCAGCAAAGTTATACACTTCCACCCCTAAAGGAGTCAAACGAGCAATTTCACCGTTTTCTAGGGACAATACAGCGCGGGTATAGGGAACAATCGCCGGGGTATCGGAAGCACAGAAAAACTCACCCTGTCCAAACCCAATCACTAAGGGAGCTTGTTGGCGGACTACAATCAATTCATCAGGGTAGTCAGCAGAAATAGCAGCAATAGCATAAGCCCCCTCCAATTTACTCACAGCTTCCCGCACCGCATCTAAAAACACCGAAGGGGAAGTAGGATTTTCAGAAGTATGCTTTAAACATTCAGCAATCAAATG
Source organism: uncultured cyanobacterium (assembly GCA_903848645.1). Taxonomy (GTDB): domain Bacteria; phylum Cyanobacteriota; class Cyanobacteriia; order Cyanobacteriales; family Nostocaceae; genus Dolichospermum. Next base: position 23,600 of record CAINGU010000024.1, on the reverse strand, counting down.
GGGAATAACTTCTGTATCTGTTTCCGAACGGAATTCGTGTCCTAGCGCCTTTAGGTGTTCGCGTAACTCTCGATAATTTTCAATAATGCCATTTTGCACCACCGCTATCCGCAATGCCGTATCTAAATGAGGATGGGCATTATATTCTTCTGGTTTACCATGAGTTGCCCAGCGCGTGTGACCAATCCCAATTTGGGCAGGATTTTCGATTTGTTCCAGTTTAGAACGCAGGTTGAGTAATTTGCCCTTAGCCCGCACACAATGCACATCACCTTCCCAAATAGTGGCAATTCCTGCGGAGTCGTAACCTCTATATTCTAATTTTTCTAGTCCAGCCAGTAAAATATCTGTCGCTGCCTGAGTGCCTATATATCCAACTATTCCACACATTGCTTAAACCACTCCGGTTTCAGGATGATTAAATTTTAAGTATAGTTGCTGGGATAGATCAGCCACTTTAGCAAATAAAAGCAAATTGGGGACTGGGTAATTTTATTCTTCCTTCTTTCTTCCTTCTTTCTTCCTTCTTTCTTCCTTCTTTCTTCCTTCTTTCTTCCTTCTTTCTTCCTTCTTTCTTCCTTCTTTCTTCCTTCTTTCTTCCTCCTGACTCCTCTCATAAAAATGCTGAGGAATGAGGGAAGAATCTCGATGTTTCTCCCATTCTCAGTCCTCAGCACTAAACTACCAAGAATTTAGAAATGAAATTCTTAGTAAGCCAAGCCCATGCTGCGAGTTGTTTCAGCGCCTAGATAAACGCGAATGCTCAAAAAGTCGGTGGGGCAAGCAGTTTCACAACGCTTACAACCAACACAGTCTTCAGTGCGGGGAGAAGCAGCCACTTGAGCAGCCTTACAGCCATCCCAAGGAACCATTTCTAGTACGTCAGTAGGGCAAGCGCGAACGCATTGTGTACAGCCAATGCAGGTGTCGTAGATTTTTACGGTATGAGACATTGAAAAAACTGCTCCTTGCGGGTGTTCTTCTTTGTGAAAGAATCATAATCAAGGCATAGTTTACCCCAGGGCTTGATAGCTTGTAAGCAAAAGGCTACATAACTTTAAACAATGTAATAGACACGTTAGATAATTTATCTACTAATATCGCTGTTATGTAGCTGTAATCAGCAACATCGTCATCTAGTGTTTACCCAAATCACTCTTTACCAAAGATCGTGATTTGTAAAGATGTGTAAATTAACTATTGTTTTTTAGGGGTCATCTATCATACCCATTATCTCTAATCTATAGATTGATTCATCTTTGTCCGGTTGTGATGAAATATTAACTTTTAGCCTCCGTTCCAGAATACGCTTAGTCTTGTCTAATAAAATTTAAATATAAATATAACTTACACATTTAACAAAGATCAATTTGCATAATACCTAAGTCATAGCGAAAACATCACCAAAATATTGCGATACTATACTCTATATGTAAATCACATAACATAAACTTATCATGGAGCAAAATTTGTTACCCACTGAGGTAATTTTGACACATCCGCGTCAGTCTCTTGGTAAATTACAGCTTGATTGGACACCCGAACCGGGAAACTATCTTGATTTTGACGGAAAAACCTATGCAGTATTAGAGCGTCGTCACGGGTATCAGCTTAAAGGAGGACGCTATAGTTTACACAATATCGCTATTTATGTACAAAAAGCTCAAAGACCAGAAGAAAAAAGTTTAGTAGAGGGACGTTGGGTTATTGGTGATGCTACCTGTAACTATAATGCTCTTTCCGAACTTATTCGTTGTGCAGTTAACCCAGAAGGACCCTGTAAATCCTGCCGGTTCTATGAAAATTAGTAGTCTGTTGTCAGTTGTCAGTTGTCCGTTGTCCGTTGTCCATTACCCATTACCCATTACCAATTACCAATTACCCATTACCCATTACCCATTACCCATTACCCATTACCAATCATCTCTCCAACGGTTAAACGAGTTCCATTGACAAAATCCCATCCTGACTGGGGACGTTTACCTGTTAGCTGCACTTCTCGCAGCAGTAATAAACCTGCACCTGTTTGGACAATTGCTCCTAGTCCTTTAGTAATATTAACTACTTCTCCCGGTTCACCTGATATAGTTGACAAGTTGGGGATTTTGTGGATTTTTTCTGGTAACTGCTCTGGTAATTCTTGAATATACGCAGCCTCTAGGGGAACAGTCGCCGTGATTTTTAATGGTTGGTTGCGAAAGCTGGCGGTACAATGAGGATAAAATCCGCGAATTTGATTATGTAATTGGATGGCAGTTTGTCCCCAGTCTAAGCTATAGTCTGGCTTTTGAATCAAAGATGCGTAAGTGGCGGCAGTATGATCTTGAGGAATGGGTTTGATTTCCTGACGTTCTAGTTTGTACAGGGTTTCTATTAGTAACTCTGCACCAGAGATAGCCAGCTTTTCGGCTAAAACTTGAGCATTATCTAGTAATTCAATCGGTGTATTCGTTTTCAGCAGCATATCCCCAGTATCCATACCCTTATCCATTAAAATAGTTGTGATCCCCGTTTCTGTTTCTCCGTTATATACACTCCATTGAATTGGCGCAGCCCCCCGATACTGGGGTAAAATTGAACCATGTACATTTACACAACCTAGCTTGGGCATATCTAATATCTTCTTAGACAAAATTTGCCCATAAGCAATAACTACAAATACATCTGCTTCTATCTGCTTGAGTTGTGTTAAGGTTTCAACATCTTTTTTGAGTCTTTCCGGTTGCCAGACTGGGATATGATGATCTGTAGCCAAAGCTTTCACTGGTGAAGGTGTTAGTTTATTCCCACGTTCTCGACGTTTATCCGGTTGTGTAACAACTCCTAATACCTCAAAATCCTTATTTTCCAAGAGTTTTTCCAAGGTGGGAACTGCAAAATCAGGAGTGCCAAAAAATACTACTTTCATTAGTTATTAATTATTAATCATGCGTTATGAGTCATAAATCAATGGTAAGTGTGTTCCCTATCACTGACAACTGACTCAATGTGAATATTAATGGAATCATGTAACCTGCGGGAAACAAGCCATAGCATTTTTGAGGACAAGATATGAATTTTAAAGGTTTGGTGGTATAGTGTTTTGTATTGGTTCAGCGAAAACGGCCTTGATAAACTATAATATCTAAACAATAATTAGTTTAGGGATGCCTTCGGCTAGAAAAGTGATCGCCAATCGCATCTACTATTAATGGGTTTTGTGTGTCTAGCTGTGTTTTTCAGTTAGCCATTTCTCTACTAAATCAAAATTATTCAATAATTGCCCAATTTGAAGATAAACTACTTTTGCTTAATCGCAGCATTTACGGATGTAAGTTGCAGGTTGTGATTTTGGGTATGTTAATTTAATGTTTTTGTTTATTGTTGATTGTGCATCAGTTGGTCTAAACTTGCTAGAAACAGAGGATTTTAATTGGATAAAAACTGCACTGTTATAGTCAGATATAAACATGACAGCTTGTTTTAAACTTACAGCAGCTTTGAGCGGTCAGCGGTCAGCAGTAAAATCCTTTAGGTACAAGGCTTTGTGATGAAAATTTGTACCTCATTTACCTGAAATATGCTGTGAATTGAATATAGATATAACCTAAACCAGCATTAATGACGACAGTTATTGACAGATGTAATTTACTGTTAACTTTAACTACGTCTTTATCTAAATTATGTAAAGATTATGAGGAGGTGAATGGTGACATTAAAACTTTTGTAAAGCGATGCAACATTTGAATAAATTATCTCGTGAAAGCTTTTGGTTTGTTGATATACATATAGTCATAGCTTTTCTCATTTTTGTATAGATACTGCCCGCACTTAGCAACTGCCCCTAGAGAGTCTCATCATGCTTAAACCCCTTTTGGTGTCAGGATGGTTCCGTGTTAAACCATTTATCAAGTACATTGCCATTGTTATTGTCATTTCACCCTTTGTAGGAATGTCTCTTCATGCTACTTTAGCGAAACAATTAGAAGTAGCAAAAAATAGTTCAGTGAATGGCAAATCTAATGCAAAATTGGCAGAAAGTGCTATTAATGGGAAACTAAATTTACAATTTGCTCAAGTCAACTCTCAGACAGGAAAAATATCTATTGGGGAAGGAATACAGTCATTACCAACCGATAGATTGCTTGCAGGGGCAGAAAAAGAGAATTCTCAATTGGGGAATAATGTTGTTAGCGAAACTTTACCATCAGTTAATGTTGGACAACATCAAGAACAAACATCTGTGAATCAAGTTAATGTCATCCAAAAATTAAAAGACGCAAAAGAAGAAGCGAATTTAAATTCTTTGGAAACTGTGGATTCTGAATCTCAAGAATTAGCAACATCAACAGTTACACCTAAAAATGGAGAAATATCTGTAAGTGAACAGTCAAATGAGTCAGAAATGACACAAACTGATCCTATAGGTAGTCCCCATCCCATCCCTTGGCAATGGATTATGTCCACTCAGGAAGCAATTGGTAAGCAAGGTGGTTCTGGTGTCCGCTACTACCGCAGTATCCCTGTAGTTTCCCCTGATGGCAAATATGCGATTTATAGCCGGGTGCAAATGGAAGTAAAACCCGAAATGCACAATAGCCGAGTTAATAGTGTGTTGTTTATGGAAGATAGACAAACTAAACGGTTGCGGGTGATGACATCAACGGGTAAAGTCAGTGATCCGTTATTAAATAAACAGGCAGGTTTATCTGAAGAAGCGGATGATAATGGTAAAATAGGGGTATTAGTGCCTGTGAGTTGGTCTGAAAAAGGCGATCGCTTTCTAGCACGTAAATTTGTGGCTCTTTTCAACACAGCAGATGCTACAGATCAGGCTGTAATTTGGAATCGTCAACAAAATAATATCAATGTAGTTCATCCAGTACAATCACAAGATGATCACGAAAAAATCGCCATTTTATTAGGTTGGAGTAAAAAGCAACCCAATAATGTATTATTCCGTTCTGGTGAACTAGGTGAAGAAAATTGGCCTTTGATGCAAGTGGCTAATGATGGCAAAACTATAGATATGTCAGCAGAGGGAGATCAGGCGGTAACTTTTGGTGAAAGAGCTAGAATTTGGGTAGATCCACAAGTTGCTTCTCGATAATTTACAGCGGATTTCATCTGGATGATTCGTAGGTTGGATTAAGCGACAGCGTAAGCCAACAAAGTTGCGAAAATATTGGGTTTCCTTGCGTCAACCCAACCGACGAATCTTAATCTTATTGTGGCCAGCGTCCCATAACTTTACCAATTACCGCCAATTCTGACATTAATTTATCAAAAAGGTCTGGGGTTAAAGATTGGGGTCCATCAGATAAGGCTTTGGCTGGGTGAGGATGCACTTCTATCATCAGCGAATCTGTACCCGCAGCGATCGCCGCCATGGACATAGAAGGGACAAACTCGGACCACCCCACACCATGACTAGGATCAATCATGATCGGTAGGTGTGTCAGTTTCCGCAACACCGGCACAACCGATAAATCTAGAGTATTGCGAGTATACTGACGGTCAAAAGTTCTAATTCCCCGTTCACACAAAATCACATTGGGATTACCCGCCGCTAAAATATACTCAGCCGCCATTAACCAGTCTTCAATAGTGGCAGCCATACCGCGTTTTAACAGCACTGGTTTGGGTTGCGCTCCCACCTTCTTCAGCATGGCAAAGTTCTGCATATTTCTCGCCCCCACCTGAATCACATCGGCAACTTCGCCAATTTTCTCCAAGTCTTCGGTATCCATTACTTCCGTAATAATCCCCAGTCCGCTGACTTTCCGGGCTGTAGCTAACAATTCCAAAGCACTTTCACCATGACCTTGAAAAGCATAAGGTGAAGTTCGGGGTTTATATGCTCCACCTCGCAGAAACTTCGCTCCCGCAGCTTTTACCCGCAGCGCCGTTTCCACAATCATCTCTTCATTTTCCACGGAACAGGGTCCAGCGACAACTACCAAAGGATGATGTTCACCAAACACCACATCACCTTGAGGAGTATTCACCACCACCTCAGAGGCTTGTCCGTGACGGAATTGGCGACTGGCTCGTTTATAGGGTACTTCCACTCGTAATACTTGTTCAATCCATGGGCTTAATTCTTGAATGCGGGGCGGATCTAAATCCGCAGTTTCCCCAACTAAAGCAATGACTACTTTATGTTGACCAATAATTTTTTCTGGTGTTAGTCCCCAGCTAGATAATTCTGTGGTAATCCGATTTATTTCGTCTTGGGGGGAACCAACTTTCATGACAATAATCATTTATGAGTTCCTTATTTCAGTAAATTTTGTATTAACTAACTATTAGATTAACAACAAAAACTTATGAAAAAAAATGTAGCGTCAGGTACGCTGCTATTTTAGGTTGTAACCCATTGAGGAAATCAAGAACAGTTGCTAAACCATCAAGCCGCGCCATTAGCTAAATGCTCCAATGCAGATGTAAAAGCCTCTGTACCCACCATTTTTGATTGACTCAAAGCAGTTTCAGCATTTTGAACTAACTGCATATCTTCTAATTCTTGCAATCGAGTAATTAATTTTTGGTAGCTATCTGCGGAAATAATGACATGACTAGGACGTGATTGTTTAGTTAGTAATACTGGTTCAATAGCAGCTTTGTCAAAAACTTCACCATGTTTATTTCGAGCATCTGTAAGAGTATAGGTTTGCATAGAATGACTATTTTAGACATTTTGACTATATTCTAGCATAAATATTTTAGATAGATGTGTAAGTTTTTAGCAGTGCTAAACCCCTACCTTTAAAATCAAATTGATCTTAATCCTGTTCATCCTTTAATCCTGGACATCCTGATTCTGACAATGTGTCTAACTAGCAACTTACGTTATTAGTTTAATACAATACAATAAAACTGCAAAGTAAAATTTTAATTCTGTAATATAATGCAGTAAGATTGCAAATTAATCTAATTTAACTGTTAAATAAAAATTTATCTTTGTAATGCAATACAATAAAACTGCACAGTGATACTTTATTAAAGTTGAGTAAGCTGTTGTTAACGTCGGAACAAACCCCAGGAAAAGATAATAATACGTTTGATTAGTAGTCGTACACGATGCAATAATAAGGTTAACACAGCTAATAGATTATTCAACAAACCTATATAAAAAAGAAGAGGTATGAGTTGCTGTTGTAAAAGTTGCAAGTTGTTCCTAACGGTTATTGTATTGGGGTGATTAGTTCCTTGCACTCGTTCAAATACAGCTAAAGCTTCAAGGTAGAGAGGTTCGGCTTCACTGTATCTTCCTTGGTTATGGTAAAGATTTGCTAAATTGTTCAAGCTAGTAGCAACATCAGGATGGTCGCCTGTAAATAGCCGCTTTGTCATTTCTAAAGCATCAAGGTGGAGAGGTTCTGCTTCACTGTATCTTCCTTGGCTTTTGTAAAAATTTGCTAAATTGTTTAATATAGTAGCAACAACAGGATGGTCGCTTGTAAATAGCCGCTTTTTCATTTCTAAAGCATCAAGGTAGAGAGGTTCTGCTTTACTATATTTTCCTTGGCTATCGTAAAGACTTGCTAAATTGTTCAAGCTAGTAGCAACATCAGGATGGTCGCCTGTAAATAGCCGCTTTGTCATTTCTAAAGCATCAAGGTAGAGAAGTTCTGCTTCATTGTATTTTCCTTGCTTATAGTAAAAACCTGCTAAATTGTTTAAGCTAATAGCAACATCAGGATGGTCGCCTGTAAATAGCCGCTTTTTCATTTCTAAAGCATCAAGGTGGAGAGGTTCAGCTTCACTGTATTTTCCTTGGTTATCGTAAAGAACTGCTAAATTGTTCAAGCTTTGAGCAACATTAGGATGGTCGCCTGTAAATAGCCGCTTTGTCATTTCTAAAGCTTCAAGGTGGAGAAATTCAGCTTCACTGTATTTTCCTTGGTTATCGTAAAGAACTGCTAAATTGTTTAAGATTTGAGCAACATTAGGATGGTCGCCTGTAAATAGCCGCTTTGTCATTTCTAAAGCTTCAAGGCAGAGAAGTTCTGCTTCACTGTATCTTCCTTGTTTATGGTAAAAATTTGCTAAATTGTTCAAGCTAGAAGCAACACGAGAATCGTCGCCTGTAAATAAAGTTTGACAAACTTTTACCGATTGCTGATACCAAAATTCTGCTACTTGATATAATCCTTGTCCTTCATAAAATTTTCCTAACCCTTCAAATACCCAAAAGATTTCATCAGCAACCATAGATACTGGTAAATTATTTGCTGCTGCTGTTTCTTGGTTAATTTCATCTATTAACCGTTTTCCTAAATCTTTCCAATGAACAACAAATAACTGGAAAAATTCAATATCTTCAGAAGTGGGTGATTGAGGAAGTCCTTTAGCAACGGCTATCATAGGAGTAATAAAAGTTCTTTCGAGAATTGGCTGCTTTTCTCCAACTTCTGCTAACTGTTCCTGCAAAAACAACCGCACTAAATTATGAATTGTATAAGCCTCTGGTGATTCTTGTTCTGGTTGTAAAAAGTTAACTTGATAAAGTCTGTTTTTAGAGGTAGTTAATTCTTCCTCTATCCAAATTAGTTGTTTTTCCTCATTCTCCACTTCCAACTCAATTACCCAAACTACCAAATCCCAAAGAATAAACTGAGGAGAAAATAAACTTAAAAATGCTCCCAGATATTGAGTTTGAGTATCCAGTGTTTCCCAAGTTAAATTAAAAGCGGCTTTAATTCCCAATTGAGTTTGATTGATAGTTTCTTTTTTTTGTAAAGCTGCTTCCGCTAACTTACGTTTTTGCAACCGTTCTAACATTTGAGTTAGAGAAAGTCCCAAATCTGTTGTTAAATAACTTCCGACTAAAATTATCCCCAAAGGTAAATTTCCCAAAAACTCACATATTTCTGTAGCGGTTTCTGGTTCATTGACAACTCGCTGATGATTTTTTCCCAATTGCTTTTGTAAAAGTTCTAATGCTATTGGTGGTGATAGAACCTCTAAAGGTAGTTCTTGAATATAATTAGGGTCTAAATGTTGTTGTCGAGTGGTTATCAAAACCCGAAAGCGTGTTTCTGGGGGAACAACATCTTGTAACTGTGTTAAATCAGTTAAATCATCAACGACAATTAAAACAGGTTTTTGTGTTTCTGGATATTGTAACCAACACCAAGCTACCTGTTGTTCGAGAGTTAGCAGCTTTTCTCCCTGAGTTTGGGGAATTTCCAAACCGAATTTAAATGTAAAAAGCTCAAATACTTCTGCTGCGAGAATACGTTGTCTAGCATTAAACCAAATTATGCCATCATAATGATCTTGATATTGTGTTGCGTATTGAGTAACTAATTCAGTTTTACCCAAACCACCTATTCCGGTTATTGCTACATAATTTCCCCGTCGCAAATCTTCATGGATAGTTGTCAGTTCTGTTTCTCGTCCGACAAAATGAACAGAACCACGATAGGGTATATCTTTAGTGGGGGTTAACTTTTTTTGTCCGTCAATATTTATTGTGTTTACCTGAACTGTACCACCTGGTAAAGCAACAGCACCTATTTTATCTGCTAACTTGCTAAAGTTGTCAGTCATAAAGTTTATTGTTGATAAAATATTGTGGGGCAGGCAAGATGCCCACCCCATTGTTGATATAATGCTGTAAAGTAAATATGTTTGTGCTTAAATTTGGACAGGCTAGAAGCCTATCCCACAAGCAGAAGTTTTAGTTTTTAAATCTGGTTAAAAGTTCATGGTATTAATTGTTCCTGTCCCTCCAGACATGACAACCATACCAATTTTGTCCGCTAATTTCTCTAAGTTCGGTGTCGCTAGAATGTCCGCTATTTTAGGATTTTGTGCTGCTTTTGCTGCTGCGACCAATTCCTGGATAGCTTGACTAATATTAGGGTCTGTTTTCGCTGCGGTTTCTATTTCCAGTACAGCTTGACCATAATTAAGGGGTTGTTCTGGTGCTTGTTCAATAGCTGCGAAAGTTCCAGGTAGTCGCTGTTTCAACAATTCCAAAAACTGCTGAGTTTTGTGAGATAAGGTGTCTCCAATGTTTTCGCCAATTTTTTCCAAAGCTTTGGTAGCAAGTACGGTCGCAACAGCAATAGCGCCAGTTGTTAATGGTTCCATTTGTAATATTGGTTAAGGTATCATTTTTCTCCTCATGATTTATGATACATCTTTTTTGCCAAGGCTTCACTACACCTTATATATTCCTCAACGCAGTCCTGTCTGAATTGTGGTTTATTTAATCTATCTGCTATTTTTTTCTATAACTAAATTGGAAAATCAAATATTAATAATATCTTCATATATTTCTGCTATTTCTAGAATCAACCCAACGGAATCTAAATGTAATTTATCATCACGATTCATCAAAGTTTGTATAGTTCAATTTCCTTGTTCATCTTGACGATAAACTTCTACCTTAACTTCATTTTGAGAAATTAAAACATATTCTTTTAAACATATAAATACAAATGTAGCGCCAGGTATTTTTTGCTGAATATTGGGTATAAACCAGAAAAATATAGTCTTTTAAACTTGAAGTTAAAGTCATAAAAATTCAACTTCAAGACTCATTTTCCAATTTACCCCAGATTACAGTTATTACCTGGACGCTGCTTGTTAGACGTTCTTTTTCTGGGTATCACGCCAAACTTCGGTCATCCTTCCCCAGTTGGTGCTAAATTCATCAAAACCGAAAAAAGTTCCCGGTGTTTCTTCATCCCAAGAGGCAGAAAGAACACCATAGGTAATTCCCACCACTCCCAAACCAAACAATCCCATATTCACCAATAAAACGGCGATAGGCGGAAGTTGGATATCAGCCAAGGTAACTAGCAAATAGCTAACTATCAAACTAGAAATCCCTAAAGCTGTGGGGATACCGCAAAAACCAGCCACTCGACGAATCATCCGCTGGCTGACTACTTCAGGAATCGCCATTTCTTGTTTAGAATAACGACGTTGCTGTTGTGGTTTTTCTTGGGTTTCTTGGGTTTTAATGACGGACTTAGTTACAGTCTTAGCGGGTTTTGGACGCTTTTTGTTTGGCTCAAAAGGCAGGGGACTACGTTCCGATTCTTCAGCAGCCATAAGAATTAGTTCCTAACCGCGAATACCGAGACGAGTAATTAAAGCTTTATATTTTTCCTGACTACCTGCTTGGATATAAGCCAGAAGACTCTTTCTTTGACCAATCATCTTCAATAGCCCTCTGCGGGAGGAATGGTCTTTTTTGTTAGCTTGCAAATGTTGACTGAGCTTGTTAATGCGGTCAGTTAGCATGGCAATTTGAACATCAGCCGAACCGGTGTCGGTTTCATGAACTTGGAAGCCAGAAATTATTTCTTGTTTGCGCTGTTGCGTCAGAGCCATGATCGCTTAAATTGTGATTGTTTTTAAATTTGTGTAGCAGTTTCCTATAATATCACACCCATCCATTGCTGTGGCAAATTTCTCTAGAACTCTTGACACTCTCAGGGATTAACAATAGTAGTTAAATTAAAGCCTCTCATTTTTCAACTTTTCTCTACCGACCAGAGAGAAATGTGACCATCCGTACACTGAGCCAGCCTAAGAGAGCATACACGATGATTGCAATTAGGACATTGACATCAAAAACATTTGCTCCACCACCAGCAACAGGACTGATCAATAAGGTGGAAAATGGCGCAATGAAGGGAGCAGAAAGATTGTAAATAAACTGGGCAAAAGTATTTTGCGTATTTGCCCCAGAAAAACGCAGAAAGAAGCGCAACATCAGCAGGATTTCCAGCATTCCCACTAGCAGGTAAATGCTATTGATAATCCAGGCAAATGTAGATCTACGTTTACCAGATTCAAGTCGTCCCTCTTCCTGTTGTAGTCGGAAAGTTTCTTCTTCACTGTGAAGTTCTTGTCTCCGCTCAGAATTACTGCGTTCACGAGGATTTCTATTCATAAGTTTGGGATTTTTATTAATATGGCTATAACTTCAGTGCTTGTCTTCAAACCTCAGATATAGCCTTGCATCCTCAAAAATTAGACTATGCGGCGACCAATTAGTAAATTGTAAACTATTCCAATTAGAGCTAAAACTAAAAGCAGATGAATTAAGCTACCCCCGACATGAACTGAGAATCCTAACAGCCAGAGGACAAAGAGTACAACAGCAGCCGTCCAAATTAGATTAATCATATTTGCCTTTTCTATAGTGTGTTATTACAGAGGTGTTTGGTTATGCAAATATCTTATCTGAACATGATTGAATCTCAATCCTCAAGAAGAGATAGTCCAACCGAAAGAGAACAAATTTAATCATCAGCACTCTTTTTTGGGCGAAGATATTGAGGAGAGAGATGGTATTTTTGCTGCTATTGCTAATCCTATTATAGCGGTTATTGGGCTTGATGCAATACAATTTAGGGCGGGGTTTCCCCGCCCCTACAGGCTTTACGATTTGCTGACTGTATCTCATGAAATCATGAGGAAGTGGCGATAGCGTTCGCGGTAGCGTCTCGAAAGAGATAGCGCGACCTAGGAATCGCTATCCCCCCGCAAATAGAGCAAAAATAGCAGTTGTCTAAATCTTGAATCTAATCTAATATTACTCCGGTGATTTGAGAGCCTGATCTAAAACTTGTCTAGCTTGTTCTGCTTTTCCTCTCGCTTCTTGGTAACGCAGATTCGCTTGAGCAAAATTCTTGAGAACCTTAAAACCTTCTTTAAGATGGGTTATTTCTTCCTCTGTTACCGATTTATCGGAAAATAGCACATCAATGGCTTGACGAATTTCTAGGGCTTCAGTGCGTGATTCTTGGACTTTTAATTTCAGTGAAGCTAAATTACTGAGAATTTGCACTGCTTGGGTAATCTCATCTTCACGGCTAGAAGTATCTGTAGTTGGTTCTTTCACCTCAATTAATTGTTGCGGACCAAATCCCTCTTCTAGTTCCGTTGGTAATTCACCAGCTTCCATGAGTTCCATTAGCTGATCCATGGCTTTATCACGGGCTTTAGCGGAATCTTTACCAGGAACAGTAAGGATAAGTTCCGGGCTTTGAGCGAGACTGTACTGAACCATAGGTGTATATATAAATCCTAGCTAATTTGTGAAAAGTATGATTGCAATTAAGAATCACAAAGAAAAGAAATTTTGCTTCAATTATACTGAAGAAAGGTAAACCAAAATATAACAAAATGGCAAATTTATGACTCCCAATCCCGCCATTATGCGTTCTGTGGAACAACTGGGCTACCGAGTCACGGTTGGTGATGTGGCTACCCAGATAGGATTAAATATAGCTGAAGTCAATCAAAGTTTATTAGCCCTTGCTGCTGACGCTGGGGGACATTTACAGGTTGCAGAATCAGGTGACGTTGTTTACCAATTCCCCAAAAATTTTCGGGATATTATCCGCAATAAATACTTGCAAATACGGTTGCAAGAATGGTGGAAAAAAGTTTGGTCTGTGCTATTTTACCTAATTCGCATTTCCTTTGGCATTCTTTTAGTTGCTTCTATCTTGCTGATTACTGTGACTATTATCATTATTATGACTGCTAGTTCAGATCGGGATAATGACAATCGCAGTAGCAATTCTAGAGGTTTTAATTTCTTTTTCTTTCCAGATTTATTCTGGTATTTTAGCCCAAATCATCGTGATACCTACCAAGAACGGCGGAGGGAACGGGGCGAAAATAATGAAATGAATTTTTTTGAAGCGGTGTTTTCATTTCTCTTTGGTGATGGTGATCCTAACGCCAATTTGGAACAACGGCGCTGGGAAGAAATTGGGGCTGTGATTAGTAATAATCAAGGTGCAGTAGTTGCAGAACAAATTTCTCCTTATTTAGATGATATTGGCGCAAAATATCAACAGGAATATGAGGATTATATGTTACCTGTGCTAGTAAGATTTAATGGAATGCCCCAGGTAAGTTCGGACGGGCAAATAGTTTATTATTTCCCAGAATTACAGATAAGAGCTAGTAAAAAACAGCGGCGTTCAATATCTGAATATTTGCATGAATTTTCCTGGAAGTTTAGTGCAGCTAGTTCTGGACAAATTCTCCTCAGTGCTGGTTTAGGAGGTGTGAATTTTGTTGGGGCATTAATTCTAGGTAATTTATTAAGAAATGGCACAATTGCGGCTCAAATTGGGGGATTAGTCGCTTTTGTGCAAGGGATTTATGGATTGTTATTGGCTTATGGTATTGGTTTTTTAGCTATTCCTTTAATCCGGTATTTTTGGATTAAACGACGTAATGATCAAGTTTCTACTCGCAATCTTCAACGTCAAGAACGAGCTAGATTATTAGCAGGTGCAGATACTTCTTTACAGAAAAAGATCGCCTTTGCTCGTGAATTTGCCACAGAAAAAGTGATTGGGAAGGAAGATTCTGTTTATTCCACAGAAACAGATTTACTGGAACAGGAATTTAAGAATAAGCAAATAGGTGAAGGATGAGAAATCATGACTGGGCGCAGGCCCTGCGCCCCTACTTCTATTTTGCTTGAATTGGTGTCAGGGCTACACCTTTGTAGTAATATCCTAAAATTTGCAGGTGGTTTGCGCCACGTTTTGCTAGTTCATAAGCTCCCCATTGGCTCATTCCTAAACCATGACCAAAACCTAATCCTTGGAGGACAAAACCGCCATTTGCGTCTTTATTAACAATAAAACGGGTACTTTTAATTCTGAGTGCTGTTCTAACTTCTTCACCTTGGAGAATTTTAGTTCCTTTATCACCAATAATTTTTAAGGATTTGACACTTTTAAAAGGTGAAAGAGTTTCGATAATCATATCTTTGACATTACCGACACCGGAAATTCTGGCACTAATTTCTCCAGGAGTGAAGGTTTTTGTCCAGTTACATTCTTTGACATTTTGGTCAAAGTCGGGAACAGCACGGAGGTATGGTTCTTTGCTACCCCAGACATCTTCAACGTTTTCGGTGTGTCCACCAGAACAATCGTGAAAGACGGAAAGAATGATTTGATTATTGTAGGTTAAGACTTTACCTGCGGTGGTGTCTACTGGGGCATAGGTTTTCGGAGATTCACTGCTTACACCTTTATAAATTTGCCAGTGATCTGGACTATCCCCTAAATCATAAACGGGATTTGTCCGTTGTCTTTCGCGTTCATAGAGAGCATAGGTACGGGCTGCAATTGCTTGGGCTTTGAGGGCTTCTTGCGGCCAGCTAGAATCCATTTCTCCACCAATGACGCTATAGAGATATTCTTCTAAATCTACCCAGTTAACGGCAGTCAAACCGTTGCCTGTGGGTACTACTAAGGTTCTACCACGAAACCAGCGATCGCCTATATAAACAAAGCCCTTATTGGTGGGTTCAATCCAAAATAACCCCGATTGCCATCTATCTAAAGCCACACCTCCAGGAACTGCTTGAGCCGCAAAGGCACTCATTCCTGGTAATTCTCCGAGAGTTTTACCACTACTATCTTTGACAATAGCAGTTGTGGAAGCACCGACTTTTACCTGTTTGACTTCTCTTTCAATTGCCACACGCAGAATTACAGATGCTTGTGCAGGAGCAAGTAACGCAAACCAGATCAGGATACCTATCCACCAATGTCTACCTTTAATATCAGAAAACAAATTGCCTAATAACAGTTGGAATTTCATGCTAATTGTTTGATCACAAGCGTCTACTATTCTAGTCCGGTATTTCTCTAAAACGGGAGATTGGGGACTGGGGACTGGGTAACTTCTTTCTTCTTTCTTCTTTCTTCTTTCTTCCTGACTGCTGACTCCTCCTATTCATGGTGTCAATATCTGAGGAGTATCATAAACTTCGTTACCAACAATGCCAATTAAATTTAACTTACTCAAAATTTCTGTAGCTTGCATTAACTTATTCGGTGTAACTTTACCAATGCGTCCTACCATAACAATCCCATTACACAAGGAAGCTACAATTCTACCATCAACAGTATCTAAAACAGATGGTGCATCTATTAGCACTAAATCATAACTTTGTTCAAATAAATCTATTAATTCTTGCATTCGCTCAGAACTAAGCAGATTTACAGCATCCTCTGGTATTGGTCCAGCAGTCAAAATATCAATTGCAGGGTGAATAGGCTGAATGTAATTATGAAATGATGTATTGATATCATCAACAAGTAATAAAGATAAACCCCAATCATTGGTCAGTCCTAGAGTTTTATGCAAACTGGGAGAACGCAGATTAGCATCAATTATTAATACTCGTTGGTGCATTCGAGCCGCACTAGCTCCCAAGCCTAAAGCTAAAGTTGTTTTTCCTTCTCCTGCTAGTGCAGAAGTCAACATTAATGATTTTAAAGGCAGGGAACTATTTAATATCTGAATATTCTGGTAAATGATATCTAATGTTTCATGATTTGGTAAGTTTTTGATAATTTCGTGTTTGGAAATACCTACATTTTTTGAATTATTTCTCACAATAGATTTGAGTTTTATTATCCAATTATTTTGCCTTTTTCCTAATTTTGGTACTGATCCGAGTAACTGAACATTTGTTAAATTCTGTAAATCTTGGGTGTAAAAAATTGCATGATTAAATCTCTCCCAAATTAAAGCTAACACTAGTCCTAATATTGGACCAATTAATATTCCTCCAATAATTAGCAACCATCGACGATTACCTATATGTATTCCTAAAGCAGGTTCTTTTAAAATTTGCCAATTAAAACCTTCTTGAGCAATTTTTATTCCTAATGAATGTTGTATTTGCAGTAGTTCATCCAGTGTTTTTTGGTAAATTTCTACATCAGAAATTAAACTTTTGTACTCTGTAATTAAAGGTGGGTATTTCCTGAGTTGATCACGAATTTCTCCTTCGGATTTTGCTAAATCATTATCATTGGCAATTAGTCCCAATGCAGTCATTTTTAATTCAATTAAATCAGTTTCAAATTTCGGATTTATTTTAACTGCTAATCCTGATTTATTATTAATACTAATGGCTTCATTCTTTCTCTGTTGTTGTAATAAATTGATGAGAATTTGCTCTTTTTGCTTCAGTTGTTGAATAATTGGATAGTTATCTGTATAAAGAATACGAAATTGAATTAATGCCTTTTGTGTTTGATTAAGTTCAATAATTAGGGCTTGATATTGTCGGGAATCAGCGGACTCATTAACAGCTATTTTATTTTGGTTTATTCTTTTTTCTAAGTTATTGGATTGAGCCTGTATATCTTGTAGTCGAGCGTGAGTTATTTGCCGTTGTTGTTGAATATCTGCTAAAGATTTTAGTAAGATTTTACTTTGTACAATTGGATCAATTAAATTATTTTTCTTGCGAAACTGCTCTAGCTTTTTCTCTGCTTTTACTACATCTTGTTGTAATTTCGGTAGACGGTCATTAACAAATACTAAACCTTGATTAAGACGCTGATTTTTTTGCTCAGTATTATAATCTTGATATACTTTTTGTAAAGCCTGTAATACTCTTTTAGTTCTCAGAGGATTTTTGTCTGTAAAAGAGATTAAAAATACTTGACTTAAATTCTGGTTAGCTTCTGACTCTACTGGTAACTGAGTTAGCTCTAAAGATGAAATTTCACCAGTTTTGCTATCACTATAAATATCTTCTACAGTCATTTGCGGATAATCAGCATGAAGTAAATTTACAGCGTTCTGGACTAACTTAGCACTTAGCATTAATTTCATCTGACTATTATAGTCAATAGTTGATAACTGCGGTTTATTTACATCTTTTTTAGGCTGTTCCTCTATCTGATTAGCACTTGAATATTTATCTAAATTATAACTTACCAATATCTGCATATAGCTTTGGTAAGTTGGCTTAGTAGTGATAGCTATGAGGCTAGTCACTGACATGAATGCACAGGAAACCCCTAGTATAAACCAACGATGATGAAGGACAATTGGCGTAATTCTTCTAATATCAACTAGGTTATATATAGAGGTAGTAAGCGATTTTTTAAACCTTATCCCATTTGTAGCCATAATCATATTCCTCTCAAATTACAAAAATATATCTGGAAGAAGATGATTAGAAAACTTTTAGAGATATTTTATACTCAATGTTTTCTGTTAATAATGAATACATATTCTTCCCATGATCACAGATATACTTAACAGAAAATATCCTGAAGTAGTTCTTGGCTAATACCTTCAAACAGATATATGTCTAATCAGTGTGAGGAACATAAATTTTCTGCAAATATTGTGTGTGAAAATATTTATCTTGCAGAAGCTAATTTATCAGCAATACGAGTAGTTTCTGGTAAACGATATTTTGGTGTACAGTGTAATACATATTCAATTGCTGTTGGTAAACTAATTCGATGACCACTAGAAACATAAACAGGTTTAACTCCTGTGCGTGTTCGTAAAACTGCACCGATTGTTTCTTCTTTATCTATTAGTGGTTTCCAGCTACCTCTCGTTTTTGGTAATTCTTCATATTCACCAATTAACCAAGATTTAGCTACACCAATTGTCGGTATATCTATGAGTAAACCCAAATGGGAAGCAATCCCAAATCTGCGAGGATGTGCTATTCCTTGTCCATCACATAAAATAATATCTGGTATAGTTTGCAGTTTTTCTAAAGCATCAAGAACCGGAGGAATTTCCCGAAAAGAGAGAAAACCAGGAATGTAAGGAAAGGTAGTAGGATGATATGCTAGACTGGTTTCTACAACTTGTAAATCAGGAAAACTTAGCACTGCTACTGCTGCACGGCTAATTGTACCATCTTCCAGAAATCCCATATCTACTCCGGCAACATACTTGATAGTTTCTGGAATTTTGTCTGTAGTAATTACTTGATAGCGAAGATTCTCTTGAATGGTTTTGGCTTCTTCTAGGGTAGAAGGCCAATGATAGTTTTTATTAATTTCCATTTTTCTTCTTTTGGTAATTTATTCCTTTTTACCAGAAGAGCAGCTTTTTCTGACTTAGTGCCATATAAAACACAAAAAAGCAAGCTATTAAAACTTGCTTCTGTATAACTGGGGCGCTAGGATTCGAACCTAGGGATGGCGGGACCAAAACCCACTGCCTTACCACTTGGCTACGCCCCAATGAATTAACTTTAAATAATATAGCAGTCCTAC
Organism: uncultured cyanobacterium; assembly: GCA_903848645.1. GTDB lineage: Bacteria > Cyanobacteriota > Cyanobacteriia > Cyanobacteriales > Nostocaceae > Dolichospermum. The sequence goes on along the minus strand of CAINGU010000024.1, from coordinate 4,560 downwards.
TAGATTAATGTCAAGTGTTTTGAAAAAGAAATTTTTAGGAAAGGGTTAAAGGGGGTTTTTGGGGAAAAAAGTCCAAAAAAATAGGGGAAAGTTGAACTTTCCCCCTGGTTATTCTGGTTATTATTGTGATGATCATTTGGCTTTTGATTTTCTTTGAGTTTCTGTCTGAGCATCTGTCTTTGTTTTTTCAGTTGTCGTTTTCTCGCAGCACCACCTCGGCCTTTATCGTTTCTACCTTCCCGACGTGGAGACTCCCAGCGTTTAAGTCGCATAGTTTTTATTTGCTAAGTTTCACAATGTAGTTTGATAGTAACATAGTTTTTTCTAAATGGCTACTATCTTTCTATTACCTATTACCTATCTAATTTTAGCCGAGCATACTGGGGACGGCAGGGATTTCCCCAACAAACTTGTCCTGCTGGCATATTACCAAAAACACTACTACGAGTACCAATTACCGCATTTGAGCCAATATTTACACCGGGGGTAATAAAACAATCTGCGGCTACCCATGCTCCATTACCAATGGTGATACTTGCAGTTTTTAAGCCAAATGCTGGATCTTGGATATCATGGCTACCTGTACATAGGTAAGTTTTCTGAGAAATGACGCAATGTTCGCCAATGTTGATTTGCTCAAGACTGTAGAAAACTACATCATCACCCACCCAACTGTAATCACCAATGCAGACTCTCCAAGGATAGGTAAAGCGGGCTGTGGGACGAATTAATACACCTTTACCTATCCGAGCGCCGAATAGACGTAGCAAGCTAGAACGAAGAATATATAAGGGTTGGGGAGTGAGAGGAAAGACAATGGCCTGAACTAACCACCAAAATAAAATATACCAACTGGGGCGACCTCGATCAAACCAAGATTGATCATACTTGCGTAAATCGAGAAAAGGAGCGTTATCGGTGATTGGTGGTTGGGTTGGGGACATGGAATTTTGAAAATTTAACTAATTGACTGTTGAATTTCCTGTTGGGGAGATGCAGAATCTGTAGGTTTAGCAGTATTTAATTTACCACCACAACTGCGTAATTCATAAAGTTTAACACCAATTTGATATTCATATTGACTCAGCAGTCTTCCATAAATATATCCAGCTTTACCATCTAAGAAACCACGCTGAATGATGTAGAATAAGATGAACCTTAATAGTGGTTTAAATGGCAGATGTACCCAAATTGTTTTTAGGAAGCGTTTGCGTTGTACTGCGTCACCAAAAAAGTTACCACCAATAGTTCCTTTCTCGTCTTTATTAGTGAGTAAGTTATAATACACACGGGCTTCCCAATTAGAGTAACGATTATGTCTTTCTAACCAATGATAGAGGTCGCGGAAGTCTTCATGAAGCATATCATTTTTGAGATAGCCAACTTTCCCTGGTAAGATGACGTGTTCATGAACTTCATTGTCTCCAGTATTGGCAATATCTTCTGTGTTGAGGTTTTCGTAGCGGCCTTTTTGGTGTTTAAATAATCGCAAATTCCAATCAGGATATTTACCTCCGTAACGAATCCATTTACCTAAGAAAAATACCCGACGGTTGAGGTAATAACCATCATATTCATCACTTTGAATGGCTTGGGCAATGTCTTCCCACAGTTCTGGTGTAATCCGTTCGTCACAATCAACAATTAATACCCATTCGTTACGGAAAGGGAGGTTTTCTAGTGACCAGTTTTTCTTTTTCGGCCAACGGCCATTAAAGTCAAATTGGACTACTTTTGCTCCGTATTTTTCGGAAATTTCGCCACTTTTATCAATACTTTTGGAATCTACTACGAATATCTCATCGGCTCTTGCTAGACTTGTGAGGCAAGCCGGTAGGTTGAGTTCTTCGTTTTTAGCGGGAATGAGTACGGAAACTGGTAATTTAGATGACATAATAAATTGTTAATGTTTATTTCTGATCAGATTTAGATAGTAGTCCTGGAATAGCAGCACTTAAATAACCAATTTGACAATAGGCATAAACTATGTTGCTAAAGCACTCTGCTGGGTCTAATATATACTTTATTGCCTTATACAATCCACGTAAAAGTCTTTCACCACCTTGTGGTAGTTGGGAAATACCTGCTTTACCTGCCTGTTGTTCTCGATAGCATTCACTAATGCCTTGCCACCAGCCTCGGTTTAAAAACCAGGAGGGTTTGATCCTTTCTGGGGCGACGTTGTGGGCAACTAGGGCTTGGGGAAGATAAGCTACTTGCCAATGACGCTGAAGGGCAAATTCAGTCATTTGTAGTTCTTCGTTGGAGAGGAGGTTTTTGCCTACTCTTCCTAGTTGGGTATCAAAACCACCGATTTCTGCCAGAAAACTGCTACGGATGGAGTAATTTAATCCTCTGGGAGTTAGTCCGGGTTGATCAATGTAGACTAATTGATCTCCTAAATCATAAGCTCCTAAGTTACCTGCTAGTTCCTGAGATATCCATTTTGGTGGTGTGATTCCGGCTGGCCACAGTAAGGTAATTTTGCCACCTGCGATCGCTAATTTGGGATTATCTAAGTATGCAGAGTACAAAAATTTTAACCAGCTAGGACTGGCTACGGCATCATCATCTAAGTAAGCCAGAATCTCCGCATTAGCTGCTTTAGCTCCGGTGTTCCGGGCTACAGATAAGCCAAGGGTGGGTTCAAGGATATATTTGAGACGGGGATCAGTTGCTCTTTGTTCTACTACTTCACGCGTGCGATCGCTAGATTTATTATCCACGACCAAAACTTCAAAGTTACCAGTAAAGTCCTGTGCTAATAGGCTATCAATCGCCGCCCCTAAATAGGTATCTCGGTTGTGAGTACAGATGATGGCAGAGATTTGGATATCTGACATGGAATTGATTGAATTTGGTTACTGGTAATTCTACTAGAAAATATCTGAATCTGGGGTATTTTTTTTAAGTTTATTGAATATGACTATGTAACATGACTAAAGTTTCTGCTAATTGACTTAACCGATTTTCTAGGTCTTGTTTGCGGACTAGGAGTTGCCGTAATCTTTGGTGACGAGCGATCGCTATACTAACACTAGGAACTTGTTCTACTGGACAGGGGCGTGACCAAACCTGACCGGCTGTATCTACTCCACACAAGCGATAGTCAGTACGTAGTGGTTTGTCCGTGTCTTTTTCATCATTAGCACAAATTTCTTCTACATAATCCATCAGCCGATCTACTTCAGCGTGTCGCAGTGTGGCTGTTCCTCCTGTTTCTGGTGCTTGGGGATTAGATTCTAACCAGCCATTAATAATTGGCCCTTCTAAATAAATATCTTGAATATGTTGTACAATTTCTTGGAGTTCTATTTGCCAACTAGCAACTTTTTCTTGAATTTCTTGGAGCATATTCATGGACAGGGCTGGGTTAGCTCCGTGACGATGATTGCTGAAGGATGGAGTTTTGAATTTAGGGAGAGTTGGTGTTTTTTCTCCACTTTCTTGGGCAGGAAAGGCTTGTACTGAATCATGGTGAGGAAATAAATTTTCCTCTGGAGTTCTAGGAATTACTGGATCTGTATCCAAGTTGGTATTATGGGTTGTTCCTAGAGGTTGGGAATTTTCTGTAGATTCCTGGGGACGGATACTAATCCGAAAGGAGAAAGAACGTTTTGTTTGCTCACCTATTTCTGTGGTGACATCATCATGACGAGTTTTTAAATCATGTAGCGTTGCCTCTATCCGTTTTAACCCTGGTTTCATAAAAATATCCTAAAATTTATGGTCTTTATCAAGAAAGAATTCAGGAGTGCAGAATGAATTTTTTCTACTGGCAAATGTAGCTTGCTTCCCTGTGGGGATAGTTTATTTACAGCACTTTCCGGTGTTATGAGGTACATATATAGCGGGCAAGATGCCCGCACTACAGGAGTTTCATAATTCAAGTTTGTACCTTATTAGAGCGAAATCTGCTGTAACTCGTGTATTCTTCCTGCTTAAATATTATATGATGAAATGATGAGTAAAGTGATTTTGGTGACAGGTGCAGCCCGTTCTGGTAAAAGTGAATGGGCGGAAGATTTGGCGATAAATTCAGGAAAAACTGTAGTTTACATTGCTACAGCTACACAAAATCCCCATGATCCAGAATGGCAAGAACGCATTCAAAAACATCAACAACGTCGTCCTCAAGATTGGATAACTCTATCTGTACCTGTGGAACTGACTGCGGCTTTAGCTCAGTCCCAGCCCAATACTTGCCTGTTGGTTGATTCTTTGGGAACTTGGGTGGCTAATTTTCTCGAAGATGAAGATTTAGATTGGGAAAATACTGTGAGGGAATTCCTGGAAATCTTGCCGTTAGTGGCTGCTGATGTGGTATTTGTGGCGGAAGAAACAGGTTGGGGTGTAGTTCCAGCTTATCCTATGGGGCGCAAATTCCGCGATCGCCTGGGTGCATTAGTTCGACAATTAGGGACTATTTGTGAACCTGTTTATTTAGTCACAGGTGGTCATGCTTTGAATCTGAGTTTATTAGGTGTACCGTTACCAGCACCTAAGTAGGTGAGCGTTAAAAATTGTCGTTGGGATAAGGCAGGGGAGCAGGGAGCAGGG
>CAINGU010000023.1 GCA_903848645.1 uncultured cyanobacterium | reverse complement strand
TTTTTCAGTGTGCCTTTCGTTAGGTATAAGCAACTTTTTTAGCTTTTATTGTTCTCGTAATGTCTACGCGAACAAAATATTTTTGAATTCACCCCCTATCTCCCCTTAACCGAGCAGTATTGGGGCGGGGTCTCCCCGTCCAAATTATGGGGCTTTATTGGTTGCTTTGTTTACAGCTTTTAGCCAACAAGCAGAGGATGTTAATAAATTAGTAAATGAGTTATTTACTGAGGCTACTGGACAGAAACTACCAGAAACAGCCAGTGCAGTTAAAATTTATTTACCTACATCTGTCCAAGGTGTAAATCGCATTAAAGCAGATAGTAATAAAGTAGATTCTCAAAAAGCAGATTGGTTAAGTTTATGGTTGATTGCTGGAGGTTTATTTACCTTTGGTATCGCAGAAAGAATCAAAATAGCGGAACGAGTTTATGATTGGCGCGTTGTTGTTCTTGAACCTCAAGATATTCAGTTAAGTAAATATCGTCAAGTATTGAATAAGCTGCGTCAATTACACCCACCATCTGGAGGTCATGGAATTGCTAGATTTGATGCTGAGTTGATATTACGTTTTTGTCAGGAATTACTTAATCATCATCAAGTTCCAGCAAATACTGAAGAAGATGAATTTGATGATTTTTTGCAACCAGTTAACCATTTTGTTAGTAGCTTTATTGGAACTCACTTTGGTTCTAAAGGTCAAGTTTACGGTGTCAAAGAAGTGTTTTCTTTAGGTTTACCAGGTTGGATTAGTCCTAAAACTTCTGAGGAATTAGCAGATTATCACAATATTTTAACCGAACATTTGTTAATTGTGAGTACCCTATCAGCAGAAGAGGGACACAGTGAATTATTAGCAGCTTATCGGGATTTTATTGCTAGTACAAGTCTAGAAAATTTCTTTCATTTTCAAGTTGGCTATGCCGATTATGTTGTTAAACGTCTAGCAGATGCTAAAGCCAAACCTCTCCGTTTATTTTCTCTCAATGGATTAAATCTCATGGTGAAAAATTTTAATCATCGTCAAAATGACAAAGAATTAACTTTAACAGACATCACTGGAAACCCCGGTTTTTTACGCATTGCTAAAGCTATTAATAGCGCAACTGTCTATGCCGGAAAAGATGAACATGGTTGGGATAGAATCTATGGTTTAGCACAACGTTTGAGCAGTCAAGCAGGTTCTAAAAAGGATTTTATCATTGAATTATCAATCTTTCTCGCTAGTTATGAAAACGAAAATCTCCGCATTGATGAGGAACTAAAAAAGAAAGGCAAACCCCGTCGGATTTGGACTACCAAAGATGATTTAGATGGAATTATAAATCTCATTGAAAAATATGGTTCTAGTTTGATAGCTAACCTATTAATTGCCTATGGTTATGCCAAAGGTTGGGGCAAATCCAAAGAAGCAAATAAAACCGATACAACTGGTGAATCAGAAACAAAATTAGATAACATTGAAGAAGGAGAATCCGATAATGACTAAAACCAAATTTCCCGTTTATTCAATTTCTATTAGTGGGTTACTTTCTTTACAACTTCATGCGTTGAATAATGAAGGTAATGAGGGTAATCAATCCTTAACTCGACGTTATTACATCATTCAAGAAGGCATGGATGAACCTGAGTATGTTAATGGCATTTCTGGGGATATGTTCAAACATATTCAATCTGAACATTTACACCGTGTTGCTTTAGAATCTGGACTAAGTTTATCTGAGGGTGGTAAACAATTTAATCCCGATAGAATTGGTTATGATCTAGAAAAAAATCTCTCAGTTTTCACAGATAAAGATACTGATTTATCAGCGAAAACTGGTAAAGTTCTGCAACTTTGCACTATCAGCGATTTAGAAGGTTTCATGGTGACTGTTAAAGGTGGACAAACCCTCAAACGCGATTCTGTAATTGAATTTGGGGCGGTTGTTGGTTTACCAAATCGCGTGAAAACCCAGAGTTATTTTCATGCTAAATATGGTGTAGATAACCCTACTCCTTATAATGTGCAAGTCAGTTCGGGTTTATATGCTACTGTTCTCAATATTGAGGCTTTTAGAATTGGTTATAACCCCCACAATTTTGGTTATAGCATTGATATTTCTGAACGGAAAAAACGCCTGGATGCTTTACTAAAAAGTGTGCTTTATACCTATTTACAACCCAATGGTGCAAAACGTAATACTAATTTACCGCACCCTGATAATTTTGAAGGTGTAATTACTATTAGTAGTCGGCGTTGTCCTGCACCAATGATTAGTTCTTTAGAACCAGAATATAAAACTCAAATTGACAGTTTAGCAGCTACATTAAATAAACTTAATGGTGCTGAGACAATTCGCTGTTTTAAGTTTGACAATATGGCTGAATTTGCAGATCAGATTGAAATTTTGATTGCTCAAACTCTACCTTGGGATAGTGAAAATGCCGAAGCAATCTCCTAAATCAAAATCTTCCCCAACATCAGAAAACGTAACTACATGGCTAACTGTAACATATCAACCTGTTAGCCTATTTTCTCTCAAACGTTCTGATGCTACAAGTATGGCAGCAAGGTCTAATTTAGTGCCAACTCCTTATGCTATCAAAATGGCATTGTTAAAAGTGTTGTTAGAAAGTCAGGGAAGACACCATCCAAATGATTTTGAACAATGGATTAAAACTGAATTTACCTGGATTCGAGATTTAATCATTTATATCTGTCCTCCAGAAAGATTAGTTGTCAATCGTAATGGTTACAAACTCCGCTATTACGATCAATCCGCAGACAAAGCAGACAAAGCTCGTTTAACTGTGCCTATGCAAGATGGTTTTGTATTTCGGGAATGGGTACATTTACAAGGACATCTACAAATTTGTTGTAGTGCGGGAAACCATTTATTAGAACTAGAGCAATTATTTACCCAAATTAATTATTTTGGTAAAAAGGGATGTTTTTTTCAATATTTACCAGACTTGAAACAAGAAACTGCTGAACCATTATTTCTACCAAATCCTACTACTGGTTTTACAATTCAACCAA
>CAINGU010000022.1 GCA_903848645.1 uncultured cyanobacterium | reverse complement strand
TTGGTTGAATTGTAAAACCAGTAGTAGGATTTGGTAGAAATAATGGTTCAGCAGTTTCTTGTTTCAAGTCTGGTAAATATTGAAAAAAACATCCCTTTTTACCAAAATAATTAATTTGGGTAAATAATTGCTCTAGTTCTATTAAATGGTTTCCTGCACTACAACAAATTTGCAGATGTCCTTGTAAATGCACCCATTCCCGAAATACAAAACCATCTTGCATAGGCACAGTTAAACGAGCTTTGTCTGCTTTATCTGCGGATTGATCGTAATAGCGGAGTTTGTAACCATTACGATTGACAACTAATCTTTCTGGAGGACAGATATAAATGATTAAATCTCGAATCCAGGTAAATTCGGTTTTAATCCATTGGTCAAAATCATTTGGATGGTGTCTTCCCTGACTTTCTAACAACATTTTTAACAATGCCATTTTGATAGCATAAGGAGTTGGTACTAAATTAGACCTTGCTGCCATGCTGGTAGCATCAGAACGTTTGAGAGAAAATAGGCTAACAGGTTGATAGGTAACAGTTAGCCATGTAGTTACGGTTTCTGATGGTGGGGAAGATTTTGATTTAGGAGATTGCTTCGGCATTTTCACTATCCCAAGGTAGAGTTTGAGCAATCAAAATTTCAATTTTGTCAGCAAATTCAGCCATGTTTTCAAATTCAAAACAGCGAATTGTCTCAGCACCATTGAGATTATTTAAAGTAGTGGCTAAACTCTTAATTTGACTTTGGTAATCGTATTCCAATGCACTCAACATTGGTGCTGGACAACGGCGAGAACTAACGGTAATTATACCCTTAAAACTATCAGGATGAGGTAAGTTAGTATTGCGTTTTGCCCCATTGGGTTGTAAATAGGTATAAAGCACACTTTTTAGTAAAGCATCCAGGCGTTTTTTCCGTTCAGAAATATCAATGCTATAACCAAAATTGTGGGGGTTATAACCAATTCTAAAAGCCTCAATATTGAGAACAGTGGCATATAAACCCGAACTGACCTGCACATTATAAGGAGTAGGGTTATCTACACCATATTTAGCATGAAAATAACTCTGGGTTTTCACGCGATTTGGTAAACCGACAACCGCCCCAAATTCAATTACAGAGTCGCGTTTGAGGGTTTGTCCACCTTTAACAGTCACCATGAAACCTTCTAGATCGCTGATGGTGCAAAGTTGCAGAACTTTACCAGTTTTTGCTGATAAATCAGTATCTTTATCTGTAAAAACCGAGAGATTTTTTTCTAGATCATAACCAATTCTATCGGGATTAAATTGTTTACCACCCTCAGATAAACTTAGTCCAGATTCTAAAGCAACACGGTGTAAATGTTCAGATTGAATATGTTTAAACATATCCCCAGAAATACCATTTACATACTCAGGTTCATCCATGCCATCCTGAATAATATAATAACGTCGAGTTAAGGATTGATTACCCTCATTACCTTCATTATTCAAAGCATGAAGTTGTAAAGAAAGTAACCCACTAATAGAAATAGAATAAACGGGAAATTGTACCTTAGTCATTATCATTTTCTCCTTCTTCAATGTTATCTAATTCTGTTTCTGATTCAATACTTAAATCTGTTTTATCTGATTCCTTGGATTTACCCCAACCTTTAGCGTAACCGTATGCAATTAATAGGTTAGCTACTAAACTAGAACCATAATTTTCGATGAGATTAATTACCCGATCTAAATCATCTTTAGTAGTCCAAATTCTTGGGTATTTACCTTTCTTTTTGAGTTCTTCATCAATGCGGAGATTTTCATTTTCATAACTAGCAAGAAAGATTGATAATTCAATGATAAAATCCTTTTTAGACCCTGCTTGACTGCTCAAACGTTGTGCTAAACCATAGATTCTATCCCAACCATGTTCGTCTTTTCCTGCATAAACTGTGGCACTATTAATAGCCTTAGCAATGCGTAAAAATCCAGGGTCTTGTGTAATATCAGTTAAATTTAATTCTTGGTCATTTTGACGATGATTAAAATTTTTCACCATGAGGTTTAATCCATTGAGAGAAAATAAACGGGGAGGTTTAGCTTTAGGATCTGCTAAACGCTTAACAATATAATCGGCATAAATTACTTGAAAGCGAAAGAAATTAAACAGATTTGTACCCGTGATAAAATCCCGATAAGCTGCTAATAATTCACTGTGTCCCTCTTCTGCTGATAGGGTACTAAGGATTAACAAAGGTTCGGTTAAAACATTATGATAATCTGCTAATTCCTCAGAAGTTTTAGGACTAATCCAACCTGGTAAACCTAAAGAAAACACTTCTTTGACACCATAAACTTGACCTTTAGAACCAAAGTGAGTTCCAATAAAGCTACTAACAAAATGATTAATCGGTTGCAAAAAATCATCAAATTCATCTTCTTCAGTATTTGCTGGGACTTGATGATGATTAAGTAATTCTTGACAGAAACGTAATATCAACTCAGCATCAAATCTAGCAATTCCATGACCCCCAGATGGTGGGTGTAATTGACGCAGCTTATCCAATACTTGACGATATTTACTTAACTGAATATCTTGAGGTTCAAGAACAACAACGCGCCAATCATAAACTCGTTCTGCAATTTTGATTCTTTCTGCGATACCAAAGGTAAATAAACCCCCAGCAATCAACCATAAACTTAACCAATCCGTTTTTTGAGAATCTACTTTATTACCATTTGATTCTTTCTGCGATACCAAAGGTAAATAAACCCCCAGCAATCAACCATAAACTTAACCAATCCGTTTTTTGAGAATCTACTTTATTACCATCTGCTTTAACTCGGTTTACCCCTTGAACAGATGTTGGTAAATAGATTTTAACTGCACTGGCTGTTTCTGGTAATTTCTGTCCAGTAGCCTCAGTAAATAACTCATTTACTAATTTATTAACATCCTCTGCTTGTTGGCTGAATGCTGTAAACAAAGCAACCAATAAAGCCCCATAATAGTCTTTAATTTGCCATCCTAAACACCACAATTCGTTATGATTGCGGTCATGACGCATGGAAGTCAGAATTACGCCATTTTGGGTACTTGGATGGGGTGGTTTTGGTGAATCTTCATTAAATTGAGGTTTACCTTTTTGTTGAAATAAATACTCCCGATAAAGTTTTCGTCTTTCGCTTTCCTCCACTGTGTCGAAACATTTGGTTTCCTGCGGTATTTTGCTAATGTCAGTCTTTTGACCTTTGACTGGTGGAAAAGGATTGGTATAATTGAGTTTAGCTACCAGTTCTAAATTGACGGTCTGTTTTAGTTTTAGGCAGTAGTGTGTTCCTTGATCTAAAAGTTGAATTGCACTTTTTTGATTAGTAGCTTTCAGGGCATATTCCACAAGCTGCGCCAAACCTAACATCAAGAAAGTATCAGCATAAGTGCCGTATTTCTTGGTAACAAATAGCTGCTGTGTCATTTGTCTTTCAACTCATAGGAGTTGTGTACTTCCAATCAGTGTATACCCACCTGGAAGAGGGCTATTCCAAACGAAAGACGCTATGATATTTCTGGAATCTGAGTAAGAAAAACCAGTGAGTGAAGTAAGAGCCGATTATGATGGTGCTTGGAAGGAAGGTGTAGAACAATACTTTGAGCCGTTTTTAACATTCTTCTTTCCCCAGATTTACAGCGAAATTGACTGGACACGGGGTTATGAGTTTCTTGACCAAGAACTCCAGCAGTTGATCAGAGAATCTGAAGTTGGTAAGCAATTTGTTGATAAACTGATTAAAGTTTGGCTAAATAATGGCAAGGAAACTTGGTTACTGATTCATTTAGAAATCCAAAGTCAAGTAGATGCTGGCTTTGCTAGACGGATGTTTTCTTACCATTACAGAATTTTTGACCGCTATAACCAGGAAGTTGTGAGTTTAGCTATTCTCGGTGATAGTCAAGCAAGTTGGCGACCTCAAGAATATAGTTATGGACGTTGGGGATGTCGGTTGAGTCTTCAGTTTCCCATTGTTAAGTTACTGGATTATGAACCCCGTTGGTTAGAATTAGAAGCAAGTGATAATCCCTTTGCTGTACTTGTGATGGCGCACCTGCGAACACAAGCAACAACTAAAGATTTGACAGGCCGATTACGGTGGAAGTTGAGCCTAGTTAAACGGATGTATGAGTTAGGATATAGTAGGGATAAGATTCTTCAGTTATTCGATTTAATTGACCGACTGATGGCTTTACCACCAAATCTGGATTTGAATTTCAAAACTGAATTGCAGCGTTTTGAGGATGAACAAAAAATGAGATATGTATCAAGCATTGAACGTTTAGGAAAAACAGAAGGCATCCAGGAGTCTATTGCTAAAGTTCTAAAAACCCGATTTCAAAATGTTCCTCCTGAATTAGTTGAACAAATCAATCAAATTTATGATAATGAGCGACTGAACCATCTACTGGAAAAGGCTATTACTACAGGGTCAATTTCTGATTTCCAGCAACAATTAAGTCAGGAGAATACAGATACTTAATTCTAAAGTTGTACGGAACGTTGGTCACACAGTCGTAAAGCCCTAACTACCAGCAAGTAGAGGTGAAAATACTCAAACTCGTCAGCAGTGTTTAACTTATTCAAGTCAAACTCTTTTTTAATTGGGTAGATACTTTTGCTTAAATTTGCTGGTGTTAATGGTAAACTCTGATTTAGGAAGCGTGTCATACCTTGCCAACTTTGGGCGATCGCTCTTTGTGCTTCTGGGTGTAACTCTATAGTTTTAATTTTAGTTATATCTGCTATACTCCAACCACCAGCCCAAGCCGAATGATGACGACCGGTAGCCATAAGGATTGTATGACAGATATACCGAATTTGTTCATCATCGGCGGCAAAATAATCACGGAGTAGGGGTACTAAAGATTGTTTGAGAATATCCCGTGCTAAGTATGCACTTTCAACAGCGTGATTAGGACGTTTGTGTTTCTTTTCGTGGTCTTTGAGTGCTGTTTTTTGCTGACGGTCTTCAGGATTATAGTCAGTGTGTGCCAGTAAATGTTGT
>CAINGU010000021.1 GCA_903848645.1 uncultured cyanobacterium | reverse complement strand
GATCTCCATCTTTTGAGAAAGTTGTAATTTGTCCAAAACCAAGTTTAACTTGAATATATTGTAATAATTTAATATTATCCGCTTTTTGAGTTATATCAAATTCCGCTCGCTTTGTTTGGGAATCAAAACTCCATTTAGAACCAACATTCGTATCTCTTGTCCAAAAAGAACCGTCCCCTTCAATAAAACCAACAAGCCATGTTAAAAAACAAGTGTCCAAAATAATATCTGGTGATTTATGAAGATCCTAATCATTAAAATTGAAATTTGAAACATGTGAAACCGCTTCGCGTGTAGTCTCTGAGGTTCCTATTTGTGTCTTCGACGTCCTCTTTTGTTGAGGCTTATTTTGTTTCGAAAAAAAAGTAGTTACCTGCTGATTGACTCTATCCAATATATTTTCCATTGCTCCTAACAATCTAGGGATCGTGTTGTTGTAACCCCCCGTCGGGGGGTAACTAGCCCTTGCCTGTTGCTGCGGGACTAAATTAAAAGGGCTCCTTGCACCCCGGAGGGGTGCAAAAGGCAAGGAGTCCAGGCACGAGGGTGCCCAACTAGAGCGCGTCATTTGATCTGTTTGATCAAGTTGATTGTTTAAACAATGACTACAGGGTTCATATGTAACAGTTAAATTACATACTTTTCTATAGATTATATGCATAATTCCATAGATTAGAACGAGTGGTTCCAGCATATAGCGAAGTTTTACCTGGTCCAACATCAACCAAACCAGGAAGTCAGATGTACCTAATGAAATAGGCATCATAGCTACTTTACCCCCAACAGCAACTAAATCACCACCCCAAGTTAAACTTGTAGCAGCTAAAGCGTTTGGAGCTGTGAATTGAGGAGCTAAGAAGTGAGTGTTTTGAATCCATTGTGCAAATACAGGTTGTAATTGAATAGCTGTATCTGAGAACATGTCTTGAGGACGGCCTAAAGCACTCATTGTATCGTTATGGATGTATAAACCAAAGCTGTGGAAACCTAAGAAAATACAAACCCAGTTTAAGTGAGAAATGATTGCATCGCGGTGACGAATCACACGGTCTAATAGGTTATTATAGCTGTTAGCCGGATCGTAATCACGAATCATGAAAATAGCGGCGTGGGCACCAGCGCCTACAATACAGAAACCACCAATCCACATGTGGTGCGTAAATAGTGATAATTGTGTCCCATAATCTGTTGCTAGATATGGATAAGGCGGCATCGCATACATGTGATGAGCTACAATGATAGATAGTGAACCAAACATAGCTAGGTTAATAGCTAATTGAGCATGCCAAGAAGTTGTTAAAATTTCGTATAAACCTACGTGACCTTCACCTGTGAATGGGCCTTTGTGAGACGGTTTGTTAATTAAAGTCGTTAACCTTTTAATAAAAGCAGTGAGAAGTGCCATCAAAACTACTGCTTTTCTCCATTTTTGATGAAGCCCAGACCATATCATTATCTCAGTACGTTGCATTTTATGCGACTTTTTAAAGAAGCCACCCTCTCTTGATTAATCTAAGGCAAGCGGCTCCCTAAGTTGTAAATATCTTG
>CAINGU010000020.1 GCA_903848645.1 uncultured cyanobacterium | reverse complement strand
TTCGATTGCAATGCTAAGTATGTATTCTGGGTGGCAGAAAAGAATTCAGACGGTAGTTCTAACGATTGTTCTCTCTGGAAAACAACCACCTGTCCAACACCTACTACCACAGGCAGTTTAACAAACACTGCTACGATTACAAGTCCAACTGGTTTCACTGACTCTAACCTCAGCAATAACATTGCCACCGATACTGACACGATTATCAATAAAGGTTCGATTGGCGATCGAGTTTGGTTAGATGCCGATCTAGATGGCATTCAAGATAATGGAGAATTGGGTGTTTCAGGAGTAACAGTCAAATTGTTTAATAGCACAACTAATGCGCTATTAGGAACTCAAGTTACTAATACTAGTGGCAATTACCTGTTTCAAAACCTTGATGCTGGCAATTACTACGTCCAGTTCACGAAACCGACAGATTATAGTGGATTCACTAGCCAGAATAAAGGTAGCAATGATGCAGTTGATAGCGATGTTGATACTCTCGGTAAGACAGGCGTAATCACCCTATCCCAAGGAACAAACTACTTAACCAATGATGCCGGATTAATCAAATACAATACTGGTGGCAGCGGTTGTGGTAAAGATTACTGGAATAAAAACATCTCTTCTTGGACAGGATGCAACACCAATCAATCCTATGAATCAGTATTCGGGATTGATTACAACAAAGATGGTATCCTTGGCAACGGTAAAACCTGCTATGAAGCTCTCAATTCCTCTGATAGTTTCTTGCGCGAGACTGTAGGAGCTTACTTGAATTCTTGTAGTTTGGGCAGTAGCTACAAATACACGAAGGATCAAGTGATTGGCTTAACTCAACAAGCCTGTGGTGGAACTTACGATCTTAGCAATCTCACTGATGATAAGACTCAAGTTCAACAACTGTTTGCAACCCAGTGTTTTAATTAAAATGGTTACACCCCGTGACCTGGTGACGGGCTGAATTATCTCGCTGGCAACCCCATTGATAATGCGAGTATTACCGATAGATAATGTTTACTACGGAGGAATCGCATAACTCCCTAGAAACACCACTTTTGGTAATAGTGCTGACTGTTTGAACTAGATAAACCCCTGTTAAACTCAATGTTTAGCGGGGGTTTCTCAAAAGCATCAAATACTCATAATTTTTGTTATGCTTAGTTATAGCTATTTTCTACTATTTTTAGTAAGTAAACCCCGCAGTAAAATTTAAATCTCTTTTATATGTTAGTGTCTATATTATATACCAGTGATTAGCCGAAAACTGATCTAAGAAAATCTGAATCAAAGCAATTTAATCAAGAAAACTGAGATTAATTATGAAAAATATAGAAGATTTCTCTCTAAAATCCTCCTTAAATCCTCAAAGATTCTGGAAAGGTTTTTTGCGCGGTTTTACAGCCCCTATCATATTACCTACGCTGACTCCTGACTCCTCATCTCACCTATGCCGTCAAACCCAAGAAATTAGTCTTTTAAACGGTCAAATTTCAGATTTAATAACTTTTGCCCAAAGGAATGAATTAAGCCTTTATCCCCTGATTCAAGGCGCAGTAGCTTTACTTTTAAGTCGCTATACTAACGAAACAGATATTCTATTTGGTGCAACTTCTGAAAAAGATGATTTCACTGTTGTCCCTGTGCGAGCTTATATTGATAATCATGCTTTAGTTTTATCGTGGCTGAGAGAAATACAGGAACAATGGTCTATTTTGGAAAAGTATGAATCTACTCCTTTGGAACAAATCCAAGAATGGAGTGAAATTTCCCCAGAATTACCATTATTCGAGACTCTAGTAATCTTTGGCAAAGATGAAAAATTAGCTAATTTTGAACAGTCTAAATATCCTCTAATTTTATTTATTAATACAGAATCAGATTTATTACTAAAAATTAATTATGATCCTACTCGATTTGGGGATGATGCCATAACTCGAATGTTAGGACATCTAGAAACTTTATTAACAAATATAATTAATCTTCCTGAACAAACTCTTGGTAATATTTCCCTACTTACAGAATCAGAAAGACATAAATTATTATTTGAATGGAATCAAACTGAGGTAAATTATCCTCAAGAGAAATGTATTCATCAGTTATTTGAAGAACAGGTAGAAAAAACACCTGATGCAGTTGCATTGATATTTAAAAATGAACAACTAACTTATCGAGAACTCAATCAACGGGCAAATCAATTAGCAAATTACCTGCAATCATTGGGAGTGCAACCAGAAGTTTTAGTGGGAATTTGTGTAGAACGTTCTCTAGAAATGATTGTGGGAATATTAGGGATTCTCAAAGCTGGGGGAGCTTATGTACCTTTAGATATTGCCTATCCAAAAGAACGTTTAGCTTTCATGCTATCAGATTCCCAGGTATCAATCCTGTTAACTCAGCAGCATTTAGTAGAAAAACTTCCCGAACATCAAGCTAAGATAATTTGTCTAGATACAGATGAAGATGAAATTGCTAAAACACCCGCAAAACAGACAGGAATTGCCGTCAAATCTAGCAACATAGCCTATATTATTTATACGTCTGGTTCTACAGGCAAACCCAAAGGCGTTCTCATTCCGCACTATAACGTTATTCGTTTATTTACAGCTACTCAGTCTTGGTTTCAATTCAACCAGAATGATGTTTGGAGTATGTTTCACTCCTATGCTTTCGACTTTTCTGTGTGGGAAATTTGGGGTGCGCTTCTTTATGGTGGTCGTCTTGTTATTATTCCCTATTATGTGAGTCGTTCACCAGAATTATTTTATAATTTATTATATGAAGAAAAGATTACTGTTCTTAATCAAACACCTTCTGCTTTTCGGCAACTTATTCAACTAGAAGAATCTTTAAATAATGATAGTAATTTAAACTTGCGCTTTGTTATTTTTGGTGGAGAAGCTCTTGATATTCAAAGCTTAAAACCTTGGTTTGAGAAACATGGAGACAAGTTTCCTCAATTAGTTAATATGTACGGAATTACAGAAACAACTGTTCATGTCACCTATCGTCCTCTCAGTATAGCTGATCTCGAACAGTCTAGAAATGTGATTGGTTGTGCAATTCCCGATTTACAAATTTATATATTAAATTCCCAACTCCAACCAGTTCCTATCGGTGTTGCTGGTGAAATTCATGTAGGAGGTGCGGGTTTAGCTCGCGGTTATTTAAATCAACCGGAATTAACTTCTGAAAGATTTATTTTTCACCCTTTTAACAATCAACCAAAAGCTCGTCTTTACAAAACAGGTGATTTAGCTTGCTATTTACCTAATGGAGATATTGAATACTTAGGACGGATTGACAACCAAGTGAAAATCCGGGGCTTCAGGATAGAATTAGGAGAAATAGAAGCAGTATTAAATCAACATCCAAATCTAAAAGAAACTAAAGTTATTACTAGAGAAGATATTCCCGGTGATAAAAGATTAGTTGCTTATATTATTCCGACATTAAACCAAAATTCTCAAGCAGAAATATTTGCTCAACTACGTCAGTATTTAAAAGAGAATTTACCTGATTACATGATTCCTTCTGCTTTTGTGGTATTAGAGGCTTTCCCCTTAACTACCAATGGCAAAATTGACTATCGCGCTCTTCCTGCTCCCAATTTTTCGGCTTCTGGAAGTAATTATGTCGCACCTCGGACTCCTACAGAAGAAATTTTTGTTAATATCTGGAGTGAGTTACTTAAAGTAGAAGTTGTTGGCATTAATGATAACTTCTTTGAGTTAGGTGGACATTCATTAATTGCCACCCAAGTTATATCCCGTATCAGACAAATCTTGGGTTTAGAATTATCCCTACAGTTACTATTTGAATCTCCTACTATTGCCCAAATATCGGAACAAATCGGTAATAGAGAACAAACCGATCATGATTTATTAGTACCATTAATTGAAGCGAGAAAGCATCAAGAAATATTACCCCTATCTTTTGCTCAACAGCGGCTTTGGTTTTTAGACCAATTAGAACCTAATAGCACCGCTTATTATCTCTCCTCCACTTTTCAGATTCAGGGTTCACTAAATATTAGTGCATTGGCACAAAGCCTGGCTGAAATCATACAGCGTCATGAAATCCTGCACACAAATTTTGTTGTTGGAGAAGGACAACCAACTCAGGTAATTACTCACAATATTGACTTCAGTTTACCTATTATTGATTTACAATCTCTACCGGATTTTCAACGAGAAATAGAAGCTCAAAAAATAGTTAATGAAGAAGCGAAACAACCTTTTAATTTAGCTCAAGATTCTCTATTTCGCGTTAAACTGTTGCAATTGAGTGCGGAATCACATCTGCTATTATTTAATATTCATCACATTATTTTTGATGGTTGGTCTTTTGGGGTATTGTTTGCGGAACTTGAAGCACTTTATACAGCTTATTCTGAAGGTTTGACTTCTGTGTTACCACAACTACCCATTCAGTATGCAGACTTTACATTGTGGCAGAGAAAATGGCTGACTGGGGAAGTTTTAGCATCTCAGTTGAATTACTGGAAAGGTCAGTTAGGTGGAATTTTACCTATATTAGAATTACCTACAGACCGTCCCAGACCTCCTGTGCAAACATACATTGGGGCTACTAAATCCTTCATTTTATCCCCTGAATTAACTGCAAGTATCAAAGCCCTCTGCCAAAAAGAGGGGGTAACGTTGTTTATGACCCTACTGACAGTGTTTAAAGTGCTACTTTGTCGCTACAGTGGTCAAGAAGATGTGATCGTGGGAACTCCCATTGCGGGACGCAGCCGCAGCGAAATTGAGGGGTTGATGGGCTTTTTTGTGAATACTTTGGCTTTGCGGACTGATTTGGCTGATAATCCTAGTTTTCGGAAATTACTAGGTCAAGTCCGGCGGGTATGTTTAGAAGCATATACACATCAGGATGTACCATTTGAGCAGCTAGTTGAAGTATTGCAACCAGAACGCCATTTAAGTCATACTCCTATATTTCAAGTCATGTTTGCGTTGCAGAATGCACAGATGGGAGAATTGCAGTTATCAAACTTAAATATAACAGCTTTAGAACAGGCAATTCCAACTGCTAAATTTGACCTCACTTTGTCAATAGAAGAAAGAAATGGTCAACTAATAAGTGAGTGGGAATACAATACGGATTTGTTTGATGGTTTGACAATAGAGCGAATGATCGGACATTTCCAAGTTTTATTATCGGGGATATTAGTTGCTCCTGAACAAAGTATTTGGGAGTTGCCTTTATTAACAGAAAAGGAAAGACATCAATTATTAGTTGAATGGAATCAAACTGAGGTAAATTATCCTCAAGATAAATGTATTCATGAGTTATTTGAGGAACAGGTACAAAGAACACCAGATGCAGTTGCGGTGGTATTTGAAAATCAACAACTTACTTATCAAGAACTCAATCAACGTGCTAATCAATTAGCAAATTATCTGCAAACATTGGGAGTTAGTGCTGATAAATTGGTAGGATTGTGTTTAAAACCATCTTTAGCAAGGATTATCGGGTTATTAGGAATCCTCAAAGCAGGAGGTGTTTATTTACCAATAGATCCAGTTTATCCTCAAGAACGGCTGAGATTTATGATTGAGGATTCGCAAGTTGATATGCTTTTAACTCAAGAATCTTTATCTAGTAATTTATCAACACATTCGCTACAAGTTGTCAAATTAGATGCAGATTGGGAGAAGATTTGTACAAAATCAGCAAATAATCTTTATGGTTGCGTAACTGGGGAAAATCTGGCTTATGTTATTTACACTTCTGGTTCGACGGGAATCCCCAAGGGTGTTTTGATTGAACATCATGCAATCGCTAATCACTGTCAGAATATGGTTGAATATTATCAACTCAATTCGAGCGATCGCATTTTACAATTTGCATCTCTGAGTTTCGATGTTTCTTTAGAGCAAATTTTATCAACTTTAGCAGTTGGAGCAACCTTGATCTTAGTTGATGCAAAATTATTAACTCCCTGGGAATTACACCAGAAATTGATTGATTGCGGTTTGACTGTTGTTGACATTCCTCCAGTTTACCTAACTCAGTGGTTGCAATCTTTAGAAGAAAATAATTTTGCTACTTCTATAAATAAACTCAGATTAGTCATTTATGGTGGTGAAGAATTGCCAGCAGAAAGCCTAAAAACCTGGCAAAATAGTCCACTTAAGAGAATAGGTTTGATCAATGCTTATGGACTAACTGAAACAACAATAACAGCAATCACTTTTGCCGTTCCTCAAGAAAATACACCAATAGAATCATACACAAATATTCCCATTGGCCGTCCATTACCAAACCGCAAAGTATATATTCTTGATTATCAAAAAAATCTCGTTCCTATCGGTGTTGCTGGAGAGTTATATATTGGTGGAGAAGGTTTAGCAAGAGGTTATTTAAATCGACCGGAATTAACAGCAGATAAATTCATTTCCAATCCTTTTGATAATTCAATATTGTATAAAACTGGGGATTTAGCTTGCTACCTACCAGATGGTAATATTGAATTTCTTGGCCGCGTTGATAATCAAGTAAAAATTCGTGGTTTTCGGATAGAGTTGGGAGAAATTGAAGCAGTATTAAACCAACATCCAACTGTTCGGGAAACTAAAGTTATTACTAGAGAAGATATTCCCGGTGATCAAAGATTATTTGCTTATATTATTCCGACATCAAAGGAACATTCTACATCAGAAATCTCTCATCAACTACGTCAGTCTTTGCAAAAGAATTTACCTGATTACATGATTCCTGCTGCTTTTGTAGTATTAGAGGCTTTCCCCTTAACTACCAATGGCAAAATTGACTATCGCGCTCTTCCTGCTCCCGATTTTTCTGGTTCTGTCAAGAATTATGTTGCCCCTCGTAGCCCTACAGAAGAAATTATCGCTAATATTTGGAGTCAGGTAATCAAGGTAGAAAAAATTGGCATTTATGATAACTTCTTTGAATTAGGTGGACATTCATTACTAGTCACCCAAGTTATATCCCACATCAGACAAACCTTTAAACTAGAAATCCCCCTGCGCTTACTATTTGAATGTCCTACCATTGCCCAATTATCCTCACAAATTGGCAAAAATAATAGTCTACCAGTACCAGAAATTGAACCGAGAAAACAGTCAAAAAATCTGCCGCTTTCCTTTGCTCAACAGCGTCTTTGGTTTATAGATCAATTAGATGCCAATAGCACTGCTTATAATATGCCCTCTATACTGCGGATTTTGGGTTCACTCAACATCAGTGCATTAGAAAAAAGTATTAATCAAATCATACAGCGCCATGAAATTCTGCGAACCAATGTTATTTCAATAGATGGACAACCAATTCAGGTAATTACTAATAATATTGACTTCAATCTACCTATCATTGATCTACAATTTCTGCCTGATGAACAACGAGCAGCAGAAACTGAAATAATAACTAACCAAGAAGCACAGCAGCCTTTTTATTTAGCTGAAGATTCTCTATTTCGTGTCAAAGTGTTGCGTCTCAATCCAACAGAACATTTGCTGTTATTTAATTTTCATCATATTATTTTCGACGGTTGGTCGGATCATGTGTTTCGAGGGGAACTAGCAGCACTGTACCAAGCCTTTTCTATAGATAATCCTTCTCTGCGAGACCCTATACAAACACCATTATCACCACTCCCCATCCAATATGCTGACTTTGCTCTGTGGCAACGTCACTGGTTGACTGGTTCAATTTTAGAGTCTCAGCTTTCCTACTGGAAGCAGCATTTAGGTAGTCAGTTACCATTCCTAGAGTTACCGACTGATAAACCACGCCCCAGTATACAGACATTTCATGGTAGAAGGGAATCGTTTCTAATCTCCTCATCCCTCACTCAGTCCCTCAAAACTCTCAGTCAGCAAGAAGGAACAACCTTATTTATGACCATGCTGGCTGTATTCTACGTCTTACTTTATCGCTATAGTGGACAACAAGATATTGTGGTCGGCACTCCCATTGCTGGTAGGCATCGTTTAGAAACAGAATCATTAATTGGCTTTTTTGTCAATACTTTATGCTTGCGAATTCAGATGGAAGGCAACCCAAGTTTTGTAGAGTTGTTAAAGCGAGTGCGTGAAATCTCTTTAGGCGCTTATGATCATCAAGATATGCCCTTTGAGAAGTTGGTTGAAGAACTACAACCGGAACGGGACTTGAGCCGTTCACCAATATTTCAGGTAATGTTTATTCTTCAGAATACTCCCAAATCAGATTTAGAACTGCCAGGTTTAACCCTGAATTTTTTAGAGACAGACAGCCCAGGAGCGAAATTTGACTTAACTCTCAGCTTAACGGAAACTGAGGATCACCTCATCGGTAACTGGACTTATAATACTGATCTATTTGACAGTAGTACCATTGCTCGGATGACGGGGCATTTTCAGACTTTATTAGCAGGTATTGTTGCTAACCCATCAAATCAGATTGCACAATTACCCCTATTAACGGCTACTGAACGGCAGCAAATGCTTGTGGAGTTAAACAATACCTATTCAGAGTACCCCCAAGATACTTGCATTCATCACCTGTTTGAGTCTGTTGCCCTACAAACACCAAATACTGTAGCTGTGGTGTTTGAAACACAAAAGTTAACCTACCAGGAACTTAATTGTCGTGCCAATCAACTTGCATACTACTTGCAACAATTGGGCGTAGGTCCAGAGGTGACTGTGGGAATTGCTGTTGAGCGATCGCTAGAAATGATAGTTGGTGTTCTCGGTATTTTCAAAGCTGGTGGAGCTTATGTTCCTCTCGATCCGGCTTTGCCACAGGCTCGTCTAGACTATATGCTAAAGGATACGAAGGTAGGAGTTTTGTTAACTCAAAAGCATTTAGCCCAAAATTTTCCTGACTTCAAAGGGCGTGTAGTCTACTTAGATCAAGACTGGCAGGAAATTGACAAAGAAAGCTCTATCAACCCCACAAGTAACGCTAAAAGCCATAACCTTGCCTATATTATTTACACCTCCGGTTCTACAGGCCAGCCAAAAGGTGTGATGGTAGAACACCATAGCTTATGTGGTTTTGCCGCACCAGGACGGCTACAAGCTTACTACGTTAACTCCGATAGCCGCGTCCTCCTGTTTGGTTCTCTCAGTTTTAGCACTTCCCTATCTGAAATATTCATGACCTTCATGGCAGGAGCAACCCTTTATATTGCCAGACAAGAAGACCTCCTCCCCGGTCCTAGATTAGCTGATTGGCTACGGGAGTATGCTATCACTCACATTAAAACCACTCCGTCAGTTTTAGCCGCCATGCCTGATGCTAATTTTCCTTTGCTGTCTGTAATTACAGTCATGGGAGAACCCTCCTCCTCTGAGGTTCTAGAACGTTGGCTACCTGGACGGACATTGCTTAATTCTTACGGAGCGACGGAAGCGAGTGTCTCTGCTACTCGTGGTGAGTACAAAGATAGCAGCTTAAGACCGTCCATTGGACATCCTATTGCTAACACCCAGATTTATTTACTAGATACCCATCAACAGCCTGTACCTGTTAATGTTCCAGGGGAAATATACATTGCAGGTGCGGGTGTTGCCCGTGGTTACATTAATCACCCTGATTTAACTGCTGAACGGTTTATTATCAACCTTTTTAGCAATGAACCAAAAGCCAGAATGTACAAGACTGGAGATCTAGCAATTTATTTACCAGACGGTGAGATTGTCCATCTGGGTCGCATAGATAATCAAGTAAAAATTCGCGGTTTTCGGATAGAATTGGGAGAAATTGAAACAATTCTCGGTCAACATCCATCGGTGCAAAAAGTTGTTGTCATTGCCAGAGAAGATAGCCCAAGCAATAAACGCTTGGTTGCTTATTTGGTTCTCCAGGGAAACCAAAAATTTTCAAGACAAGAAATGCGAGTTTTCTTGGAAAAGAAAGTACCAAATTATATGATACCTGCGGCTGTTGTAATTCTGGATTTTATCCCTCTAACGGTGAATGGTAAATTAGACAGAATGGCCTTACCTGTTCCTAAATTTGATAATTCTCAATTAGAGGATCAATATACAACTACAGCCGATAATTTAGAACTGCAACTCACAAAAATTTGGGAGAATGTTTTAGGTATTCAACCCATTGGCTTAAATGATAACTTTTTCGATGTAGGAGGACATTCACTCTTAGCTGTACGTCTATTTGCTCAAATTGAAAAAATATTTAGTAAATATATTCCCCTTGCTACTCTCTTCCAAGCTCCGACAATTAGGCAATTAGCTAATGTGCTTCGGGACGAAGGATACTCAAGTTCTTGGTCTTCCTTAGTTCCGATTAAACCTCATGGTTCAAAAATACCTTTTTTCTATATTCATACGCTCTCTGGAGGTTTGATACACAGCGGGAATTTGTTATCTAAATTCGATGCTGATCAACCAGTTTATGGGTTACAAGCTCAGGGTTTAGATGGCAATAATTCTCCTCATACTTGTATTGAAGATATGGCCTCTCACTATATTAAAGAAATGCAAACTGTTCAACCACATGGACCATATTTATTGGGGGGATGGTGTGTAGGAGGCATGATAGCTTATGAAATAGCACAACAACTTAATTTACAAGGAGAGATTGTTGAATTACTAACTATTTTTGATGCTTATCCTCCGAAAATGATACCTCCAAATCATCAAGTTGAAAATTCTTTATCGCTGCTGAAAATAAAGTCTCGTATCTATCAATCTAAATTGTATTTAATGGATATGATTAAGCGAAATTTTAGCCAATTTGTGAATCTGACAACTCAACAGCAAATCATCTTTATTTGGGAAAAGATTAACCGCCGAATTGAGGATAAAATCACGGAAATTGTTTATCAATTCTATCTAAAAAGGAATCTTCCTTTACCTCACTCTCTTCGCAATTTAGTAGTTCGAGATGCAATTGGTGAAGCTTACAGAAATTATTATCCAAAAGTCTATGCAGGTAAAGTTATCTTTTTCCGAGCAGTTGATCAACCTAAAAAATATACATATCATCTCAAAAAGTGGGAGGAATTAGCTGCTGGTGGCTTAGAAATTCATGATATTCCTGGTAATCATGATAGTATTATGTCTGAACCTCATGTTTCAACTTTAGCTGAAAAGTTAAAAGCTTGCATTCAGAGGGGTGAGAAATAAAACTAAACTTTAGATTTTTTATGCCAAAACAAACACTGGGTTTAGAAAAAAACTTGTATGATTATTTACTTTCAGTTTCCCTCCGCGAACCCATCACTTTAACCCAACTGCGTCAAGAAACCGCTCAAATGCCAAGGTCCATCATGCAAATATCTCCTGAACAGGGGCAATTTATGGCATTATTAATTAAGTTGATAGGAGCAAAGAAAACTTTAGAAGTCGGTGTATTTACTGGCTATAGTTCCTTAGTAGTGGCTTTGGCTTTACCCGCAGATGGTAAAATAGTTGCCTGTGATGTTAGTGAAGAGTATACCAGTGTAGCTGTCCGTTATTGGCAAGAAGCGGGAGTCGCTGATAAAATTGATTTACATATTGCCCCAGCTTTGGAAACCTTAGATAATTTATTAGCAGCAGGGGAAACGGGAACATTTGATTTTGCGTTTATTGATGCTGATAAAGGTAACTATGATAATTATTATGAGCGATGCCTTGAATTAATTCGCCCCGGTGGACTAATTGCCATTGATAATGTGTTGTGGTCAGGTAAAGTTGCAGATCCAGAAATACAGGATAATCAGACTAACAAAATTCGGGCTTTGAATCGCAAATTACATCAAGATTCCCGAATTACCTTGAGTTTAGTTCCCATAGCAGACGGATTAACCTTAGCGATGAAAAATTAGGAAAATCAACCACATGGAAGAACTACTTACACTCAAAGAACTCCTGCACCAAGGCAATATCACAGAAGCCTTGTTAATTGTCGAAGAATTAGAAGAAATGAGCAAATCTGATAAACTGAATAAAATATTTAGCTATGGCATCATTTTACTTCTACACTTAATTAAACAAGCTGCTGAAAATCGTACAACTAGGTCTTGGAATCTTTCTATTCGCAATTCTGTCAAACAAATTCAACGCAGTAATTCTCGTGAAAAAGCGAAAGGAACTTATCTGAGTGAAACAGAATTAGCAACAACTCTAGAAGATGCTTATGATTTAGCGTTAGAAAAAGCAGCAATAGAAGCTTTTGAAGGACAATATGAAGCAGAAGAATTAAACAAATTAGTCCAACAAGAAGAGATCATAAAAAAGGCAATGAACTTAATTTGGGAACGATAAATAAGATCCCCGACTTCTTTTTTATCTTGTAAATACATTATAAATTGATCTCAGAAGTCGGAGAGTTGGATCTTACATTTTTTTAAATATCCAACTTATCACCCCGAATCGCATAATCTAATAATTCCATTGGGTGCATAACAGAAATAGTTTTCCCCTGTAAATACTTACTAATCTGCAAACTACAACCAGGATTAGGAGAAGCAATTAAATCAGCGCCAGTATTGATTAAATTCTCAGCTTTTTGTTTACCTAATTCCTCAGCAACTTCCGGTTGTAACATATTATAAACCCCCGCACTCCCACAACATAAAGCCGCGTCTATAGGTTCTTTTAAAGTCACACCGGGAATTTGTTTTAACAGTTGACGGGGTTGAACACTAATTTTTTGACCATGTAATAAATGACAAGCATCTTGATAAACTAAAGTCAGATTTTTATCAGTCAAAGGTGAAAGTTTAGCAGTTAAACCCACATTAGCTAAAAACTCCTGTGAATCCTTAACTTTCGCGGCAAATATTTTCGCTTTTTGGGCATATTCTGGATCATCTGCTAAAATATGACCATATTCCTTCAAAGTATGACCACAACCAGCAGCATTGATAATCACAAAATCCACATTAGTATCAGCAAAACTATCAATCATTTGTCTTGCTAAAACTTTCGCTTGTTCAGTTTGTCCTTGGTGTTCAGGAAGTGCAGCACAACAACCTTGAGATTTAGGAATTACCACCTCACAACCATTTGCAGTTAAAACCCTTACCGTCGCTTCATTGACACCAGAGAAAAACAACCTTTGCACACATCCTAAAATTACACCCACCCGATATCTTTTTTCACCCTTCGCTGGGATGATATCTGGTAAGTTGTCCTGAAAAGACTTGAGAGTAATTTTGGGTAAAATAGATTCCATAGCTGCTAACCGGGGAGATATGGCTTTAATTAACCCAGTTGCTTGTAATACCTGAGAAAATCCTAACTTTTGATAAACTAATAAGGGAAAAAGTAAAATTCTTAAAAGATCAGGATTAGGAAACAGAGAAAAAATCAATTGTCGAACCAACTTATCAGGTAAACTGCGGTTATAATTTCTTTCCACCTGATGTCTAGTAGCCGAAATCAACTTATCATACTGGACACCAGAAGGACAAGTAGAAACACAAGCTAGACAACCCAAACAAGAATCAAAATGTTCAACAGTAGCCGTATTGAGAGCAATTTCACCCTCATTAATAGCATCCATTAAATAGATACGTCCCCTGGGAGAATCCATCTCCTTACCTAATACCCGATAACTAGGACAAGTAGACAAACAAAAACCACAATGAACACAACTATCAATTAACTTAGGATCAGGTGGATGACTTTCATCAAAACCCTTCAAATTCTTAATACTAGCGGTGGTATTATTCACAGAATTTTCTGAAACTTGCATTTATCTTTTTTCCCTCTTTTTGATACTTTTAATTAGTTAAAATGGCGGTTATAAACCGCGTCTACACAGGCAAAACCCACCTAAGTGGGTTATAAATCTTTGATTTTAATTAGTCCACGAATGTGGACTTTGTTCGTGTAGCCGCGAATTCTATTCGCCAGGAATTTATTAAATTCCACCTACAAACCGACCAGGACTTAAAATAAAATTACCATCAAACTGTTCCTTAATACGGTGCATTACCGCCAAACTATTACCAATATTCCCCCAAACATCAAACCTTTCCTTCAACTCAACAGGTGCAGATAAAATACTTAAAAAACCAGAATTTGCTACACATAAATTTCGCAAAAGCAAAATTTGCTCTTGACTTTCTAACCGCACCAAACCCAAACCGCTGCTAATATGAATTAAACCAAAATCTATTTGATTTAAAATCTTCACCGCAGCAGTTGGTAATACACCTATTTTGCAGGTAATTGTAGATTCTGTAACATGAGAATGTATTTGTTCTGGTAATCGTTGCCATAAATCAGCTTCTTGATTTTCTGAATAAATTACCCCATTTAAACCTAACTTTTCGCCAATTGCTAAAAGTCGTTTTGACTGTTCTTGGACACTTTCATTAATACTTTGAAAACGGGCAATTAAGCCTATTCCTGTCCCCAAATTTAAATTATTTACTAATTTACTTGATAATAAATCAACTTGAGTTGGTGTTAATTCCGAACTTTGTAAAGTTCTCACTGCTTGGGATATAGCTTCAGGTTTACCAGTTAATATAACAGTTCCCGAAGTTTCAGGAATCGGATAAACTCGAAAAGTGACTTGGCTAATAATTCCTAAAGTACCGTAAGCGCCAGTAAATAATTTCATTAAGTCGTAACCAGCCACATTTTTGACAACTCGTCCCCCGGCTTTAGCGATTTGTCCATCTGCGCGGATAAAAGTTATACCTAAAAGTTGGTCACGCACACCGCCATAACGTTGACGCAGAGAACCTGTATCAGCCGTAGCAACAATACCACCAATAGTCGCAGAATTGGGAAAAGCAGGATCAAGTGCTAAAAATTGGTGATGTTTAGCCAAAATCTCCTGAAGATGGGCAAATTTCATCCCTGCTTCCACAGTGACAGTTAAATCACCCACAGCGTGTTCTATGAGTTGGTTAATACCTTCGGTACTGACAATAATATCAATATTTTTAGCTAAACCACCCCAATTGATTTTACTACCGCTACCACAGGTCAGAACGCGCCATTGATGACTGTTGGCGATCGCTATAACTGCGGCTAATTCTGCTTGGCTATGGGGATAAACGATACAACTGGGGTGGCTTTTGGAGTCTATCCCTTGTTGGATCTTGTGCTGCTGGCTGGGGGTGAGATTTTCCCAGGATAAAACGGCGTTTTCCGTGCTGAGAATAGAAGTTAAGGTAGATGCTATTGAATTCATTGACCAGTCTATTTTTTATATCCTTCTTCTTAATGTAATGGTTATTCTGACCAAATACTTAATTTAGGTTCTTCCTTGCTGACCATGCCCAATTAACTTGCCAAATCTCTATAATTAACTTACGGTAGATTGTAAAAAATTGTAAAGCCTGTATATTTGAATTAGTTAACATATATTTTTTCCAGTGTCATCATCCTAAATGGGTAATTTTAAAATCAATATAATGCAGATACAGATAGAGTTTTAACGATTCGTTCTTTCTTTCAACTTGTTATCAGCCATGACATTACCTGAGCCTCAAACCGATGTTACAGAAATTTCCCAGCCACCTCCAAAATCAAGCCGGTGGCTGCGGTTACTATTAGCTGCACTATTATTGATTGGGGGTGTCAGCGGGATAGCGTGGAAATTGCTAACTCCTGAAAAACCCAGTCCAGCAGCGGCTAATGCTCCACCTCCAGGAGTCAAAGTTAAACTATCACCAGTACAAACAGGCACAGTTGAAGATAGTACAGAATATATAGCCAGTCTGGAATCTCGGCGTTCTGTCAACCTCCAACCTAGAATTCAAGGTCAAGTTTCGCAGATATTTGTAAAGTCAGGAGATTCAGTTTCCTCTGGTACTGCAATTATCCAAATAGATTCTCGACAACAACAAGCCGCAGTTAGTAGTTTATCCGCTGCTGGTCAAGGTTCGCAAGCACAACTAGAAAACGCTCGCGCTACCCTGAAATCTTTACAAGCAGAAAGATTGGCTAATGTTGCAGATGTGCGCTTAAATCAACAAGATTATAAACGTTATTCTGAATTAGCTACACAAGGAGCAGTATCTCGGCAAACTAAAGATTTATATGCTAACAAATTGGCGACAGCTAAAGCCCAACTAGGGGCGATAGATTCCCGTATTCAGGCTCAAATAGCTACCATATCCCAGGTAGAAAAATCCTTACTGCAAGCTGATGCCAATATTAGACAACAACAAGTTCAACTGCAATATTATAAAATAACTGCTCCCTTTACGGGAACTGTGGGCGATATTCCTGTGAAAGTAGGCGATTTTGTGAATACTTCCACACCATTAGCTACCATTACCCAAAACCGACCTTTAGAAGTTAAAATTCCTGTTCCCTTGGAAAAAGGTACAGAATTACGTCAAGGATTACCAGTGGAATTAATTAACGCCCAAGGTAAAACTATAGGTAATAGCAGTATATTCTTTATTTCTCCCAATATTACCAATAATTCTCAATCAATATTAGTTAAAGCCCTTTATGACAATGAAAATGGGCAGCTACGAGCCGATCAAATAATTCGGGCTAAAGTGATTTGGAATCAACGTTCTGGAGTTCTAATTCCCACAACAGCAATATCTCGAATCGCTGGAGAAACTTTTGTATTTGTAGCTCAAACAGGAAAATCTCCTCAAGGTGTTTCCCAATTAATAGCTAAACAAAAACAGGTCAAATTAGGCAATATTAAAGGTAATAATTACCAAGTAATTGAGGGATTGCAACGAGATGAAAAATTGATTATCTCAGGGGTACAAAATCTTAGAGACGGACTCCCAATAATTCCTGAAAATTAGGTGACAGTTGACAGTTGACAGTTAAGAGGGAATAGGAAGAATCACCAATTACCAATTACCAATTACTAATTACCAATTTATGTTTGTTGATTTCTTTATTAAGCGACCTGTATTTACCAGTGTCTGCGCTATTATCATTTTACTAGTCGGGGCAATTAGTATTCCCACATTGCCCACAGCCCAGTATCCAGAAATTAGTCCAACGCAGATTATCGTCAGTTCTAATTATGTTGGTGCTAGTGCGGAAATTGTCGAAAGCACCGTAACGACGATTTTAGAGCGGCAGATTAACGGTGTCGAAGGCATTAAATACATGACTTCGAGCAGTAGTAATGACGGCAGTAGCACAATTACTGTAACATTTGATGCTTCACGGGACAAAGATATTGCCGCAGTGGACGTACAAAACCGGGTGACTGCGGCTGAACCTCAGTTACCAGATAGTGTGAAGCAAACAGGAGTGACTGTAAGTAAACAGTCTAATAATATTCTGTTAGCGATGGGTTTGTACAGTGACAACAAACAACTAGATAATGTCTTTTTAAGTAATTATGCGGATTTATATATTGTAGATACCCTCAAACGGATTAAAGGTGTCAGTGAGGCACGGATTTTTGGTGAACGCCGCTATGCAATGCGTCTATGGCTTGATCCGAATAAATTGGCTAGTCGGAATTTAACTACTGATGATGTCATTAATGCCCTCAACGAACAAAACTTACAGGTAGGTGCGGGACAAATTGGACAACAGCCAGCGGTAGATGGTCAAATGTATCAAATTGACTTGAGGGCAGTTAGTCGGCTGACGGAAGTTGAGGAATTTGATAATTTAGTCATTAAAACTGCGGCTGACGGTAGTTTGATTAAATTGAAAGATGTGGGGAGGGCAGAACTGGGCGCTCAAAACTATAGCTCATTTCTCCGCTTTAAAGGGAATGAAGGTGTAGGGATTGGGATTTTTCCGACACCGGGAAGTAATGTTTTGGACGTTGCTAATTTAGTCAAAAAGGAAATGGCGCGATTGTCCCAAAGCTTTCCCCCAGGGATCAAGTATCAGGTGGCATTGGACACCACTACGATTGTAAAAGAATCTTTGGCAGAAGTGGTAAAAACGCTTTTAGAAGCGATCGCTCTGGTTATTATTGTCATCTTTATCTTCTTACAAGATTGGCGGACTACTTTAATTCCGGTTATCACTATTCCTCTGTCCTTAGTGGGTACTTTTGCCTTCGTCAAAGCCTTTGGTTTTTCTGTTAACACCTTAACCATGTTCGGTTTGACACTAGCAACGGGAATGGTAGTTGATGACGCGATTATTGTCGTGGAAAATACCTCCCGCTTAATTCAAGACAAAGGAATGTCACCCCGTCAAGCGGCTTCAGTGTCAATGCAAGAGCTATTTGGGGCTGTAATTGCTACTTCCCTGGTATTGATGGCGGTGTTTGTCCCTGTAGCCTTTTTCCCCGGTGCAACCGGACAAATTTACAAACAATTTGCCCTGACAATTGCCTTTTCTATTGCCATTTCCACATTTTTTGCTCTCACCCTCACCCCTTCTCTTTCCGCCTTGTTATTACGGCAAAGACCCGCACCTAGAGGCATTTTTGGCTGGGTATTTGGGGGAATAAACTGGTTTTTAGAAGCCATGCGCTGGGGATATGAACGCTCTTTAAGATTTTTGACAAAAATTAAAGCGATAGTAGCACTGGCATTTATCGGTTTATTAGGTGTCACGGCTTGGCTTTATATCACCGTACCCACAGCATTTCTTCCCGACGAAGACCAAGGTTATTTCATTACAATTATCCAAGGTCCAGAAGGTTCTTCACTCAAATACACCAGTAAAGTTATGAGTGAGGTAGAAGCAGAAATCCTCAAATTACCCGAAGTTAGTGGTACTTTTGCCATTGGTGGTTTTGGTTTTAGTGGTAATACTGCTAACAGTGGCGTAGTTTTTACAACTCTCAAATCCTGGGATGAACGCAAACAACCAAATCAATCTGTACAAGCTATTATTGGCAATTTAAGAAAAAGCTTTTCAAGAATTACCGAAGCTAGAGTTTTCCCAGTTAATCCCCCCGCAATTCGCGGTTTAGGTAGTTTTAGCGGTTTCCAATTTCAGTTACAAGATATAGCGGGAACTAACAGCTTAAATTCTATGCTGCAAACCGTTGGTCAGTTCATGATGCAGGGTAATCAAACCCCAGGACTGCAAGCTGTATTTAGCACTTTTACGGCAAATACACCGCAAATTTTAATTGAAGTTGACCGCAATAAAGCGAAATCTCTGCAAGTTTCCATTGACGATATTTTTAAAACCCTGCAAACTTATTTGGGTTCACGATATGTCAATGATTTTAATTTCCTTTCTCGCACATATCGGGTATATATTCAAGCTGATGCTCAGTTTCGCTCCAATCCTGATGATATCGGTTTATTAAATGTGCGTTCGGCAACTAATCAGATGATTCCTTTGAATAGTTTGGTGAAATTAACTCCCACAACGGGAGCGCAAACTATTAATCACTACAACTTATTGCGTTCCATTGAAATTAACGGTTCTCCTGCTCCTGGTGCTAGTTCTGGACAAGCAACTTTAGCTATGGAACAATTAGCTAAAAAGATATTACCTACAAGTATGGGATATGAATGGTCGGGTATTGTTGCTCAGGAAAAAGAATCCGGTGGACAAGCGCCAATCATTTTTGGTTTGGGATTACTTTTCGTCTTTTTAGTGTTAGCTGCTCAGTATGAAAATTATGTTGATCCTTTAATTATTATGCTGGCTGTTCCCTTAGCGATTATGGGAGCTTTAGCATCACAATCATTACGGGGTTTAAATAATGATGTATTTTGCCAAGTAGGGTTGGTAATGTTAATTGGTTTAGCCAGTAAAAACGCAATTTTAATTGTGGAATTTGCTAATCAATTACAAGAAAATCAAGGTTTATCAATTACCAAAGCAGCGGTAGAAGCAGCACAAGGTCGTTTACGTCCAATTCTCATGACTTCTTTTGCCACTTTGTTGGGTATTTTTCCTCTAGTAACTGCTACAGGTGCAGGTGCAGCGAGTCGTCAATCTCTGGGTACTGCGGTATTTGGGGGAATGTTTGTGGCGACTTTTTTAAGTTTATTTATTGTGCCAATTCTCTATATCATTATTGGTAAAATTCGCCAGCGTTTGCAACCGATTCCCAAGTATCCCCATTTAGAAATACGTGAAGAGGATCACGTTTCAACTAGATAGTATTCCCTCGTTCCTAGTCTCAGACTGGGAACGAGAAAGAGGATGAGAGATTGTATTTATTCTAAATCAGGTTCAACACCAAGCGCACGAAGTTGGGCAATTAATCTTTCGGTTTTTTGTCTTTCTTGTTCTGTGCTGGTTAATATCCAATTACCGTCTTTGTCATACCAACGTAACCAAGGCATTTCGACGGTTTTATAACTTCCTTGCCACACTCCTAAACCTAATTCTATTTCGGGAATCCAAAACCGAAAATCTGATAAATTTACTTCAGCATAACGAGCGCCCGTTAACTGAAACATTCTAAATTCAGATTTATAACGATCAAAGATGGCGTAATAGGGGACTCTTAAAATTTGTTCGTA
The DNA here is from genome assembly GCA_903848645.1 of uncultured cyanobacterium. Lineage (GTDB taxonomy): Bacteria > Cyanobacteriota > Cyanobacteriia > Cyanobacteriales > Nostocaceae > Dolichospermum. The sequence continues at coordinate 69,808 of CAINGU010000020.1, read as the reverse complement.
AACTTCCCATTTACCAGGAGGTTTTTCGACATCTCTTAATGTTTGTCCTAAGTCTTCTTTTTCTGTTCCCGGTGAGAGTAATTCAACAACAATATAAGGATTAACTGCTTCTTGCCAAACTACATAACTTAACCGCAAATCTCTTTTGTTATAAAGAGAAGGAACACCTAAAACGGCAAACCAATCTGGGCGTTTATACCACTGTGGGTGACGAGAATCATAATAAAGATTCATGTCACTAACTGTAAATATTTGGTCGCTAGGATAGTTAGGGGGACGGAATGTTTCTGCTAATAATTGTGGTTGGAATAAATGAAATTGATCTGGCAAACCAGGTTCCTCCGGGTCTTCGCTAGGAAGATCATACATTGTCGGTAATGTTTCTTTAGGGGAAAGTGGCGGATCTGTTTGATACATTCTTAACAATCCTAAAGATAGAATTTCTATTTCTATTATGTCGCAAGATGATTCAGTTTAGAAATGCAATATTCGCAGATTATAAATAAAGTGCAGAATGTGGGTTTAATAACTCTTACTAACTCGCTAATTGGCGTAGTATCAGAAACAATAATCATTTAAGAAATCTGCTGATTTAAAATTAACTCTGCCTGTTCCACTTCTTGACGTAATTCCTCCAGATTTTGAGAATCATCAAAAAGAGAAATACCCCATTTTTTCATCATTTCTATTACCGCTAAACGAGGAACACCAAGAATTTTCCCCGCCCTGCCACTGCTAATTTCTCCTACCTCTAATAATGTCATTACATAACCTTCTTTAGCTTTTTGTAAAGCCTTTTCCTGAACCTCAGCCGAAAGCTGGATACTTTCTAATTGTTCATCTAAAATTGTTAAAGCCATTACCAAAATCTCCTAATTCTACATTTTTATTTTAATCTTTAAACCACTTACTATAACAATCAATTATTTTCTCAATGTAATCACTTTAATTGATTTAACTTGACAAATTGGCTTTTCTTTTTTTTCGGCGGTAATTAACTCATCTGCTTTTCCTAGCAACGCAGCAGCAACATGAATTGCATCAATTCCACTCAATCCATTATTATTTGTAATAATTTCGTTATACGCACATTCTAATAATTTTTGATTAGGTTCTACCCATTCTTGTACACTATCAAAAAATGTTTCATAAAACTCTGCTTCTAGTTTTCTTTTATTTCTGATAGCATGAGGTAATACTTCAAATTTTACATAATAACTAGAAATAAAATAGCGTTCCGCACTACCTAAAACTTTTAAAGCTTCTTGGCAGATTGGATCACTATTATCTAATGTTGCTGCTGCTATTAATACGCAGGAATCTATATAAGTTCTTTTCACCCGATTAAATTGTTTATTTAGTTATTGTCTGTTTGTTCTTCAAGATATTGATCAAATTCTGCTGAAGTTAAAAGGGGTTCTCCAGACAGAATTATTTTTTCTTTAATTTTAAAAAGTTTTCTTCCTAAATCCGTTTCACAATTTTTCCAGTCTATTGGTCCTGTGACAGAGTTGATAAATCTCTGTACTGCTTTTTCATGTTGTTTGGCTACTTCTTCAATGATTTTCCATTCTTCAACTGCGGTAGAACTGTTAATTTCCGCAGACGAAGCAACATTTATCACTCTATTAAATTCAGCAGCATCCAAGGCAAATTTTCTTAAAAACTCTTGTGTATCTGATGAATAAAAATCCCAACATTCAATAACAGATTCTGTCAGTAAATTTAATGCTCGGATATTCCTTTCAAAAAAATTTCGTGATTCATTGCTTCCGAAGATTTCTAACAACATTTGCATTGCTTTTTGAAATTTCTTCTTTCCTAATAATAAATCTTGCTTGAGTTCTACAAGAGATTTGCCTTTTCCTTGAGCAATTTTAATATATTCATCAAATTTATTCTTTTCTTCATCATTTTTATGACTAAATCCACCACAACGATTCAAAAATCTGATAGTTTCTTCCAAATCGTTAGCAATTATGTGTTTTGCATTTTCTATATCTTTAGCTTTTAAGATTGTGCTGGACATATTTTTAATCCAATAAGTCAAATAGTAAAAACTCTTACTGATTATAGTATATCAGAATTTAGATACTACAATATCATTATTGGTAAAATTTACGGGCGTATTCCCATAAGCCCGCATTCCTTTCCAATTAGAGATTACATCTAAATCGGGATAGTGGGTTAATAACCCACTTTATAAAACTACACATTCAACGGCTTTTTTGTGATAACTGGCGTGTGACTATCACTATTTACAATTGGTACAGGTGCAATAACTTCCTTACCTGTAATTAATCTCGCGCCACGATTGCGGGTAAAATAACTCCACAACCATTGAATCATCACAACTAACTTATTATCAAATTCAATGAGGAAGTAGATATGAATAAATAACCACACAAACCACGCAAAGAAACCTCTAAGTTTGATAAATCCTAAATCAACAACTGCGGCGTGTTGCCCAATCATTGCTAAACTACCTCTATCCACATATTTGAATTGGGGTAATGTTTCACCTTTCAGGCGTTTTTGAATGAGTTTAGCCACATATTCGCCTTCTTGCATGGCGACTGGTGCAACTCCCGGTAAGGGTTTATCATTTTGATGGGCGAAATTTGCTAAGTCACCAACTACGAAAATGTTGGGAAATCCTTTAATACTTAGGTCTGGTTCAACGATAACACGACCAGCGCGATCGCTCTCAACTCCTGTCTTATCTGTCAAAACTTTCCCCATTGGTGAGGCTTTTACACCCGCAGCCCACAACACGGTTTTTGCAGCAATTTCTTTAACATCATCACCTTGCTTAATCGTGACAATATCATTTTCAATATGTGTAACTAAGGTTTTGGTTTGCACATCTACACCCAAAGCCTTTAAAGATGCTTCCGCTGTCTGCGATAATTCCGGTGCAAAGGGTGGAAGAATCCGGTCTAAACCTTCTAACAATAAAACTCTGGTTTCTGAGGTGTCAATGTTGCGGAAATCTTCTGTTAGGGTTTTAGTTGCCAATTCAGCGATCGCTCCCGCCAATTCTACCCCAGTTGGACCACCACCCACAATTACAAAAGTTAACAAAGCTTGGCGTTTTACCGGATCACTTTCCTTTTCAGCGGCTTCAAATGCTGAAAATATCCGCCGACGCATCTCAATGGCATCTTCTACAGTCTTTAAACCCGGTGCAAATTCTTCCCAGTTATCCTTACCAAAATAGGAATGCTTCGCCCCTGTAGCCACAATTAAAGTATCGTAGGGGACAGATTCCGCGCCTACCATCACATTTTGGGCGGTAGTGTCAATATCATTCACTTCACCCAACAGCACCTTAGTATTCTTACTCTTGCTAAGGACAGCCCGCAAGGGAGAGGAAATATCCGCTGGGGATAAAGCACCTGTAGCGACTTGGTACAGAAGTGGTTGAAAGAGATGGAAATTGCGTTTATCAATCAGAGTGATTTGCACATTGGCTTTAGCCATAGACTTCGCAGCATACAATCCACCAAAACCACCACCAATAATCACAACTTGATGAACTGGTTTCTTGTCAGCTAGATCAACCATAAAAAATATTTCCTTCCATTACAGGGCTGTAACTATTCTTAACAAATTTGTATCAAAATTATCACAATTATTTCTGTTTATCTTGAACTTCTTAAAAAAAAATAAAAGTAGCAGATTTGGTAGGGGCGCAGGGCCTGCGCCCAGTTAGAAGTCAGGAGAAAAATACAACTGACAACTGACCAATTTACGATACAATCGTAAGTCTGCCAATTTCATGACAGCCTTTATAAACAGGAGATGCTTCTATGGCGCGTATGTATTATGATGAAGATGCTAATTTAGACCTTTTAAAAGGTAAAACCGTTGCTATTATTGGTTATGGTTCTCAAGGTCATGCTCACGCGCTGAATCTTAAAGATAGCGGTGTTAATGTCATTGTCGGATTATATCCCGGGAGTAAGTCCACAGCGAAAGCCGAAGCTGCTGGCTTGACTGTAAAAAATGTTGCTGATGCTGCCAAAGCTGCTGATTTCATCATGATTTTATTACCTGATGAAGTCCAAAAAACAATTTACAAAAACGAAATTGAACCCAATTTAGAAGCCGGAAACGTTTTAGCTTTTGCACATGGTTTTAATATCCATTTTGCACAAGTTGTTCCTCCTGCTGATGTTGATGTCGTCATGGTTGCACCTAAAGGGCCAGGACATTTGGTGCGTCGTACCTACGAACAAGGACAAGGTGTACCCGCTTTATTTGCAGTTTATCAAGATGCCACTGGCAAAGCACGCGATCGCGCTATGGCTTATGCTAGAGGTATTGGTGGTACACGCGCCGGTATTTTGGAAACTACTTTCCGGGAAGAAACCGAAACCGATTTGTTTGGGGAACAAGCAGTATTGTGTGGTGGTTTAAGTGCTTTAATCAAAGCCGGTTTTGAAACTTTAGTTGAAGCAGGTTATCAACCAGAACTCGCTTATTTTGAATGTCTGCACGAAGTCAAATTAATTGTTGATTTGGTCGTAGAAGGTGGTTTAGCTACCATGCGCGATAGTATTTCTAATACTGCCGAATATGGTGATTATACTCGTGGTCCTCGCGTTGTCACCGCCCAAACTAAAGCGGAAATGAAGAAAATCCTCAGCGAAATTCAATCTGGACAATTTGCGCGGGAATTTGTCTTGGAAAACCAAGCTGGTAAACCTGGTTTTACTGCTATGCGTCGTCAAGAAGCTGAACATCCTATTGAGGCTGTTGGTAAGGATTTACGTGCCATGTTTAGCTGGTTGAAGAAAGCGTAATTTTGGGTAATTGGTAATTGGTAATTCTTTACCTTTTACCAAATACTTTTTTTTCGCGCACAGGTGATCCAGAGAACAAGAATAGCGCAAACAGTAGGAGCTTTGATTGCTATAATTATTGTATAGGTTAGGGAATAATCTCTGGAGTGGGCAAAATGAAATCTTTAATTTCAACTTTCACCGAAAATTTAGATTTTTCGGCATCAGACATAGAAGCAATACTTTCAACACCGTTAAATGAGGTGCTGAATTCACCAGCATTAAAACAAGAATTAGACAGTTTAGATATTAACTTACTTAAAAAAACCTTACCTACCGCTGGTGCAGTATTAGCCGAACATTTACCACTTTTTTATGACTGGCTAAAAAATGAATTAGGCGTTCAGCGTGTTCCTGACAGTCCAGATCATACAACAAAATGGGTAGTTGGTTTTCTTAACAATCAAGAAAGTATCAATCATCTAGTTGAATTACATCGTCCCGTACCCCACGCAGCGTTAGAACAAGCTGTTCCTCGGTTGGTAGGTTTATTTGATGGTGTGGAAGATGTGAAAGTGCGACAAGCATGGGAAAAAGCAGTTGCAGCACTTTGTTTAGTTTTAGTTGTTGATGCTCGTGAACAGGAAAAATTGGCTAATTAAAATGTCTGAATCAGGATACCTAAGATTAAAGGATTAACAGGATTTAATATTGAGATATTTGCAAACTTTCTGTTTTTCAGATTATTTCATGGATAACTATCCTGTAAATCCTTAAATCCTGAAAATCCTGATTCAGACATTTTGTAAATCCTGATTCTAACTAAAGTGCGGGACGATGTTGAATCCAAGGATTAGCGGCTTCTAATTGCGCTGCTAAACTAATTAAAGTAGACTCAGCCGCAGGTTTACCAATTAACTGCACACTCATAGGTAAACCATTGCTATCGAAACCCACGGGAAGGGCGATCGCCGGCAATCCGGTAGCATTTGCTACAGGACAAGGGGCAACCCAATGGACAATTTTAGCAAATGTCTCTTCTACAGTCAAATTTGCCCATTCACCTATACGAATGGGAGAATGGAGATAAACCGGCAATACTAACACATCTACAGTATCAAAAAATGCAATAATCTGCCGGGAGACAATTTGCATTTGGGAAAGTGCTTGCAGGTATTCAGCCACAGAACCGTTTTTGGCTAATAACCATTGGTTCAACGGTTGCAAAGCTTGTGAAGGAATTCCTGCTGCTGCTATTCCAGCTTGCCAAACTACTTTAAATGGTTCAATTAAACTGCTGAAATCTGGGTATTTTTCCGTAACTTGATGTCCAAATTGTGCTAATAACTCGACGGTTTTTAATACTCCTTGTTTACAGTTAGCGTCAGCTTCTCCAAAGGGCAGAACACTGGTACTAAAGGCAATTTTCAGACTATCTAATTTAACCTCAGTTGCGGCAAGAAATGATGGTTGGGGATCTGGTAGCCAATAAGGATCACCTGTGACATAGCCAGAGATTACATCTAACATAGCCGCTGCATCAGCCACCGTGCGGGCAAGGGGACCATCCACCGCAATACCCCCCAAGCGATCGCCTACAGGGGCTTTAGAGACTCTTCCTCTGGCGGGTTTGATGCCGATAACACCACAACAAGCCGCAGGACCACGCACTGAACCACCACCATCTGAACCTTGAGAGATCGCACTTAATCCCGCTGCTACCGATGCTGCTGCACCACCACTAGAACCACCAGGAGTATATTCCAAATTCCAAGGGTTTCTCGCTGGGGGAAATCCCGTAGGTTCGCTGTAAGGACAAGAACCTAATTCCGAAGTTGCGGTTTTACCAAGAATAATAAAACCAGCTTGTTTAATTCTTGTAACTACGCCATCATCATGATTAGCAATATTATTTAACAGTGCCGGATTTCCGTAAGTACAGGTAACACCTGCAACCGCATTTAAGTCTTTAATAGAAATGGGGACACCAAAAAATGGCGGTAATTCTGAAGTCGTTGTCAGTAATTCTGTTTTGTTTTTAGCATCAGCAACCGCTAAATCTGCCGTAACTGTAAAATAACTTCCCAGTTGGGGATTTAAGCGTTCAATTCTTTCTAAATATACTTCCACCAACTCTAGAGGTGACACTTCCCGCAGACGGATTAATTGTGCTAACTCTAATGCTGGGGTAAAAGCTAAATCATTGTTATTCATATATAAATCTGCCAATTTAACTGGTTACTTTACCAGAATTTTCGATAATTATCGCTATTTTATATTTTTATTCTCTACATTAATTTTTCCTTAGTGATATTCTACACATTTTAACCAATTAATAATCCTTGTTAACTGTCATTATTACCTAAAATTTTCAATAATGCTTGGCGATAAATATTTAGTCCTTCATTATTCAAATGAGCGCCATCTTCTGAGCTTACACTATCTTTCAACGCCTCATTCTGATTTAATGATTTAACTTGTTCCATTGCTAATGGAATGTTGTTTTTAATTGCAACTTGCTGCATAACAGTATTAATCTGAGTTACTCTAGGATTTGTTGCCGAAATACTGGGATCTTGACTAGCTAAAACTGTTGAGTAAAAAGCAGGAATCAGAAATATTTTCTTACTACCAAGACTTTGCGCTAAGGAAATTGATTCTTGCAGTTTCTTGGCAAACATTTCATCGCTCAATCCATACCAAGCATCATTTCCCCCGATGGCAATTACAGCTTTTTCGCATTTAATATTGTGAGCATTCAGTAGTTTTAGTTGTTCTACAAGTGAGATTCCACTTATACCATTTAAGGCAAAATTAAAAGTATTTTTATTTAAGGTATTACCAAGTTCAGCAGTAACGGAATCCCCAAACAAGCAAGCTGAGAATTTTTTTCCTTGAGTAGCAAATTCCTGATATTGAACTTCAAGTTGCCATAAAGCTGTGGAACTTAAGTTATCTTTAGGTGGAATCTCCGTAGGCACTAAATTTAACTTTTTCGACATCTCTAATGCTGCTGGAATATTAATAACTAATCTTGAACTAGGATAAGCTTCAAGAAAACTAATGATACCTAACCCAGTGGGAGAATTAGCTCCTAGAATAATAGCAGCATCTATTGCTTGCACTCCAGCTTGATCATTGCGGGTTATACTTTGAGAAACAGTAGCTAAAATTCCTTGAGCTAGTTCTGTATTTAATACTTTATCTAAAGCTCCAAGCTCAAGCGGTATTTTTACTTGTAGTGCTTGATGAAAACTCTTCTGTTGTTCGCTATTGAAAAAATCGAGTAAAGATTGTAAATTAGAAGATGCTTTTTTTCCATCAGCATAGTTGTGTAAATCAGTGACAGATACTGATTCTTCAAATAAACCGTAGCGAAAGATAATTTGCTTTGCAGCAAAACTAGGGCTTGTAGATGTTGCCAGCGATAGAATATAAACAAATATACCCAATATCGCTCGACGTAAATATTTATTGTTTTTGATGTATCCTAGTATATTAGCCATTTCTATATGGTTAAATGCTTGTTTAAAATTCTATCACCACAATGTAAACATATTTTCACGGCGTGCAAAGGCTACGAAAACACCCCAGGCATCATATTACTAATTTATTCTATCAAATTCAATAGTTTTAACCAGTATATAGCGGTTTCTAATCTAACAAGGTACAAAATTATCTGCGTTTATTTGCGTTCAATTCTCACTTCTTGTACCTCACTTGAATGGTAATTGCTATATATTAGTGAATTAACAAAAATTTAGTGAACTATCGCAGTGTCACAAATCTAAAATTCATCAAATCACTACAAGAACATATTTATCAGGGCGAACGATGGGGATCGAACCCACGAATGGTGGTACCACAAACCACTGCCTTAACCACTTGGCTACGCTCGCCATTCAATTTACTTCTGTAAGTATAGCACTACCTCCAGAAAATAATCAAGCTTTTTTTAGCAGAAATTAGATAATTTTCTTGGTAGTCTTTAAAAGACTAATAAATATACCAGATCAGGCTAGAATATGAAACCTTTGACTATTCTTATATGTGTAGGAGCAGCGAGCGTTACTGTTCTGGGGGCAATTATGGCGAAAACCAACCCCAATCAGGGAGAATATGAACAGTATGCAGTCCAAAAGCTGACGACATATTTAGAAGCTGATGTCTGTCACAAAACACCAAGCTTTCTAGAAAAATTAATCAAAGTTAATTGTCAAGAATTGCTTCAATCCGCCACACCACACATCAAAGAACTAATTACTACCACAACTAACCGGCAAGATTATATGATCTTTAGTATTTACCGCACGGAAATAAAACTTGATTCTTGGATACCAGGATACAAATTTGAAACAGTGGCAGCATTAAATCAATTTTATACTTACAATGCTGAACAAAAATAAATTAACATAAATCAGATCAAGACTTAAGATCCAAGTAGTCCCGGAAAATAACTACTATGTGATGAGTTTTTGTACTAACTGTCTGTATCCGCAAAATCCCGACAATGCGCGATTTTGCCTCAAATGTGGTAAACCACTGTTACTTAAAGATCGCTATCGTCCCCTTTATCCTCTAGGCCAGGGTGGTTTTGGTAGGACATTATTAGGAGTGGATGAACATATCCCCTCTCAACCTCAATGCGTAATTAAACAACTCTGTTTTTCAGAAGAAAATCAAGCCAGTTTTCAAAAAGCTGTAGACTTATTTCGTCAAGAAGCAGTGCGTTTAGATGAATTGCGTCATCCCCAAATTCCCCAACTACTGGCACATTTTGAACAAGAAAACAGATTATATTTAATACAAGAATTAATTTCAGGCCAGACATTAGCGCAGGAATTGGAGCAGCAAGGGGTTTTTAATCAGGAGAAAATCCAGAAACTACTGCAAGATTTACTACCTGTGTTGGAATTTGTTCATACCCATCATGTCATTCACAGGGATATTAAGCCGGAAAATATTATGCGAAAATCTCTTGGAGGAGATTTAGTATTGATTGATTTTGGTGTTGCTAAATTTATTTCTGCAACTGGAGTTATGAAAACAGGAACAACCATTGGTAGTCCTGAATATATGGCTCCTGAACAAATGCGCGGTAAGGTATTACCAGCTAGTGATCTTTATAGTTTGGGTGTCAGTTGCATTCAACTCTTGACGGGGATTTCTCCCTTTGACTTATTTGATGATACAAGCGATAGCGAAGCGCTGCTGCAAGCAGTTCGCTGGGTTTGGCGAGATTATTTACATCCAGATAATCATATTACATCCCATCTCAGTGAAATTATTGATAAACTTATTCATAATGCCCTGGCTCAACGTTACAAATCCGCCCAAGAAGTCCTAGCTGCAATAGAAATAAAAACCCAACCAGCACAAAAACAGCAACTTACTACTCTTCGTTCTGATACTGGTGTGAATTACCAACAGTTACGTGATTTCCTGGTCTGGAAACAGTGGGAAAAGGCAGATAAAGAAACTTGGGCGTTAATGTGTCAAGCTTTATCTAGACGCATAGGTAGTTATTTATCTAATAGTGATTTAGAAAGTTTACCTTGTCAGGATTTCCAAATAATTGACCAATTGTGGACAAAATATAGTCAAGGACATTTTGGTTTTAGTATCCAAACCCAAATTTATCATACCTGTGATCATGACTATGCACAATTTTGCGCTACGGTAGGTTGGTATTTGCCCAATGCTACTTCCGTCCGTCAACAATTATCTTTTAAGTTATCAGCACCAATAGGCCATTTACCTTCTCACTTTTGGGTTAGTGGTAATCAGTTAGGAAGACACATGAAAGCATTAGCGGCAAAGGTGACAAGCTGTTACAATTCTTAAGATTGATAATTGTCAATTTTTCCCTAATTATGCAAACTAATAAAATTACAGCTTATCTTTTAGTATCTCATGGGAGTCGTGATCCTCGTCCTGATTTGGCTATGCAGCAATTAGCTGGGCTTTTAGGTGAGATGTTACCTCAAGGTGAAAATTTCGTAGGTGTTGCTACTCTAGAGGCTAATATCCAACCTTTACATCAGCAAATACAGGATTTTACTGATCGTGTTCAGGCTTTTGGCTGTAAAATTGTGCAAATTATCCCCCTATTTTTATTACCGGGATTTCATGTAATGACTGATATTCCCGCAGAAATCGCCCTTGCAGAAGAGGCTATAAGTGCAGGAATGACCATAGAATTGCGTCCTTATATTGGTAGTTATCCTGGGTTAGAAAGATTTTTCTCGAAGATGATGACTTCGGTTAAAGCAGATGTATCAATTATTTTAGCTCATGGTAGCCGTCGGGCTGATTCTCATACCTCTGTGGAAAATATAGCAGCTACGGTGGGCGCAGTTACGGCTTATTGGTCTGTACCTCCGAGTTTAGAAGTCAGAGTACAGGAATTGATAGCCGCTGGTTATGGACAAATTGCGATTTTTCCCTATTTTTTATTTACAGGTGGCATCACTGATGCGATCGCACAGGCAGTAGAAACGCTAAAATTACAATTTCCATCAGTAAGTTTTCAACTCGCACAACCATTAGGAACAAGTCGAGAATTTGCTGATTTAATCTGGGATTTCATCAAAGAAGAGGAAAAAGTTTTTGGGTAAAGTTTATTTAGTTGGTGCTGGTCCTGGAGATCCTGGACTCATGACTCTCAAGGGAAAAGGTTTATTAGCCTGTGCAGATGTCGTTATCTATGATGCTTTGGTGAGTCCAGAAGTGCTGGAAATGATCAATCCTGAAGCAGAAAAAATCAATGCGGGTAAACGCATGGGTAGACATTCACTGTTACAGGAAGTCACCACCCAATTACTGATTGAGAAAGCGGAGAATAATGCCATAGTTGTCCGCCTCAAAGGTGGTGATCCTTTTATCTTCGGTCGTGGTGGGGAAGAAATGGCGGAATTGGTAGCCGCAGGGATTTCCGTGGAAGTTGTGCCAGGGATTACATCAGGAATCGCCGCAGCGGCCTATGCTGGTATTCCTTTAACTCATCGTCTTTATAGTTCGTCTGTTACTTTTGTAACTGGACATGAATCTGCTGGTAAGTATAAACCCCAGGTAAATTGGCAAGCCATAGCGCACGGTTCGGAAACTATAGTCATTTATATGGGTATTCACAATTTACCCTACATTGTTGAACAGTTTACTCTAGCGGGGTTGAGTTTAGATACACCCATTGCCTTAATCCGCTGGGGAACTCGGCCAGAACAGGAAGAATTAATTGGTGAATTGGGGACAATTGTGGAACAAGTTGAAGCAAAGGGATTTCTTGCTCCAGCAATAGCGGTAATTGGTGCAGTTGTTAAAATGCACGGTATATTATCCGGTAAAGAAAGAAAGGAGATTCTATGAGCAATAATGAAGAAATGAAATTACAATTGCGTCCTCGTGTCACAGAAGTTCTTTCCATCAAAATACCCAGAGATACTTTAGCATCACTAGAAGAAGTAGCTGTTAATAAAGATATGTCTATAGAAGCTTTGCTGAAATTTTATATTGGACAAGGTTTACGAGAAGATATAGCCAAGTTATTTAATGAACGATTATTAAATACAACTGTGGAAGTTTTGTCACGTCATATTGAATCTCAGGAAGAAGTTTCTAAAATCATCCAAGAAATTAAGGCTGAAACAATTAGATAAATTAAACATCTGGAAATTTTTACACAATATGTTGAAAAATTATTTTCAGTAAATCTCCTTGAGAAAAAGGTTTTTCTAAATAACCATTAGCTTTCACAAACTTAGCTTTTGCTCTATCTCTTAATCCCATTCTTTCAGTCATCAGAATTACAGGAGTGTTTTTATAATTTGTGTGTTTCCGCAATAAGGAACAGATTTCATAACCATCTAAATCAGGCATTTCTACATTTAGTAAAATGATATCTGGTTGCACGCGCAAAATTTCCATTAAAGCTTGGGAAGAGTCCATAAATTTAATAATAGAAAATATTTTCTCATCTAAAAATTCTTCTACAGTATTTAATATGTTATAATCATAGTCTACACAAAAAATACTGCATTTCTTTCTCTCAGTCACTAGGGAGTTAATAGGCTGCTTGATATTTGGCTCAAAATCAACTTGATCAGTATTGCTTTTGGTTAATTGTTCCTGATCTTTTTTGTGTGCTTCTGGTTGATGATAAGTTTCAAAATTCAGATTTTCCTGAATATTAACTTTTACCCCTGTTTGACATTGTTCCACTAGAGTTTTTAAATTTAAATGGCAAAATTTAGGGAGATTATCTAAAAAAGTATGGGGAACAAATTCATAACTACCATGTTCTAAATCTAGTAATGATTCTAAAACTTCTAATGCTAATTGTTCGATTAATAAAGCAGCTTGAAAGTGACTAATATATTTTTGATTAACTAACCAACAAATAGCTAAATAATCAGGATTGGGGATGGATTGATTCTCAATGTCCTTTTCAAAAATCATCCGTACCTGTTCATTAATACCCAGAGGAAGAGTAGAAATTTGCTGACTTAACTGCTGTAAATTTCGGTAAAGAGGTTCAAACATTTCCTCAGAGTAACCAGCATATATGAGTTTGCCTTGATCCATATATATTGACCATGCACCAGACTCACTAAATACTTGCAAACAACCAGTAAAGGAATTATTAGTAATCTTTTTTAATAGCGTAATTGGTTGTAGCTTTTGGAAAAATCTATATCTACTAATAGGAATTGTGTTCATGCTCTGAGATTGATCATTAAATTTTTCTTTCATGATCATTTAATTACTAGATTTTACAACGGTTTTGAATTCTGATTCTTGAATTCTTCCTTTTAGGTTACTATAGATTTTTTAGGGAAATAAAAAAGTATGTTAAACATAATATGAAAAAATGAAGTAGAGAGGTTTTACCTAAACACCTCTAATTCTTTATTTCCATGTTTCTTAAATCACCTAATACTTAATCGTGTCTGCAATTAATATCCAAGTTCCCGAAAATACTGATCGCCTAGATCGCTATTTATCCCAAGAGTTATCAGATTTATCCCGTTCTCGCATCCAGCAGTTAATAGAACAGGGTCATGTTCAAGTTAATGATACAGTTTGCAAATCTAAGAAGATTAACCTGAAAACAGGCGATCGCATTATTCTCGAAATTCCCGCTATTCAACCTTTAGCAATAATCGCAGAGGATATTCCCCTAGACATCCTTTATGAAGATGACGAGTTAATCATTCTCAATAAACCCGCTGGTTTGGTGGTTCACCCCGCACCCGGACATCCTGACGGAACTTTAGTTAATGCTATCTTGGCACACTGTCCCAATTTACCGGGCATCGGTGGCGTTCAACGTCCGGGAATAGTCCATCGTTTGGACAAGGATACAACGGGAGCGATTGCGATCGCTAAAACAGACCTGGCTTATCAACATCTACAAGCACAACTACAAGCAAAAACCGCTAGAAGAGAATATTTAGGTTTAATTTACGGTGTCCCTAAAACAGAAACCGGAATCATAGACTTACCCATTGGTCGCAATCCCCAAGACCGCAAAAGAATGGCCATTATTTCTGTAGAAGATGGTGGACGTAATGCTGTCACTCATTGGCGAGTAAAAGAACGCTTTGGAAACTACACATTAATTCACTTTCAACTAGAAACAGGACGTACCCATCAAATTCGCGTCCACAGCGCCAAAATGGGTCATCCTATCGTCGGCGACCCTATTTATAGTTCTGGTCATTCCCTCGGCGTAAATTTGCCAGGACAAGCATTACACGCTTGGAAACTCCAGTTACAACATCCCGTTTCTGGAGATTTGGTGGAAGTGACAGCACCCCTTCCCCGCAGCTTTGCAACTTTACTGGAAGTATTGCGCCGTCGTAGTGGTCTTTATTAAGAATTTCTGCAAAAATAGCGATTTACTCTCAATTTGTGAATATAGCTTTTTTGTCATTTATATCCCCCCAGGGGGGAAACAACCAGAAACTTTTCAAAATATTTAGAAATGTAAATTTAACACTCCTTAACAAAACTCAGATAAATCTTATGGAACAGAAAACTGCTGTAATCGTTTTATAACAAGGCATTTCCGGAAAATTAAAACAATCTTTAACTGCTTAATATTGCGATTCTTGTCAAAGAAAGTAAAGTTATGTAACAGAAATATCGGATTTTTATCAGTTACACTCCTTGTATGTGAAGGATTTGAGGCTTTTCTTAGGCTATCATCTTATTTATTCATAATTTGTAACAAATAATGGTTCTATGGCATTGTATAAACATAAACTGTAGGGGTTAAACAACGGAAGAAAGTTGGAAAAAGCAGGCAATTCATCAAGTTTGCCAGTTTCTCAGAAAATTCCCCTTGACTCTCATAATTTCTGGTTTGTAAACTGTAAACTAGTAGATGAGAAGACAAAATGAGAAACGCTTTGATTTGACTCCGTTGCGAACAAATCCGAATTAGTTTTAATTTAGACATCTCTCAACTAAGTAATTTAGGAGATTAGAGTCCATGACATTAGATGTATTTTCCAAGGTTGTTTCCCAAGCCGACGCTAGAGGCGAATTCCTCAGCACAGAACAACTCGATGCTTTAACCGCAGTTGTAGCTTCCGGCAGCAAGCGTTTAGATGTTGTTAACCGCATCACCAGCAACGCTTCTGCTATCGTTACCAACGCGGCTCGTTCTTTGTTTGAAGAACAACCCAACTTGATCGCTCCTGGTGGCAACGCTTACACCAACCGTCGTATGGCTGCTTGCTTACGCGACATGGAAATCATTTTACGCTATGTAACCTACGCAGCAATTGCTGGTGATGCTAGTGTTCTTGATGACCGTTGCTTAAATGGTTTGCGCGAAACATACCAAGCTTTGGGTACTCCTGGTTCTTCCGTAGCAGTTGGTGTTGGCAAAATGAAAGAAGCAGCAATCGCTATCGTTAACGATCCTAACGGTATCACCAAAGGTGATTGCAGTTCTTTGGTTTCTGAAGTTGCAAGCTACTTTGACCGCGCTGCGGCTGCTGTTGCCTAACAATTCATTACAAATTAGCTCGAATCTTAATTGAGCTTTTCCCAGCAAAAAACTATCTAGGAGATTTTCACCAATGAAAACACCAATTACCGAAGCAATCGCATCTGCTGATACCCAAGGACGCTTTTTAAGCAACACCGAATTACAAGCAGTTAATGGTCGTCTAGTTCGTGCTGCTGCCAGCATGGAAGCTGCTCGTGGTTTGACAGCTAACGCTCAAAAATTAATTGACGGTGCTACCAGCGCTGTATACAGCAAATTCCCTTACACCACCTCTACACCAGGCAATCAATTTGCCGCTGATAGCCGTGGTAAAGCTAAATGCGCTCGTGACGTTGGTCACTACCTCCGCATCATCACCTATAGCCTAGTTGCTGGTGGAACAGGTCCTTTGGATGAGTTCTTAATTGCTGGTTTGACTGAAATGCACGCAGCTTTCGACTTGTCTCCTAGCTGGTACGTAGAAGCTTTGAAATCAATCAAAGCTAGTCATGGTTTGAGCGGTCAAGCTGCTAACGAAGCTAACACCTACATTGACTACGCAATCAACGCTCTTAGCTAGATAGCGTCATGCCCGGAGAGGGATACAATTGTTAGATGGATTTACCCCTCAAGGGGTTCACCAGTTATTCATGGGGAGTCACTGCGTAAGTTGGAAAATATTCCGACGGGGAATTAAGTGACGTTAAAATCTCCAAGATCATTCTGGTTCACCTAGCAATTGGATCTGGCTCCGGGCATAGTTTTATCTCCAGATAGAAGTTGTTAATCAGAGCGTGAAAATCACTGGAAAAAGTGATTTTGGATTGAAAACAATAAAGGGGAAAAATATGGCAATTACAACAGCAGCATCCAGACTAGGAACAGAGCCTTTTAGTGACGCACGCAGAGTTGAACTGCGCCCCAACGCCAGCCGCGAAGAAGTCGAAGCGGTAATTCGTGCCGTTTATCGGCAAGTTTTAGGGAATGATTATATATTGGCATCAGATCGTTTGATTGGTGCAGAATCACTTCTCCGTGATGGTAATTTAAGCGTGCGCGAGTTTGTCCGCAGCGTTGCTAAATCAGAACTCTACAAAGCTAAATTCTTTTACAACAGTTTCCAAACTCGGTTAATTGAACTCAACTATAAACATTTGTTGGGTCGCGCACCATACAATGAGTCCGAAGTAACTTATCACTTAGACTTATATATTAACCAAGGTTACGACGCGGAAATTGACTCCTACATTGATTCTGAAGAATATCAAAACAGCTTTGGGGAAAGTGTTGTTCCCTACTATCGCGGTTTTGATTTTCAAGCAGGACAAAGTGCAGCCGGTTTTACGCGGATGTTCCGTTTATACCGTGGTTATGCCAACAGCGATACTGCTCAAGTAGAAGGTTCTAAATCTCGTTTAGCGCGGGAATTAGCTAGTAATAAATCTTCCTCAGTTGTTGGGCCATCTGGTAGTAACGATAATTGGGGTTTCCGTGTATCTGCGGATAACGCTCCTAAGCAAAATCTCGGTAATGCAGTAGGACAATCAAATCGCACTTACCGCGTTGAAGTTACAGGCATTCGCAATCCAGGATACCCCAGCGTCCGCCGGAGCAGCACAGTATTTATTGTTCCTTACGAGCGCCTTCTAGACAAAATGCAGCAAATTCAGAGAGTTGGCGGCAAAATTGTCAGCGTAATTTCCACGTAAGATCCGGTGCTGTTCACCGACAAAACTCATCATAGGAGATATAGAAGTAATGTTTGGTCAAACCACACTTGGTGCTGGTAGCGTTTCTTCGTCTGCAAGCCGCGTATTTCGTTACGAAGTTGTCGGCTTAAAGCAAAACCAAGAAACCGACAAAAATAAATTCGACATTCGCCGTAGTGGTAGCGTATTCATTACCGTCCCCTACAGCCGCATGAATGAAGAAATGCAACGGATTAGCCGTCTAGGTGGCAGAATCGTCAAAATTGAAACTTTGACTGTAGCAGAATAAGTATAACTTCCTGGCAATGATAGAAACCAGTGGAGAAGAATATTCTGCCCAGAATGCACCAAATCTGACACCAGAGATAGCTATTGCTAACCTGCAATCACCAGATTTAAGTCTCCGCTATTATGCTGCTTGGTGGTTGGGTAAGTTCCGAGTCAGTCAGCCAGAAGCCATAGACGCGCTCATTGCTGCGTTAGAGGATGAATCTGACAGAACCGAACTGGGTGGTTATCCCTTACGGCGCAATGCTGCCAGGGCGCTTGGTAAATTAGGCAATTTAAAAGCCGTACCAAGTTTAATTAAGTGCTTAGAATGTACTGATTTTTATGTCCGCGAAGCAGCAGCCCAATCTTTGGCCATGCTCCGGGATAAAACAGCATTACCAGCCCTGATAAAACTGCTAGATGGGGGAGTTGACCAAGCTATACAAGTACCTGGTTTTCCCCACCTTGCCCAGCCCTATACAGCAGTATTAGAAGCCTTGGGAGCTATGGGTGCAACTGAGGCTATTTCCCTTGTTCAGCCTTTTCTCAAGCATTCAGTTCCTCGATTGCAATGCTCCGCCGCTAGAGCCATGTACCAAATGACACAAGACTCTATTTATGGTGAGTTATTAGTGAAAACTTTGGCAACAGGTGATTTGAAAATGCGTCGCGTTGTGTTGGGGGATTTGGGGGCAATTGGGTATTTGGCCGCAGCAGAAGCGATAGCCCAAGCGCAAGTGGAAAATAGCTTTAAACTTATTGCTTTGAAAGGATTATTAGAGTATCAACTGCCAAAACAGTCTGATACTTTTGGTATATCTGAACAAGCTATCCGAGTCATGAATCTCATGGATTCACTCTTGTAGGGGCGGGGTTTCCCCGCCCATGATGGGGGTTTCCCCGCCCATGATGGGGTTTACCCGCGCACAAAGTTGTTTTTTGCTACTGACAACGGAAAAATGGATGAACTAATTCGGGCTGTCACTGTAGCAGAAACACCATCCCAAATGGTGACAGCGGTTAAAAATCTGGCAGCAGCCAAAGATCCATCGGCAATTCCGACTTTAATTGCTGTCTTTGGTTATAACAATCCAGAAGCGGCAATAGTGGCAGCAGCAGGATTGACAGAATTGGGAGAAATAGCAGTTCCACAATTGCTAGACCAAATTGATGATTATAACTATGGCGCACGGGCTTATTCGATTCGCACAATAGCTGCGATCGCCGATCCCCGTGCTTTAGATATTCTCATCTCTACGACACTGACTGATTTTGCCCCCAGTGTTCGCCGTGCCGCTGCTAAGGGACTAGGAAATCTACATTGGCAGAAGCTAGACATTTCTGCAAGTCAAATAGCTATCAACCGCGCCCTAGAGACACTTCTGTTTATCTGCGAAGATACAGATTGGTCAATTCGTTATGCTGCTATTGTTGGATTACAAGCTTTAGCAAAAGTAGCTATAGTCCAAGCGCCTATTCTTGCTAAATTTCAATTAATGCTGACTAACGATACTGAAAAAGCGGTTCGCGCTCGCGTTCAGTTGGCCTTAGCCCAGTAAACTGATTTATATACCATATAACAAGGTAAAAGTAAAGATGTCAATACCACTACTAGAATACGCGCCCAAATCGCAAAACCAGCGAGTAGAAGGTTATGAAGTTCCTAACGAAGACACCCCAACTATTTATCGCTTAGATCGGGCTACCTCAGATAAAGATATTGATAGCATCATCTGGGCTGCATACCGCCAAATTTTCAGCGAACACCTGATTTTAGCCAGCTATAAGCAAACCGCTTTAGAATCACAATTGCGAAATCGGGCGATTACCCTGCGTGATTTTATTCGAGGTTTAGGTAAATCAGACGTTTACCGCACCCAAGTAGCAGATACCAACTCCAACTATCGCTTAGTTGACATCACCTTAAAACGGTTCTTAGGGCGGGCTGCTTACAACAAAGCCGAAGAAATCGCTTGGTCAATTGTGATTGCTACCAAAGGGTTACACGGTTTTATAGATGCGTTATTAGAATCAGACGAGTATTTAGACAACTTTGGTGATGATGTTGTCCCCTACCAACGTCGTCGTTTTGGTTCACGCCCCTTTAACCTCGCTAACCCCCGTTATGGTTCTGACTGGCGCGATACCCAAAACATTCGTGGTATCGCTGGCCGTTCCTACTATAGCATCCGCACATCAGGACAACTAACTACAGCAGATATCCGTCGGGCAATTCCTGCCAACTTCTTCATTATGGCTGGGGCAATTATTACCAACGAATGCAACTACCAACGCAGTTTGGCCACTGCCCAATCTTTTGTTAGTAGCAGCGAAATCCCTGATACAAGCAGAGATCATCAAGAACAACCCACAATTAAACCTGTAGCAGTTTCTTTACCTTATCGTTATATTCCTGCTAACGCCAAAAATTAGTTATTGCTAATTGGTAATTGGTGATTGGGAAACACTTATTCCCTATTCCCTGTTCCCTAACAACTAAAAACTAACAACTAACAAACATGACAATACCTTTACTAGAATACAAACCCAGTTCTCAAAACCAGCGCGTTTCTGGTTATGAAGTTCCTAACGAAGATACACCCACAATTTACCGCATCGAAGACTATGCCTTTGGTGGAGAAGTAGAAGAATTGATTTGGGCGGCTTATCGGCAACTTTTCAGTGAACACGTAATTCTCAAATTTTACCGCCAAGTTCATTTAGAATCCCAAGTAAAAAACAAGGCAATTACCGTCCGGGATTTTATCCGGGGTTTAGCTAAATCTGAAGCTTTCCAAAGTTTGGTAATTCAGAGTAATTCTAACTACAGATTAGTAGAAATTGGGCTGAAACGGTTATTAGGTCGCGCACCTTACAACAAAGACGAAGAAATCGCTTGGTCAATTGTGATTGCTACCAAAGGTTGGGGTGGTTTTGTTGATGCTTTGCTAGATTCTGAAGAATATCAAAGCAACTTTGGGGAAAATATCGTTCCCTACCAAAGACGACGTTATAAAGATAGACCCTTTAATTTGGTAACACCACGATACAGCGATTACTGGCGCGACCAACTTGAAGAAGCTCGTTATAAATGGGGTGACATCAAAAACTTTTTGGATATGGCAAATTCCATTAAGATTAAAACAGTGACTTACACACCAGTTAGCACTGCCAATATCCAAATTCCTAACACTACTAGGGAAACAACATCAACAGGTATTCCTGTTTCCATTAGTCCTAGTGCTGGTTTTCCCGGACGCTAGATAGTTTTTTAACTAGCTGGGTAATCTCGGTTACAAAAGTGATAAAGTTTGTATTTTTTTAAGGATTTTAATTTTAGTTAGTTTGCTAAGTATGACGACATTTTAAGATGCCAACTTTACTAAAAGGCAGGTTCTTTAAAATGGCAATTCCTTTACTTGAATACAAACCTACAACTCAAAACCAAAGAGTTAGCAGCTTTGGCACGGCAGATATTAACGAAGACAATCCTTATATCTACCGCATTGAAAATGCTAACTCTACCGGCGAAATTGAACAACTAATTTGGGCTGCTTATCGCCAAGTCTTCAACGAACAGGAGATTCTCAAATTTAACCGCCAAATTACCTTAGAAACCCAACTCAAAAATCGGTCAATTACGGTTAAAGACTTCATTCGTGGTTTGGTGAAATCAGAGCGATTTTATCAGCTAGTTGTGACACCAAATAACAACTATCGGTTGGTAGAAATGTTCCTGAAAAGGATCTTAGGTCGTTCTCCCTACAATGAGCAAGAAAAAATTGCCTGGTCAATTCAAATTGCTACTCTAGGTTGGGGAAAATTTGTGGATGTTCTGATTGATAGTAGCGAGTATGAACAAGCCTTTGGCGAATATACCGTACCCTATCAACGCAAACGCATGACCACAGACCGCCCAGTCAGCTTTACCCCTCGCTATGGTGC
This sequence comes from uncultured cyanobacterium, assembly GCA_903848645.1. Taxonomy (GTDB): domain Bacteria; phylum Cyanobacteriota; class Cyanobacteriia; order Cyanobacteriales; family Nostocaceae; genus Dolichospermum. Next base: position 48,101 of record CAINGU010000020.1, on the reverse strand, counting down.
TGATTATCGTGACCGGGCAGGTATTGTCCAAAAATGGCCGTATATTCGTCAATGGCGCGGTTTCTTGTCCCCAGGCTCTGGGCAAAATGTTGATTGGGGGGCATTGTCTGCTGTATTACTAGTAATAACCGCAGGCATTACATTCTTATTTATCCTCCATTGGTTAGGAATTAGTAATATCTACTAACCTTTTAAGGGGAAAATAAGATCAAGAGGAAATAGGGAATAAGCAATAGGGTAAAACTATTCTTCATTCCCTGTTCGCGGAAAGGTTGAATGAACAAGTCTAATTTATTACCGACCTAGCGACTATAAGTCGCGGCTACACGGGCGAAACCCACCTGCGTGGGTTAAAAACCTTGATTTTTTATTAGTCCACGCAGGTGGTGAGACCAGTCCTGTAGGCGGGTTTCCCTCCGTAGGGAACTGGCGAACCCGAAGGGACTTTGTTTGTGTAGTAGCGATTTCTAATCGCCGATAGCTTTTCAAACATCCTCTGTTTCATTATCGTTGTTTAATTTGATCATAAAAGGAGAAAATTAATATGGCATTGCCATTACTTCAATACAGTCCAAGCAGTCAAAATCATCGGGTGGGCAGCTTTGGAGTTGCTGACCAAAATGAAGATACACCTTATATCTATCGGATTGAAGATGTTAGTTCTTACACTGACATGACAAACATCATTTGGGCTGCTTATCGCCAAGTTTTTAGCGAACATGAAATTCTCAAGTTTAACCGTCAAGTGACTTTAGAATCCCAACTTAAAAATGGTTCTTTATCCGTTCGTGACTTTATCCGGGGTTTAGCTAAATCTGAAGCTTTCTATCGTTTAGTTGTCTCTGTTAACAACAACTACCGTTTAGTAGATATCACCCTTAAACGTTTATTGGGTCGTTGTGCTTACAATAAAAAAGAAGAAATTGCTTGGTCAATTGTCATTTGCAACAAAGGCTTTAGCGGCTTTGTTGATGTTTTACTAGATAGCGAAGAGTACACCCAAAACTTCGGTGAAAATACCGTACCTTACCAACGCAAGCGGTTTGTAGATCGTCCTTTTAACTTGGTAACTCCTCGTTACGGTGCGGACTTCCAAGAAACAGCCGGTACAGTCAAAACCGACTGGCGTTTTACCTTGGAAAACTTCTACACTGCTAAGGCAAAAGCAAAGCGTTTGAAAGAAGGCGATCCTGCTAAATTTGCAGAGATGGCTGCTTCTGTATCTGGTCAAGGTAACTATGCTCAAAAGTTATCTGCTTTTGACATTGATTACCTAAATGCTGTTCCTTACCGTGGTAGACGCTAATACCGCTTTCTCGGAATTGAAAATTAATAATTAAAAATTAAAAAAGCAGACTATACAAGCTTTTTAGGAATTTTTAATAGTTAGTTGACTTCCGCTGTTGTGTACTAAGTTTAGCAAAAAATTTTCAATTTATAGGGTGTGTTAGGAAGATGATTCTTGACACACCCTAAATTTATTGGTTATTGTAGAATTTTGCTGAAGAATGCTATTACACGAATTTTATCAGCAGTTGCTACACCATTTAAAATCTAAATTAGCGCAAGTCATCAATATCAATGCTGAACTTGAAGCTAAAGTAGCCCAGCAAACTGCGGAATTACAAGCTCTCAACCAACGTTTACAACAAGCGGAAGCAGCAGTCAAAGACAAGCAAGCTATCCTGCGTAGTTTTTATGATTCTGCACCAATGATGATGGGTGTGGTGGAATTACTAGATGATGATATCCGCCATTTATCTGATAACTCAATGACTGCTCAATTTCTAGGCATTATTCCAGAGGATATACCCAATAAACTTGCTAGTCAAATGGGTAGGTCTGAAAAAGATATCCGACAATGGATAGAACACTATCGAGAAAGTCAATACACTGGTGAATCTATCCACTTTGAATATCAGCAAACCGTTAATAGTCTTCCTAAATATTTATCGGCTACAGTTAATTACATTGGCAATGGTGATCATAATTCTCCCCAATTTACATATTTTGTTAAGGATATAAGCTCTCGTCTCATGGTGGAAGCGGAGCGAGTTTATCTGTCCAATCTTCTCGAAGCTAGTTTAAATGAAATTTACGTTTTTGATGCTAAAACATTAGTTTTTCACTACGTTAATCAAGGAGGGCTTCAGAATTTAGGTTACTCTTTGACAGAAATTCAACAAATGACTCCTCTGGATATTAAACCAGAGATGACAGTAGAGAAATTTCAATCTTTACTTGCTCCCTTGATAGCAGGTGAACAAAAAATTATCCAGTTTCAGACTATTCATCAACGGGCAAATGGTAGTTTCTATCCTGTGGAAGTTCATTTACAACTAATGAAAGAGTTAGGTAAAGAAGTATTCTTAGCTGTCATTTTGGATATTACCCAGCGGCAAGAAACTGAAAAACAAGTCAAATTTCAAGCCCAGTTATTAGCACAAGTTAATGATGCAGTAGTAGCAATTGATGTCAATTACCGGATTATTCATTGGAATAATGCTGCTGAAAAAAAATATGGCATTAAAGCTACAGAAGCATTAAATAAAAATATTAATGAATGTTATGAATATCTTTGGATAAAATCAACAGATGAAACAAATGCCTTTGCAGCCTTAAATACTTTAGGTTATTGGCAAGGAGAAAATATTCACCGCAAACTGAATGGAGAAGAGATATTTGTGGAATCATCAGTAACAATTCTGAAAGACAAATATGGTCATAAAATCGGATTACTAAGTGTGGTTCGAGATATTAGTGAACGGAGAAAAGCAGAAGTAGCTTTACAACAACAATTACAAAAAATGTTGCTTCTCAAGCAAATTACTGATGAAATTCGCCAGAATTTGAAAACACAGGATATTTTTGACGCTGCTGCTCTGCAAATTGGCGAAGCATTTGCTGTTAATCGTTGTCTTATTCATACCTATAATCCTCAACCAGAACCTCATTTGCTTTCAGTTGCAGAATACTTAAATGGGAATTACCAATCTGTGAAAGAAATACCAGTTCCTGTGAGAGATAATCCTTATGTAGCAGCAGCTTTAAGTACAGATAGAGCAATTGCTACACCTAACATTGATACTGAACCATTGTTGCAAAACGTTCTTTTTCTATGTCATCAAGTCCAAATAAAGTCCTTACTACTTATTCAAACTTCTTATCAAGGAAAACCTAATGGGATTATCGGCTTACATTATTGCTGGGAACAAGGAGATATAAAGCCAAAAATTCGGGAATGGACAGTTGGTGAAATTGAATTATTAGAAGCTGTGGCTGCTCAAGTTGGTATTGCTATAGCTCAAGCTACTTTCTTAGAAATAGAAACCTATAGACGAGAAGAATTAACACTGAAAAATGCAGCCCTAGAGCAAGCAAAACAACAAGCAGAAACTGCTAACCGAGCTAAAAGTGAATTTCTGGCTAATATGAGTCATGAAATTCGGACACCAATGAATGCTATTCTTGGTTTTGCGGATTTATTGCAATCAGTGGTAATTGAAGAACGCCCTCGTTTCTATCTTGATACTATTGCTGCCAGTGGGAAAACTTTACTCAGATTAATTAATGATATTCTTGATCTGTCTAAGATTGAAGCTGGGAAACTCGAATTATATTATGAACCTGTAAATTTGCGATCGCTCATTCAAGAAATTCTCCATATTTTTCAACCCACAGCAAGTGACAAAAAATTAAACCTCCGTTCCCATATTTCGGAAACAGTTCCCACAGCTATTTATATTGATCAAATTAGATTACGCCAAATTCTGTTTAATGTAGTTGGTAATGCCTTAAAATTTACAGAACAAGGATATATTGAAATATCACTGCGCTCTCAAAGCTATTTTGTAGAAAATGAAGAAAATATCTGGCTAGAAATTGCTATTAAAGATACAGGAATCGGCATTGATAGTCAACAACAACAAAGTATTTTTGAAGATTTTGTCCAAATTCATGGGCAAAGTAATCGTAAATATGGTGGTACAGGTTTAGGACTAGCAATCACACGGAATTTAATCAATATCATGGGGGGAATAGTCACAGTTCAAAGTCAATTAGGAGAAGGTAGTATTTTTACTTTTGTGTTTCCTCAAGTTTCCCCTGGTACTGTAATTAAAGAAATCACATCATCTTGTCAAGACGATAATTTAAACCAATTTTTACCCAGTAAAATTTTAGTAGTTGATGACATAGAATCAAATCGGGAATTAATTAGAGGATATTTTGAAAAAACTAACCATTTTCTGATATTTGCAGATAATGGAGAGGACGCTATTAATTTAACCAAATTACATCATCCTCATCTAATATTACTCGATTTGAGAATGCCTGGCATGGATGGCAAAGAAGTATTAAAATATCTCAAACAAGATCAAAATACTCAAAGTATTCCTGTCGTTATTCTCACTGCTTCATCTCAAAAGGAAGAGCAGTTTGAACTTGAGAAAATTTGTCAAGGATTTTTAAGAAAACCAGTTAGTCGTCAACAACTATTTACTGAACTAAAAAAGCATTTAAAATTAGTTCATATATTTGAAAAAGAAATAATTAAAGAACCTTCTTTTCCTCATTGTCATAACCCAATTTTATTAAAATGCCCGATTAATTTACCAGATTTACTCATGAAATTAGAACAAGAAGAAAAAGTATGGTTTGTATTACATAAAACCCTCAAGATTCGTGAATTAAAGCATTTCAATAAACGCTTGCAAGAGTTAGCGAAAAATTATGACTGTCAACTATTATCAGATTATGCTGATCATCTCAAAACTAATTTAAATACTTTTGATATAGCCAACATTAATCAGATAGTCAATGATTTTCCATCTGTGCGACAAACTCTCATTCAAGAATATACTCCTTGAGGAAAATAATGAGAAACCACTCGATTACGTCCTTGATTTTTAGCTTGATAAAGTGCTGTGTCAGCCCGTTGAATTAGGATATCAATACTTGCATCACCTTTTTGATAGCTACCCACCCCAATACTAACTGTGATTGATACTAATTTTCCATCAACAGGAATAGTTACTTGTTCTATATTTTCTCTAATCCTTTCAGCGGTAATTACTGCTGATTTATTATCAGTTTCTGGCAATAATACCACGAATTCTTCTCCCCCAAATCTGCCTAAAATATCTAAATTGCGTAAATAATTTATGACAGTTTCTGTCATGATTATCAGCACTTCATCTCCGACAGCGTGTCCATAATTATCGTTAACACTTTTGAAATGATCAATATCAATCATGAGTACAGATAAAGGACGATTATATCTGCGAGAACGTTCAGTTTCTTGTTCGGCTATCTTTAAAAAATAACGCCGATTCCAAACTCCTGTCAATGAATCTGTATTCGCTAATCTTTCTAAACTTTTAACTAATTCTTTTTGCTCTTCCAGCATTTTTTTTAGTTGATTTTGTGTATATCTCAACTCTAAATGAGTCCTGACACGAGCTAAAAGTTCATAAGTATTAAATGGCTTGACGATATAATCAACTGCACCTTTATCAAAAGCTTGTAACACGTGTTCCTGCTCATTACTGGCAGTGATAAAAATAATCGGAATATCTGCTAAACTTAGATTTGATTTGATTTGATCACATACCTCAAACCCATTCATGTCTGGCATCATTAAATCCAATAATATTAAATCTGGACGTACCAATTGCATTCGTTCTAAGGCTTGTTTACCACTAGAAGCCAGGGTAATTTCATAGCCTGCTGATTCTAATGCTTGTGCCATAAATTGCAAATTTAGTAATAAATCGTCTACTACTAAAATTAAGCAGTTCTCAGGATTAAGTCTTGTCATAAAATTCTTACCTTTTCCTTAGTTATTGCTATGGTTATTTAAAAAAATTAATTTTTATGATTTAGCTAAAAAAATATTATAAATGAATATAACATTTTAATATAATTTATACAAATATTTTAAAGTCTCTGCCTAATTTTCATAAAAGTCGCACCCGTCACCAAAGCGGCAAATTGTCCCCAGTAACTGACACTAGAGAAAGAACGACCACCGATAATATTTAAACTACCTATTCCATAAAATAACTGCTGTACAAACCACCAAAATAAATAGAAAATGGCTGGTATTTCAACAGGTATATATAAAACTAATAAAGTCAGAACTGAATATATTTTTGCCTGGGGAAATTTGATGATATATGCCCCTAAAATAGATGCAATAGCTCCATTTGCCCCAATAATTGGAACTGTTATTTCTGATGATAAAATAATTTGGACTATACCACTAAAAAAGCCAGCAGTTAAGTAAAGTAGTAAATATTGTTTATGCCCCAAAATACTTTCTACTGTTTTCCCAAATACCCATAAAAACAGCATATTCCCTAAAATTTGGCTAAAACTACCATGGATAAACAGTGCCACAGGTAAGGAAAGTAGCCGCCAAAAGACAATTACCCAAGCAGCATAATTGTCCGAAAAAGCATTAGCAATTGCAATATTTACTTGAGCAGGAATTATCCCCCAGTTATTAATTAAATACCCTAATTCATCGCTCAAGTCTAATTTGATTTCCCAGAGAAATATCACTAGGTTAATCCCAATCAACCAATAATTAATAATGGGCTTTTGCCAAGTGCGAATATTGTCATCTATAGGAATCATCTTAACCTTCACATTTGGGTTTGAGGTTTTTAGCTACTGATTAATATTTTTCCCGATTTCCTCATTTTTGTGTGGCAAAATTGTCATAATAAACATTATAGTCAGATAGGCTAATGAAATGCTAGGAAACACGCTGGTAGGCAGATACCAAATTACCAACTATTTGGGAGGTGGAGGATTCGGGGAAACTTATGTTGCTAACGATACTCAATTACCTGGCTCACCTCAGTGTGTAGTCAAGAAACTCAAACCACAGTCTACTGATATTTTGCACCTGGAAATAGCTAGAAGGTTATTTGACACAGAGGCACAAGTTTTATACAAATTAGGGACTCATGATCGCATTCCGCAACTTTTAGCTTACTTTGAAGAAAATGCCGAATTCTATCTGGTTCAGGAACTTATTGTTGGTAATGATCTTAGTCAAGAATTAAAACCAGGGATAATCTTTACTCAAGATCAGGTAATTTGCCTATTACAAGAAATTTTAGAAATTTTGGACTTTGTACATCAACAAAAGGTAATTCATCGTGATGTCAATCCTCGGAATATTCTCAGACGGGAACAAGATAATAAATTAATTCTAATTGATTTTGGTGCAGTTAAACAAATTACGACAAAATTAGTAAATTCTCCAGATATTACTAAATCTACTGTGGCTATTGGCACACCTGGTTATACCCCAGGAGAACAAGCACAAGGCACACCGAAATTTAGTAGTGATATCTATGCTTTGGGAATTATTGCTATTCAAGCTTTAACCGGATTATCTCCTCAACAATTAGACAAAGATCCCGAAACTAACGAAATTATTTGGCAAAATTATGCCACTGTATCTCCAGAATTTGCCCAATTTTTAAATCAAATGGTGTGTTATGATTTTCGTCAACGTTATGCTTCCGCGACAATAGCATTACAATCCTTAGAAAACTTAAATAAAAATACATCGGGAACTATAGTTTTTTCTCCTGCTACTTTACCAAATCAAGCAAATACTTCCAAAATTAAAACAGGGATATTCTGGAAATTACTATTAGGAATATTTGTGTTAGGTATTAGTAGTGTAGGCGCAATATTTATGCTCAATCGTATCAATAATAAAAATGCTATAGAATTATATAATCAGGGAAATACTCTCATTCAATTACAACGCTATGAAGAAGCTTTAGCAATTTATGAAAAAGCCATAGATATTAAACCTAATTATCCTCAAGCTTTATATGGTCAAGGTAAAGCATTATTTCAATTAAAGAAATACCAAGCATCTTTAATAGCTTATGATCAAGCCATTCAAATTCAACCAAATTATTTAGAAGCTTGGACTAATCGAGGTTTTGTTTTAGTCAGCCTCAAGCGGTATCCAGAAGCACTGGCTACTTTTGATAAAGCATTACAACTCAAAAATGATAATCCTCAAGTTTGGCAAGTCAAAGGTGATGTTTTCATCAAAATTAATCAATATAATAATGCAGTTAAAGCTTATGAACAAGCGGTTAACTTGCAACCTGACAATGCTCAATCATGGTACAAAAAAGCATCAGCATTACAAAATCTGAAACAGTATGAAGAAGCAATTGTAGCTTACAAAAAAGCCATAGAATTAAAACCTGATTATGAATTAGCTTGGTATAACCTAGGTAATTGCTCAGTTAATTTAAATCGTTATGAATATGCTTTACAAGCTTATGATCAAGCCGTACAGTATAATCAAAATAACTCCGCCGCCTGGTTATCAAAAAGTAATGTATTGATGACATTACGTAGATATCCAGAAGCAATTGATTCTTTTAATCAAGTAATTAAATCTAATCCTCAACAATATCAAGCATGGTATAATCGAGGTTGGGCATTACATCAAGTCAAACGCTATCCAGAAGCAATAGAATCTTATCAAAAAGCTATTAGTTTAAAGGGAAATGATTATTTAATATGGTATAATTTAGGAAATACACAATATAATTTACAAAGATATCCAGAAGCGATCATTGCTTACAATAAAGCAATCCGCTATAAACCAAATCACTATGAAAGTTGGTACAGTAAAGGCAACGCGTTGTTAAATTTGCAACAATACCAACAAGCGATCGCCTCCTACAACAAAGCCATAGAATATAAACCAGACTATCAGCAAGCCATAGAAGCCCGCACAAAAGCCCAAAATACCCCAAAATTTTCTATCAACTTCTAATTCTGGGCGCAGGCCCTGCGCCCCTACCTCCTGACTCCTTTTTAATAAAACCTGAGACTTTACCAAAATCCAAGTAAAATCTAAAATACAAATTATCGGCAGAGAAATCTCAAGCCCTTGCAACTTGAGCCAAAATTATGGACGTATTAGAACTAAAACGCGAAATCGAACTGTTATCTAGCCGCCTGGGTAAAACCCAGGACTATCTTTGACGTACCCGCACTCAAAGCCAAAATTCACGACTTAGAACAAATCTCAGCCCAAACAGAATTTTGGGAAGATCAAACCCAGGCACAAAACACCCTGCAAGAACTCAATGATCTAAAATCCCATTTAGATCAGTATTACCAATGGCATTCCCATTTAGATGATACCAGAGTAGTAGTTGAGCTATTGGAACTAGAAACCGATACTGCACTATTGCAAGAAGCGGAATCTACTATTACCAAACTCAATCATGACCTTGACCAATGGGAATTACAACAACTACTTTCCGGCATTTACGACGATAAAGGCGCAGTCCTGACAATTAACGCCGGTGCTGGTGGTACAGACGCGCAAGACTGGGCATTTATGCTGATGCGGATGTATACTCGTTGGGCAGAAGATCATGGTTATAAAGTCACCCTAGCCGAAGAATCAGAAGGTGACGAAGCCGGCATTAAATCCGCCACTCTAGAAATTACCGGACGTTACGCCTATGGTTATTTGCGTTCGGAAATGGGTACTCACCGTCTAGTCAGAATTTCTCCCTTCAACGCTAACGGCAAACGACAAACCAGCTTTGCTGGAGTCGAAGTCATGCCGCAAATAGATAACACCGTCAAATTGGACATTCCAGAAAAAGATTTAGAAATTAGCACCACCCGTTCTGGCGGTAAAGGTGGGCAAAACGTCAACAAAGTAGAAACCGCAGTCCGAATTGTTCACCTCCCCACGGGTCTTGCAGTCCGTTGTACAGAAGAACGTTCTCAACTGCAAAACAAAGAAAAAGCCCTAGCCCGTCTTAAAGCCAAGTTGTTAATCATTGCCAAAGAACAACGCGCCCAAGAAATTGCCGAAATTCGCGGTGATATGGTCGAAGCCTCCTGGGGTAATCAAATCCGTAACTATGTATTTCACCCTTATCAAATGGTGAAAGACTTACGGACAAACATGGAAACAACAGCCGTCACCGATATCATGAATGGTGAACTTGATATGTTCATTCAAGCGTATCTCAGACAAGAAAACCAGATAGTTGACGCGTAAGTCAGAGGGAACAGGGAACAGGGAACAGGGAACAGTAGAAATTTTATTCTTCTTTTCTTCCTCCTGACTCGGTGACTCCTGACTCGGTGACTCCTTTTCCCTATTCCCCCACAATCGGTTAAAGTAATAAATAGAGATGATGATCAATTAATTATGGACAAATCCCCTGCCTCAGAACCCCAACCCAGCTACGTCAAACTTGCCATGCGAAACATGGTCAGAAAAGGCGGCACTTCCCTCAAACACTTTGCATTAACCGCCGTAGGACTTTTATCTGTCCTTGTGGGTTTAGCATATCTTACCCGCTAAGTGAGGAAAAATAGTGCCTCTACAGGTAGAGTTATATTTAGAAAATTGCTTTGACGACTCTTCCCCCATAGCCGTCAATATTGGTGATAATTACCCCATTCCTCTCGAAACTTGGGAAAACTGGTTTTGGCAATGGTTAGAAATTCTTGAGGATTATCTACCAACTGCACCTAGTTATGAAATCAGCTTGCGTTTGACAACCGACACAGAAATTCAAACCCTCAATTCTCAATATCGTCAGCAGGATAAACCTACAGATGTGTTAGCCTTTGCATCTCTAGAAGCAGATTTACCACAAAGCGAAGAAATGCTGGCCTCTATGCCCTTGTATCTGGGTGATATTATTGTCTCTATAGATACGGCACAACGTCAGGCACAACAGCAGGAACATAGCTTATCTACAGAATTGGCTTGGTTAACGGCTCATGGTTTATTGCATTTGTTAGGTTGGGATCATCCTGACGAAGAAAGTTTGATGGAAATGTTAAGCCAACAAGTTATATTACTACAGAAAATAGGTATTATTATTAACTTAGAATCGTAGATGTATCTTGATAACTGCGAATCTTGGTAATTACTTTATAGTTGAGATATTTAAAATAGCCTACAATTACCTCAAAGTTTATCTGGCTATGAAAATCGGTAAATTCTTACTCCCTCATATATCGTATTTTTCTGTCTATGTCCCCAAAAGTTTCGTCATCACCCACCAATAACAGCTTACCAACGCTTGTGTCCAAAGATAGGGAACTTTCCTGGCAAATTGCCTCTAATTTACTTGTTAGCTTTAAGTATGCTTGGGCTGGAATTACCTATGGTTTTCAAACCCAACGAAATTTTCGTATTCATGTAGCCGTCTGCGCCTTGGCTATTGGTTTAAGTGTATTTTTACGTCTAGAGACAGTGGAAATAGCCATAATTGCTATTACCAGCGGCTTAGTTTTGACCTTAGAGTTAGTAAATACTGCCATTGAGTCCATTGTAGACTTAACGGTAAAACAGTCTTATCATGAGTTGGCAAAAGTCGCTAAAGACTGCGCTGCTGGGGCTGTACTTGTTTCAGCTTTAGTTGCATTATTGGTTGCCTCTACACTAATATTGCCTCCTTTAGCAAGTTTAATTCTATCTACTTTCTAGATAGTAGATTGTCAATAGTAGAGACGTTTCCGGGGAACGTCTTTGATATTTTTAAATAAAATTAGGTAAAAATTGTGATATTAGTCATTGATAATTACGATAGCTTTACGTATAACTTAGTACAATACCTGGGGGAATTAGCAGTAGATTTTCCAGTTGCTAATGACCTGCAAGTAGTCCGAAATGATAAGATTACTGTAGACGAAATTAAGACATTAAACCCCGATGCAGTGGTGATTTCACCAGGTCCCGGTCGTCCAGATGATGCTGGAGTTTCCCTCAATGCGATCGCTCAATTAGGAGATAAACTACCGATTTTAGGCGTGTGTTTAGGACATCAAAGTATTGGTCAGGTTTTCGGTGGTAAAATCGTCTCTGCCCCGGAATTGATGCACGGTAAAACCTCTCAGGTATCGCACACCGGCATAGGAATTTTTCAGGGATTAGAAAATCCATTGACCGCTACCAGGTATCATAGTTTAGTCATTGAGCGCGAAACTTGCCCAGAAGTATTGGAAATCACGGCTTGGGTAGAAGATGGCACAATTATGGGCGTGAGACACCGGAATTATCCTCATATTCAAGGAGTTCAGTTTCATCCAGAAAGTGTTCTGACTTCTTTGGGTAAGGAATTGCTGAGAAATTTTCTGCGAACTTTATAAAGCGAGAATATATGAAACGACGACAATTGATAGGCTATGCTGGGGCGGGTTTAGTAACGGCTGTAATTACTAATTTAAGTTCTCAAGTTCCAGTAAATGCCCAATCTAGCGGTGTATCAATTCAGTGGTTAGGCCATACTTGCTTTTTATTGACTGGTAATGGGATCAAAATTCTGGTTAATCCCTTTCGGCCTATCGGGTGTACTGCTGGATATCGTCCCCCAAAAGTAGCAGCAGATTTAGTATTAATTAGCAGTCAACTGTTAGATGAAGGTGCTGTAGAAGGACTACCAGGAAACCCTAAATTAGTTTATGAGCCGGGTGTTTATGAATTTAAAGGTATTAAATTCCAAGGAATAGCCACAGATCATGATCGTAAAGGTGGAAAGCAATTTGGGAAGAATGTGGCTTGGATATGGAAGCAAGGAGGAATTAATCTGCTGCACTTAGGAGGCGCTGCTGCACCAATTACCCTAGAACAAAAAATCCTCCTGGGTCGCCCTGATGTATTATTTATTCCTGTAGGTGGCAGTGCTAAAGCTTACAATGCCCAAGAAGCAAAGGATGCTATTGGAGTCTTAAATCCTAAGTTAGTTATTCCCACCCATTATCGCACTAAAGCCGCTGATCCGGCTGCTTGTGATATTTCACTTCTAGATGACTTTCTAACCTTGATGCAGGATGTTAAGCTCCGCCGGAGTAACAGTGATTCTGTGATGATTAATTCTAAGAGTTTGCCGGAAAATACGGAAATCCAGGTTTTGAGTTATAAGTTTTGAGACGTAGTTAAGTTGGGTTGACGGATGTTACCCAACTTAACCTAAGAGGCTTTAGAGAACTCCACAAAAAAGATGAACTGCTTGCAGCAGCGCTTCGCTATCCAATCTTGTGGGATGGGCATCTTGCCCGTCCTTGTATTATTAGCAGGCAAGATGCCTGCACCACAAGAAATTTTAGGATATTTTTTTAATTGGAAGTCTCTTAATAGATTTAATAAGCATCTAAAAAAGCCTCTAGATTAATTTCCAGGGGCTTTTTAAATGTTAGCTATAACTGAAAGTTATTAACTCTCAGTTACTACAGAATTAAGGTACATTGGGAATAGTAGGGACTACTAAACTAGGTATAGCGGCATTTGCACGATTGAATATCAATTTTACTATTTCAGTATAAGATAAACCAGGAAATAACCCAGTATTGGCAGTTATACCACTAATAATACTATCAGCTATATCAGGTATATTACTAAATGTATTATTAGTAGCACCACCAAAGACTGCTTCTTGCTGTTCAATAGATAAGCTAATAAATAGTTTGTCTGTCATAATTTGTTTATTCTCATTAAATGAAAATCAAATATCACTATTAACTGATAATCTGCTTTAGCTTATACCAATTAATACAAACTATATTAAAAGATGTGATTGTTGTTTAATAGCCAAATTGGCATTGTTTCTTTACTAAAAAAGGAAGTATAACGCTCCTTTTTATTACCTTAGAAGGATGTATCTACTCTAGAATTTTAATATATGTGAGAGTAGCACTGACAACAAAAAAGCGATCGCTTTCCTAGAAATCATGAATAGCGATCGCCTAGATAAATTATCAGTACAAGTCTTGATAAACTGATAATAGATTTTTCCTTATTACCAATTACCAATTACCAATTACCAATTACTAAATCAACCTGTATACCAATCTGGAGTTAGTTTATCTGCATCTGCAACAGGAGTTTCAGTTGCCTTTGTACCATCCATAGTCCAGATGGTATCAGCACCTGTTTGTTGATCACGCCAGTAAATATCAGTCTTACCATCACCATTGAAATCACCAAAAGATGGTGTCAAAGTTGGGCTATTGCTGGGTAGGAAGGCTTCAGAACTCACCGTTGTCCCATCCATCAACCAAGCGGTGTTTTCGCCAGTTGCTTTATTGTGCCAGAAGATGTCAGTTTTGCCATCACCGTTGAAATCAGCAATGCTGGATGTCCAGTTTGAGTCAAAGGTTTTGAGATTACCTTCTGTGACTATGATGCCATTCATATCCCAAACCTTGTTCTCACCTGTTTGTGAGTTAGTCCAGAGAATATCAGTCTTGTAGTCACCATTGAAATCGCCAAGTTTATAAGTCCAAGATGCGTCCTGTGATTGCAAAGTGTACTTAGTGGCTTGAGTTCCGTCCATAAACCAAGCACTGTTTTCGCCAGTTGTCGGATTGCGCCAAAAGATATCACTCTTACCATTACCATCAAAATCGACAATGCTGGGAGTTAATAATGGGTCGGTAGTATCGAGAACAGTTGCACTGAGAACTTGTGTACCATCCATACTCCAGATAGCGTTTTGACCTGTTTGTGTATTGTGCCAGAAAATATCAGTTTTGCGATCGCCATTGAAATCGCCAATACTAGCAGTCCAATTGGGATCAACTTTGTCTAAAGCAACTACATTAGCAACTTTAACTCCATCCATTAGCACAACAGTATTTTCACCAGTTGTTTTATTCCGTAATAAGAAATCTGTCTTATTATCACCATTGAAATCGGCAAATTTGTAATCATAAGCTGTTAAGTCATATTTACCCAAAGATCCCTGTTGCAGAATCTTTGTACCATCCATCAGACGAACTATTATTTCACCTGTTTGAGGATTTACCCAAAGTTTATCTGCTTTACCATCACCGTTGAAATCAGGCACAATGGCTGCACTGGTTAAATAAGGATTAGGATTGGGGTTGGCGCTTCCCAATGGTAATTGAGTTAATGGATTTGTTGGTAATTGAGCTAATGGATTTGTTCCTGATAATGGATCTATTTGTGATTGAGATGAAGAACTTTGAGGAAGTGAGGTATCAAGAGGATTTGTCAAAGACGCTGATTTTACAAGAGAGTCTGCTGCCCAACTGCTTGTATTTAAAGATAAAGCTGATGAATTAGACATGATGTATTTTTATGAGTAATTAATATCCATTTTTAATTTGCTTTTCATGAAGATTCTGTAAACAACAAACATTTGTTTAATTAATTTTATTGAATGTCATTATTTATAGACATTTTCATAATGTTCATAAACACTAACCTTCAAAATTAAAAATGATATCTGAGCAATCAAAAAATATTTAACTTTCTGTTTATCAAAGTCATTATTTAAAGATAAAATCCTGTTTCCTTGACAATCTTATTTATAGAATTACTAGGGGATTGTCAAGAAAATTAAAAATTGGCTAGAATAGGCAAAATTAGCAATTTTTCTGACATCCTTCTCAGTAGTCTATAATTGTTAAAGCCAAAAACAACACTATTAATAAATCAGCTATGCAAACAGAATATCGGCAACGTCGTGAGCAATTAATGGCGAAAATAGGCAGTGGTACAGCGATTTTTAGAAGTGCGCCCACAGCAGTAATGCACAACGATGTCGAGTATGTTTATCGTCAAGATAGTGATTTCTTTTACTTAACTGGCTTTAACGAAGCGCAAGCAGTAGCAGTATTAGCACCACATCACCCAGAACATCGGTTTATATTATTTGTCCAACCCAAAGATCGGGAAAAAGAAGTTTGGAGTGGTTATCGTTGTGGAATAGACGCAGCGAAAGAATTTTATGGTGCAGACGTAGCCTACCCTATTGCGGAATTAGATGAGAAGCTACCCCAATATTTAGAAAAAGCCAATACTATTTATTATCATTTAGGACGCGATCGCAATTTTAACGACAAAATTCTCCAACATTATCAAAACTTACTCCGAACCTATCCCAAACGTGGTACAGGACCCACATCCATTACCGACCCTTGTATAGTCCTCAGCACCATGCGGCTATATAAAAGCAAAACAGAATTAGACTTAATGCGTCAAGCCGTAGAAATTGCCGTAGAAGCTCATAATCATGCTTTAAAAACCACTGCACCAGGACGTTATGAGTATGAAATCCAAGCCGAAATAGAACATATTTTCCGTCTTCGTGGGGGAATGGGTCCAGCGTATCCTTCTATTGTTGCTTCCGGTAAAAATGCTTGTGTATTGCATTACATTGAGAACAACTGTCAAATGCAAGAAAATGACCTGTTATTGATTGATGCTGGTTGCGCTTATGGTTATTACAATTCTGATATTACCCGAACATTTCCCGTTAGTGGTAAATTCACACCAGAACAAAAGATATTATATGAACTTGTTTTAGAAGCACAAAAACAAGCAATAGCAGAAGTAAAGCCAGGAAATTCCTTCCATGCACCTCACAATCAAGCCGTGCGGATATTAACAGAAGGATTAGTCGAACTGGGTTTACTCAAAGGAGAAATTGATAAATTAATCGCTGAGGAAAAATATAAACCCTTTTATATGCACCGCACCAGTCACTGGTTAGGCTTAGATGTTCATGATGTCGGAATGTATCAAGATGGAGAAAACCCCCAAAGCTTACAACCTGGCCAAGTGCTAACCATAGAACCAGGACTTTATATTGTACCGGATACCAAACCCGCAGAAGAGCAACCGGAAATTGACCCTCGTTGGGTAGGAATTGGGATTCGCATTGAAGATGACGTATTAGTTACTGAAGAAGGAAATGAGGTTTTAACAGCGGGAGTTCCCAAGGAAATCAAGGATTTAGAAAAATAGTAGGACAATTACAAAATTTACTCGAAAAAGAATCTCAATCATCACAATAAATAACCACAAAAAAAGAGTTTATCCATGAGTATTCTCGGTGCTATAGTCAGTGGTATTGCTAAATTAGCTGGGACTATCGCTCCCACATTAATGGCATTAAATAAAACCCGTATCATTACTACCCAAACACAATCTTTAGCACTTGCTCAAAAACGCGATAATGACGCTCAAAATTTGGCAATTAAACGCATGGAATTTGATGCCAAAATGGAAATGATGCGGCAAAGTGTCAGAGCTAAAGAACATCAAGGAGATAAGGAATTTAGCCTTGCTCTTAAAGCTATGGAAGTAGAAACTTTGCTCACACAAGAAAAAATGCGGCAAGCATTCCAAGTATTAGAAGCAGAAAAACAACGAGAATTTACCCAAGCAATTGAAAAATTCAAAGCAGAAGTACAAATTGCCATCCAAACTGATAATATTGCCTTTCAAAAATGGAAAACTGAAACAGATCAACAATTTGCTATTGAAATTCGCTATCTTGACGCGCAAATTACCCGACAACGAGATAAACAAACTAGAAGAGATCACAATAGTCCCTTTTTTGCTGTTGCTGACGACATTCTGGAAATAGTCCACAACCGCCCAGAAATGCCCCTAACAGTCTTCTTTTCGCCCCCAGTATTGCGTTACGACCCTTTACCAAATAGCACCGCTCAGAGTCAATTTCCCATGATGGAATCTACCCTTTCTGGTGCTTTACGAGAACTATTTAAACAATATACTCTCAACCAACGGCCAGTAAAATTTATGGCGGGAGAATGGGTAACAAAAAACCGTCGTGCAGAGTCAGCAGTTAATCAAATATTTAGTGAATTACGTTCTATTCCCGTGCTGGTTTTAGAAACTGAAGTAGAAGAATCATTTTTTAATATCAACATCGGTTTTTGGAACAATGATTTTGATGATGCTCGCTTTGAAACTGTGGTTAGAAAACTGCGTTGGCAAGATACCATTAGCGAAATTTCTCAAAACCTATTCCAACAATGGCAACAACAAGGAAAAGCCATACAAACAGACTTGGATAGAGCCGAATTTAGTCGCCGCAGTCGGGAAACTTTCACTCACTATATGGAAGTTTTACACTCTATTCATGTAGGCATGGTGACAGATGAATATTTCTTAATTTATGCACCCCAACGGCAATTACCCCTTTTGCCTACATTATTGCCCGATTTATTTGATGAAGCTAATCTTGATGATGATGAACGTATAGCTTTAACCAAAGCTGTAATTGACTACTGTAATGCCCTATTTGATGGTTTAGAGCAAACTGAACCCGCCGTTATGGTGGAATTGCGTTTAGGTTGGGCAAAAATTTTACAGTCTGTTCCCTCACGTTATGGTTTTGCTAATCAAGTACAAGCAATTATGCAAACTTGGTTAAAACAACGAGATATTAATAATAGTGTTGATCCAATTATTGACATTGGTAAAATGCTTGTACCTGAAGATAGTAATTTTGTCCAATCTTTCAATGCTTGTTTACAAGTTTTAGGAGTAACCAACTATCTTAATATTGCTAAATCATGTTTTAAGCGTGGTATTGAACATTTACAGGGAATTAGAGAGGTTTCGGGGCAACCACGGGGGGA
The DNA here is from genome assembly GCA_903848645.1 of uncultured cyanobacterium. Lineage (GTDB taxonomy): Bacteria > Cyanobacteriota > Cyanobacteriia > Cyanobacteriales > Nostocaceae > Dolichospermum. The sequence goes on along the minus strand of CAINGU010000020.1, from coordinate 29,648 downwards.
TTGCCCCTACGAACCACGTTATGATCTAGCCAAGATTGATTTTGATCGGACTATTTCTTTAAATCCTCAAGCAAATGTTTACTATCAAAGAGCTAAGGCTTTTTATGGATTCAAGGAATATAATAGTGCTATTTCTGATTTAGATAAAGCTATTTCTCTCCAACCTCAAAGGGCTGAATTTTACGATTTACGAGGTGATACTTACCTAAAATTAAATAACTATGAAATTGCTATAGCTAACTATAACCAAGCGGTAACTTTAGGACATCCCAGCGATAAACGGGATGCTTTGCAAAAGGAATGGAATGATACCCGTCGTCAGGAAGAGGAAGCACGTAAACGCGTTGAGGAAGAAGAACGTCCTCGTTCCTTGATTTTACCTTTACCTAATAATCAAACATTAAAATTAGTTTGGATTAGTGCTGGGGTATTAACAATGGCAGGAGGACACACTATAAATCTTTCTGAGTTTCGCATGGGTAAATATCCCGTTACCCAGGCACAATATCAAGCTGTCATGGGTACAAACCCATCTCATTTTTCAGGTAGTGGCAAAGAAAATCATCCAGTTGAGAACGTCAATTGGAACATGGCAACGGAATTTTGTCAAAAGCTGACTGAACATCTTAACAAACAGGGAATTAACGTCAAAATTACCCTCCCTAGTGAAACCCAATGGGAATATGCTTGTCGTGCTGGTACAACCACAAAATATTGGTTTGGAGACAATGACAGCCAGTTAAAAAACCATGCTTGGTACACAGATAATTCAGGTAGTCAAACCCATTCTGTGAAAGAAAAAGAGGATACCCATACTAACCCTTGGCATTTAGTGGATATGCACGGTAATGTGTGGGAATGGTGTGCAGATTCCTGGACAAGTAATGTTGCTGATTTACCTAAAAATGGCAAGGCGTATGCTAATACATCTCAAAACAACAAGTCACTGCGTGGTGGTGGCTGGTGCAACGTTACTAATAATTGCGCTGCTGGCTTTCGCAACTACAATCTCGCGGGCAACGACAGCCTCATCTACGGTTTTCGTGTATGTGTGTAGGGGCAAACCCCCCGTGGTTGCCCATCCCCCGTGATTGCCACGATATTTATAATTACCACGCGATTACCTTAATATTTGTGGTAATCATTTGGTTGACCCGATATTTGTATTTATCAATAAATTGATTATTGGGGCGATCGCATTACAACCCATATATAAATCGGTGTAACCAATGATGATCGGGGCAACCACGGGGGGATTGCCCCTACATATTGGGAATTTGGGCGATCGCATTACATCAAAACCCATGTAGAATTGATTATTAATCCGATAATTATCGGGGCAAACACAAATTATCGGGGCAACCACGGGGGGATTGCCCCTACGTATATTATTTGTTTTTATGGCGTATAATCCTGATATTCATCGTCGCCGTTCTATTCGTCTGAAAGGATATGATTATTCTCAGGCAGGGGCGTATTTTGTGACTATTTGTATTAATCAAAGGCGATCGCTCCTTGGTAATATTCAAGAAGGTATTATGTACCCTTCACCCGCAGGAGAAATGGTACAAATTGTTTGGGATGAAATTCCTACACATTACCAAGGAATTGATATTGATGCTTTCGTTTTAATGCCTAATCATATTCATGGTATTATTATCCTTGAACCTAATTGTTCCATGAAATTACCAGATGTAGTTCATCGGTTTAAATCTTTAACCACTGCTAGATATCGTCATGGTGTTTATGAAAAAGAATGGCCAGCTTTTGAAAAGAGACTATGGCAACGCAATTATCATGAACACATTATTCGTAACGAAAAATCATGCGATCGCTTACGAGAATATATAAGAGATAATCCAATATTATGGGATGTTGACACCCTTCATCCCAACAACCCCGAAAATTTCCCCACGTAGGGGCAATCCCCCCGTGGTTGCCCCAATAATTTGGGTGTGGGGTTCTTATTCTCACAAATCGGGATGACAGGATTCGAACCTGCGGCATCCTGCTCCCAAAGCAGGCGCGCTACCAAGCTGCGCTACATCCCGTAAAGTCATCAAAACCAAGTTTCACATAAATTAAATTACGTTCCTTCGGCTCATCCCACTTATCATAGCACAAAAAAAAATAAATGCAAACCTAATAATCCAGAAAAAATAAGATTTAGGGAAATATGTTAAATTCCCTAATCCCCAAACCCCAGCCACCTTGATCACTGAGGATACCAAAACATTCCTTTGATACCTTCAGGATCTGACATAAAGCCCATGGTCTTGTAGAAATCTACAACATGAGGGTCAGCAAAAAGAGTGACATTACTAATTTCTTCACTCCTGAGTTTTTTGAGGACATATTTCATTAATGCCTTACCTAGCCCTCTACTTTGAAAATCAGGATGAACGACTACATCCCAAATAGTGGCATTAAAAGCATGATCTGAGGTAGCACGGGCAAAACCAATCAAACGCTTTTTGTTTCCTCGTACTTGCCACATAGAGGCCACGAGAAAACTATGCTCAATCGCTTTTTTTACTTTTCTGAGAGGGCGACGTGACCAGCCAACTGCATCACAGAGTTCTTCTAGTTCATAGAGGTCAATATCTCGTTCTGTACTGAAAACGATTTGATCCTTACCTAAACTAGAATTACCTTCAACTTCCGCTGTATGCTCATTAACAGCAGTGTTTTTACTTGCCGTTAAAGATTCAGGAGTGCTAAACCAACTTTTCCAAAAACCCATGCCAACGCAGTTCGGGTAGTATGACTGAATTGGTTACCACTTTTTAAGAGTGTTGATTCACATTTAACATTACTATGATCATTGTTAGCCAATCAGCTAGAACTAATCTAGGTGTTTTGGCAATTTGCAATACTCATAGCTAGTTATCAGGTGTTTCTTACCAATCACTTTCAACTTTAGCATTTTGTTTTAACACTACTCAATAAAACTCACCCAAAGGCAAAAAATTTCCAAAATTCAAGTATCTTTCCGCCTTAAGTGATAAATTTCGGCAGCACAGTTTTATAAATAGACAAGATAAAGCTGACCTTATGCTCATCAATGTCAACTTCAATGACACAATGAGAACAGGTAATTTAACTGATACGCTGTAGACTTTGAGAGATAACATTATTATTTCAGAATTCTAACTAAGTCCGGGGATTCGGGATAGGCACTCTTGCAAGAGGCAAGAAAAATTCTTATTGCTCCCCAGTCCCCAGTCCCCAGTCCCCAGTCCCCAGTTTGTACAAAACAAGCAAGTCTTACCCCCAACAATGGCTTCTGGTTTAAAATCTTCAACTCTAGAACTCCTTAAACGCTTTAATCGAGCGTTCCCCCAATTCTATGAGCAATTTGTTAGCAGTGAGATTCAACTTCAAAATTTACGTCTGGCATACCGTCTTTATAAAACCAGACGGGCTGTGATCGAGATGAAGTCGGAAGGGAGCAAAAGCGCCCTGCATTTTGCCTACCGCAATCAATCTTTCCTCCTCAGCGATATTTTTGGTGTCCTGGCAGCTTATGGTTTAACTATTCATGGTCTGAGTTTATACGGTCAAATTCGACCACCGATGCTAGTTTTTATTAAATTACTGGTATCTCGTGGTAGTAAAGCACTGACTGAAAAAACCGCTGATAACGTTTGCCGTGCTATTCGTGAAGCCTTAGGAGGCCGATTTGAAGTAGAAGAAATGCTGGCGGTAGAATTTAATCTTGATGCTGGTTTAGAGCAGGTACAAACTGACTTCTATGTCGATCCTGTCTTTCATCTTCCCGCTTTAGTGATTGAAGCTGATAATCAACCCGGATTATTTTACAAAGTGATGTACGCTATCTGGCAAGAAGACCTACTGGTAGTCAATGCCAATTTACTCGTTTGGCGCGGACGCACTCGGCTGATTCTCTACTTGTTGGGTCCAAATGAAAGTCTAATTCCTGAATATCTGGGTCACAGAATTGCGGAAGGAGTTAAAAATAGGTTACTTGGTCAATAGAATTAGCTAATTCAAAATTCAAAATTTTTGAATTATTCTTTCTCTGTTTGTATTGATTTGTATTGAGTCGCACCCAATTTTGAGGGGGACGATATTTAACTATGGCAACAATAGAAATCTTAGGCGTTCCACATACTTATGAGCTAACCGCTCCTACATCATGCCCCCATACTTTAGTATTTATCCACGGTTGGCTGAATAGCCGTGTATACTGGCAACCTGTGATTTCTCGTCTATCAGTAGATTTGCAGTGTTTATCTTATGATTTACGAGGCTTTGGTGAATCACAATCCCAGGTGACATTAGATATAGAACTGACTTACACAGACTCTAGTATGCTTAGTTCGTCCTTGGATTCTCTATATTCTCCATCTGCTTATGCTCAGGATTTAGCTGTTCTTCTCCAACACTTGAATATTTCTAGTGCTTGGTTAATAGGTCATTCTTTGGGTGGCACTATTGCTTTATGGACAGCGGCTCAACTACCTGATTGTATCCAAGGCGTAATTTGTGTGAATGCCGGTGGTGGGATTTATCTCAAGGAAGCATTTGAGCAATTCCGTGCCGCAGGGCAGAAATTTTTACAAGTCCGTCCCCGTTGGCTTTCACAAATGCCTTGGATTGATTTGTTGTTTACTAAAGCTAGTGTATTGCATCCTTTAGAGCGATATTGGGCGCGTCAACGACTAATTGATTTTATGGTCGCTGATCCCGAAGCTGCTTTAGGAACTCTTTTAGACTCCACTACGGAAGAAGAAATTAACTGTTTACCTCAATTAGTATCTAAATTAAAGCAGCCAGTGTATTTTTTAGCTGGTGCTGACGATAAGGTGATGGAACCTAAATATATCCGCCATTTAGCGAGTTTTCATTGGCTTTTCCAATACGTTGGCGATAATGTGATTGAAATTCCCGATTGTGGGCATCTGGCTATGTTAGAGCAACCAGAAGCTGTAGCTGAAAATATTCGGTCAATTGTTGGTGGTCAGTTGTCAGTTGTCAGTGGTTAGTTGTCAGTTGTCAGGAGGCTGGAAATTAATTTTCGTATAACTGCATGACTTGGTTCAGTGAGAGCCGAGAATGTACTCCTAATGTGAGAGGGGAAGTGTGACCACGGGATAGGTGTTCGGCTGCGGCACAGCCAATCATGGCGGCGTTGTCAGTGCAAAACTTTAAGGGGGGGAAAAGAACCCGCAAATTATTTTTACTGGCTGCTGCTTGTAAATGCTTTCTCAGCCCACTATTAGCAGCTACACCACCACCTACCGTAATGGTATCTACTCCATAGTTACGAGCGCAGGCGATCGCTCTTTTGGTTAGCGATCGCGCTATAGTATCCTGGAAACTAGCCACTACATCGGCAATTGGTACTTCTTTTCCCTCTTTCTCCAACTGCTGCACTAAACGTAATACTGCTGTCTTTAATCCGCTAAAGCTATAATCATAAGGATGATAACCCCCACCTGGTAAAGAAATTTTTCCTTCCGGTAATGCAAAGGCTTGGGGATTACCTGTTTGTGCCAATTTATCAATTATTGGTCCACCGGGATAACCCAGTTTTAACAACCGCGCCACCTTGTCAAAAGCCTCACCCGCCGCATCATCACGGGTTTCTCCCAGAGTTTCGTACATACCATAATCTTTAACATAAATCAAGCTTGTATGACCGCCGGAAACAAGTAAGCTAAGAAAGGGAGGATTTAAACTTGGCTCGCTCAAGTAAGTCGCGTAAATATGACCTTCCAGGTGATGCACTCCCAAAAAAGGCAAATCATGGACAATTGCCAGGGTTTTGGCGGCTGTTAACCCCACCAGCAACGCCCCTACCAGTCCAGGCGCACAGGTGGCAGCTATCGCATCAATCTGATGCCAGTCTAGATTACTAGACTCCATAGCTTGCTCTATTTCATAATTCAGCGTTTCTAAATGCTGACGTGAGGCCACCTCTGGCACTACCCCACCATATTGTTGATGAACGGGAATTTGTGAAGTAATAATACTGCTACACACTTCACGATTCTTAATAATTGCAACAGCAGTTTCATCACAACTGGTTTCAATGGCTAAAACGGTTGTCATAGTAGATTCATAGGGAACAGGGAACAGGGAACAGAATAATATATATATTCTCCCATATTTTCCCTACAGCCCTATACCCCTACACCGCTACACCCCTATACCCCTCCTCTTCCCTATCTTTTGATTGAGAAGCTTTAACTTTTGTTGACTTAAACTTTACTCAGTTCCCAGCCAAGAGTATGATAACTTCCTAGTTATCTAAAATAAAGACTGTACAAGCCGCTTCGTTTTGTACAAAAAACTTCTCGTTTTGTAATAAAAGGAAACAACTCCATGAGACGATTGTTTGCTTTGCTTTTGGCGATTACTCTTTGGTTCAATTTTGCTCCTGAAGCTAAAGCACTAGGCGCAAATCTTGTCCCTTGTAAAGACTCTCCCGCCTTTCAAGAGCTAGCACGAAATGCCCGTAACACCACCCCTGACCCTGAATCAGGTAAAAAGCGGTTTGAACGTTATTCCCAGGCACTCTGTGGACCAGAAGGTTATCCTCACTTGATTGTAGATGGCCGTCTTGATCATGCTGGTGATTTTTTAATCCCTAGTATTCTCTTCCTCTACATTGCTGGTTGGATTGGTTGGGTAGGCCGTGCTTATCTACAAGCAATCAAAAAAGGATCAGATGCAGAGCAAAAAGAAATCCAAATTGATTTGGGTATTGCTCTACCTATCATCACCTCCGGTTTTGCTTGGCCAGCAGCAGCAATCAAGGAATTGCTCTCTGGGGAGTTAACAGCGAAGGATTCAGAAATTACCGTTTCACCACGTTAATTCATTTGTTGTCACTTACTCATTCTGGAGACTAAATTCATGGCTGAAAAAGGTAACGAAACCAACTATTTGATTACATTCATCTCCACTGCTCCTGTTGCAGCAACTATCTGGTTGACAATCACAGCCGGGATTTTGATTGAATTTAATCGCTTCTTCCCTGACCTCCTTTTCCACCCCCTATAGGTTGAAAATCCGGTTCAGAAAAGCTAATGTACTTAGCTTTTGCTTGTAGATTGTCTCATTGAGTTATCAAACCTAGTTAGGTGAAAATATCACTCAAATTAGCAATCTTCACTAATGTATGAAACTCGTCATGTTGTCCACTGTTTGGGAGTTTCATACTTTTCTTAATTAGAAAGTGGCAAAATTAATTTTCATTAAAAATGCCATTTTTCTAATTGAAAACCGAGCAAACAACATGACTCAAGCCGTAAGCTCATCAAAAACCCACCTAGTGATTCAAGGGATCTAAAAATAGTTATGGCAATAGCAGCAGGACGTGATCCACAAAAAGGCGACCTAGAAACCCCCATCAATTCCGCTCCTTTGGTGAAGTGGTTTATTAGCAACTTACCAGCTTATCGCCCCGGTCTAAATCCTTTTAGACGTGGCTTAGAAGTTGGTATGGCTCATGGTTATTTGTTATTTGGACCTTTCGATAAATTAGGTCCTTTACGCAATGCCCCCAATGCTAACTTAGCTGGTTTGTTGGGTAGTATTGGTTTAGTTGTAATTTTGACAGCCTGCCTATCCTTATATGCCAACAGCAATCCTGATAAGGCTCTTGCTAGTATTGCTGTACCCAATCCTCCTGTTGATGCTTTTAACTCTAAGGAAAGCTGGAATAATTTTGCCAGTGCTTTCTTAATTGGTGGTATCGGTGGCGCAGTAGTCGCTTTCTTCTTGACAGGTAATTCTGGATTAATCCAAGGTTTATTGGGTTAATTTGATTCTTGATAATGGGTAATAGTTGCTAATAGGGACTATTACCTATTATCGAGAGAAATATATTAGAAAATAAATAGGGTTTGATGAAAAAGTCTTGTCGTGATGGCTAGGAGTCAGGAGTCAGGAGTCAGGAGTCAGGAGTCAGGAGTCAGGAGTCAGGAGTCAGAAGGAAGAATTAGAAGGAAGTAAGAATAGTCTCGAATCTGGGAAAGTGATAGGTTTTTAATGGTTTCTACGCTTATTCCTTGCACCTGATTCACCTTTTTCAACCCGGAAACTCTTAATATATCTAGGTTTTTGGGTTATATGGCTTACGCCACGCTACGCTATCAGCAAGCCCTAAATACAGCACTTTCCGGTGTTATGAGGTACATATATAGCGGGCAAGATGCCCGCACTACAAGAGTTTCATAATTCAAGTTTGTACCTCATTAGAGCGAAATCTGCTGTAAGTATAATTTTACAAAAAAACTAATTATAAATCATGAATTAGATGACTACTCCCAAAGGATTAAGCTTGAAGATATTCATAAAAAATTAAGCAAAGATTCACTATGGTTGCAGTTGATAATTGTCACATAAAACTGTGATGATATTGCCTAAATATAGTAGTGAAAGTCTTGCTGAGAGTAGCAAATGGGAATCGTTAAAGGAAAAATTATGTTTTAAATAGTGGATGAATTGTTTAAATTGGATAACTTCTCCTAAAACCTTCAAAAGGTAGAGGTTATATGGGGACAAATTTGCAATTATTAAATGTGCAGCTAAACAAAATTCAAGCTGAGATTCGATCTTAACTTGACGATAATATAGCCATATTTCAGAAATTCCACATACTAGAGTAATTATCATGAGTATTGCAATTGATAACTTTACCAAGAATCTTCATGACAATTTAGAAGCAGTTGAAGATCGGGTAAAATCCCTAAGAGAAAGTATTCAATCTGCACCGAAAAAAACTCAAATTGAGATTGAATCTCAACTTGATGAAGCGAAAGCAAAGCTAGACACGAAGAAAAAAGAATTCGATGAGTACCGGGCAAAACTTAAAGCTCAATTCGAGGAAAAAGAATCTGAAGTGAAGTCCCATGTCGAGGAATGGAAAACGAGTCGCAAAGCCAAGAAACTCGAAGAGCGGGCAGATAAAGCTGAGAATCATGCAGCTACGGTGACATTCTTAGCCATTGCCACCCTCGAAGAGGCTGAAAAAGCCACCTTAGAAGCGATTACCGCCAGACTAGATGCCGAAGCCGCTGCGGTAACTACAAAGAAATAAAGGAGACAAACTCATGACATATACCCATACAGTTGTTGCTCATTTTCCTTCCCATACAGAAGCAGAGAGAGTTGTATTGGAACTGCAAAAATTAGGCTTCGATATGCAAAAGCTCTCGATTATTGGTAAAGACTACCAAACCACTGAACACGTCCGGGGATTTCTTACCTGGAAAGATACAGCCAAGGCTGGAGCCACAGGAGGTGGCTATTGGGGTAGCTTCATCGGCGGTTTATTTGGCATTTTAGCGGGGGCTGGAGTGTTATTTATTCCCGGAATAGCTCCGATCATCATTGCTGGCCCCATTGCTGGAGTGCTGGCAGGTTGGTTGGAAGGAACGCTTGTTGGTGCTGCTGGTGCTGCTGCTGTAGGAGGACTCGCAGGTGCTTTAGGAGGGATAGGAATCCCCAGGCACGAGGTACTTAAGTACGAAACTCAAATCCAAGCAGGCGAGTTCATAATCCTTGTGACAGGCAGCGACGAGGATGTCAGTCAGGCAAGGCAGATGCTAGACAGAATTAGTCATGGAATGAGCATATCAATCCCTGTTTAAGAGTATGTTTGGAAAATTTCCGGCGATTATAAATCGCTCCTACACAAACAAAGTCCGTCTGCGCGGACTAAGATCAAATCAAAGTTTTACAAATCACGTACCATCTGGATTCTGCCCGTGTAGGCATGACTTATAGTAACCAGTGTTAGTTTAGGACATATTTAAGTTCGTTGATATTTAAAGGAATCATCATGTTAAGTAAAATTGACATCAACAAATCTGTGCCGCGTGAGCGATGGGGTGAATTTTTTGATCAGTTTTCAAATGATAATCGTGGACGGCGTATTTCCATCGAAATCATCAATTCAGAACTTGGTGACGAAGAACTGATTCAGAACGCACCTTTGATGGCGATGATTTATGATCGCCCTGGGAAGGGTGATAATTTATCTATCGAAGTCGGTAAAAATGAAATGACATACGGACACACGATTGATTCACTAACGGACGTTTTAACGGGACAGAACTCAACCGGTGTGATGATAGCAGTTCAGATTAGTGATGCTGCCGGGACAAAAACGTTAATCCAGCTACAATCTGTATGACAACCTCCAAAAATCATAGCCACTATTTTCAATATATTAGCCATCTTCACAGCATACTTGCTCCCATTATGTTGTTGCCTTTATTGCTGACAACTATTACAGGAACTATTTTTCAGATCGTTGATTTGGCAGGCAAAAAAGATGCGTTTTACTGGTTATTAGATTGGCACAAAGGAAATTTTGGCGCACTTAATCTAGAAATCATTTATCCATTCCTGAATGCTATCGGCTTGTTCATCTTACTTTTTACGGGAATTTATATGTGGTTTCATCTGCGGCGTACTTCTCACAAGCAATTTAATGAGGCTCAAGGCAATGGTGAGTCGTGAACTGCAAGCGACACAGCCTGTCGAAATCCAAATTAGCGATTCTCGCGTTGCAGTTTTGCTTGCAGGGTATGGTGAAGTGCCATCTTACCGCGCTGCGAGTTGCCCTTGGAGATGCTTTGGCGCGGGTTGATGCCATCCATCTCAGAGATCACTTTTTGGCGGTGAAACTAAGCGCGTGTTGCTGATGAGTGGATTAATTTAATTCTTGGTAATGGGTAATAGTTGCTAATTTGGGCTATTACCTATTACCGCAGGGCGGAATGAAAAATTAAAAATGAAAAAATCAGATTATACAAGCTTGAATATTTTTAGTAAAGATAATCCCACTATATAAATGAAAAGCTGCATCCCAATTACTTTGTTCTCGCCGAAATAAATTAATGTGAGATGGAATTTGATTTAGGGTTTCTGTTTGGTCTATAACTGTTTGTGCAAAAGGCTGAAAGTCAGACCAAAGCTTAACTTCAGGTAACTGCTGCTCGACCCATTTCATTAAATTATTCCAATTGATTCTCATTGTATTATGATGAGTTTGGGGTTTAATTTCTAAACCTTTCTGGAATTCATATCCTTGATCATAAATTCGCAAAATACTCCGTCTTTTTGGTAGGTGTAAATCACAAAATTGAGCATAATCTTGAGTTTTATCTTTGCGTTCTAATTTACCCCTAGCATTAATATCTACAACTTTTTCAAAAATTGGTAAAAGTCCCACAACTCTAGCAGTAACTTCTGATAAATCAAATGTCATCGAACCAACTTGATTTGCTTCATTTTGACAACTGACTTTGATTTGAGATTTATTTGCTGATAAATATTTAACTTGAAATACTTGAATTTGTTGAATTTGGGGAATTTTTACCCAGAAACAGGGAATACCTGCCTGTTGTAATTGTCTGCCATAAAATGCTAATTCTCCTACTTTACCAAGGCGATAAACTCGCCAATTTTGGCTAGGTAATATCACTCTTGCTGTGTAAGCGTCTATCTGCATGATTTGGGCAAAATTTCTGGCTGCGCTGGTTTTGAGTTCGTTATTAATGGGTTCTAAAACTAATATTCCCAGTTCGTTGTGATTAGGTGCGGCTGTAGCTTTAGCGATTGCTCTTTGCTTTTCTTCTTGCTTAATTTCTTCTAATCTCTGTAAACCTTGACGTGCTTGGGAGATGATTTTACTATGAGTTGTCAAGCGGAGTAATTGGCGATATATTTTTTCAGCTTCCTGTCGCTGTTGAGAAACTTCCTGCAATTTACCAAAATACAGTTGTACCCAAGGATTTTCTGGTGATTCTATGAGCAGTTGTTGGAGTAATTTTGCTGCTGTTTGATAATCTTTGTGTTCAAAAGCGAAAATAACTTGATCAAGCATATAACAAATTTTAATTAATATACTAAACATGGGTGGGATATAAACTTTTGCAAAATGACAAAAAACCTAGATTTGTAGGGGTTTAGCAGTGCTAAACCCCTACCTTTAGAATCAAACAATCAAGCCGTCTTGAGTATAGAATCAAATGCAATATATAGGGATTTTCAAGTCGGAATATGGCTTACCACCCGACGCTATCATTCCCGGTTGGATTAGAGGTTTTATGTTAAGTTGACACTTATGAGATTTTTAGCCCTTAATTATGTTGCATCTGACCAACAACTGCTTAAATAACAATGATGAAATTAATAGCAGTATTTACCAGTTTTGTCAGGTTTAGAATTTTCTTTAGCGGTTCGCATTGCACCTAAGATAGTGGAAACGAAAACGCAACGCTTTATCTTGCCACTAGATTTACTAGATAGGGTGATTCTACTTAATTGACTTAGGGGGACACTACCTATGTAATCAAACTGGACTCGTCTGACATTATTAGGCAATTTGTCTAATGTAGATTCTGCTTCAACTAACTGCACAGCGGGATCTAAATTATTCCAATTAGCATGAGATGGATTCATTGTAGCCGGATGCACAGCCCATTGGAGAATATTATTTTGTTCCCGGAAACTAGCATGGTAAGTCAATTTTTCTTTTCTGGCTTGGCGTTGGGCTTCACGCATAGCTTGATAAACTTGATTTTGGGCAACATTCAAGCGACGAGTATTGACAAAAGCTAACCAAGTTGGTGCGACAATTCCTAATCCTATGCTGATTATGAAAACAACTACTAACATTTCCAGCATGGTAAAACCACAGCTAGAAACATTTACGCTTTTTGTTGATTTAACTAAAAACAATAAATTAGTTTTGCTGTTCATTTTGAGATGATCAATTTATCATTGAATAAATTTATCATTAAATATTCAAGATGGATATATCTTAAGTATTTAACTTCAATGAATTATCTATTAATCTTTTCTATGATTCAGTTTCAGCAAAGGAGAATAAATAATTACCAGGGTTTTTAATGCCAATTTGGCAATAAAAATAGCCCGTTGTATGGTTAAAAATTCGCGTTTTGTGTAATCATATAAATCTAACAATCAAGGCATTTTTGAAAACCCATAAGTTACAGCGATTCCTGCTGTTATAAGAGGGTGTTTGATAGCGAAGCGTGGCGTTAGCCATAAAGTATTATATGAAACCCATAATCTCCCAAAACCTCCTACCCCCCTTCCCTACCTCTCCCTAACCCTCTCCTCTTAGGAGAGGGAAGCGGAAAAACTTTTGTTAGCTGGAATGGAGGTTTTAAAGCCTCTCCCCTACCAGGGGAGAGGTTTACCAGAGGGGTCTGTTTACACATTAAAAACTTTTAAAACATCCTCTAAGGTACACATAGCGGGCAAGATGCCAGCACCACAAGAGTTTCATTATTCAAGGTTGTACCTCATTTCTGCGAAATCTGCTGTATCAGTTGAGTTGGGGTTTAAATCCCCAACTCCAAATGTCTTTAATTTTGAATTGTTAAGTATGTCCCTATTCCCTAACAGATGAACATATTTTACTTTCTAGTTCAGTTTCTCGTTCCTGGGTAGCAAGAATCGCTTGAGTAATTACACGCTGAACATCAACACCGACCTTGTGTAGTTGTAACCACTGTTGGGCTTCATTACCTTCCCGCAGGATTTTTTGCACGGGGGATAGGAAACAACTAAAGCCCTGTTGCTTGGCAATCCCCCAAACTTCTTGATACATTTCTGCTATCCAATCTCTAGCTAGAATGCTGCTACCATCTTGCCATCGCTGCAATCTCGCATCAAGACTATCAGTTGCGGCAGCCATTTCGTTTTTCATGGTTAAGGTAATCAGTTCTTCAGGAGAAAATGTACTTTGAGTTAAAGGATCAATAGTCGGGTTGTTAATAATTTGGATTAACCGCGCTTCTAATAAAGCAGTCATAGCTAACAAAGCAATAGGATCTGTAACTAAGTCACAAATTCGCAATTCCAGACGATTTAAATCATAAGGTCGGCGATCGCCATTTGGGCGCACTGATACCCATAAATGCCGCACATTTTGCATTGTCCCAGCCGCTAACTGTTCGTTTACCCATTGAATATGATCGGCATGACTAGCAAATAAGGGGACATGATCAGGGGTTTGAGGGAATATTCCCCAGCGAGTAGAATGATAACCAGTGGTTTTACCATCCAGGAAGGGAGATGAGGCACTCATAGCGAGGAATAAGGGTGCTTCCATTCTGATCACCCGACAGGCACGCATTAATACCTCTGGATCACTAATGCCGATATTGATATGGACACTGGCAGTAACTACTTTTGTTCCATAGGTTTGTTCAATGTAGTCATGATAGGGATTACTGGGGTCAGAACGCAAAAAGTGTTGGCTTCCTTGCAAAGATAATGTACTACCCGGTATCAAAGTATAATTATCCAAGCTTTGGAGGTAATTCCGCAACTCTTGTCTAGGACGTAGTAAAGCGCACAATAAATTTTCATAATTTGTAGATGGCTGAGTTATGTACTCTACATTGCGGCTATCCGGTTCTCGCATAAAGCCATCTAAATCCCTAATAATTTTATCTGAGAGTCCTACAATGTCACCTTGAGGCGTGCCAGTGTACATCTCAATCTCAAAGCCCTTTGATAAGACCACGTTATTCTCCAAAGCTTCTCTAATATTTATAAATTGTATCTAATTAGACGATTTTTTGCATTTTTTGGGTATATATAAATTTAGGTTAATAATAGATAATTGGTAATTAGTAATGGAAATTACTCCCTATAACTCCAGATTTGATTAATTAACGATCTAGAATTAGTATGAATTCTTAACAAAAAATAATATTTTTTTACTTATAAAGATCACCATCAGATGAAATGATTAAAATTATTATCCTCGTGCAAACATGAGATTTATAAATTTCCAGATCAAGATAATAAAATAATTCCTAACTATGGAGCAAGTAACTATTCATATTTTATTAGTAGAAGATAGTCCGACTGATGCCGTTATGCTAAATCGGATATTTTCCCGTGCCAATCCCCAAAAATGGTATATCACCCATGTTGAAGAATTAGAAGAAGCTATTGAAATTAGTACAAATAACTCGCAATTAAATAATCCTAATTCCCGACAAGAAAATTATCATAATAGAAAGTTCGATGTTGTCTTATTAGACCTCAGCCTCCCAGATTCTATAGGACTGGAAACACTAAAAGAATATCGTGCAGCAGTACCAGATATTCCCGTAGTAGTTTTGACAGGTTTAAATAGTGAAGATTTGGCACTACAAGCCATGGCACAAGGCGCACAGGATTACATTGTTAAAGATGATATAACAATGCCAAGATTAGAACGAGCAATTCGCTATTCTATTGAACGAGGAGAAATTCTAAATAAACTGCGAGAAAGTGAAGAAAAAACTCGTAAAGCACTAGCTAGAGAACAGGAATTAAATGAACTCAAATCTAACTTTGTGGCTATGGTATCTCATGAATTTCGCACCCCGATGACCATAATTAGAAGTTCTGTAGAAATCCTGGAATATCACGGTTCTACCCTGAATGATGAACGCCGATTAAAATACTTTTTGAGAATTCAAAATGCTATTGATAAAATGCTACAATTATTAGATGATATTTTATTTATCAATAAAGCTGAATCAGCGAAAACTAAATATCAACCAATAGAACTGAATTTAGAAGAATTTTGTCTAGAGATTACAGAAATCAATCAACTGAGTACGAAAAACCAATACGAAATTATTTTTAATTACCAAGGAGAATGTACCCAAGTAGAAATGGATGAAGATTTATTAAGCTGCATTCTCAGTAATTTACTTTCTAATGCCATCAAGTATTCTCATAGCCATAGCAAAATTCACTTTGATGTCATCTGTAAAGATCATAATGCTATTTTTCGTATCCAAGATCAAGGAATTGGCATTCCGGCAAAAGATCAAGGACATCTATTTCAAAATTTCTACCGTGCTAGTAATGTCCAAAATATTCAAGGAACAGGATTAGGATTAGCTATTGTGAAAAAATGCGTAGATATGCACGCAGGTAAAATTGAAATGGAAAGCGAAATAGGATTAGGGACAACAGTAATAGTTACCTTACCATTAATATGCTCTGTTCAATTTAGTTCATGTTCTTGATGCTCCCCATTCTCTCATAGAACTCCTTTCTTCTTTCTTCTTGCTCCTAACTCCTGACTTCTAACTTCTAACTCCTGCTATAATCCCATCTAGCAAAATCAGCAAGATTAGAAATAACCAAAAAATCAATAGTTTTAAATTGTTTATCAATAGCTGGTAAACTGCATACTTTAGCACCAATATTTAGATAGGCCTGAAAAATATTAGGAATTGATATATTAGACTTCTCTGGATAATTTTGTAGTAGTTCTATTAAATATTCTGAATGGGGAGATACTAAAATATAAGGATGTATAAAATTGTTTTGTTTTAAATAATTAAAAGTACAAGCTGCCTCCCAGTGAGATTGTGTAAGTAATGATGCACAGCCAAAAAAATATTGTTTTCTAGTCCAGATTAAATAATTAGCTAATCCTTTCCACAGTAATAATAGGGTATGACTATTGCGGTACTTTTTGGCTATACAAGCACGTCCCACCTCAACAGAAGATTGAAGAACAGCATCAGGAATACCGTGAAGATTAAATATATCAGCCGCATCAAATCCTAGATATTGAGCAGCCATGGTATAAGTTTGCATTCTATAAGTACCAATTGTTTCACCCGTACTTTTAGAAATAAGTAATAAATGATGACAAACTTGATCAAATTTATCTTGATCCATTTGGTAAATATTAGCATTAGGTAATCCTAAACCAAGTTCCAAATTAAATACTTCAAATCGCAA
This sequence comes from uncultured cyanobacterium, assembly GCA_903848645.1. Classification (GTDB taxonomy): domain Bacteria; phylum Cyanobacteriota; class Cyanobacteriia; order Cyanobacteriales; family Nostocaceae; genus Dolichospermum. The sequence goes on along the minus strand of CAINGU010000020.1, from coordinate 12,869 downwards.
CTTAAAAATAGATTCTAGTTCTTCTACATTTGCAGCTAAACGCAGGATATATTTATCAGTTTGCAAAATGGGAAAATCAGGAGGATAGAGTTGATAATTATTGTAGCGATAAGAAAGTTCCATCTGTTTTCCTAAATAGGGCTAGGATGTATATCCCCGACTTCTTAAAGAAGTGGGGGATCTGGTTATTCTGGTTATTACATTCTTTTCATTATGAGCTTAACTGCTCAAAAAATCTGGTGATAAGATACAAATTCACCCAGTTCATACTTTCAATTGTCAGTAAGAATATACATTAAAAACCCCCAAATATATTAAAATTGGGGGCAAAGATGAATTTACTATTACGGACTTACTGGGGCAATGTTTAGAAAAGATACATAAAAATCAATTGCGGTGATTATTGTTGTAGCGAACTCTTGTACCAGCCCAAAGTAACTTCTCACGTAATGTTTGATAATATGAATTATTTGCCCGCAATACAATAAACTTAGCGCGACAATCAGCCATTCGTACATCAACCCGGTGTCCTGGCCAAATGGAAGTAGATAACACACCATCCATCCACAGTTTTGTACTTAAATCGTAATCTCCCAACGGCCAAATACTGACCACAGAACCAGGGGGTAAAACCAGAGGACGACTAGAAAGACTCATGGGACAAATGGGAGTGATGGTAATTGCTTCCATACCATCGTGCATAATTGGTCCGCTGGCAGAAACAGTATAACCAGTAGAACCTGTGGGAGTAGAGATAATTAACCCGTCTCCCACATATTGATCTACTATTTCACCATCAATTTCCATTTCCAGAATTGAGGTAATCATTCTGTCAGCAGAAGCGGGTTTGACACAAAACTCATTTAAAGCCAAATAACTTTCCGTCACAGGTTCTAAATTTGAGCCAGTTCCCTCATATACCGCTGCTTGTAACATCATCCGCCGTTGAATAGCATAACGATCTTCTAACAGCCTGTCCCAAACTATTTCTGGATCTTGAAACTCATCTACTGACTCAGTTAAAAACCCCAAATGGCCGCCTACATTCACTCCGAGAATGGGAATACCGGCTGGGGCTAAATGCCTAGCACCGGTTAAGACAGTACCATCACCACCAAGTACCAAAGCTAGATCAATTGGTTGATTAGCAGAGGCCAAAAAAACCGGATAGGGGTTATCTTTTGGCCCACTAGGTCCCATCAATACTTGGCACTGACGATTTTCTAGTTGTTTAGCACAGAGTTCAGCCCAGCTTTTACTCTGGGGATCTCGCGCTTTATACGCAATGATTACTTGCTTGAGTTGCACGCACTATTACCACTTCAGGAGATTAAACTGCTCCATGTCAACGGTATCACGGTTGCGATAAATAGTTAGAACGATCGCCAACCCTACCGCCGCTTCTGCAGCTGCCACGGTAATCACGAAAACTGTGAAAACCTGACCCTTAATTAAGGCTGAATCAATGAAGTTGGAAAATGCCATTAAATTTAAATTAACGGCATTTAGCAATAACTCAATTGACATAAGTACCCGCACTGCGTTGCGACTGGTAATTAAACCATAAATACCAATGCAAAACAAAGCTGCGGCTAGTAATAAAAAGTATTGGAGTTGCATGATTGTCAGTTGTCCGTTGTTAGTTGTCAGAACTGCTACCAGTGCTGATGAGTTCTTTGGGGCGTTCTGGTAGGGTTAAAATTGTTTGTTGTAGGTCAGAAGTTGGTACTTGGTCAGGTAGATATTCCCGACGCGCCAAAATAATTGCCCCTACCATCGCTATTAGCAACAGGACAGAAGCTAACTCAAAGGGTAGCAAAAAGTCGCTAAAGAAATGCTCACCAATGACAATGATGGAATTTTGACTAACTACGGGATTAGTTGTATAAGCCCAAGGCGTAGCTAATACCATTGTACTTAAAAGCGCAAATAGTCCAAAACTGACTAAAGCTGTAAATACTTTCCGTAATCCCGCACTAGGTAATGGTGAAAAATCCTGTCTTTTGTTTACCAACATGATGGCAAACAGAATTAAAACGTTAATTGCACCAACATAAATTAGTATTTGTGCTGATGCGACAAAATCACCATTTAGCAACAGGTATATTCCCGCCATGCTGATAAATACTCCTCCCAGCAAAAAGGCGGAATAAACAATGTTAGAGAATAGCACCACACCCAGTGCTGTCCCAATCATCATTACACCAAGAATGCCAAGTGATACAGACTGTACTCCTTCGGCTAGATTCACTGTTTTCTGTCCTTATTGATGTTTAATAAATGCTGACTAGTAATTGGTAATTGGAAAAAATTTTTGATTCCCCATTACCTATTACCCATTACCTGTTACCCATTACCACTTTCTACTAGGTCTTCTGGACGAGAACCAGCGCGGGGGGCATCGGCAGGTACTCCGTGGGGGTCCATTACGCCTTTAGGTAGGTAAACAAGTTCCCTCAATGGTGTCACCATTGGATCATTTGTGACTTTATAGGGCAAACGTCCCAGAGCTACGCTATCGTAATTAAGTTCATGGCGATCATAAGTAGCTAGTTCGTATTCTTCTGTCATGGATAAACAGTTGGTGGGACAGTATTCCACACAGTTACCGCAGAAGATACAAACTCCAAAATCAATACTGTAGTGTTTGAGCTTTTTCTTTTTCGTGCCTTTGTCCATTTCCCAGTCAACTACAGGAAGATTAATGGGACATACGCGTACACAAACTTCACAAGCAATACACTTGTCAAATTCATAGTGAATGCGCCCGCGAAATCTTTCACCAGGAATTAATTTTTCGTAGGGATATTGGACGGTAACGGGTCGCCGGCTCATGTGGTCAAAGGTGACGGCTAATCCTTGACCTATGTAACGACCTGCTTGTATTGCTTCTTTGGCGTAATCACCAACTTGTTTGAGGAACTTTAACATTGTTTATGACTCTACTCTTTACGATTTTGGATTTTGGATTTTGAATTTTAGATTTCAGATTCAATCCAAAATCTAAAATCTAAAATCTAAAATTCCTTTACCCACCGAATGCGAAGGGAAAGGCTAGTTTGAAGGCTGCGGTTAATAGAAGATTTACCAAGCCTATTGGTAAGAGGAATTTCCATCCTAAGTCTAGCAATTGGTCAATCCTTACCCGTGGTACTGTCCAACGAATGAGAATGGCCAGAAATACGAGTAGGTAGGCTTTAATTACGGTCATGGTAATACCTGTAACCGCTGTTACCACCTGAATTGCTGGGTCACTTTCACTGACTCCTAACCAACCAGTGATCATGTCAAGGGGTATGGGACAATGCCAACCACCAAGGTACAAAATTGCTACTAATAAGGCAGAAAGTACCAGGTTGATGTAGGAACTGAGGTAAAAGAGGGCGAATTTCATCCCTGAATATTCGGTTTGATACCCTGCTACTAGTTCTTCTTCTGCTTCTGGTAAGTCGAAGGGTAGGCGTTCACATTCTGCTAGGGCGGCTATCCAAAAGATCATAAAACCTAATGGTTGTCGCCAAATGTTCCAGCCTAAAATGCCAAAATTAGATTGCTGATTCACGATGTCAACGGTGCTAAGACTGTTGGACATCATGGCGATCGCTAGTACACTCAATGCTAAGGGAATTTCATAACTGATGGACTGCGCTGCTGCCCGTAAACCTCCCAACAAGGCGTATTTATTATTAGAGGCATAGCCTGCCATTAATAAACCAATGGGCTGAATGCTGGATAATGCAATCCATAAGAATACGCCCATGCCGACGTTAGCAATGATGATATTCTGTCCAAATGGCACAATTAAATAAGACAGAAATACTGGTAAAACGACAATAATTGGACCAATGGTAAATAGCCAAGGATCTGCTTTAGCTGGGATGATATCTTCTTTAAATACCAGCTTCAGACCATCTGCCACAGGCACTAACAATCCAAAAGGCCCTTGATATTCAGGACCAATCCGTTGCTGTGCCGCCGCAGAAATTTTCCGTTCTAGCCATGTGGCAACTAGTACGCCTACTGTAGCCCCAATCAGCATCAATACCATTGGTAATGGCATCCATAGGGCTTTGGCTGCTCCTGGAGGTACGCCTAAGTCCTTGACAGATTGAATAAAAGTTCCTTGGAGGTCAATTCCTGGATTCATGTTTGCTGCTCTTTAAGTCAACGTGCTGATGAACTATAAAGTATGAAATCAGTTATTCCCATCTTCAGCTTTAGTAATAATCTCTGCTGAGATGATGCTTGATTGGAGTTCAATACATTTGCCAATTCATGAGTTTAGTATATCCTTGGATGGTTTTCACCATCAGACTCAAGAGACAACTTCTGCTTATGGTTGGGATTGGAAATTAATGATTGGTGAGTGGGGAAATGGGCAAAAGTTTACCCATTAAGTGATCAAACAAGACAAATTAGCCGCTTCCAGGTTGGTAACGGTTATCTACTGTATCCAAATTGTCTGATTTTCCAAAACTGGCTGCTGTTGTAAATTTGCCAATTTTAGCGGGTTATGATTTTGGACTACAAGCCTCAATGGCAGATATGACAGTTATCAATCTGTCCACTAGAGGACTTGAATTGAACATCCAAAATCTAGAGTTGAGTTATTTGTTGTAGCAACAGGCAAGAGGCAACAGTAAAAACCTTGTCATTGCTGACTTCGAGATTTTCAGAATGTCCTAACCACCTTGTCCACTGTCATAGTTAACGTTGCTCAATGGGAGTGTAAGCGATTTCGTGACGACCGTTGTAAATTTGGGTAGGACGGAAAATCCGGTTTTCTACCAGTTGTTCTTTCCAGTGTGCTAACCAACCAGCTACACGAGCGATCGCAAATACTGGTGTAAATAAGTCTGTAGGAATTCCCATTTTCCTATACACTAAACCGGAATAAAAGTCAACATTAGGATAAATCCCTTTGCCACCCAGTTTTTCGGAAACTACCCGTTCCATTTCTAGGGCAATTTCATAATATTCGTCATAGCCAAACTTCTCAAACAACTGCTCTGCCAAGCCTTGTAAGATTGTCGCGCGGGGGTCTTTGACTTTGTAAACACGATGCCCAAAGCCCATAATTTTGGCTTTGCGTTGCAGAAGATCATCCACATAAGGGACAACATTCTTTACAGAACCGATGTCTTCTAACATCTGAATTACTTCTTCATTCGCTCCCCCATGCAGTGGACCGCCTAAAGTACCTACAGCACTAGCAACTACCGCATAGGGATCGGTTAAGGTAGAAGCTGTTACCCTAGCACTAAAGGTAGAAGCATTCATTGTATGCTCAACATGAAGAATTAAGCAGATATCAAATATTTTGGCAGCTAAAGGATCAGGTTCTTTCTCATTAAGCATATACAGAAAGTTAGCAGCATAACCTAAATCATCTCTAGGCTTAACGGGATCATTACCTTCTCGCATTAACTGGAACGCTGCTACCATTGTGGGAATAGTGGCTATTAAACGCACAGCAGCAGTTCGAATATAGACAGGATTATGTAAGTCCCGAAGAGAATAAAATAAACCTAAAGCAGCAGCAGAAGCTTGAAGAGCATCCATGGGATGACCACTTTCAGGGAAACATTTCATCATGTCCCGAATGCGGTATTTGATGCGTCTGTGAAAGAGAACTTCATGCTCAAATGCTTTTAGTTCTTCTTTGGTTGGTAACTCACCCCAAATTAACAGATATGCAGTTTCTAGGAATGTACTTTTTTCGGCTAATTCCTCAATCCTGATACCACGATATTCTAGAATTCCTTTCTGCCCGTCTACATGACTAATACTCGACTGGGCTGCGGGAATGCCTTCTAAACCAGGCTTGTATTCGCATACCGTCATGGCAACACCATTTACTTTGTAAAATATCTGCTTACGTTAACTTACCAGAGACTATTTTCACCACAACAGTTGCAGATGTAACAACTGTTATAGCAGGTACTTGGGTGGTGTCAACCAAAACATTTGACTACGACCCCAAGCTGAACCATCATCTGGTAGTTTTATTCCCATCATACCTGCTTTTTTGAGGATGAGGCTCTCTTTTGCTTCTCCCCACAGGAGAATTTCTGCCCAATGGCTTAAATTAGGCTCGTGACCTACCAATGCTAGTCGGGTTTTCTGGGGATAATTTCTGGGTTCAAGCCATTCTTGCAGCCAATTTTGAATATTACCATCAAAGTTAAGATGATGCGATGCTTCTAACTGAGAACTTAATCCAGCAGCAATGAGTATTTCTGCTGTTTGGTAAGCGCGGACTAGGGGACTGGTAAGAATTAGATCAAAATGTAATTCTAGCTTTAGTAATTTTTGAGCTATTTTCTCGGTTTTTTGTCGTCCTTCTGGGGTCAGTTGTCGTTCTTCGTCTTTTAGGTTTGGTTGATGTTCTTCGGCAATACCATGACGAATTAAGTATAGTTCCATGTTTTTAGTTTGATGTTTTTATATTATTTTTTGTTTCGCGCAAAGACACAAAGAAGCAAAGAAGAGCGCAAGAGTCAGCAGTTTAGCAATTCTAACTCTGAGGATTTCTAAAAGTAAAGTTGAAGCTTCATAAATCAGCGGATACAGTGAAAGTCTATCTCTCATATCTCTAGCTAATTGATCAAATGTTATGCAAATTACTTTGCATGAGTCTACTAAAACTTTATTTAAACGCCATTTCAATCCGGTTATAATTAACTATATCAACAATAGTTACTTTTTCAGATTGAACTTCAAAAATGATTCTATATATTCCTGACTTTGCAATAAAATTACCTGAAATTGAATCCAGTTTAGAAACTTCCATTTCTGAACAATTAGGAAATTTTTCTAGATAACTAATAGCATGACTAATTTTTTCTTTCTCTTGAGTTGGTAAGGCATCAAGTGCTATTTGTGCGTTATCATCTAAAACTATTTTATTTTTGTTTATCTGTTGATTATTAGATTCAGTAGAAATATCGCAATATTCATAAACTATGAGTTGAAGATCATTGAAATTAGTAGTTAATCCTTCTTGTTCCGAAATCTCCTTAATAGCTGCCAGTGTTCTATCCTTTGTTTCTGTTGGTACGTCTTGTAATACAGAAGCAACTATTTCCAGGCATTTCTGATATTCTTGTGCTTTGGTTTCATTAAAACTTCTTTTCATACTAGCCACTGTTTGGCTTAAAAGGCTTATATATATGTCAGGAATCCATTCACACAATAACACAACAACCAACTTTACAAAGTTAGCTAAAACCTCCAAATTTAGCTTTTGAATGTATCCATGAGCCATGCGATTTCGCTCTTCAAGACAAGCTTGAATAATGTCAAATTCAGAAATTGATAACTCTCCCAAAGAGTACATTGATCTTAGCAATTTTATTGCTGGTAAACGTTCAATAGGAATTGATACATCAACTGCTTTTTTTCTTAATGCCCCCTCAAAAACACTCCAAAGAAACAAAAAAGCAGGTTCAATATCATTATTTTTAATAAGCTTCCCAACTTGACTAAAATGGTCAATTAGTTCTTCCCAGGAAGGCAGTTCTTCAGATGTTCCAGGTAACGATTCGGCTTCTATATCTTCAAGTGTCACCAATAAAAAACGCCAGTCTGGATGTCTGCTAATTTCCTCAGATATAGCTTGTAAATTCTCCACAGAAACTCGGTTGGTGCTGGTCTTCACATCAATTACCAAACCTGAGTTATTTTTGGTAGCAATAATATCCGGCTGATAGTTACCTAAATTGAAGGGTAATTGTAATTGATTCATTTTGGGTTCAATCACAACGTCAAATCCTTCATTAACATACTTCTCTGCTAGAGATTTGACCTTATCATGATGTAGAGTTTTAGTGTTGTTAATAATCATAAATATTTTTCCAATGGTTGAGATTCACTCACTTTTACATAAACACACTCTTGACGTGTGAACACACCTTGCTGTAATAAAGAAGGTAGATTTGTAGTATCAATCGGATCTGACATAAACCGACGATGACTATCTACATCTAATACTAAATTATCATCTTCATAAACTAAGCCTATAAGTGCATCCTGTATTGGTTTGATAATGTTATCAGTATCAGGTGGAGAATCATCACTACAAATGTAAACTAGCGTAAGCTGTAGATAAGATCCTTTAATTGAACTGTCACCTTTCCAAAACTTTTCGGCTTCAGAACGAACAAAAGTTTTCCATTCATTCAGTCCTTTTGGTTTTGCTTGTAATGAAACAGGCCGTCTGGGAATGAGAAATTCAAAAGGTATTATTGGCATTCCCAGTGCATCTCTTGATTATAACTTAACAAACTTATAAGCACCTTCAACAAATCTTGGATATATTTCTAAATTGTACCAAATTTATACCTGCTTCTTTGACAGCAAAAGCTAAATTCATTTGCATGGGTTCAGCATTGCTAAACCCTAAATTAATCAAGTCTTTAAATCCGATTTAAGACTAAATTGGATTATCTCTAGGATTCACCAATCTCAATAATTTCTGTTTGATTTGTGCATCAAAAACTTCCCATTTGATTTTGGCATAAGCCGAATTTTCATTACCACCAGATAAGAAACCCATGGGAATTTCAAAGCCTCCCGCACCCGTCCTCCCCCCACCAAAAAACCGCCCGGCGCTATCTTGTCCAAAGGCTTCTTTAATAAATTCATCAGGATCTAAGGTAAGTTTTGTGGTTCTCAGAGAACCTATCACTACTTCTAGTTCGTCATCTTCATCATGAACAATTCCATAAACTACTGCGGTATGCACATTTTCTTCCGTAACCAGAAAATCAGCGGCTTGGGGAATTGCATCCCGGTCATCATAGCGCAAGTAACCAACACCAGCTATAGAAAAGTTATTTTGAACGATGCGGTTTTTAAGCGATCGCTCGATCACATCCATCACCCGCTTAGAACGATTTGCTTGTAAAATAGCATTTAGTAACTGAGCATCATAAAATCTGCTCAAATACCCAGCAGCCATAAAATCTTCTTCTTGGGCTTGCATTAACCGATTTGTATCTGAGCGCAAACCGTGCATTAAAGCTGTAGCACATTTAACGTGCTGGCTAATGCTGTTATCTAAAGTTAGTAACCCTGATTGTAAGTATTGAGTAAAAATTGTGGCTGTGGCTCGTACATAAGGACGAACATCAGCAAATTCTGACTTGAGTTCCCCTTGTAAACTATGATGATCCACCAGCACTATCAGGGGAATTCCCGCTTGTTGGATTGCTGGTAATAATTGAGACGTAGTTCCCTGGTTGTCAATTAACACAAACCCTTGATAAGATGACAAATCCTTATTTTTTAAGGTTTGCATTGTCCAGCGTTGAGCAGGTAAATTAGTCAGCTTAACTAAAGCAATATTTTCCTGATGGCTTAAAGTTCCCGCGTAAATAATATCACACTTGATATCATACTGTTGGGCAATTAATTGGTAAGACCACGCACAAGAAAGAGCATCAGGATCAGGAAAATCCTGTAAAATCACTAACTGACGCTCATGTCGGTGTCCCAGTAGAGTTTTTTTTAATTCTTCTGATTTCTGAGTAGCCAGAGAATTACCACGTTGGGCTAAATAAATACCTCCATCACCATTAGAGGATGGTAAAGAAGTCCGGGTTAAAGGTGGAAGTTCAATTAACTCTTTCTCTATTTCTACTTCCTCTGGATGCGGATCTGTGGTCAATGATAAACTATCAAATTGAGAAGCCGGATAATTCACGTACATAAGGAACTGTATTTTTAAGCGTGGAATTGGTACTATTTATGTAGATACAATTCAAGCACTTATGCGCCTATGAAGCTACATAAGACTTGACAATAATCTAAAACTAATTGTGGCACTGTGTAGGGTAGTTTATTTTTTGTCAATAGCATGAGTCAAGGATCTATTGCATCCACCTAAAGTGCTACAGAGATGCTGAAAATCAAGTACGCTTTACTTCTGGAAATATATACCACCTCATAATTTGCGGCTTTGTCTAAACAAATATGCAGACTTTTATGAAAAAAATTTGATAATTATCTTGAATATTTATTTGACTTGTGTTATCTTGGATATTCTGTGTGCAAATTGATATCTCAATTGCTTGGTGGCAAATCATTTACTTGTAATTGTAACAAATTATCAGTTAAGAACAAAAACTATCTATAATGTCGTTTTTTTGCAGCACCACGCCAATTCTGTCCATTGATGTTGTCAGATACTGCGGACATGAAAATATCAGCTTATTGCAAATTTGCCATAAGCTGTAGTCATCACTAACCCAACACAAGCGAAAACCCTACTTGTAGTTACTGTCATTGACTTTTAATTAGCCAAACAGTTATATCCACAGGTGCAATTTTTCCTGAGTTTTTGTAGTTAATTATGTGTAATGTCAAAGACCTATGACATACTTTTGCCACTCCTGGTGAAGTCCACTTTTTAGATGCTTTGTTACCTCAAAGTAGAGGCTGCTGTAAGGTTGACGGGGTAAATGGCGCAAAGGCATTCGGGCTTCTTGGGGTGTACGACAGCCTTTTTTAATATTGCAGCGTACACAAGCAGTGACAATATTTTCCCAAGTATCTCCCCCTCCTCGTGATCTTGGCATCACATGATCTAGAGTTAACCCGTCTCCCGTGTGACCACAGTATTGACAAGTATGGCTATCACGATGCAAGATATTTCGTCGAGTCAGAGGAATTTCCATATAAGGAACGCGGACATAATGACGCAACCGGATCACGGTCGGTAACGGAAAATCCGAGTAAAGGAATTTACCGTTGTATTCTAAGCGTTCAGCCTTGCCTTTAATCAACAACACGGTGGCTCGTCGCCAACTGGTGATGTTGAGCGGTTCGTAAGAGGCGTTCAGGACTAAAACCTTCCTCATGAATCTGCGCTCAAGGTATTAGTTTTACATATATTAACACAAATACACTCTGTTGGGGGTATGAGAATAATTTATACTTTCTTTCTGGACTCAAATCCCCAACTTTTCCAGAAGTCCGGGATCATTTTCCTAAACTTGAGAACAAAATCGCCATAAAAGAGTATTTAGGGGTTGACGTTTGGTTTTAAATTTGTTATCATGAAATTGATAAGGAAGAACTATCATAAAATAATCAAAAAGTGTTGGATATGCGGATACATTAATATTGCTCGTGCTACTATCTTGTATAAATTACCGGATCAAAGTTAAACTTCCTGATTAAGGTGACAGGGCTTCTAGGGGATGTGAGAAGCTTTTCGGTGGTGTGATAGGAGTGGAGTGTAATGTTAAGTCGCAAACAAACCCCAATTTTTGCTGATCATCAGGAACGTGATACTTATGCCTGGTTTTCCCAGCGGGCTTGGGTAGAAATTGATTTAGGGGCGTTGTCTCATAATGTCCAGCAATTGGTAAAGTTTTTATCCCCGTGTACGGAATTAATGGCAGTTGTCAAAGCTGATGCCTATGGACATGGATCTGTAGCAGTTGCTAAAACTGCTTTAGAAGCGGGTGCTAGTTGGTTAGGTGTAGCGACTGTTCCCGAAGGTATTCAACTACGGGAAGATGGCATTAAAGCCCCGATTCTAATTTTAGGGGCAACCAACACACCAGAACAAATTCAAGCGATCGCTCATTGGCAACTTCAGCCAACATTATGTAGTCCTAAGCAAGCTTTAGAATTTTCTAACACATTAGAAGCCATTAATTATAATTCTTCTTTACCTGTACACATCAAATTAGATACGGGAATGTCTAGACTAGGCACTAATTGGCAACAAGCAGCAGAGTTTGTGCAGTTGGTACAAGGATTACCTCACTTAGATCTTGCAAGTATTTATTCTCACTTAGCAACAGCAGATAGTCCTGATGCTACGGTGATGGTAGAACAGCATAGACGGTTTGAAGAAGCAATTGCACAGATTAAAACTAAAGGGATCAAAATTCCCAGTTTACATTTAGCCAACTCAGCCGCTACCCTTGGAGATTCAAGATTACACTATGATATGGTGCGTGTAGGTTTAGCTATTTATGGGCTTTATCCTGCTACTCACTTACAAAATCACATCAAACTGCAACCCGTTTTACAACTCAAAGCCAGAGTTACCCAAGTGAAAACCATAGCCGCAGGAACTGGAGTTAGCTATGGGCATCATTTTACTGCTACTGAGGAAATGCGTCTGGCTGTAGTTGGCATTGGTTATGCAGACGGAGTTCCTCGTCATCTTTCTAACCAAATGCAGGTGTTAATCCGTGGGCAACGTGTACCGCAAATTGGCGCAATTACCATGGATCAAATCATGTTAGATGTGAGTGCTATACCCGATTTGCAAGAAGGGGAAATCGTCACTTTGCTAGGAGAACAGGGAAAAGAACGAATCTCTGCTGATGATTGGGCAAATATCCTCAACACCATTTCTTGGGAAATTCTCTGCGGCTTCAAACATCGTCTACCTCGTGTAGCTGTGATGTAGAGGATTGGGGACTTGGGGAGAAATCATCAACCCCCCATACTCTAATTTTAAATTTTGCATTTTTACCTATTGCCATCAATAATTTCTTATGTTATTATAAGGTATTCGTGCGGATATGGCGAAATTGGCAGACGCGCTAGATTTAGGTTCTAGTTCCGAAAGGAGTGAAGGTTCAAGTCCTTTTATCCGCATTTTTAATAGTTGCTTCTATAAAAGGACTCTCACCATTCACTCCTTTCGGAACTAGCGCAGTTACTCAATATTTACTCACTGACCAAATGTAGCACGGGTAAATTGAGTAAGCAACCAATACATACATACTACCAATAAACATAAACATAGTTACTAATTCGTTTAAGCGTACCTTGATATGTATAGCTACTTGAGTTGAAAAGGTGCAACTTTTAATTTTTGAGTTTAGCCACTTCAAAATTAT